>MWDO01000027.1 GCA_002070605.1 Spirochaetes bacterium ADurb.Bin133
CATATGTGTCAATTTTTTCATTGAGGGGCGACGCGTCCCATATGTGTCAATTTCTCATCAGGGAGCGACGCGGCGAGTATGTTACTCCATATGTGTCAATTTATTCATCGGGGCGCGGCGAGACGCATGCAGCTCCATATGTGTCAATTTCTCATCAAGGAGCAACGCGGCGCATATGTGTCATTTTTTTCATCGAGGAGCGACGCATATGTGTCAATTTCTTCGTCAGAGCGCGGCGCGTATGCGTCAAAAAATAATTATTTACGCAAAGTAAAAAACTACTTAGGGCAAATTCTTAGCGCCGGGCTTATACATAACGTCCCTGTTGCCTATTTCTATCCCGTAAACTTCCTTATAGAACGCTACAAAGCCCTGCCATCCGCCGGCTACGGCGCCCCAAAGCCCGCCGGCAAATACCGCGCTGCTTGATAAAAAGAGATTCGACAAAATCTTAGGCGTCATTCTATTCATACCGTAATTATCCGGCGTTTGAGCGATACCGCATATAGGATATTTCGAGCCGTATTGAATGTAAGACGCCGGCGTATAAGCGAGAACGTTCTTAATCGGAGGATTCTTCTTGAATATAGGCTCTACCTCTTTGATAATCTCCAAATACTTTTCGGCCATTTTATTTTTTTCTTCCGTATATTGTTTATAATCCTTCGCTCTAAGGTCGATCCACCAATCAATTTTCTCCTGACTCTGCTCGGTCATAACGCATTCCATTATGTAATACTTGTCGTTGTAGACCCTTGGTGGAATCCATAAAGCCAACTTCCAATTTGTCGCGTCTCTTCCCTCAGGAAGTTTATAAATATGATACGCAAATTCCGTTAATACCGGATTCTCGTCGACCGTTTTTTTATCTATAAGGTAGTAACAGTAATAATCTGAGTTGGGATTTTGAAGTTTATCAATTTTTTTAATCAAACTTTTTACTTTAGGTATATGCGAACCGGCTAAAATCAACGGTTTTATAACGTCCTGAGCCACGGAAAGAATAACGTTATCGGATTTGATAAATTCCCCGCCTACGACGACTCCGACCGCCTTATTACCCTCAAATTTTACGCTATCGACTCTCGTATTCAAAATCAGCTTCCCGCCAAGCTCTTCAAAACGTTTGGCGAAGTTATCGGCGAGCGTCTGAAACGTATCGTCTCCCGCAGGTTGAACGGAGTTTTCCTGTAAAAAACTCTGTATCATACACATTTCGCCCATAGCCGATACTTTATCGACGTCGACCCCCATAAACGCTTCGGGAACGCAAAGAATCTCCTGAATAGTCTTGGTTTTAATTCCAAGTTTTTTTATCGTTTTTAAATAAGGCTTATCAAACAACAGACTAAACACCGTTCCGGGAATGGTAAACATCATCTTCAGCGCTTGAAAGAGAGTCGGCGGAAGATGGGCTTTATACATCAAATCGTTATAAAAAGAATTTATTTTATCAAAAAACTTTTTTAAACTTTTCGCCTCCTTGTCGTTACGCGCAAGTTTCAAAATATCAAGATAACCTTTTTTTGTAAATGGAAACGGTTTATCATTTTCAGGATGATATAAAAAGAAATTCTCCACCGCTCTCCAATTAATATTTTTAACTCCCATATACTTCATAAGTTTATCAAACGGAGCCCCTTCGGAAAAATCGCCCGTAATAAGAGGTATATTCACGGTATAAACAATTTTTTCACCGTTATGAGTCGTCGCTTTCTGATATGCGTTGCAAAATCCCCCCGGATGTTTGTTGGCGTCGTAAATTACAACTTCGTCGTCCGGTCTCGCTTTTTTCAACATTATTCCCGTCGTCAAACCGCCTAATCCGGCTCCGACAATTATCGTTTTATCCATCTTATATCTCCGTTAATATTCAATCTTTACTTGTCCATTATACTAAAATAATATTTTAATGTAAATTTATTTTTTTACAAATTACTTAATCAGTCGGTTTTTTGGGGAATAACAAATAACTATATTGTAGTATATATTTTTAGATTATGTTTTCTGTTCTCTTCAAGCAATTTATTAATTTCATTTTGAGAAAGGTAATTTTGTTCGACAAAATATCTACCAATCGGCTTATCAAGTCTTTTTTGGTTTCCAATAACTATATTAAGTTGAAATTGAGTTAATAATCCCATTCTAAGGCACGCTTCGCCAAATTTTTCGCTAAATCTCATATTCTTAATAACCTCAATAACGGCTTCCCTATCCAAAAAGTTCATCTCAACGGCAATTTCGCCGATTCTGGGTCTTTGCCGATATTGCCACGCAAGAGCTTCAATTATCGACTTCCATGGAATAATCCCGCTGTAATAGAGATACTCGGCAAAACGCAATTTTCGTTTCGGCATAACTCCGCTATAAACGTTATCAAGTTTGGCAGACCTCCGCGCATGCGTCTGAGTTCCCGATAAAAGATCAAGTTTGATCGCTTTCATTATAGACAGATAGGCTTCGTTTATCTTTTTAAATTCTTCGCAAAGTTGCGATTCGTTTATGCCGAGGATTTCGGCTCTATCGGGGTGAAATTGTTTAGCTCTCTTTCTAAATTGTTCTTTAACTCTTTTAGGATTGATATTTTTTATTTTATCGTAAGAAATTAGAAAAATATCTGCTCCGAAAAGAGTATCTATCGCTCCTTCAATGTTAATAAAGCCGGCGTTCATCGTATTTCCATTATAATTATTTATCGTTATAGTATCGAGTTATATTCTCATAATAATGACATTTTTAAAACAATTTTTCATTTTTTATTGATTAATTATCAATATCGTATTAATATTGTATCAAATAAATCAGCGGTTAAGAGAATAAATATGCTTTCGGTATTTTTTGATAATTTAAAATGGATGGGGTGGAATCTATTTTTAGCCGTGATCCCTTTTCTTATTTCGCTTGTAGTATTTAGGCGTAAATTCTGGGAAAAACCGTCTATGATCAGACTTCCGCTGGCTCTCGGCATTGCGCTATTCTACTTTTTTCTTCCAAACGCGCCTTATGTTTTAACCGACATAATTCATCTGGTAAGACAGATCAAGGATTACAGATACTTCAAACTCACGGATAACGATATTATTGTCTTTCTGATACCTCAATTCTTTCTTTTTATATTCATAGGATTTAGCATGTACGTTCTTGCGTTTCAGAATATGATACGTCTTTTGACCGAATTTCGCTGGAATTCAATAATTATTTTGATAATAAAAATCCTTAATCCTTTTTTTATGTCGATCGGTATATTTCTAGGGAGATTCTACCGATTTAACACATGGGATATCATATCAGATTACGAAAATATAATATTATCCACCATTAAGGAATTTTCTAACTTTTACTTTATAATGTTTGTAATAATTATTTCAGTCGTCCTATTTGTCGGATTTGAAATTTTATCTCTATTTTATAAATCATTATTTATGAGAAAAAAATTATAGCTCTATCGAGCTGTGTCTGCATGCGTGGCAACAGTAATTGTAAGCTACCGGAAGTCCGGCTATATGAGTCGGATAAGTCAAGATTTTTACTCCCAGACAGGATACCGCTCCGCCAAGTCCCTGACTGCCGATTCCGCTCGTATTAATTTTCCGAAGTATCTCCCTCTCCATTTCTGCGTAGTAAGGATCCGGATTTTTAACGTTTAAAGGCAGTAAGAGCGCCTTCTTTGAGAGATACGCGGAGTATTCGAAAGTTCCTCCTATTCCTACTCCTACGACCGACGGAGGACACGCCTTGCCCCCCGACGCAATAACTCCGTTTGCAACAAACTCTATAATATCGTCCGTCGAAGAGGTCGGAGTCATCATTTTCTGCTTGGATTGATTTTCCGCCCCAAATCCTTTCGGCATAACGGATATTTTTAGTCTATCCCCCTTTGCCATTTCGGTATATATAACCGGCGGGAGATTGGTATTACTGTTCTCCCTTCTCAACGGATCTGCGACGACTGATTTTCGAAGATACCCCTTGTCGTAAGCCCGCCGGACCCCCTCGGCAATAGCGTCATTAATAAAACCGCCCTCGATCTCTACGTCGGCCCCGATCTCAAGAAAAACAACCGCCATGCCGGTATCCTGGCATATCGGGTAAATCCCCTCCTCCGCTATCTCGTAATTTTGTTTAATAATCCTTAGTATCTCTTTAGCTCTAGCGTCCGTTTCAATATTTATCGACTCGTCAATTTTGTCCCTAACGTCGCGAGAAAGTATATAGTTTGCCTCGATAAAAAGTTTCTCAACGCTCTCTTTTATTAAGGAGAATTTGATAATTTTTCTCATAAACTACTGTTTTTCTCAAGGGAGCTGATTTTATCTACCCTTTTTTGATGTCTTCCCCCTTCAAAACCGGTAGTCAAGAACGTATTTACGATACTTTTTGCTAACTCTACTCCGGTAGTCCTGCCGCCGAGAGCGAGTATATTTGCGTCGTTATGCTTTCTGGTCATCCGAGCCGAGTACTCCTCCGAACAAAGCGCGCATCGAACGCCGTTTATTTTATTAGCCGCTATCGATATTCCCACTCCCGTCCCGCAAATTAATATGCCTACGCCGTTTTTCTCCAAAACGCTCTTAGCTACAACCTCCGCAATGTCCGGATAATCTACCGAATCTTTCGAAAAACACCCCATATCGGTTATATCAAGCCTCATTTCGCCCTTAACGTAGTTATAAATCTCCATTTTTAATTCATATCCGCCGTGATCGCAACCTATAAATATCATAACGCCGCCCTATTTTCAATTCTATAAATCAAATTCCATCGAAAGATACCGCCGTTTTAAAAACCGCAGACATACTTTCAAGACCCGAGTATATAATATTGATAATAAATTTCAAGATTTATTTTATAATGCATAATAATATTTTAATTCTAACCGAATATTAATAAAAACGGAAATTGAGAAATTATGAACAAAATATTGCTTCTATTAATAATACTTGCCATCTTTTTTAGTTGCGCGTCGAAAGAGAACGTTGTAGAACCTACGACTACAACATATGCGTCAATTACTTCTACTTCCGCTTCGACAACGACTACGACGATAGAGACTACGACGACATATGCGTTAATTACTACAACTTCTACTTCGACTTCGACAACGACGACCACTACGACGACTACAATAAGGACGGGATTCAGATACGACGTTCCCGAAGATATGGAAGAGTCCCCAAACGAAGCCCGTTCGTATAAGTACGATAATATGATCGTAGAAAAAGGGACTTCGGCTTTTACAAGCCCGTTTATTATTGCGATTAGGCACAACGACGATTATCCAAACGCCAAATTAAAAGATTTTGCCGAATTTGATCAGGAAATCTTAAAAAGTCAGGTAAAAATAAGATACGACGAAAAATGGACGCCGTTTGGATTTGAAGATAAAAAAATCGAATTCATTTCGTATCAATTTGCTTACAATTACGGCAAAAACAACATCTTTCAAAGATCCGTTTATCTAAAATGCGATAGCAGAGTTTATATAATATCGATGAGCGGCAGATACAAGGGACTTATCGTCAATAATAAAAACGACGCATTCTGGAACAGCGTAAGAATTGATTGATTTTTTTATAAAAAAAAATTATTATTACGTATCCGGCGGTTTTCCGCGCAGCGCAATGTTTGGAGTAATATTGTGGACGATTTTGAAAAATTCCTCGAAACCCTGACTTTAGACCGATCCGGTCTGAATATTCAATTTTTAAGTCTCGCTTCCATTATAAACGTAGCTCTTTCCTTATTAACCGGAGCGATTATATCATTAATCTATATTTTAAGCGCGGAAAGATCAAAAAGGGATGTTACTTTGACCCAGATTATACCGGCGCTTTCGGTATTAATGACCGTAATAATGAGAATGCAGGGGGGAAGAGTAGCGATCTTTTTCGGTATATTCGGCGTGCTTAGCATCGTTCGATTTCGCTCGATTTTGACCGATCAAAAAGGGATAACGTTTATTCTTTTCGCAATTATCAACGGGCTTTTAATCGGATTAGGCAATTACGTATTATCCGCTATTTCGATATTTTTTATTACCGCAATTTTTATCTCGACAAAAAGGTTTATAGATAAGCGCAAAAAAATACGCTTAACCGTAAAAATTTCGGAAAATTTTATAACCTCTAAGGAAACGGTTGAACGGTTTTTCGCAGAAAAAGGTATCAAACACAGCTTTTTGGTATCGACCTACAAAAGCGACTTAAACAAAATGGGAGCTTGCGAAGAGGTTAGGAAACTTGAATATTTGATATATTATAAACAGGATAACGAACTATTAAATATTTTTGAGGCGTTTTCGACAAAATTTAAAGGCGATACGATAAATTTTGAATTTAAGATTGTTGAGAATAATGTATAATTTTTTTTTACTTATACCGATAATTAATTAAATATGTAATCTGGAGACAAATTAATGAGCAATATACAGGACGGAATGTCGTTTAACCCCGGCGATGAAGAAGATTTTATTAGACAGTTGCAGGCTCAATTAGCCGAGGAAAAATCTGAAAAAACCGAAGAGCGCTCCCCTCTTGCGCTTGAAGAAGATTCGCCGAAAGAGGAAAAAAAAGAGCAAAAATCGAAGAAAAACGGCGGTTCTAAAGAGATAAAAAAAAATACGAAAACTTCAAAAATAAAAAACCGGATTGTTGTTTTTTTGAAATACGGATTGCTTCCGATTCTTATTTTTTCCGCCTTGTATGTTTTATCTTTTTTTATAAGGAATTTGATTATTATTATTCCATTCTACCTGATTTTTGCCTTAATTACCTCGTTTTACGTATATATCGTCTCGGTTGTCGATTCAAATTCAAAAATCAAAGGGGCGGAGAGCATACTATATGAAATAGCAAAGGGCAAGTTGTCTTTTGATATTCAAAACGACGAAGAGCTAAAAAAATCTCTGGGACCTCTATCTAATCCTATCGATAGAGTTATAAAAGAGGTGTCCGATATGGTAACAAGAGTAGAACTTTCCGTTCTGGATATGGTAGGCAATTCGGACGCTCTAAGCTATTTTGCGTCGTCTATGGCAAATAAAACGGATCAACAGGAAGACGCCGTAATAAAAATTGACAGATCGGCGACTTCTTTGAACGAATCTATGAAAAACATTAAAAATAACGTTGAATCGGCTTATGAGAATACAAAAACCTCAATAATGGAGGCGGACAACAGTTCGGTTGAGATATTACTGCTTATCGAGGAGATGAATACTATTAATGAGATGTCTGAAAAAATTATCGCAACTATGAATTTTATAAGCGATATTGCCGACGAAACAAACTTACTGGCTCTCAACGCGGCTATACAAGCGGCTCACGCAGGCGAAGAAGGGAAAGGATTTGGAGTCGTTGCGTCGGAAATCAGAAACTTAGCGGAATCCAGCTCCAAAGCGACAAAAACAATATATCAAACGGTAGAAACTACGGTAGAATCGATAGCAAAAGGGGTAGAAGCGAGCGAGAAAGCTAAAAAAGCGCTGGCTAAAATTGTATCCTCTATCAAGTCTACGGAAGATATAATGTCGAATATAAATCACGATATTAACGCTCAATCGGATACGACGACAAGTCTAAAAGATAGCGTTAGTAAAATCGACGACTTAACTAAAAATATAAACAGCGACACTCAAAATATGAAAGAGGCTATAGCAAACTTATCCGGGCAGGCTCAGATACTTAACGGTCTCATCAAAGGATTTGAAATTCACGCCTCCTCTATTAAATCGGACGTTATATACGGCGTCGACGGATAAAAATTTTATAATAATACTACAGCCTCGTCGGGGCTGCGAGAAACTGCATACTTAGCCAATAATATATAACGCTGAATCAACAGACGAACTTATTACGCTATTTGTCTTTTCGCCAGTTCGGTAAAAAAACCGTTTTGCGCGATTAACTCTTCGTATGTTCCCTCTTCGACAAGCGCTCCGTTTACCAAAACAAATATTTTATCGGCGTTGATTATCGTGCTTAGGCGGTGAGCGATAACGACTCTCGTACAGTTAAGTTTCTCAATACTTTTGCTGATTAGCGCTTGAGTTTTATTATCGAGAGCGCTTGTCGCTTCGTCAAATAATAAGATTTTCGGTTTTTTTACGATTGCGCGGGCGATTAATAGTCTCTGTCTTTGTCCGCCGGAGAGAGTTCCGCCCCCTTCGCTAATAACGGTATGCATCCCCATCGGCATTTCGCGAATATCGTCGGCTAGACCGGCCGTCTCCGCGGCGCTCCACGCATCGTCTAAAGTCAGGTCGCTTGACGAACCGACGATATTCGAATAAATATCGTCCGCAGTTAATTTGCCGTTTTGAAGAACGGCCCCAGTCTGCTTTCTTACTTTTCTTAAGTCGATAGTGGAAATATCCTGTCCGTCGAACGCAATCGACCCGGATTCGGCTTTCTCAAATCCAAGAATTAATCTCATCAAAGTAGATTTTCCGCTCCCGGACGGTCCGACTATCGCTACAAACTGACCGCTTTTTATTTTTAGCGAGATATTTTTGATAATCGCGGGAGAAGCGCTCGAGTATCTGAAAGTTACCCGATTAAAATCAATATTTCCCTCCAGAACTCCCGGATCGGACTTCGTTTTATCTCTCTCCGGAATTGTTTCAAGAATAGGCAGAGCTCTTTCATATAGAGGAACGATAGTTAAACTTTTGATAAAATTCCTTGATAACTCCAACAAAGCCGAAAGAAACATATTATACGAGGCGACGAACGCTATAAAATTGCCAACGGGCATTTTATCAAGACCGCCGATCGAAACAAAAAAGAACAAAATCGTCGAAACTACCAACGGAAATATAATGTTAAGAATACTAACGTAAGAGAGAATATTATCGGATTTATATTGAAATTTTCGTTTTTTAGCAAAATCTTCAGCCCAGAGCGCAAAAGCTTTCTCTTCAGAATGAGACGTTCTAAATTTTGCTATACCGTTAATTATCTGCAATAATTTACCGGAGATTTTACCTTCGTATTCGACAATTTTTCTCAAATATGCGGTGGATTTGATTCCCAAAATCAAAGTAACGAATATTAAGATTACGGCTAATAAAACGGCAATCCATGCGAGTTTTGAGTCGTAGAAAAAAAGTAAAATCAGATTAAATATTGAGAAAAATACCGCCAAAACGGAGGTTATTGCTCCCCCCGATACGGCGCGTCTTATCTCGCCGATACCGTTGGCTCTTTGCGCAAGATCCCCCGAAGTAAATTTTTTGAAAAAATCCGTCGGAAGATTTATCAATCTATCCCATACCGCCGCTTGTAAAGAGGAATCCATTTTGGTCTCGATTCGCAACATCGTAAAAACTTTTGTAATTTGAAAAATCATCCCCGAACAAATACAGACAAAAAGTAGAATTCCTACGTAAATTAATCCGCTCCTGTCGGCTCTGGGAATTATCGAATTAAACAACGCGCCGGTTATTATCGGGAAAATAACGCTTAATATTCCGCCGAAAACTCCGGAAAGCGCCATAACCATGAGATCATACTTCCACACCCCTTCGAATGCGTATAAAAACAGATCCTTAGTCGTTAGTTTTTTATCCGGCAACGGCTTATAAAACATATACGCGGTTGATTTTAGCGAATGCGCCGTTTGAGCGTCGACTTTTACGGTTTTACCGGTCGAATGATTATAAATCTTGTAACAGCCGCGAGCGCTCGGTATGAGAGCGACGGGAACATCTTGATTTTCAGTCTTTGAAGCGCCGTAAGCCGAATCGAGAAATCCGACTAATAGCCCGTTGTCCGACGTATGCCATTTATCTTTCAAAACAACCTTACGGATTTGCAGATTCGACGCCGCGGCAAGCGAATTTAAATCAATTTTTACGCCGGGCGGGATCTTAAAATCCATATTTAAACGTCTACAGACGACCTTCATAACGCCGATTATATCTTCGTCGTTATCGAGCTCCCGGCTATCTTTACGAGGATTCATAACTTCCGATAGAGATTTTAGCGAACTTTGCAATATCTGCTTTTCCAGATCAATTTTTTTCTGAATTCTCTCTCTCTCTTCCTCGTCGTCCATCCTGCTCTTATTTAAAAACCAAATAAGAATTTTGACAAATACCGATAGTATTCTATCGATAAAAGCGTTATCGGCGATCGTCTCGTTCGTATTTTGGAGAATAATCGTCGAATCCGCCATACATTTAATGTAGTATGAATGAGGTATGGGAAAAAAGTCGTCGCCCGTCTTAAAAGAGACGTCGTCCGCGCCTAAAAGGCGCGATTCGCCGGAGGTATGCTTTATCCATTTTACCCCCTCTTCTATCAAGACGATTTCCTCTTTCTCCAACTCCATCGTTTGCGCGCCGTCGAGAGTTCTATATTTTTTTTGATCTTTATTTTTAACGATCTGACAATATAATTTGATAATAGTATTATCAATAAACTTCGATACAAAGTCATTTTTCTCGGCGTCCGCAAACTTTTGAGCGCTATCCCTATCTATTTCCGCTATTCTTGCGTCGCGAGAGCCTACGCCGATCAAAGAGTATTCTTCGCCGCGCTCTATCGAAGAATATCCGCAAATAAAACTATTCTCCTCGAGCGTGAAAAGATATTTGCGGCGTCCGTAGGCGACTCCCTCTTTTATTTTTACTAAAAATATATCGATTTTACCTTTTATAATAAACCATATTTTAAAAGAATCGTTAAAAACAACCGGATTATCGACGTTATTTGCTTTCGTATTAAAAAAATCGCTAATTTTTGTGTTTTCCATAAATATTCCTACTGCGTCTTAATTAATTCGGCGTATTTTCCGTCGATTTTCATCAATTCTTCATGCGTTCCCCTCTCTACGATTACCCCTCTATCCATAACTATTATTTCATCGCAATCCCGTATGGCGCTCAATCTGTGAGCGATAATTAAAAGCGAACACCCTCTTCTTCCGACGTTTTCGTTTATTATTTTTTCCGTTTTTGGATCGAGCGCGCTGGTAGCTTCGTCCATGATGAGAATTCTCGGATTAACGGCAAGCGCCCGGGCAATTTCAAGCCGCTGTTTCTGACCGCCGCTGAAATTTCTCCCCCCCTCTTCGATCATATAAGAGTACCCGCCCGGTCTTTGTAGAATATCCCGGTCCATTACCGCGTCCTCCGCCGCCCTTAGGATATCCTCGTCCTTAATCGTAGTATCCCAAAGCGATATATTATCCTTAATCGTCCCTTCAAACATCGATATATCCTGATCTACCATAGCGATCGAAGCGGATAAAACGTCTTTTGATATAGTTTCGGCGGGTATTCCGTCAAAAAGAATCTCGCCTGACCACTGTTTGTATAAGCCGGAAATTAATTTCGATACGGTCGACTTACCGCTACCGGAGCCGCCGACAAGCGCTATACTGGAGCCGGCTTTTAAAGATAACGAGAAATCCTTAATTAATGGCTCTTCAAGAATATTATAGCCAAAAGAGACGTTTTTAAGCTCCAAATTTCCTTCTAATTTGTCATATTTATCTAAAGCATGATCCTTAATTTCGCGAAAACTTTCGTCGGTTTTATGGTTCAACACGTCGTTCACTCGATTGATATCGCCGGTTAATTCTTGAAAATCGACGGTTAATCCGACAATGCGGTTGATCGGCGCAAGAAAACTCGACATAAGACTTTGATAAGCGACGAGAGCTCCGAGAGTCATAAGCCCGTCGACCACTCTAAAGCCGCCGAGCGTAAGAATAACGGCGGTATTCAACATCGCCAAAAGCTGAGGGACGGATAAAAATATCAAATTAAACCTCTCCAACTCCTGTTCCGAATTTAATAATTTTGTCTGATATCCCGACCATTTCTGGAAAAAATCGTTTTCGCCGCCGCCGGCTTTTAGAGTCTCTATCGTTTGTAGTCCCCCCATCGACACTCCGATAACTTTCCCCTTATCTTGTAATAATTTCAGATTACCGATTTTTAGTTTTTCCGACGAGATTTTCAAAAATATAACGTTTATCGACGCTATAAATACGCATATTAAGGTTAAAGATATATCGTATGATAGAAGTATTGCCAAATAGAATAAGATCGTTATGCAATCGATAATCGAACCGAGCAATTCTCCCGTCAGGTTGTCGGCAATATTATCGTTGGTCTCTACCCTATCGACTATCTCGCCTGCATATCTTTGCGAGAAAAAATTTATCGGCAGCCTAAGCGTCTGCCTTAAAAACTTTGCCGATCCCGATAACGCCAGTTTAGTTTTTAGTTTTACTAAAAACGATTTTTGAAAATACGCTAAAGCCCCTCTGACTAAAGCGGTAAGCGTCATACCAAACAGTAATGGAATTACCCAACCATTTAGATTTCTAAGGAGTATATTGTCGATAAATATTTTTGAAAAAACGGGAACGGCTATTCCCGGTATTATACATGCGAGTCCGGCGCAAATAATAAATAAAAGAGTTGTTTTTGAGCCGGAAAGAATTTTAAATATCGATTTAGCCGGATTTTCTTTTATTCCGAATCGTTTGAAATTTTCCGATTTTGAAAAAGTCAACGCCACTCCGGTAAACGACTGATCCAGCTCCTCCGTCGATATTATTCTTCTGCCGTAAGCCGGGTCGTTTAAATAGACTTTATTCTTTCTAAAACCCTCTAAAACGACAAAATGATTGAAATTCCAATGAATTATTGCCGGAAACTGTATTTTCCTCAGCGATTCGGGCTCTTTTCTGTAACCTTTTCCGATTAAACCGAATTTATTAGCCGCTTTTAAGATATTGCTTGCTTTCGAGCCGTCTCTTGATACGCCGCACTCCACTCTTAACTGTTCCAAAGGGATATAGACTCCGTAATATGAAAGAATCATAGACAGAGACGCCGCTCCGCATTCAACGGCTTCCATTTGAAGAATAGTCGGAACTTTTACTAATTTTGACTTTTTGCTCATTTTACTCCCGCGCCTCTTATCCTACTAACAATAGCTCATTTTAATATAGGGATAACAAAAGAAATCGGACGTTTTTTTTCGACAATAACGTAACCGGAACAGATCGTTCCCCCCAATATTTTCGTATCGGGACCTTTTTTAGACGACCATGCGTAACCGCTTGGAGCGCTGGCTAAAGTAAAGAGTTCGACTTCCAACGCGATAACAGGTCCCGACGACGATAGGCTCTTTACAATGCTTTCATTTCCAAAGATTTTCATCATTCCTTGAAACGTCGCCGGATACGACGAAACGCTGGATACTTTTCCAAGCAGATACCCGTACTCCTCTTTTTTTACCGTCGAGGGCGATATATAAGCGCTCATACCGACCTCTATATTTTTACCTTCTGAAATAGGTATATAAATTATCGCTCGAATATCTTTGGGGTTAGCGGTTTGGTTGGCCGGCTCGACGCTGGCGACGACTTCTCCTTGCAGAATAAAACTTCCCCGATTTACCATTACTTCTATAATTGTCCCGGAATATGGGCTGACAAAATTTGACGTAGGGGCGTCGGCCTCTTCAATCCGTTTAATTTTAGCGATAACGTTCCCTTTGTTAACGTAATCTCCGGGAGATATATTTATCTCTTCGATTATGCAGTTGGAAATATTCTTAATATTCATAACGCCGCCCGCTTTCATCAACATTCCGTTGCCTTCAATCTCTACCGGAATTTCTCCAAAAAAACTCCATATAATAACAAACGCTAATATCAATAATATTCCAAATAAGGAAACCCAAGCGTACGGATTTGTTATATACAAAAGTTGGTCTATTTTCTCAGGCGAAGAGAGCCGCTCAAGAGACACCTTTCTGAAAATTGATTTATCCATAAACGACTCCTTGATCGTATAAACTCGAGTTGTTTTATTAGAGTTATTTTATTATCGGATACTAACGACAATATTTTCAAACCCTTTTTCTAAATTTATTTTGCATTATTTAATAATCCGTATTTACTCTGCCAATATAGCATTATTTTTAGAAAAAATTAATAAAATTGTTGAAAAAAATTTAAAATAGTATTATCCTTAAACTAGAGGGGCGCTATTATGAAAAAAGTTTTGTACATTTTCGGTCAATTGGACGACAAAGACGTGGAGTGGCTGATAAATAACGGCGATAACGAAAAAATCGGACCGGGCAAAATTCTGATAAAAAAAGGAAATCAGGTCAAATATATATATATAGCGCTGGATGGTAAATTTTCCGTTTTAACCGGAGAAAATGAAGATAAGAAAATTGCCGAGCTGTTGTGCGGAGACTTCATCGGCGAAATGTCGTTTGTCGATTCGACTCCGCCGAACGCAACGGTTAGGTCTGAGATGAACTCGTCCGTTTACTCCATATTAAAAACTAAACTTGAAAACAAGATAAAAGTGGATCAAGGATTCGGGCATAGATTTTACAAAGCGATATCGATTTTTCTTGCAGACAGATTGAGAACTATGACCGCGCTTTTAAACGGTATAAAGGAAGAAGACATGGACGAAGAGATCAACTTAGAAAATAATATGATGTTTTTTGAAAACGTGTCTATGGCGGGAGACAGATTTCACAGAATGTTGACTAGAATGCAAAATAAATAGAATCTAAATCTAACAAGCGTCGCTTGTTTGAAATATAATTTTAAGGAGCTATATATGCTAAAAAAAGACCAAGAAAAAAAATGCGAAGATAAGAAAAGTAAGATTATCGAGGAGCAAAACGAGGAGTTAGACGAGAAAAAACTTGACGACGTGTCCGGCGGAGTGGGCGGCATGAAAAAACCCCCGTCAAATCGTAGATCGGAATAACTCCGAACAACAAAATTCAACCGCGGCTCTGTTTCTATACCGTTAGAGAGCGCCGTTATAGAATAAGAGCCGCTCTTTTCACAGATTAATACGCATCAAGGAGAACAATGTATGTCAAAATTTTTATATCTCTTTATCGTTTTCGTTTTTGTTTGCAGTTGTTCCGTCGAGAAAACTCCGGATTCTATGAGCAAAATTAACGATACGACAAAGGTAAAAACCGTTACTATCAAAAGCGGAACCAATTATACGGTACACAAAGTAAACGAACATAATCTTGTAACAAATAGTTCCTACGTCGATAAAAGCGGCGCTTTAATCGAAAGAGAATATATTTACGGCAACGACAAAGACTTAGCGACCGTCGTAAAGACAAATTCGATAACGGGAACAGAAATAATCGGCATTACCACGACCGAAACCAGAGCCGGCGATAAGGTCGTTAAAAAGATTAAAACAAGATCTGATTCGAGAGGTAAAAACTCGGTCTTAACGGTAGATTACTACTACGACAGCGACGATAACGTAGTCGGCGTAGTTCAAACGGACTCGTACGGAAATATTATAGCAAAGGGGGTTGACAAATGAGACTTTATAACAAAGTATTAGTATTTTTAGTAGTTTTATTATCAATTCCATATTTTGCATCGGCATATTCCGGTTTTCGAGATACCATAGTCGATTTCAACAATAACGTTATAGACTTCAGAGAAGACGGATTGATGGACAACGTTAGAAGCGGAGTTCTCGTCCATTACTCGCCTCTTGATCTAAAAGTCGGCAGTATCTTCATAGACGTCGACGGAATAGCTAAAAAAGTAGTAGGAATCCAGGTAGACGGCGACGAAATTTTTATCGATACGGTACAGCCGCTTTTAAGAGAAGTTTTTGAATTCTACGATATTCCGACGCAAACTATATATTTTTCGCAAGAAAATCTTTTACCCGAATCTCTCCCTGAGGGAGCGACCGTATCGCCTCTTGACAGAGAGGGAGAAAGGGTCAGCGTAGGTTTAGAAAAAGTAATTACTCCGGCTAAAAATATGAAGCTTACGCTAGTCGCCCAAGCAAACATTGACGCCGGACTCAGTATAGGGGGGAGACTTCCATACTCATACCTTGACACTAAGGGGACGTGGAAATGGTGGAAATGGGAATGGCGATACGTACAGGGTTACGCCAGAGGGCATTTATGGTATGATATAAGATTGAACGGTACAGTCAAAGCGGAATTTGAGAAAACATGGGAATCGAAAGCGATACCGTTAGTCGCTTACGGTTCGCCTAGTCCGGGATTTAACTCCAGCGCCGGACTTTATACAAAAACTATCGTAACAGGCGCTCTGACTTTAACCGATGAATTGTACATCAGAATTGACGGAAACGCCGGCGCGGAGTGCGGTCTCGACGGTTTTACGGTCGTATGTTGGCCCGTTAACGCCAGAGGGTGGTCTACGACGAACTTCGAAATCAACAACAAATTGACGCTTGAAGCCGACGTTAGATTCAAACAAAAACTATACCTGGGAGCTTCTGTTGAGCTATTCGGCTTCAATATATTTGAAATGGAAGCCGGCGGAGGACCTTATCTGCGATTTAACGCCAAATTAGCGGCAGGGTTTAACTACTCGACTAGAAATAATCCAAGATTCAGCATGTGGGGATCGGCGGAAGGTTCGGGAAGTATCGGCGTTTTTGCAGAGGGAGAAGCCTCGTTGCTTAACGGAAAGTGGGAGAAAGAGCTTTTCTCGAAAGAATTCCCGATATACGAATTGTCAGGCAGAGCGTACGGCTCTAGAGCGAATGTTAACGATTCTTATTTGAACTATTCTCCGAATTCTGACTATATAATTCAATGATAAAGGAGAACGACATGAAAAGAGTAACGATTTTTTTTATTACTATTGCGCTATTAACGACGATACTATTGAGTTGCCCGCCTCAACCCGAGGAAAATACCGATAGTCCGTCGCCGGCTAGTACGACGTCGGACCCTTTTAAAGAGAGTCTGATCGAAAGATATATCGAAAAATACGACGGAACTACCGACTTAAATATTGCTTCTTGGTACTATCTCGCCGACGGAACATTGGGCGAATATTCAGTTTACTATTACGACGAACATGGTAGAGATACCGAGGTTCTCTCTTACAGCTCAGAGACGACGAGCGACTCCTCCTATCAGGGCAAGTACAAATATACTTACGACGCCAGTATCGTAGATTCCAACGACCCCCGTTTTCGATGTATTATTAAAGGGGAAGTTCTCGATAAGAACAACGTTGTTTTGCAAAGTTATGACGCGACTTATAACGAAAAAGGCAACTATCTGACGTTCGTTTTAAAAGATTCCGCCGAAGAAGTTTTAGAGAGCAGAACTTCGACTTACGACGCAAGCGGCGACCATTATATAAAAGAGACGTACTATAACAGCGCCGAACAGATAGAAGCGAACAAATTTGAGGAGTATACCTGTACATACAACCCGGCAATACCTGGACAATATATAGAAGAGATAAAGTACCATAAGGTATCCGCCGATTATACCGATGCTACTATGGATTACCCTGATTATGAAACTACTATAACCTATAAGTTTTTCTGGAGGAACGACTCCGATAAAATGCACTATTTACAGCAGAGTTTTGACGTTTCCGGAGATCTTTGCGATATGATACAGTATCAGTTCGACTCCAATGGAAACAAAACAATGAGATCGGTTTATTCCGGCGGTAAAACTCAATCGTACAGAACATATGCTTACAACGAAGATAATAATCTTATTAACGAATCCATATACTCCATGAGTCTCGGCGATAAACTGGAAAATAAATTTTTATACCGTTACTACGGTACCGAGACCGAATTTTACCGCGAAGAGACGTCTTATAGTTACAGCTATCCGGAGGATAGTAGAAGCTTAAAAGGCTCGGCTCTTACTAAAAAGAACTTTATAACGCCAAAATCTAATCGGATCTGCAATCCGTAAGGAATCAAAAAAAAGTCCGGATTTTTAATTCGGACTTTTTTTTATTTAAACGCCTTTTTAATTTTACCGTTTGATTTCTATCGCGTTGATTTCTATCGCGCGCGCGGTCTCTTTCTCCGTCGCTCTAATGAGACTGTAAATACGCAAAATTATAACCGTTATTTAATCGACTCAAGCATAAACGAACCTTCTACGACTAAATTCGGATCTATAGCGTAATCCTCCGGTAATTTTTTTTCGCTTTCTTTATACAGGCGCGCGGATATATTAAAAATGTTATATGCCGAAAACTGTTCGTTACTATCAAAAAATCTTTTATTCTCCTCCTTTCCGGCGACCGTAACGTCGTTAAGCATCAGAGCGACCTCTTCCGCTCCCCCTTTTATACCAAAAAGGTCGGCAATTTGACCGGCGACTTTCTCTTTATTTTGCAGGAATATATCGTAACCGTCGATCATAGCTTTTGTGAAGTTCTTGATAATTTCGGGATTTTTCTCTACAAAATCAGCTCTCGCCAGATATATATCCGCAATAAGCCCGTAATATGGATATTCGTCCGCGGTCGAAGCTATAATCTTAGCCCCTTCTATATACGACTCTTTTGTATTGTCCGTCAGATCGTAAATAAAAGGCGACCAGGTTACGCAAACGTCGACGTCTTTTTGGGTAACAAACGCGTCTTTCGCCAAAATAGCGTCGCCGACGTATATCATGTTAACGTCGCCGGCTTTAAGACCAAATTTATCCAGATAATACAGTATAAAGTAGTGCGAAGGGGTATATTGAGCCGTAACGATTTTCTTACCTTTGAGATCGGCGCCGTCTTTGATATCTCCCCGCGCTATAATCCCGTCCCCTCCCCTGGAATAGTCAAAAAGTCCGATTACCTTTGGAGAAGTTCTCTTATCTTTGCTGAGTTCAAGGTAATGTATCGGAAGCATATCCATCGTCGACCAGATGATAGGATAGGCGCCGCCGGCAAAACCTATAAGCTGATTAGTAGGATTTTCTTCCTGAATCAGTTCTACTTTAAATTTGCCGTATTTATAAAACAACGAATCCTCGCTTGGACTAGCGCCGCCGTTAGCTGCAAACAAAGCGGCGTAACCGCCCCACGTTACGAGCGGAATTTTTATCGTTATATCGCTCTCTTTTTTACAACACGGCGATAATAAAAGAGTAATAATAACTACGAAAAGCGCTATCTTTTTCATTTTTAGCTCCTAATTAAAAAAAAATATAATTTAGTAACAAAGTTATATAATATCAATAATACGTCTTATATTCAAGTAAAAAATTATATGTAAATTTGATATAAAAATATTTAAAATTTTCTTTAAATTTGATATAAAGGTAAATCTTATTTTTTTGGATAAACGTTATGAAAAGCGTCAAATTTATTTTTGTTTCGGGCGGCGTATGCTCGTCGTTAGGAAAAGGGATAGCAAGCTCGTCGATCGGAGCTTTACTGGAAGGATGCGGATATAAGATAGCGATGACAAAGGTAGACCCGTATATTAATGTCGACGCCGGCACGATGAGTCCATACCAGCACGGCGAAGCGTACATTACGGACGACGGCGCCGAGACCGATCTTGATCTGGGCAACTACGAGAGATTCACAAAGACGCTTCTTTCCAAAAAAAATTCTATTACTACTGGACAAGTTTACAAAGAGGTCATTAGAAGAGAGAGAGAAGGAGATTATCAGGGGAAATGCGTTCAGGTTATTCCTCATATAACGGACGAGATCCGTAAAAGAATCAAGTCTTCCGCCGACAAAGACACCGATATATCCATAGTAGAGATCGGCGGAACCGTCGGAGATATCGAGTCCATTCCGTTCCTTGAAGCGGCTAGACAGTTTATTACCGACGTAGGCAGAGACAACGTGATTTTTGTTCATCTCACTCTTGTTCCCAAGATAACCGCCGCCGACGAATTCAAAACTAAGCCGACGCAACATAGCGTTCAAAAACTGCGCGAAATAGGTATTCAACCGGATATATTGCTCTGCAGGATAGACGGCGAGATGGATCAGATGATGAAAAAAAAGATAAGTCTCTTTACAAACGTCGAGGAGGAGGCGGTTATCGAATCTGTAACGGTAAGTTTATCCATATATGAAATACCCGCTCTTTACGATGCGAAGGGATTGACTAAGATTCTTTTAAAAAAACTCCGTCTGCCTTACGAGGGGGTAAAAACAAATTTAAAAATCTGGTACGATCTCGTAGATAAAATAAAAAATCCAAAATATACTTCAAAAATTGCGGTCGTCGGAAAATATATAGAACTTCAAGACGCTTACAAATCGATTTACGAGGCGTTAGATCACGGAGGACACGCAAATTCGACCAGACTTGAGATAGTAAAAATTCAGAGCGACAATATAAATGAAAACAACGTTTCTGAAATATTGAAAGACGTAGACGGGATTCTCGTTCCGGGCGGGTCTGTAGAGAAGGGAATAGAGGGCGAACTATTATCGGTAAAATATGCCAGAGAAAACAAAATTCCGTTTTTTGGAATTTGTCTGGGTATGCAAGTTATGGTTATAGAATACGCCAGAAATGTCCTAGGACTAAAAGACGCAAATTCTACCGAATTAGAATCAAAAACCCCCTACCCCGTCGTTAGTCTCCTTGAAGAACAGGAGGGCGTCGACAACAAGGGCGGCTCTATGAGACTCGGCGCTTACGACTCGACCGTTATCGAAGGGACAAAACTTCACGCGGCGTATAATAAAACTAAAATTTCGGAGAGACACAGACGCCGCTACGAATTTAATAATAAGTTTAAGGAAGATTTTGAAAAAGCGCGTCTTGTTATATCTTGTAAAACGGAGGAAGACAATCTCGTCGAAGCGGTCGAATGGCCGGATCACCCCTTCGGCGTCGGAGTACAGTTTCATCCGGAATTCAAATCAAAACCGATAGAGCCGCATCCGTTGTTTAAGATGTTTATTAAGTCGACCTTGAAAAAATGAGAATAGCGATATTTTTTGTTATATTAATTTTGAGTTGTTCTTACGACCGATCAAAATACGATAGAGACGAGACTGTCGAATATCCCGATATGATTCAGGATATATACGTTCATTATATTTATAAAAATAACAAAAAATACCTCAAAACCGAAATAACAAGGGCGGAATTCTACGAAAAATCCGGAAAAATACGGTGCGACGGTCTAAAAACCGATATATTTAACTCGAAAGGCGCGCTAACTACGGAGATATTTGCCGATAAAGGAAATATAGATAAAAACGATAAACTCGTTATATTTACGGGAAACGTTAGGATTAAGACTTTTGAATCAAAATCTACAATATTTACCGAGGAGTTGTATCTGGATTATAAAAACAACAAGTTGTTCTCAAACGTTCCGGTAAGTATAAAAAAAGACGACGGCTCTTATCTTAACGCGTCTAGTATGGAGTCGGATATTAAAACGGAAGAGTCCAGTTTTCAAAATATGGAGATCAAATATTTTTACGAAGCGGACGACGAAGGAAAAAATGTTAAAAAGAAAAAGTAAATTTCTGAAAATTATAGTTATTTTATTCATATCGGCGGCGTCGTTAAACGCAAAAATTGACGAGTTGAATCTAAAATCCGACCACGGCTCGTATAACGAAGCCAAAAAGATCTTCTTCGCCCAAGGCAACGCTCATATAATAATAGACAACAACGAGATATTTTGCGACGAAATGGAGATCCATTTAACCAAAGACGACAACGTTGAAAAAGCTATTTTTAAAAGAAATATCCGCATTTTTCAGGAAAAAGAGAAGATACAAATCGGCGGCGAATACGCCGAATACTATAAAAAGGATAAACAGTTCGTTATCAGGGACAACGCCTTTTACGCGGACGTAGAAGAGGAGGTCGCGGTATTCGGAGATTCTATATACAATTACGATAAAGAAAAAATCGCAATAGTGCAAGGAAACGCTCGCATCTATCAAAAAGATATATACGCAAAAGGCGCAAGCGTAAAATATACAAGAAAAGATAAACTTATGGAAATCAGCGGTTTTCCGACCGTTGAAAATCAGGGCTCGACTTATAACGCAAAAAAAATAATAGTCAACGTCGAGGCAAACACTTTCTATCTGGAAGGAGGGATCGACGCTATTATTCTAAATGAAGAGAAAGAGGAAGATAAAAAAGCCGATTAAAAAAATAACTGTTCAAGGTAGATTATGGAGAACGATTTAGAAATTACCGAAAAGACGGATACTCAAATTGAAGATATTCAGAATATTGGCGAACTCGACGCAAATATTCCGGATAAGACAGATATTGTTGAAGACGCCGCGAACGTCTCTTCGCAAACGGAAGAAACCGAAGAAGAACTTTCTATCCTTGAAGTAAAACATCTTATCAAAAAATTCGGAAGTAAAGTAGCCGTAAACGACGCCTCCTTCTCAATGAAGCAAGGCGAAATCGTAGGACTGCTCGGACCAAACGGCGCCGGCAAAACGACAATTTTTTATATGATAGTAGGATTTATCAAGCCGACCAGCGGCGATATATTTCTAGACCGCCATAAGATCACATATCTGCAGATGTATCGCAGAGCAAAATTGGGGATCAGTTACCTCTCGCAAGAGGCTTCGGTCTTCAGGAAACTAACGGTTCAAGAAAATATCGACGCCGTATTAGAATCGCTAGATATATCGAACGAAGAAAAAAAAAGGCGAAAGGACGAGGTCATGGAAGACCTCGGCATAACGCGGCTGTCGAAGCAGAAAGCCTATTCCTTATCGGGCGGAGAGAGAAGAAGAACTGAGATAGCGAGAGCCCTTGCGCTCAAACCCAAGTTTCTTTTACTCGACGAGCCTTTCGCCGGCGTCGATCCGATCGCCGTCTCAGATATACAGAGTATTATCGGCAGACTGCGTCAAAAAAATATCGGCGTTTTGATTACCGATCACAACGTTCGAGAAACTCTTAAGATTACAAATAGAGCCTATATTATTAATTTGGGCAATATTTTCAGAGCGGGAAACGCCGAAGAGCTGGTAAACGATCAGATGGTCAGAAAGTTGTATCTCGGAGAAAATTTCTCGTTTTAACGGCGCCAATTAGCGCCCGTCGGTTTTTTGGGACGGAGAAATGGACGCATATGATGTTGAGAATAAAATTGACACATATGGGACGTAGAATTCTTGAGAAGAAAATGGACGCATATGCGACGCGATAAAAGCGGGAATTCCCGTTTTGAATATACTAAAACACTAAATCGCCCTTTATATCGGAACCTTATCGGGACTCGCGCCGCGCCCCGACGAAGAAAATTGACACATATGCGTTGCATAACCGCCGCGGCTACTCCCTGATAGAATTTGACACATATGAGCTACATAACCGCCGCGGCTACTCCCCGATAAAAATTGACACATATGGGACGTAGAATTATTGGAAGAAAAATGATGCATACGACGCCGGCGAATCCCCCAAAAAATCGACGGCGCGCTCAAAATTATTTCAACTTTTTTGACAAAGTCTACGTATTTTGGTATAATCAGATATGCTTGGTAAAATTATTTCAAACAAGGACGTTTCGGAGTTAGTCGTTTCCGGCGCGGTTGACGGCTCGTTTACGTCGGATTTGCCTTATAAAAGCGAGATTTTTAGAAATTTAAATCTCGTATGCAACAATAGCGGTAAATTTTATTTATTGATCGACAACAGGGCGGAATTCTCCGTATATTACGACGCGCCGCTTTGCGATAGCGTGAAACGTTTTATTACCGATTTTCTCGAAATGAAACAGAACGACTTGAGAACTTCGTATAGGTTGATAGATATATCCCTCAAACTTGGTTTAGAAAAAGGCGAAATTGAGGATATTTTCAAGATAATACGCTGGAAGGCGGGAGATACGGGCTGGGAATATTATAATAAAATCGGGACTTTTTCGCAAAAATTGAAAGACCTTGTCTTTGATAATAAAGTATCGTTAAATTACGCTCTTCTTTTTGTTAAAATATTTGAGAACGACGCTTACGATGATTTTTTAAATATCGTTCCCGATACTATAACGTTTTCGGAAAGGAATTTGATTTTAGAACGAGTAGCGGAAATATCGCTCAAAAACAACGCCTCTTTGGACGAAATTATCCGAATAGTCCAAAAATCAAAAGAAAATATCGTCGACACAATCTATAATATTAGAAATCCATTATTTGCAAAAATTAGCTCAATTTTCAACGTTTTTCTTAAGAAATTAAAACTTACAAACAAAGTAGTTTACGATAAATATTTTGAAAATGAAAATTATAAACTCGAAATTCATTTTAAAAACATCGATAATCTAATGAATTTGCTTGAAAAGCGAAAACTAGACCTCGAAAACTACGTTAATAACGGCGGCAAAGACTATTTCATAACTTCAAATCTTTTTTCGGATAGCGCTTCTGATGAATAAAATAAAAAATACTTTTAATAATATTTTTATAGAAACAAAATTTAAACGGCATTATAAAACGCTTGAAATACTTGACAATATAGTTGAAAATCAAGAGATAAGATATATAGACGATATTTTAAGTTTTATGAAAGACAACGACGGGGCGATAAATCCCGACGTCAGAAGCAAAACGCTATTTTTAGGGGGCATGAGAGGGGAAATTCTACGAAAATGTCCCGGATCGTACGGACACATATGTTGCAATTACTCCGTTATAAATTTATATATCGGCTGCCCGATTAACTGCTCTTACTGCATCCTTCAATCGTATCTAAATCAGCCGGCTACTATTATAAACGTCGATATCGAAAATATATTTTCCAATCTGAGAAATATTTTTAGCGCTTCAAAGGACCGGCTTTTTCGAATCGGAACAGGCGAACTTGGAGATTCTTTAGTTTACGACGATATAACTAACTATTCTATTGATTTTGTAAATTTTTTTACGGAATTTGACAACGCAATATTTGAATTCAAGACAAAAACAGATAAAATCGCTAATTTACTGAAAATTGTTCCAAATAAAGGGAATATCGTGGTCGGTTTCTCGGTAAATCCGGATATTATCATAAATTCTGAGGAAAAAAATGCGGCGGCGTTAGACGACAGAATTAATGCGATGCGCCTTCTTATACAAAAAGGATACCTTATCGCCCTTCATTTCGATCCGTTGATTTTAATAGACAATTTCGAATACGAATACGAAACTGTAATAAAAAAAATATTTTCGCAAATCGAATCTAAAAAAATCCAATGGATAAGTCTCGGAGCGTTTAGATATACGACGGATCTAAAAAAAGCGATACAATCTAACTATCCCGATACGAAAATATTAGCGGAAGAATTCGCTCTGTGCGAGGATAAAAAATTCAGATATTTGAGACCGGTTAGAGCGCAATTATATAAATTCATACTAAATACTCTAAAATCCGCGCGCTCGGACGTCCCGGTCTATTTCTGTATGGAGAGTCCGCAAATATGGAACGAATTGAAACCTCATAACGATCAAATCAAAAAAATTGTTTTTGGAGATAAAATTTGATGAAAAAAGCGTTTATATTTTTATTACTTTGCGTATCCAATATTTTTGCTTCGGAGAACGTTTTTTATGAAATTCTGTATGAAAACAAAGATTTTGTCCAATTTTCAAAAAATAACGACATTTTTTTTTATAATCTAAGCAAAAACGGCTCTACGGTGTTGATAAACTCAAAGCTGAATAAAGAAAAAATTACCTCTATAGAGACCAATAAAAACTCTTATATGGAATTGAATTATAAAAACGACAGACTTGAAATATCAAATATTATCGGAGAATTTTCTATATACAGCTACAACTCGCATATATCGACATTTACAAAATTCGCCGGTATAATAATTGATAATTACGTCTCTAATTACCATATTCTGGTTTTGCCAAAACGGCTTGTTTATATATTTGTCGACGAAGGAAAGATCAAAATAAACCGCGATAGAGATAACGTTATTTTGATCGCCGGCGAATCTCTCGTTATAGAAAACGGCAAATTTTCTTTATCGGATTACCCCGATTATTTGACGGGAAAAAACATAATGTTCAATAAAATCCTTATAGACTATAAAAATCAAGTCGAGAAATTAGATAAGCGCTATAAAGCAAGTAATTTCGACAATCCGAAACTATTTTCCGACAGAAAATATCTTGAATACGTTTATTTAAAAAACATCTATAAAAACGACCCTTTTTCTGAATAGTTATCAAATAATCTTGACAATGTCTGTAGATTTTATTAATTATAAGGTATTTAGGAGGCTATATGAGTATAAAAGCGTTAATTAAACATAATATTTTAAACCTAGAAAAAATCCCCTATTCGACGCATAACGACGACAATAGCGCGGTATTTATAGGTTCTCCAATCAAGCACCCTTACGAAAACGATAAATTCATACTTATTTGCGATCCGCTTACAGACCACGCGATGTTTATCGAATTCCAAAAGTCAGATATACTTTTTATGAAAGAGCTCCCCTCTTTAGCTTCAGACGACGGAGAAAGCGTAACTATCGCTAAGATTTTCATCAAACTAGGCGCGTCGGCGATCAAATACGAGCCTTTTGTAGTTACAAAAACAAAAGATATACTTCACAACAAATTTCATTGGGCTAAATAGCGCCTGCTATCGCCGACTTCCGTATAAGTTTAAACAGTTCAAAAATTATTGCTTTATTTGACATAAAAAAACGTCGCCGACGGCGACGTTAGCAACAAGGAGGTAATTAATAAATCAGATACTCTTTTAAATGGGGATAGTTTTCTCTAATTTTTTTTATCGCTTTTATCTCTATCTGTCGAACGCTCTCGGGGTTGATTCCAAGTTTTTTCGCGATAGATTTTAAAGTCTCTTTTTTTCTGTCGTCGAAAGCAAATCTCTGCTTTAATATCTCTTTCTCTTTAATTTTCAAACTTTCGAGTATCTCTTCAGTCAGTTTTTTTAAGTTATCTTGACTTAAGATCCTTTCCGGGCAATACTTCTCGTCGTTTAAAAAATTGAGAAAAACAAACCCCTCTTCGTTTACTTCCGAATCGATGCTTACAAAATTCTCGGTAATATTTTTCAGATTGATAATATCGATCTCTTTATAACCGACCTTATCGGATATTTCTTCGACAGACGGGCTTCTGTTTAACTCTTGCGTCAATTCGCTTATAGTTTTATTGATCTTTTTCAATTTTTCTTCTTTTCTATGAGGCAGTCTGATAATTCTTCGTTTGTTGCTGATAGACCTGATAATGGCTTGTTTTATCCACCACGACGCGTATGTCGAAAATTTTACTTTCTTCCTATAATCAAACTTCTCTGCGGCTTTCATGAGTCCGATATTACCTTCCTGTATCAAGTCGCAAAGTTGCCATTCGGGCGTCATATATCTCTTAGCGATCTTCACTACAAGTCTCAAATTGCATCTTATCATTTTATCCAGCGCCAAGGCGTCGCCTTTTTGTATTCTTTTAGATAACTCTACTTCCTCTTCCGGAGTCAGTAAATTACCAATCTTTATTTGATCAAAATAATATTTTAAACTATTATCATTATAACCTTTATCCTTAGTCATCTCCTACTCCTTTCACCATATATGAAGCAAAATACGCGCCATTTATAAAAACAACCTTTTAAAGGCGTATTCGATGTATTTTTTATGTTATTTATAGCTTTTAGAGACACAAAACAAAAGGATTGTATACTTTTTTATACACTTTTATTATAAATTGAATATTTTCCCCATTTTTATTTTCTTTATTATAAATTTAAGTTTATAATTACAGTATGACGAAAAATGATAAAGATTACTTTAAAATGTAATTGAAACGTTAAAAATTTATTTTTTGAGTTAAGACTATGTTATTGATTGGATTTTTCACCTATATCAAGTATATCCTTACCGGAAATAATTCGGAATTGGAAAAGATCAGACTTTTAAACGCCATATACAAAACTTTTAAAAGCTCAAAATATAGATATATCGGAAAGGACAAAATAATTACCAATCTTTTCCTCTCTAAAATATACGCTTTGTATCAATTGACGTTAAGTTACAAGCCGGCGCTCGAATCCACAATATTTAGTTTGGATGAAAAAAGAGCCCAGCTTTTTTTGCATTTTATCATCGAGTCCAATCTCCCCAAAGAAATGGCCATAAAAAAAGATAAATTTACAAGAGAAGCTATATGGCAAAAAATTATGGAAGGAGAAAATCCTCGCAAAACGATCAAAGCTCTTGAGGGCGAATTTAATACGTATAAAAATTATTTTAGCAGATATAATATGCCAAAATTTGAAATCGAATATCACGCGCTGTATAAATTTTACAATTTGGCGACTTTTAATTTTGAAGCGTTTTTTTCAAAATTTGACGCCGGATACAGCAAGTTGTCCAGCTCCGCGCCGAGTTATACTCCTGTTAACGGAGCGGATATATTAAACGATCTCAAAGATATCTACTTTCTTATCGCCTCGCTTCCTCAAAAAGTAGATACTTCAAACATACTATCCAAATTGTTTGAAAGAACTACCGATAGCGACGCAAAAACGATGACTAAAAACGCCGTTAATTCTATCAACTCGATATATAAAATGGCTCTTGACGATCTTTCGCCCGATAAAATTATGAACCTCTGCAGGTTTATCTCGGAGGATATCCGTCTTAAGATCAACGTCGAGCAAAAACAAGCCAGCATTCTAGATAAATTCAGAAAAGAGATAGAAGACAGATTTTCAAAAACCAAAGACATAGTTCTTGAAAAATATTCGGAACAGACTCTTTTGCAAGATATAAAAGCGTTATTCAAAGGTCAAGATTTACTGAAAATAAAAGGTTACAGCGAGGAGATCTCCAACTCGCTGGACGCAAACAACTACGTCTCTATCGCCGGAATTCAGGCGTTCAGAATAACCAAAACTTTCATTATGGTCAACTACGAAACTAACATAAAAGAAACCGTCAATACCTTGATATTAGAAGGTTTTTTTACCGAAAAAGAGTATCAAACCCAATTTTCCAACATTTTTTTCGCAATCAACGAACTGAAAGAGAGTTTCCTGGAACAAGAGGAGATAATAGCCAATTCGGGGAGTTACTCTCTAAGAAATTTACAGATGTTTTTGACAAAAGCGACGTCGTCTAACGACGCTAAAGTAATCAAAACAATCGAGAATATTAATGAAAGGATACGCGGCGTAAACAAAAAAGTCGGCGAACTCTTTTACAACTTCGGCAATAAAATATTTGAAATTCTGCAAGATTATAAATCTCAAAAACCGCTGCGAATAACAAATATTAAGACTTTAAAAGGAATGCAAAATAAAGAATTTATCGGAAGATTGGTTAATTCTTACAACGATATCGCAAAATACATAAAAATTATTAAAACCTACGTAGTAATAAACTCTGACGCAAAAAAATAAATCCTTTAATACGGCTTATCCCATAAAACGGCCAATGTGTAAATTATATTAAAAATTCCTTTATTTAAAAAGCAATTATGCTATAAATATTATCAACCGAGAACATTCAAAACGGAGATATTTATGAGCTTAAGAGCTAAGGTTCTAACAACGTTAACGGTAATTATACTTGTATTATCGACAGTCGACTGTCCGCTTCCGCGCGACCGGGAAACCGAATACCCCCCTTCAAATTTTATCGGCGGTTTTTCA
Organism: Spirochaetes bacterium ADurb.Bin133; assembly: GCA_002070605.1. Classification (GTDB taxonomy): domain Bacteria; phylum Spirochaetota; class GWE2-31-10; order GWE2-31-10; family MWDO01; genus MWDO01. The sequence continues at coordinate 29,429 of MWDO01000027.1, forward strand.
GCCCCTAGAAAATTGGCGTTAGCGGGCGACGAGCTTTTTGTTCTCGATTCGACAAACGGCATATACAAATTAGATCTAACTAAGATAGACCTTTCATCGGACTCCTCGATAAACTCCGGTTATCTTATTTACAACTCCGACGAATCCGGCGACGCTCAGGATTTTGATATCGAAAACGGCTTATTATACTCCATATTATATAGGTCGGACTATTATATCATGATTTACGACCTTTCAAACGATACAAAAAACATTTTTGCTATTCCCGACGGTCTCCCGGCTTTCAATATCGACGTCGCCGGCGACTATATATTCTTTACCGGAAATATGAATATGTCTTTGGGGGTTATCAAAACCGACGGAACCGCCGGCTACGCATTTGATCAAACGAACGATTTTTTCTACTCAAAAGAGACTCTCAATCCTAAAGACCTCTTTGCGACGGGGGGATCGGGCGTAAAATATATATACGTTTCCGCTAAAGGCGAAAGCGATAGCGGTATCGACCTTTACAGCTTTTCAGACGCTACTCCGGATAAAATTGACCCGTCGCCGGATTGCAAAAGATACCCTTTTACTTTTTCGTATTTCAATCAATACTTACACTGCTCGACTCTAAATAGAGTCGACGTTTACGACATTACTACCGATAACGCCGCGCCGAAGTTTGTAAAGGAGATAGCGGTCGGCGAAAATATCGGTATATACAAAACTCTTCAATATAACGATAAAATCGCGGCGCTTTACGGGTACGAAATAACTTCAATTAACGCGGTTGCGGGCGAATACGGTATAGTTCCTTACCGGTCGGGGGTAAAAATAATCGCTAATCCGTACGCAACGCCGGTAATAGAAAAAAACATCGCTATTAAAGGCTGGGCGACGGACGCCGTTATTTATGGAAACAAATTAATCTCCGCCAATCAGTCGAAAACCAACTTGACTATCAGCAATCTTGATTAAATATGAAGAGACTCCCTCCGCTTTTCTATCTACTGGCTCTAATTGTAAGCGTTTCGCAAGCTCAAGAGATAGACACGATCGGTTATTCTCTGAAAAATCGCTCTATCAAAGTTTATAAATTTGGAATAGGCGACGAATTAATATGCGTCGTCGCGGGTATTCACGGAAACGAGTCCAATACGACCAAAACGGCTTATGAAATAATTGAACTTATAAAAAATAGAGTTATCGACGTATCGGATAAATCAATTTGGATTATCCCAGAGGCGAATCCCGACGGATTAGCCAGAGATAGAAGGCTAAACGATAACGACGTCGATCTAAACAGAAATTTTGAAACGGATAAATGGAAACCAACGTATGTTTTTTTTAATAACGTTTTATCGGCAGGGTCCGCTCCGTTTAGCGAGCCGGAATCGATATGTCTAAAAACGTTTTTTGAGTCGATAAAAGAAAAATATAAAATAGTCGCGCTAAGCGTTCATTCCAGAGGCGACGCGATAATTCCCGGCGACAACTCTAAATTTAATATGGAATTACTCGAAATATTGAGAAAAAACTCGTCATATCGCAATACTAGTCTTAATTACGATTCCTACGGCGAATTAACGACATGGTTATCAAGCAAACATCATATCGCGTCGGCTACGATCGAGTTAAAAACAAAAACCGACGCGGAAACGAGCGAAATAAAAAAGATAATAGAGTCTCTTGTAAAAGTAAACTTTGCCTCTACTATTTACGGCTCGAGTTTTCTTGATTTAATTTTTCAATGCGACAATAAAGACGACAACCGCAAGAAAATCCTCGATACTCTGCCCGACGCGGCGAGAAATAATATCAAAAATAAAAAAGATAAAGAGCGTTTCTTTAAAGCTCTCGACGTTATAAAACAAGATCAAGAGCTGGTTTTACTTGTAAATAAAACTAATTTACTTCAGTCAAATTACGAGCCGAACGATCTGGTAATATTGACTAAGGAATTCCCGTCAAATAAAGAATCTTTTCAATTAAGAAAAATACTTCTCGACGATCTTTACGATATGTTTTTCGACGCCGAGGCGGAAAATATTAAACTATCGATTATATCGGCTTACAGATCGTATTATACTCAAAAATCCGTTTATAACAATTGGAAGAGAATACTAGGAGTCAAACAAGCCGATAGAGTAAGCGCAAAACCGGGAGCTTCGCAACATCAATTAGGAACGGTTATAGATTTTAACCAACTTGACGAATCTTTCGGAAAAACTAAAGAGGGAATATGGCTTTATAATAACGCCTATAAATACGGTTTCATCCTATCGTATCCGGAAGGTATGGAGGCAAAAACCGGTTACGCTTACGAGCCGTGGCACTATAGGTATATCGGAAAAGAAGCCGCTTTTGTCGTTTACAATTTCTTTGAAAACTCTTTAGACGATTTTCTAAATTGGTATTGGAATAATTCATTAGATTATTGACTTTTTTTCTCAAATATATTATAAATTCTCATTGCTTATAATATACGGAGCGGTAATTTGTTGATATAGCGCTTGGATTTGTTAATATACCGCAGCGTATTTTTTATACGCCGTATCGCATAGTTTACAAAGGAGTTTTTTATGTCCGGACATAGTAAATGGGCAAATATTCAGCATAAAAAGTCGGCTAACGACGCAAAAAGAGGTAAGATCTTTACTAAGATAATCAGAGAGCTCTCTATCGCCGCAAAAACGGGCGGCGGCGACCCTGAAAACAACCCCAGACTAAGGGCGGCGGTTATTAAAGCAAAAGAGGCAAATATGCCTAAAGACACTATGGAGAGAGCGATAAAAAAAGGCGCCGGCGAGCTCGATAACGTCGTATATGAAGAGTTTTATTACGAAGGCTACGCCCCCGACGGAGTCGCGATCCTTATGGAAATAATGACGGACAACAAAAATAGAACCGCAGGCGAAGTTCGTTCCACAATGACAAAAAACGGCGGCAACTTGGGCGCTTCGGGATGCGTTTCATATATGTTTAATAAAAAAGGACTCATAACTTTCGAAGCCTCTCAGATATCCGAAGAAAAGGCGATGGAAATAGCTATAGACGCCGGAGCGGAGGATATTGTCTCTGAAGATGGCTATATTTACGTTTACACAACCCCGGAGAATTTTGAAGACGTATTAAACGCTTTTAACGATAAAGATATTGCTCACGATTCGGCGGAGATCTCTATGATACCGGACAGCTACCAAGAAGTTCCGGCGGATAGGGTCGAGAAAGTATTAAATCTCATAGAAAAACTGGAAGACCTCGACGACGTTCAAAACGTGTACAATAATATGAAGATTCCAGACGATTACGACGTAACGTAATGCTGACCATCGGCGTCGATCCGGGACTTGAAAGGATCGGAATCGGTATTGTCGAGCATAACGGTCCAACGTTACGCCTTAAGTTCGACAAACTGATAAAAACAAGTTCAAAATTAACTACGCCCGAAAGATTGCTGGTCATAAGCGAAGAAATGTCGCAAATTTTATCTCTATATAAATTTGATTTTGCGTCGGTTGAAAAACTGTTCTTCGCCAGAAACGTTACCAACGCTCTTTTAGTATCCGAAGCGCGCGGCGTAATACTATTAGAACTACAAAAAAGAGGCATACCTATCTTCGAATATACGCCGCTTCAAGTCAAACAAGCGCTGATCGGATACGGAAAAGGGACAAAAGAACAGATACAAAGTCTGGTAAAGATTATACTAAATCTGGATAAGGCGCAAGAGCAAGACGACGTCGCGGACGCCATAGCCTTGGCGATAACGCACATTAATACAAATAAAACTATGCAAAAACTTAGAGGATAGCGCCTCGTCGGTTTTTTGGGGAATAAAAAATTTTTGCTCCATATGCGTCATTCGGGTTACAGAGGATAACCTAAGTTAAAAGTCCGCCGTTCACAGGTATAACCTGACCGACTATATACGAAGCTTTTTCGCTAATCAAGAATTCTACGACATTTGAAATATCTTCGGCGGTTGCCAAACGTCTGAGAGGGATACTCTTTTTAATATCTTCGTATCTCTCTTTCAAATCGGCGGTCATTTCAGTTTCAACAAACCCCGGAGCCACAATATTAACGTTAATGTTTCTTCTGGCAAGCTCTACCGCAAGCGACTTGGCGGCTCCGATTATGCCAAATTTAGACGAGCAATAATTGACCTGTCCAGTCATACCGGTCTGACCCGAAGTCGAACTCATCACGACTATCTTACCGTATTTGTTATGAAACATAGACGTCGCTATCGGTTTGGCTATATAATAAAAACTTTTGAGGTTGGTATCTACGACGCTCTCCCACTCCTCGGCTTTCATTACGGGAAACAGAGCGTCTTTTCGTATCCCCGCGTTTAATATTAATACCTCTATCTTTCCGTTTGTTTCTATCTCTTTTTCGATGATAGCCTGAGCGTTCTTAAAATCCGTAATATCAAACTTAAGTAAAGTACATTTGACGTTATACTTCTCAATCTCGCTCTTTGTCTGCAAAGCGGCGCTCTCGTTGCTTCTATAATTAACGATAACGTCGTACCCGTTTCTGGCAAGCATAAGACAAACCGCTTTACCGATACCCCTGCCGCCGCCGGTAACAAACGCTCTTTTGTTTGACATACTCTAACCCCTAAATCGCTTTATACCAATTATCTTACTATATATTTTTTTTAAAATCAATAATAATTACGCCGTTTCAGGTAACTTGTCGGTTTTTGGGGAATTAAAAATATTTGACACATATGCGTCAATTTTATGAGGAGCGCGCGCCCCTCGATTTCCCCTCGCATACGCGCGGGACGCGAAATCGCGGGTTCAGTGGATGAGCATATGTGTCAAACCAAAAACACATATGTGTCAATTTTGTTTTTACCCCATATGTGTCATTTTTTTTTCAAGAATTCTATACATCATATGCGTCCATTTCCCAAAAAACCGACGGAGCGCCTATTTTATAATAATTTATTGTAATGGATTATATCCATAAAATATTTTAGAGACCTTTCATTACCGCTCCAGTGTTCGATAACATAGTATTCGGGTTTTACATTAGCGAACAAATACGGCGCGACTATCTGATAGTCAATATCTCCTCTATCGAGCGATTGGTGAGTGTCGGATATCTTATCGTTATTATGAAGATGAACGGAGAGCGCTTTTATATTATTTTTAGATAAAAGTTCGCAATATTCGATCGGATCGTAACCATTAATCGCGCAGTGACCTATATCCAGGGTCGAATAAACTTTGTATTTTTTGGAGCAAATACTCATAAAATCAATATAATTTATATCATATAAAGAATGCCTATCCGGAATGACATTTTCTATTGATAAAGCTGTTTTTTTAAGACTTTTGATAAAATATTCCATTATCTCATAGGATAATAAATTGAAATGAACCGTCAGATATGTCGCTTTGATATCTATACAAAATTTTATAATTTCGTCTATATAATCCTCTTTTTTTATATAACTATAAATCGGGCTATGAACGGAATATTCCAACCCCCTCCTTTTATATCTGATTATAGTTTCCAACTCATATTTTGAGAAATTTGACGGCAACGAATCGTCAAGAAATATTTCAAAATTCTTAAGCCTGTATTTATTGGAGTAATCGAGCTCCTGAACAATAGAAAGTTCGTTATATTTTGACGTTTGAAAACCAATTTTAACCATCTTTCTCTCTCCGCGATAAATAGAGTTACATTTATACTCGGTAAAAATAATCAATAATAACAATATTTGATTAAAATTTAACAACTTTTCAAGTTAGCGCCCCGTCGGTCTTTTGGGGAATAAAAAATAATTTACTGATTAAAAATATTTGTTCCATATGTGTCAATTTTTCATCAAAGAACATTGCGGCGCATATGCGCTATCTCCCCGCCCCAAAAAACCGACCGGTTAAGTTACAATATATAGCGCTTTCGGAATTTATCCAATAATTTATCCGCCTTTTATCAAACTTGATACGTCTAAAAAGGCAACCATAATTGAAAGCGTTATAAGAATTGCAAATCCGACGAAATTAATAACAGATAATACCTTCAAACTTATCTGTTTGCGCGTTAAGATTTCATAAATATTCAAAATTATATGTCCGCCGTCAACTGCCGGAAGCGGCAATAAATTAAAAAACGCTAAAGCCAAAGATATATACGACACGATAGAGAAAAAATTGCGCAAACCGTTCCATATTCCGTCTTTAAAACCTTCGTAAGTCAATTTGCCGATAATCTCCCCTATGCGTATAGGACCGCCGACTTGTTTGCTAAAATCTTTTTTAGGTTTGAAAATCATAGAATAGAGCCCAATCGCAGAGATAGAAATTATCTCGTTGCTACTTCGAAATCCGTCCGCTATCGCCCCAAATATATTTTTACCTCCGACGACGACTTCCGGCAACTGAAAATCAAGATAACACTCTTCTCGAGTTAGGTAGCGGTTTAGTTTATTAAACTCTATTATTACGTCGATGTTCTCGTCGCCCCTTTTTACGCGTAAAATGGCGCTCTTTTTCAAAGCAAAGTTGGTCTGTAAAAAATTATTAACAACGATATCCGTAATATGCTCGTAATCGTCGTCTATACCGATTATTTTATCGTTATCTTGCAATTTTAGATAATTAGCAAGAGCTTTGTCGGTTTTAATTTTAATTACCGGATCAAGATAATAATACACCCCGACGATCGCTTTCATCTGAGACGGGTCCCATTCGGGATTAACAGTAAATTTCTCAAAATTTCCGTCCCTTTCGACGGTAATCTCAACGGGCTTTTTACCGTTAAATACCATATACTTATTAATATCTTCATAGGATTCGATTTTTTTGTCGTTCATCTGAACAATAACGTCTCCGCTCCGCAGTCCGCCCCTTTTTGCCGGAGTTTCGAGTTCGACGACGCCGAATTTACTGAGATAATCTTCAACGAGCAATATTTTATTTGGAATTTTTATCTCTTTATAACTTCCCAGAGACATCAAAGATAAAAAAATCACGGCAATGATATAATTCATAAAAGGACCGCTAAAAGCGACTAAAAGCCTTTTTACCGGCGATACTCCGTAAAAACTGTCTTTATCTCTGGCTTTTTCCTCAAAATCCCGCGACATTTCATCGCCTTTGAATTTACAAAATCCTCCGATCGGAAAAACGCTTAACTGATAGTAAGTCTCTTTCCCTTGAAAACCAACTATCGCGGGTCCCCAACCTATGGCAAATTTTTCAACCTTGATCTTAAAAAGCTTTGCGGTCAAAAAATGTCCTAATTCGTGAAAAAAAACGAGAATGCCAAAGCCCAAAACGGCAATAACGACTACTAAAAATAACTCCATACAATCCTTTAACGACGAAAATATTATACTATTTTATTCGCAATATATCATTCAAAATTCGCGTCAAGCGGCAAAATAGAGACAGCCTCGATTACCATTCAATCAAAACTCCGCCCCAGCTCAGCCCTCCGCCAAAACCGACCATTATTACTTTGTCGCCGTCCTTTATTTTACCGACCCTAACGGCTTCGTCTAAAGCCAGAGGAATAGAGGCGGACGAGGTATTGCCGACCTTTTGTATATTAATTATAAATTTGTTAACAGAAATTTCTGTTTTTTTTGCAACAGACTCTATGATTCTGATATTAGCCTGATGAAGTATGACCCAATCGACCTCCTCTTTTTGTATCCCCGCCTTTTGGACGAGATCCTCGACGACCGCCGGAACGGTCATAATAGTAAACTCGTATACGTCAAGACCGTTCATTTGAAAAAAATAATCTTCTCTATTATAATTTTTTTCATAGTGAACCGGATTATTGCTTCCGCCTACATGAATTTTAATAAGTTCGGCGTCTTCTCCCTTAACTCCGTAGTTGTAACTCAGTATCCCTCTCTTCGAAGCGTCCCTGCTCAATACGACCGCGCCCGCGCCGTCCCCGAATATACAACAGGTCGTCCTATCCCTCCAATTTAATATTCTGGAATAAACGTCGCTTCCAATAATAAGACAATTTTTATAAAACCCCGAACAAAGAAATCCAGCGGCGGTAATTAATGCGTAAGCAAAACTCGAACATACCGAGTTTATATCAAAAGCCGGAATATTGCCGCAACCGAGTTTATACTGAATAATAGGCGCCACCGCCGGCAAAGTATAATCGGGAGTAGAAGTTCCCACTACCAATATCTCAACGTCTTGAGGCGCTAACCCGGCGGCTTCAAGAGCTTTTTTAGCGGCGTTTACCGCAAGATCGCTGTTTGTCTCGTCTTTATCCGCTATCCTTCTCTCGCTTATCCCCGTTCTATCTCTAATCCATGCGTCGGTGGTATCCACAATCTTTTCAAGATCAAAATTCGTCATTATCTTCTCGGGCAAGTAACTACCCGTTCCTATTATCTTAAACATACGTATCCCGCTTAAATATTTTCATAATCTAAACTCACTTATATAAAAAAATATAAATTATGTCAATCGACAAAATAAAAGTTTTACGTATCCCATCGTCGGTTTTTTAGCGGAATAACGCAAATAATTTTACGTATATCTGGGGTAATTTTCTATTACGAGCTCGTATAATAGCTGTTTTCTAGCGGTTATATTTAACAGTTGTGTCATTTTACCCAAAAAGTCATTTTTCAATTTATCAATCCTTAGTTTCTTACCAACAATCTCAAGAAATCCTTCCAACCCGTATTTCATAACGCCGTTATAGAAAAACAAGATAATATC
>MWDO01000028.1 GCA_002070605.1 Spirochaetes bacterium ADurb.Bin133
TAACCAAACTTGGTTCAATTATAACCGCTTTAGCAGATTTAATCAATACTTTTACCTTAGCATCATATGGGACGCAGAATTCTTAGGGAGAAAAATCCCCCCCATATGTGTCATTTTAAAAATTGTCATTTTCGAGGCGCGAACTCTCCGCGTTTTACATTGACTTATTACGTAATTTTTCGTAAAATGCGGAGTTCTTTAGGAACAAGCGGTAAAAGTTGTATGAAACAAGAAAGATTATATTATGAAGACGTTATCTGTTCTAAAGCGACCCCGTCGGGGGCGTCGGCTATCGCCGTAATCAGAGTGAGCGGCGACAACTGTTGGTCGATTATCGATAAAATATTTTTAAGGAAGAATCGCAAAAAAATAGAGAATATCAAGTCCCATAAGGTTTATTACGGTTTTATTATGGACGGCAAGGACGCGATCGATAGCGTAGTTCTCATAACTTTTGGAAAGGATAAAAGTTTTACAGGCGAAGAGAGTTTTGAGATAGATTGCCACGGGAGCGAGTTGATTTCTCAGATGATTATCAATATTCTTTTAAAAAACGGAGCGCGCCTTGCCGATCCCGGAGAGTATAGCAAAAGGGCTTTTTTAAACGGAAAAATCGATCTGTCTGAAGCCGAAGCTATAATGGACGTCGTGAACGCGTCGACTAAACAGTCCGCAATAGTGGCGTCGAGGCAGTTAAACGGCGCCGTTCGCGACGAGATTAATAGGATAAAGGATTCCGTTTCTACGCTTCTTACCGCCGTCGAAGCTCTCATAGATTATCCGGAAGAAGATATTTCGCCGGACGTAGAGGAATGGATGGAGTCGTTAGCTTTGATTAACTCAAACTTAGAGAGTTTGCTATTAAGTTTTGAAAGGGGGAGATTTTTTAGAGAAGGGGTTAGAGCTACTCTGATAGGTAAAACAAATTCCGGCAAGTCTACGATATTCAACTCTCTTTTAAACGAGGATAAAGCTATCGTTTCGGATATTCACGGCACGACGCGGGACTACCTCGACGCGATTATAAATATTAAAGGTTTCGGCGTAAGACTTTACGACACCGCCGGACTTCGTTATACGACCGATCCGGTAGAAATGGAAGGAACTAAAAGAGCGGTCGACCTATCTCAAAATTCGGACGTTATACTATACGTTCTCGACGCCTCGTTGGGATTGTCGGAAGAAGATAAAAAGAATATAATGGAAATTGATAAAAATAAAAATCTAATCGTTATTCTTAATAAAATCGATTTAATAAAAAGCGCTTCCGCTCTGACGGACGAAATTACCGATTTTTTATCGATAAGGAAAAACTTTAAAATTTCTGAAATGAGCGCAAAAAACAGAACGGGCATAGAATTATTTAACAACAATTTCATATCGCTCTTGACAAACCGACAAGACGCCGGTATAGAACATGAAAGCGCCGTAATAACAAACGAAAGACACAAAAACTTACTCGACAAAGCCCATAAGAATATTATAAATTCTTTCCCGTATTTACGGGACGGAATTCTTGACATCGCGGCTTTCGAATTGAGAGAGTCGCTCGACCGGCTTGGAGAGATAACCGGCGAAGTAACGCGGGAAGATATTATTAACAAGATATTTTCAAATTTTTGCGTTGGCAAATAATTTTTTTTTAAATTTTAAATTATTTAAAATATTTCGATTGGAATTTATCTTTATATTCTTTATAATCGATAATGTAATGAGATTTATTATTCCGGAATAAAACAATGAAACGACTTTTGATTAATATTATAAAATACTGTATTATTCTGCTTGTCCTGTTTATCGCAGTATTTTCTTTTCATTTTTTGATAAATATAATTAATCTTACTAAAATCCCGAAAGGCGCTATAGATACGACCGGTATAGTAAACGCCCTTATCGTTCCTATAATCGTCCAATCATGCTACGTCGCTTTGCTGTTATCTCTGTTTATTTTCAACTATATGATACTAAACGGAGTTTATAAATTCAAAATACTGAATTTTTTTATCCCTATCGTAATCGGTTCGCTTGCCGTCCTATCGGTATCGCTGTTATTTAACAGAAAAATTAACGAGATAACGATAAGAAACATTAAAGACGCGCGGCTATATTTTTCCGAAAAAAGTATTTTTGATTATAAAGAGACTCTAAAGAAAAATATAGAGGAGAAGGATTTTGAAAATAACGTTATAAATAAGATAAAAGACGAAAAAAACCGGGTTTTTGTATCAAGAATGTATATAAAAGACCTATATTCCGGAGAATATTTTCTAAACAAAAAAATTAGCGCTCTTGAAATTAATAAGATATTGGATATATTTTACTCGATAGATTATTACAAAGTTCTCAAATTATATTTTGAAGATATTCGGAAAGAGAATATTGGTCTCGTAAAGGTCTTATATGATAAAGAATTTTATAACTTTACCGACGTAAAAGTAGAATTTCTTGAAGACAAAATTCTCGTCAATCTTCCCGGTTTAAAAAATTTGGAATTTGAAAGAAATTATTCTCAAGAGTATAGCTCCGGCAATATCTTTATCGAATCGATTTTGAAAGGGGTCAAAAACTTTCCCTACTCTTTTTATATTTTTGACAATATTTTAGCGAGAGTTATCTTATGGTTCGCCTATTCATTTTTAGCGCTATCGATAATTAACTCAATTAATGTAAAATTATATCAGCTATTGTCGGTATCGATAAATTTCTTTGTCTTATTATTTTTCTTTTATTATACTTACTCTCTTTTTAATCTTTACAACGTAGCGGTATTAAATTTTATTCCGGGAGATTTTATCAAAGGGATAACTCTCTCTTTTGCATTTATTATAACGGGGTCGCTGGTTCAATTTGGAAACTGGGCTTTAGTAAAAACGGGTATTTGGGAGAAGACAAAATAGTATGGCTAAAGACGAAAATTTAAGTAAAATTTATTTTAAAACTATTATTACTTTTTTTGTAGTATTTATATCGCTTCTACTTTTTAGTTTTGTCTACTCGAATTTCTCTTTTAATAAGATTACCTTTCATCCCCAATTCTTTTTTGATTTTTTTAAAGCAAATTCAGTCGTAATTTTTTTTAACAACTATTTTTTATGCTCCTTACTCTTTTTAACCCTTACCTATTCGTTGGTAATAAATAGCAAAGATTTAATATCAAAAACCGGAAGTAAACTGCTTTTTTACCAAATATCGTCGAGAGGATTACATTTGCTTGTTTTTTTAACAATTTTCTACATTATCGCTCTTGAGTTTATCGTTCCTTCGGCGCTTGAAAAAATCGACGCCATCAAAAACAGTTCTCTCAGAGCGGGAATATCTTTACGCAACGGCGAAGAAGCTTACGAAAATAAAGATTACGTCGAAGCGGCAAAATTTTTCAACGAATATCTTTCAATAATTGACGATGTTACGATAGAAGAAAAATTTAGAGAAGCGAAAAATAAAATCGTTTTGCCTAAAAAAATGCGCTCAACCGAACTCGACGCTATACTTAAATCCTCTAAAAATGAATCCGATAAATTATTTATAAAAGAACTTTACGAAAAAGAGATTAACGACTATTTTTATTTGAAAGATAATACTTCGACGGAAGAAAAAAACAGGTTATGGTCGCTTTTAAACGGAATCGATTATTTCGATAAAGCCGCTCCTATAGAGTACAAAGACGACGGTCTTATTTCCGATATTATAACCGATTACGGTCAACTTGCCGAAATATTTTTTAATAAAAGAGATTATTTAACGGCATGGTATTATTATCAGTACGTCGTAGAGGCGGATACCGCAAAAAGAGCCGAAGCGCAAAATAAAATATATTTGATAAAAAAAGCTCTAAAATACCAAAAATCAGATTTTTCAGAGACCGAATTTGCGGAATTTATGAAAAACAAAGAATCCGAAATAAAGAATATTTATAATTTAAAAAAAACAGCCGCAAACTATTTAAATTTAAAAGAATACCAAAAAGCTTATTTCGTTTATCAGGATATTTTAGGCATTAACAAAAATTTAAGAGACGCCCTTAACGGAATAAATTTGTCCCGATCTGAGTTAAATAAAATATCCGCCGAATATTCAGACATAGAAAAAGCAAAGAAGTACGTCGGCAAAAGGAACTTCGTTTTTCTACTAGATCAACATTCGACAATATATATAGGAAACATAGTTAAAACTTATAACGAAGATTTTACTTATACTTATTATCTTTACGATATAAAAATAAACTATTTCGACGCTAAAACAAATAAAAGAAGCTTAATAAAAGCCGATTTCGGACAAATGAAAACAAATTATCTAGCGACGTTCTATTGCTTTGATATTTCAGACAGAAACAGAGAATTTTTCCCGACTATAACTGAAAACGGCGTAACAAAGGTATTAAAAGATAACTATTTGTATACTATCCCGATCGATATCAATACTTTATACAACTTCTCGTACGATTACGAAAAGACCTTGACGTTTCCAATCGTAAAATTATTGAGGTTAAAAAATTATAAATTTACCGGTTCAAATAACAATAACGCCGGTATAAATATGGATTTTGTAAAAACCGCTATTTTGGATAAAATATCGAGATACTTCATACTGTTTACCTTAGGGCTTCTGACAATAAGTTTATCGTGGAGACTAAGGTCAAAATACCCGGGCGCCTTCCCGATTTCATTATACCCTATTCTTCTAGTAATACCGCTCTTCCTATATTTTGTAATAAAAACCGCTCTCTACTTCTCCACGCTGACCTTTTCGATACTATCCGGATGCGTCGATTTTACAATACTGCTGATAATAGCCGTAGCGTTTCACTCCATACTATCGGCGGTATCGGCTATATTTTTAGCCGTAACGCTTGTCGAGTAACGGGCGTAAGCTAAGCTAAAATTTTCCTTTTTAAAATTTTCTCTTACCGTACCAAGTTCCCTTATCCGAACCGACAGTCCACGTTCCGGAGGCGTATCGCTCGTAAACCTTTCCGGTAGCGGTCCCCCGACCATCGTTAAGAGAAATATTCCAATTATTATTTCCCGTATCCTGACCGTCAAATTCGGCATTAATATTTTGAAAAAAACTGTCCGAGATATAACATCCGCCAAAATAGGCGCCTTCCGTAGAAGTTTCCTCTATAATAGTGTTCCATACTCCCTTTATGGTATAGTTAATCGTCCCGCCGCTGTCAAGCGAATAAGAACCCGAGCCGTTAAAATTTCCTTCGTAAGCTTTGATCAATTTGTCCGAAGTCTCTTTAGAAATATTAAAGTAAAAAAACACGTCTTTATTTTCATATCCTTTTACGATTAAACTTACATTATAGGTATCGACAGTTCCGGTTTTAAGAATGGGAATTTTAAAGTTATATTTGTCATTAATAAAACCATAGTTATAACAATAACCGTCCCACGAAGAGCTCCCGTCGATAGTCGCCGTTTCGCCGTTGAAATTCAATATTACATATATGGAATTCGAGGAAGCCCTATTGGGAATATCGTTATTAGCTACCATTTTAAAACTACCGGTTATTTCTTTACCGGCGGTTCTATCTTTGCCCGTAATTACTCCTTTATATATGCCGTCGTTAGATCTATCGTTAACAGCCAACGCCTCCGGTTCGCTGGGGAAATACTCGGCGGGCGGCGACTCTATATCCGCCGTCGGACATTGAATAAAAATAACTAACATTGATATTAACAATATGGACGCTAAAATCTTTTTAATCATTACAAACCTCTTATTTTTTATATTTTTCCCCTATTATAATAATACTAATCCCCTAAAAATTCAACTTTTAAAATATTTTTTATAAAATATATGTTTTTTTTGTAATTTTTTTAGACAAATTTTAAATTTAATAGTAAGTATATAGAAAAACATTCAGGAGAATGCATGAAAACGGTAGAAAATTTACTCGCCGCTTTTGCCGGCGAAAGTCAAGCCAACAGAAGATATTTAGCGTTTGCTAAAAAAGCCGACGAGGACGGGTATCCTCAAATAGCAAAGTTGTTTAGAGCCGTCGCCGAAGCCGAAACGGTTCACGCCCACGCTCATCTAAAAGCCGCGGATGAGATCAAATCAACCGAAGAAAATCTTAAAACGGCTATCGAAGGGGAAGCGTACGAATTTAACGATATGTATCCGGACTTCCTGAAAGTCGCCGAAGAAGAAGATCACAAAAGAGCGATAACAAGTTTTAAATTTGCTCTCGCCGTAGAAAAAGTCCATTACGATCTTTATAAAAAAGCGTTAGAATCGTTCAAGGGCGGTAAAGACTTGCCAAAAGCGGAAATTCATATCTGCCCGATATGCGGAGACACTTTCGTTGGGGAACATCCGGATAAATGCCCCGTGTGTTCGGCTCCGGCAAGCAAGTTTGTAAAGATTAGTTAATTTTTTTTTGTAAGTCAAGGCGTCGTAAAAATCTACTTCGCCTTGTATTACTTTATCCGAAAGGAGACGTTATGTTTATGAGATTCTTATTAAGCGGTTTGATTGCGTTTGTCCCTTGCTTTATTTGGGCTCAGTCGCTGCCAAAACCGGATAAAGACTATTTGTATACCGAATTTAGCTCCGTCAGGAAGCTAAAATACGTTAAAAAACCGATAGTTTCGAGCGGATATATCGCAATGAACGGTAAAGAGGATTTTATATACCGTCAAGAGACCCCTACCCTGCTTGAGATAAAAAAAATTGGCGATGCGGCGTTCTATAAAAAGGAGAATATCGCTCCCATACAGATAGATTTGTCTAAGTCAAATTTCGACGAAAGTTATAGCGTAATTTTTTTATTTTACGGAGACGACGAAAAGGTAAGCGAGTATTTTAATATTACTAAGACTTTTAAAAACAATATAGATTACTACGATATTTATCCCAAAAAACAGGGAACGATCAAGCAGGTCTCAGCTACCGGACTTGGAGATAAACTTTACTCGATTGATATGACCTACGCCGACGGGTCGACTCTCTCTTACAAGTTTGCCAATAGCGTTACGGGGACGAAACCCGACGATAAATACTTTAAATAACTCCGCTAAACCCCTTCCGCGCCGTTATAATCTTATAATCGGCGGCGACGTCGTAGTATCCGACGGCTCGTAGTCGTATCTTCCAAGACTGACTCTGTTTCGTCCGTTTTGTTTGGAAAAGTACAAAGCCTTATCGACGCGCTCTATGATGTCCTCGTTGCGCTTTACAAATTCCCGTTTGAATTCTATTACCCCGGCGCTTATAGTTACCTTAAACGGTCCCCCCTCGCCGGGAAAGTCGTAGCGCTCTACGTTTTGTCTCAAACGCTCCGCTACCAAAGAGGAGGCTTTGATATCGCTTTCGGGCAATATCGCTATAAACTCTTCTCCGCCGTATCTGGAGGGAAAATCGACGTCCCTGACAGAATTTACCATCAATTTAGCTATCTCTTTTATGATAATATCCCCCTGAAGATGACCGTAAACGTCGTTAAATTTCTTAAAATGGTCTATATCAAACATTATCAAGGAGAATTTATAATCGTATCTATGCCCTTTTTTTATCTCTTCTTCAAGCCGCTTTTGAAACTGATGATGAGTGTAAAGTTTGGTCATTCTGTCTACGGTAGCTTGGCGGTATAAATTGGCGTTTTCTATCGCTATCGAAGTAAAACTCATAATATTAATGCAAAATTCCAAATCTTGCATAGAATACGCTAAATTATCGCTTCGTTTGCCCTGCATAAATACGCCGATTATCCCCTTATCAGATCTTAACGGTATGAGAAAATCCGGATTGATCTTCTCTATCTCTTTTAAAATTTTCTTATCCGGAAAATATTTACAAAATTGCGGAAAATTTATTTGATTAAATTCGTTTTTATCAAAGAAATCTACCAATGGAGCGATAGAATCAAACCCGGGCGTTACAATCTCCTTGATATTTCCGCGAAATATATTAAAAACCGGAGAATAATCGTCAATATCCTTTGGTAAAACAAAACACGACTCTAAAGAATTAAATTTAGACATTACAATATAATTTACGTTTTTTAAAATATAACTTATTTCTAAACTCGAAGATATCTGCTTGGCTACTTCGATTATCTCTTTTAAGTTTTGCGTCTCTAAATTACTGTTAAACGATAAATCCACCCCGTCGCCTCTTTATTATATTAAATAATACCATAAAAAATAATATTATCAATTAATATTTTTCTTTATTTTTTTAATATCGCTTGATATATTTATTAATGAATGTTATACTTAAGTCGGAAAAAACTTTCCGTTATGAAAGTTAGATACGGGTCGATTTATTGAAAAACTTGATTTGAAAAAAAATATTATTAAAGAAGAAAAGATTTAAATGAACGAATACGCCGAATACAAGAATATCTTAATTCAAAAAACCATAAAAAATCTCGAAAAGAATTTTTTTGACGTAATATTTTTAAAGGATAAACTCGAAGTATTATCGTACCTTAAAGAGCTCATCCCCTCCGACGCGGTTATAGGATACGGCGGGTCGAGAAGTCTTGAAGAGGTAGGTTTTTTTGAACATTTCGCTAAAGAAAACTATCCCAACCTGCTTGATAGAAGAGCCGAAGGGCTTACTCAAGATCAAAAAAGGGCTCTGCAAATATCCGCTCTATCTTCGGATTTTTTTCTCTGTTCCGTTAACGCGCTGTCTATGGATGGGGATTTGGTTTTCATCGATAAATGGGGCAATAGAAACGCGGCAATGACTTTCGGTCCAAAAAACCGAATCGTAGTCGTTGGAAAAAACAAGATCGAAAAGACGTTGCCCGAGGCGATATCGAGAGCCCAAAACGTCGCCGCGGTATTAAATAACATCAGATTTAATACAAAGAACCCATGCTCCGTTCAGGGCGCCTGCGTTAATTGCTCTTCCGCCGAAAGATTGTGTTGCGTTACTACCATTATAAGCAGATGCGCGCCAAGCAAATCAATAAAAGTCGTTATAGTCGATGAAAATTTCGGTTTTTAAGAATAATCGCTTGAATTTTTTTAAAAATGATTTATTCTCTATTATATGAAAAATATTTTATTGGCGTTGTTGATTTTATTACGCGCGCAATCTTTATTTTCTACGGAAAACTTTATATTAAGAAAGTGCGCTTTATTAAATCCAAAAAACAGTCAAAACGTTTCAACTTATAATATCATAAAAAATGAGACGATTAAAATTCTCGAAACTCAAACTTACCTAAAAAAAATTAACTATTTTGACATAAACCGTCTAAAAAAAAATATCGATCTTATTAAAGACCTTGACAACCTCAATAATTTAAAACTTTTTTACATCAAAACAGACGTCGATTCTTTGATTATTTTGGACGTTATAGAAGAGCGCGACCATTATACCGTCGACGTTAATATAGTCGATATTATAAATAATTTGGACTATATCAGGAGTTATAACGTATCAAAAAGGTATTTTTACGACGATCTTAACAAATTTGCCGAATTTATAAGAAACATAACCGAAGACGATTTCAAACCGGTCGAGTTCAACGAGCTAAAAAGAAAAAAAAAGAATCAAAAAATAGTATTAAGAAACAACCCCCTATATAACCTAAGTCTCTCGGCGGGTCTGGGCGTAACTTCCGGAAACGCATCCGATAGCGAAAGTCAAATTATATTTACGGGACCAAACGTCTATATAAACATCGATACAAAACTCAAATCGTTTTATATGGGCGCGTTGTTTGAATGGACTCCGCTTTTTAACGAACCGCTCGACAGGTTTACCTCTAACGAGAACGATAAAAACAAAATATTTTTAAATAACTTTTTTGGAAGCGCCTCTTTCGGCGGACTTTTTTTTGTCGAAACTTTTCTTTTCGGAGGAGGAGCAGCTTTTTCATATCAAAACATTTATAGCCAAATTCAAAAAAATTCGAGCGGGTTGTCTGAGTTTAACGTAAAAAATTTTAATTTATTATTTTTTTACCTCAAATTTTCTTTTATCCCAATAAAAGAGGCGATTATCTCTCTGGACGTAGGTTCTTTTTTTTCAATTACAGATATTAAAAATATTATCCCCTCAACTTTTTTTCCGCTTTACCTGAATTTTACTTTTTCATACGTTTTTTATAAAAATATTTTCTTCGAGGTAAGAATCCCCTCTTATTTGATCCAGGTAAACAACTCTCAGAATTATAGTAAAATTTATATGAAGTTTATCTTAGATATAGGGTTAGGTTTTAAAATAGAATGGTATAAAAAATGAAAAAACTAATATTTATATTTTTATTGTTTACCGGCGCGTCTCTTTTTTCTCAAACCGAGAGTATTTTCTATAAGATTCTCCTTAAAAAATTTGAGAACTTAGACGAAAAAACGGAGACCGACTTTATGAAAGAGTTGATTTTTGATACCGCAAAAAAAGAATTGTCGGCTAAATTTGACGTTATCTCCTACGACGATTTTTCCGCGCCGCTAATGACGGACGACGAAGTAAAAATTCTAGCTCGGACGTCGATAGAAAAAATTGATTTTTTCTGTTCGGGTTACTACTTAGAACGCGACAACGTCGTTAAAGTTGTTTTAAAATTTTACGACGCCAATACTTCGCTTTTGATATATACAAAAGATATATATTGCGAAAACGTCGTCGATCTATACGGAATAATCGCAAACGAGTCAAGAGATTTGATAAAATTTGCGTTTGATTATATTAACTTAAAACAAACTAAGAGTTCTAAAAAAAGCGCTTATAGAAAAAAAGACGTCGTTAATTTAAAAGACGAAAACTTTATATTTTTTCAAACGGGACTCGTATATTCCAATCTCTATTTTCACGCTATGTCGAGAGATATTTCAAACGATATAGATATTTCATCGTATAAAAACTGCCAAACAAATTATATCTCTCCAATGTGTAATTTTGAAATTTACAAGTCGAATAAAGACAATCTTCACGGATTCGGATTATTGTTTGAAATCCCGATTGTTTTTCCAATCCCGAGATTTTTTATGAACAACAAATTATCTATGAGTTACATTTTTGGATTTAGAAAGAAATATTTTTTTAAGTTCGGCATAGAACTGGTAAACTTGAATTACTCAAAATATTCGACCCCTTCCGGCTCGTCTATAAGCGTCTCTTTCCTGGGAATAGGGGGTTCGTTCAATTTCAGATATATCGTCGACGCGGCTAATATTTATTTTGAGACGGGAATCGAGATTATTCCCACTATAACGCCTATTAAGAATCGAGACGGCTACGGATTCGTTCCGTTTAATTTTATCGTAAACAATAGCTCTCTGGGAGGCAGTCAATATATCCCTATTACGCTTTCTAACGCTCTCGGATACTTTTTTAATAAAAATATCGGCATATATATATCGCATAATATATACATAATAAAAGTAGATTATAAAACTAAAGCTACTTTCAGCTACGGAAAAGACTTAGGAATAGGTAATAGAATAGCGCTGGGATTTGTTTTTAAAAGTTTTTTCAATTAAAAGTCTTATTATCGATTAAGCGGCGCGGCGCATATGCGTCAAATTTATTTTTGACACATATGGAGCTTTAATTTGACGCATATGTGTCAATTTATATCGGGGAACGTCGACGCGGCGCGGGCGGCGGCTATGAGACTCATATGTGTCAATTTATATCGGGGAGCGGCGCATATGCGTCGAATTCTCCCGCCAAAGAGAAAAAGAAAAAAAATATATTGACATTTTTTTTATTATAACTATAATGTAACTATAGGAGCTCTCTATGGTAAATTTAACTATTAGAAATATACCAAACGACATAATTAATAAGATTAAAGTTTTATCGCAAATAAATAAAAGAAGTATGAATAGCGAAATTTTATTACTTTTAGAAACAGGTATACATAAAAAGTTAAAAGCGGGAAATGAAAAAAGACAAATTTCAAAAAATACTCAAATAAATATTTGGAAAAAATTATCCGGTTTATGGAAAGATGATAGAAACACGGATCAAATTATTAATGATATTTATTCTAATAGAACTAGCGGACGGGATTTTACTTTATGATATTGCTTGATACCGATGTTTGCATAGAACTATTGAGGAATAATAAAACGGTAATAGAAAATCGAATTAATACGGATGATGATGTAGCCATATCATTTATGACTGTTGCAGAATTGTTTTTTGGCGCTGAAAACTCAAATTATAGAGATGAAAACTTTAGTTTGGTAGAAGAATTTATTTTAACGGTTCCTATAATTGATTCAGACATAAACATAATGAAAAAATTTGCTGCTATAAAGTCTGAACTAAAAAAAAGAAATGAAATAATTGCCGATGCAGATATATTGATAGCTGCTACTACTTTAGAAAAGTGTACTAAACTTATAACAGGGAACGCCGGACATTTTGAAAGAATTAACGGTTTACAATTAGAAAATTGGATAAGATAAAACGGCGGGGGAACCGGACATAACGGCATTTGCCGGTTACGCGTCGCTTGCGCTTGCTGCGCCCAAATCCCGCTTTTATCAGGGCGCGTCCCATATGTGTCATTTTCTCTCCTAAGAATTCTATACGCCATATGTGTCAATTTCATTTATCCCATATGTGTCAAATTTCATCGAGGCGCGCCGCGTCCCATATGTGTCAAATTCTCCTCGATTTCTCCGCGCGTATGCGAGGAGAAATCGAGGGGGCGATAATTTATATTTTATCCCATCTATATCCGCCGCTGAAATAAAATCCCCCTTCGGCAAGAGCTTTAAATTTCTTCCATATACCTTCGGCGTTATTGCCCGTGTCAAAATATATTTCAGAATATAATACCGCTCCGAGCCGCGTCTCTACGGATAAATACAGATTCGCGCTATGTTCCGTTAACCCCATCGACTCGCCTAAAAAATCAAGTCCGCCAAGAGCCGAAAATCCGATCGGAAATCCGTCTAAAAATCCTCCGTAAACAGCCCCGCCGACAAAAGGCTCTACGCCTTTAAGACCGGTATTTGCAAAATTATACTTTAACGATATTTCTAAAGAGGGCATAATAAAGTTAGTCAAATTTATACTGAAACCCAGCGTCAAATCGTTGACAAATCTGTATCCCCATACAAAATGTACGTCAAAGTTTGACTTTACGTACGGGTCGAAAGTTCGGGGAAACTTATGCGGCGTCGGCATGCCGTAGCTGTCGATACCGGAATATTGTTCGTTATCGGAGTTATAGTATAAAAGCAATATTCTCATTAAGACTTTGGAAGCGTTTATCGATTTTTGAATAATATCCGGATCGGTTTCATTAATTATTCTGTAAACGTTATTTTTTTTATCTAATTTATAGTTTTTTAAATACCCCTTTTCGACGTTATTTATATTTAACAATACGTTCTTTTTTAGAACGGTCGAACAAAATACAATCAAGGGTTTTTCATTTTCAAGAATATAGTTATCTCCGGAATTATCGAGTTTATAGACGGAATTTATAAACGATAAATCCGTTTTATCTTTGATCTTATTTAATATTTCCGTTTCAAAACAAGTTTTATTATATGAATCTTTTATTTCGTCAAAATTCGGACCTATTTTATCCATCTTTTTTTTGGTTAATCCTTTTTCAACGTCTATTTTTAACAGTATCCCGGTCCTGCCCTGTAAAAAAAAACCTTCCTCTGCAAACAGAAAAAAAGCCGGCAAGGTAAACAGAATAACAAAATATTTTCTCATTTTCGCCCTCCAAAATTTTATTCTATTATTTAATAAAAAAACGCTAAACGCCGGGCGATTATCAAATATTATGCTAAAATTTTCAATATATTTAATATCAATTATATAGAATTCATACCGGTTTATAAAATTTAAGTTAAATAATTAAAATTTGAAATAAATTTAAAATAAATGATTATTTTTAAAAAATATCATTGACATAAATTTAGAAATATCATAAAATTCTCCCGTCGGGCTTTTTTCTTTACAAAGCGCGATATATGAAACATCTTTAAAAAGAATCGCATATTCTTTTTTCGGGGGAGGGGGATATGGATCTATTAACTCTATTCTTGTCGATATTTGGTTCTATTTCTATTGTGTTGATCGGAAGATTTCTCGATAAAAAAAATAGAAGTTTTGAAAAAATTGCCAGATTGTCTAAAAACATCAAAGAGGAGTTGTATCGTTTTGCCGAGGACAAGTTTCAGTCTTTAAAAGATTTCGACAACTGCATAGACGTTTCTCTTCAAAAAGGGGACGGACTGCTCGAAGTTTTAAATAGTTCTATAAACGAACTCGAAGAGAGATATAATAACGTCGACAAAGAAAAGGAGAGAGTATCCTCGTTTTTTCAAAAAATAGACGTTCTGGATAGCGACCTTCGAAATATAGCCGAACAAGCTCGAGAGATTCAAAACAGCAAAGAGCTTATAGAATCCGTTGAAAACAAAATTGATAAATTCAAGAAAGAGATAGCTCTCGTTGAAAAGGATATGTATAGAATCAGCGACGATCTCAAAAAAGAGAACGTCGAACAGTTAAAACAGATAAAATCCTCAATAATCGCGGAGACTGAGGTCGAATTGTCGTCGGTTAAAGAAAATATCTCCGCGCTAAGATCAAACTTAACGCTGGGCAATCAAGAAATGGCGTCGGCGATAAAACAAAACGGCAAAGAGTTGCGGGACGATCTGGAAAACACCCGCGCCTCTATAGAAAATCTTAAAGAGGTATACGACAAGCAATACGTCGAGTCGCTTGAACTTTTTAAAGAAGAGATATCCTCCATCAATAATACGGTTACTAAAATGAAGGAGAATTATATCGCCGACATTGTTGAAAAAATCAAAGAAATTGATAAAAACAACGAAGATAAACTTGAGTATTATAAAAACAGTTATAAAGAGGTATATATCAACTATGACAATTTAATTAACGATAAACTGTCGACGTTAGAAAATACCGTCAATTCTTATGAAAACAGAGCTTCTAACATTGAAAAAGACTCAATTTCAAAGTACGAAGAGATAAAAAACAGGAATTTATTCGAACTACGCTCTTCGTATCAAAACATTCTGAAAGAAATCGAGCAATACGGCGCAAAAATCGGCGATAACGTCAAATTCAATATCATAACTACGGGAAAAGAGACGGAAGACAGATATAAAAATCTCTATGAAAAGCTAAAATCCCTCGAAAATGAAGCTATGAACAGAAATATCGATTTTGAAAACCAGATTGCCAAATCTATCGAATCTTTTAACAATATTCAGATGGATTTTGATAAACGAACTTCTGAAAAACTCGATAACTTCAACGAAATGTTTGAAAGAATCGGGGCCTCGGGCTTGAATCTGGAGAATAAAATATTCGCTACTATCAAGGATAAATTAACGGCTTTTAAAACCGACGTAAACGATAAATTAAAATCTATGGAAATAGACGTAATCAATTCAAGGTCTCTATTTGAAGAAGAAATTAACTCTTTCTCGTTAAAAATCGGCTTAATGAAAGACGAGATAGCGAATATTGACCTAAACCTTCAAAATTCTAAAGATGCGATAGATGAAAAATCGAATTTTATAAAGGAAGAAGCCTTTAAAGAAATCGAGAACGTTAATCTGCAAATTACAAATAACGTCTCAATGTTGAAGTCGTATTACGACAACGAAAAAGAGAAGGTTTTTGAAAAAATCGACGAATCTATAAAATCTCTGCTAAATTCCTCCGACGATAAATCTGCGGAAATTTCTCACAAATACAATCAAACGCTTGAAAATATCGAAAAAGAATTGCAAACTATTAAAAACTCGTATTCCGATAAAATATCTGCGATTAAAAACGATATTTACGAAAACGCCAATAAAATTGAACAAGAGTTGCTCGCTAAACAAAACTCGGTCGCCGACGATCTTTTTGAGAAGTTCAACGCCGTTAAAGATGAAATTGAAAACGACAATATTAGGACCGTTGAAAATATCAAACAATCCTTCGCCGATAAGAATACTGAAATTGAAGAGTCTCTCAATTTAATTTCCATAAAATTCTCAAACTTCAATCAGGAGATCGAAAATAACTTTTTAAAAATCGGCGACAACATAAAAGAAAAAATTACCGAAGTCGATTCAAAACTTGATTATAATATTTCGAATATAATAGACAAATCAAATTCTATAGAAAATCGATATAAAGAGAGCTCTTTAAAAATAATTGAGCAAAATAGCGTTAAAATGGAGGAATTTGATCGCGAATTTGAGGATTTAAAAGTCCAATTTGAATATTTTAGGGACAATATCTATAAAGACGTTCAAAGTAAAGTAGACGCGAGCTCCGAAGAAATAAACAGCCTGCTTTCATCGGGGTTGGTAAAAATAAATGAAATCAATGAAAAAGTTAAAAATGAAGCTAAAAATCTGATCGGACTTTACAAATCCGACGTTAATAAAATTAAGATTTCCATAAAAAATATCGACGAAAAGTATAACGAGAAACTATCGTCCAAATACGACGATCTTGATAAGAGTCTCCTCGCTAAAATACGCGAAGCAAACGATATTATCGAAAATATACAAGAGATCAGAAATAAATACGAATTAAAGGCGAACGAATCGTTTACCAAAGTTTACGACCTTGAAACTCTATATACTTCCAAAATTAGCGAAATTGAAGAAGAATTTAAGAACAACTCCGCAAAACTTCTTGAAAAAAGAAATATGGAAATCGAATCGTTATCCTATAATTACAACGAAATTAATGATAAGATCGAAAACTTGAAGAGCAGTATCGATAAAGTCGTCGACGATAAGATATTAAACGCAAGAAATACGATCGACGAAACTTTTGAATCCAGCAAAAACGTACTAAAAGAGTATTATCAAAAACTTGAAGAGCAAACGGTAAGAAAGATTAACGATTTTAAAGGCGATATAGTTAAGATCAAAGATACCATAAAAGGAATAGACGAAAAATACAGCCAATTTATCGTTGAAAAAATATCTACCGCCGACGAAAAATTCAGAGAAAAATTTTCTGAAATCGACGCCGGTTATAGAAACAGTTTGGAAAACCTCAACGCAAAAGTAATAGTTTACGAGAGCGATTTTGCAAAGAAAATTGAAGAGATCGAAACGGTTTACTCCGTTAAAATGGATCAAATAATTAACGATAAGGCTTTAAAAGTTGATTATATCGCTGAAAATTTTGATAAACTCAACTCGGATATCGCGACGGTAAAAGATAATCTCTATAAAGATATCGACGGACGTATCGCGGGCTCGATTGAAAAAGCCAACGCGACGTTAGACGAAAGATTGTCAAATTTCGACTCCGAAATACAAACGCTCGAGTCCGGCGCCGCGAAAGAAATTGATATTTTCAAATCCTCCCTTTTTAAAATCAAAAATCTCATCCAAAATGTGGATAAAAATTTTTCTCAGAAATTCAACCTTAAACTTACCGACTTAAACGGAAAACTTGAGTCTAAAATAGAGAATATCGAGAAAGAGTATAGAGAAAAAACCGACGCGCTTATAAAAGAAAAATCCGATCAATTGAACGTATTTAAAGGCGATTTTCAAACTATAAACTCTGAAATAGACAGATTAAAAACAAAATTGGACGTTGAGATAAACGAAAAGATAACTCAAGGCAACGGATTTTTAGAGGAGATTTTTGAACAAGGAAAAAGCTCTATTTCCGAACAGTATAAATTTCTCGAAGACGAAACCAAAAGAAATATCAAACTATTTCAAAACGATATATTGAAAATCAAGCAGAACATTCTGCAAATAGACGAAAGAATTAACGAAAAAATATCCGATAAGTTCGACAACGTAGATCTAAGATTAACGGATAAAATCAATGAAATTCAGGATAAATACAAAGAGTCGCTCGACGAGATGAGCGCCAAAGTCTCTACCATTGAAAA
Organism: Spirochaetes bacterium ADurb.Bin133; assembly: GCA_002070605.1. Taxonomy (GTDB): domain Bacteria; phylum Spirochaetota; class GWE2-31-10; order GWE2-31-10; family MWDO01; genus MWDO01. The sequence goes on from MWDO01000028.1 coordinate 17,849, forward strand.
CGATTTTAGAAATAAACTCGACGAAATAGAAGATATTTACAACGATAAAAATGAAAAAATGATAAATAAGAGTTTTGAGAAATTCAGCGCTCTTTCGCAGAAATTCGGCGATTTATCAAACAACCTGACCGCTTATAAAGAAAAAATCGAAAAAGACATCGAGACGACTCTTGAAACCGGTAAAGTAGAAGTCGATAAATTGTGGAAAGATAGCGCCGCTGAAATAGAAGCGGATATTTTGAATATGAAAACCAGACTCGAAATTGAAATTAATGAGAAACTTATGAACGAAAAATCAAATATCGAAGAAATAATATCGAATAGAAACAGAGAAATAATAGAGAATTATAAAATTTTTGAAAACGAAACGCTGATAAAAATGAATTACTATAAAGAAAATCTTGAAAAATTTGAGACCTCTTTAGTGAACGTCGATAAAAAATTCGACGAACACATATTTAAAAAACTTGCCGACGTCGACCGCGCTTATTATGAAAAAGTTAATGGAATATTAGACTCCGTCAAACTTATTGAAAACGATTACAACGGTAAGATAACCGAAATTGAATCGGATTATCTTGCTAAATCGAGCGAAATAATCGATCAAACAAAAGAAGATTTTGATAATATCCGGAGCAAATTCGACGCCTTATTAAATCGTATAAATAAAGTCGAAACCGCCGTCGAGACTGAAATATCGAAAAAAATCGAGAACGGTCTATCCGAAGCCGACGGCATAGTCGGCGAAAAATTATCGCAGTTAAATTCGGTTATAGATAATTTTGACCAAACGACAAACTCCAAAATTGATTCGGTCAAATCAAAACTGGACGATTTTGACAACGTTGTGGTAAATCTTGAGAATAAATTCGATATTAAAATCGGTCAAAAAATGAGCGATATAGAAATTCAATACGGCGATAAGGTCAAAGAACTTAACCAAAATATCTCCCTGATAGAAGAAGACTTTAAAGAGAAAATACGCTCGATAAGATCGGATTGCGACGAGGTTAACCGCAGTTCAATCGTCGTCGTTGAAAACGAAGTTAATATTTTAAAAAATACTATAGATGAAATATCGGCAAAAATCGAGAACGGTCTATCCGAAGCCGACGGCATAATCGGCGAAAAATTATCGCAGTTAAATTCGGTTATAGATAATTTTGATCAAACGACAAACTCCAAAATTGATTCGGTCAAATCAAAACTGGACGATTTTGACAACGTTGTGGTAAATCTTGAGAATAAATTCGATATTAAAATCGGTCAAAAAATGAGCGATATAGAAATTCAATACGGCGATAAGGTCAAAGAACTTAACCAAAATATCTCCCTGATAGAAGAAGACTTTAAAGAGAAAATACGCTCGATAAGATCGGATTGCGACGAGGTTAACCGCAGTTCAATCGTCGTCGTTGAAAACGAAGTTAACGTCTTAAGAAATACCATAGAGGAGACTTCAAAACTAATTAATTCGATAAAATCCAATCTCGACGGCGAAATACAAGAAAAACTTGAAAACGGCAGAAAAGAGATAGACTGGATGTTGACTTTCGGCTCTGAAAAGATCAAAGAGGAGTTTAAAAATATCGAAAAAGATACAATCGAAAACATTAGTTACTGTAAAACAAATATTTCGCAATTAAAAGACGATATTTCAGGAATGGAGACTAAATTCAACGATATATACGAAAATAAGATCTATCAATTTGATCTCGACGTAACCGTTAGAAAAAATCAGATTTTAGACGATTTAAACCTGTCGAAAGAAGATTTGGATAATAAATTAAACGCTTTTGAAAACGAATTAACCGCCAAACTGCAAAATATAAAAGATGAATTCTCAAACGTCGATCATAAATTTGACGTACACATCGAAGATCTATTGAAAAACGCCGACGAAAAATACAAATCCAATCTTGATTCTATTAGCGCTCGTTATTCGCAAAATTTCAAAAGCGTTACGGAATCTCTAGAAAATTTGAAAACCGAATTTGAGACAAATTTATTTGATATAGAAGAGAGATTAAAAAACCGGGCTGAATTTTTCATCAATCAAACCGATAAGAAATCGGGAGATATTACCGCGTTATTTAACGAAATGAGCTCTACAATTCAATATCTCAAAGATTCGATGAAAACCGAAATAGATAACGCCTTAACCGGAGCTAACAACCAAATTAATATAATGCTTGAAGACGGTCAAAACGCTCTGTTAAGAGATAAGAGTAAATTTGAAAAAGAGGCGGCGGATTTACTTTCGGGTTACAAAAACGAGTTGACCTCGATACAATATGAAATATCCGAAATCGATAAAAAATACGACGACAGACTTAACGAAAAATTTCAATACATCGATCAATCGTATAACTCCAAGATACTCAACATAAACGATACTATTAATTCCGAGATGGATAACTTAAATAATAAAATAATCGTTATAGAGAGCGACGCTGAAAATAAAATCGCCTCGTATAAAAAAGAGATTGAAAATCTATCCGCTTCTATGAAAGAGATAGATAGAAAATACAATGAAGAATTAGATAACAAGATGAAAGAGTACGAAGAGATTTTACGCGACAAACTTACCTCCCAAACTATCAATTACGACGAACAATTGAAAAAATCCATTGAAAAAACCGACGAATTCAGAACCGCTTTTACAAAAAGATTAGACGAGATACTGTTAAAGTATAGGGACGACGCCGACGCCATAACCGGCGATTATGAAAATCGATACAATAAATTTAGCTCCGACATATCGGACTTAAACGCCAAAGTCGACGAGATCAAATCCGCCGTAGACAACGACCTCGTTTCTTCTTTTAACGAAGGGAAAAACGCAATTAAAGAGATATTAGATTCGGGTAAAATCGATCTTTCAAAGCAGTACAGAGAACTTGAAAACGATACGGTCGCTAAGATCAATAATTACCGAACCGAGCTATATATGATCAAGCAGAGCATATCGGGAATCGAAGATAAAATGAACGAGTATATTTCGGATAAAGCTAAAGACGTCGACGGCAAACTTGACGCTACCCTACTCTCTATAACGAACAAATACTCTATAAACGCCGATAAACTTGACGAAAAACTCGACAAACTTGAAAAACAATACGTAGAAAAGTTTAAAGAACTTGAATCCGACGTAATTCAAAGAAATAACGCCGTTATCCAAAAAAATCTTGATACCTTCGACTCTTTCGTAGAAAACTTCAACTCGTTGTCGAAAGATATTTCAACGCTCAAATCCAAGATCGACGAAGAGGTCGCCGTTAAAATAGAAGAAGGTAAAAAAATCGTAGCCGACGTTTTGGACGAAGAGACCGGCAAGATGAAAGAAAAATTTGCTAAAACTGAAGCCGAGACTATCCAAAACATCGAGGAGTACAAAAAAGAGATGATGAAATTGCAGTTAAATATGAAGCAAATCGACGACAGATTTACGGCGAGATACCTTGAACACTCCAACGTCCTTGACAAAAAAATAGCCGAGATTGATATGGATATAAAGAAATTTGAAAAATCGACGGGGCTCTTTGAAAAAGCTAATAATATGAAAGAAAAATTAACAAACGATATCAAGGAGATCAAAGAGAGTATAGCTTCTATAAAGAGCGACAGAAACGATATAATCGAGGTTGAGAAGAAAATGCTCAATATCGGCAATATTTACTCGATAACGGAAGAAAAATATTCAAAACTGCTAGGAGATAAAAAGAAAATCGACAATATCTCTTTAGTCGTAAACGAACTTAAACAGATTACGGACGATATTGAGAATAAGATGGAAACTATCAAAGGCGCCAAAATCGCTATATCGAATCTTGAAAATAAGATTGACTTGACGACTGAAAAATTCAAAAAAATCGAAACGTATATCGAAGAGCTGGATAATAAAGAGGATAAAATCGCCGGTTCTATCCAAAGTATCGACGGTTTCGATTCGATTACAGACTCGCTGAATAAAAAAATTGATTCTCTTGAGAAGAAATTCGACGATCTAGATTTTAAACGCTCGACTTTTGAGAAGAGTTTTAAGAGTTTTGAAAAAGACGCGGCGATTTTGACTAAATCTGAAATAAAAATCGGCGAAGTGGTAGATAAGTTCAACCAGATGGACTTGTTAGTTGAAGACCTTGAGACGAGAACGGAGTATATCAATAAAATGAGAGAGTGGCTCGTCAAAGCCGAAACTAATATTGAGAACCTTAACGCCGATACGGATAAAAGAATCAAATTGATAGAGTCTCTTTTGTCTAAAGCTTCGCAAAGTCCCGGAATACAAAATAAATTAAAAGACGACAACTCAAAAAAAGAGGTTGTTTTACAATTAAGCGCGCAGGGTTGGTCGATCGACGACATTGCAAAGAATTTGTCTTTGTCTGTCGGAGAAGTCGAGTTGATATTAGACTTAGAGTACAATACCGCGCCGCGTAGGTAAGCGTTTGGAAATATAATATTTTAGGAGATCTTTAAAATGAACGCCGCTATTTTATTTATATTATCGATTTGTATATCTACGACAATTCTTCTGATTTTCCGACAGTTGGATAAAAACAACAGAAGTTTTGATAAAGTTTCAAGATTATATAAAACGATAAAGGAGGATTTGAGTAAATTTTCTGAAGAAAGATATACAGAACTGGAAGATTTTGATAAAAATCTCGAATCTTCAATGAAAAAAGGCTCAAATTTGCTTGAAACTCTCTCCAAAGCTACGACTCATATTGAGAAAAACGCGGTTTTTGACGAAAACGTCGCAAAAAGATTGACTCAAATCGAGAGCGAAATAGAAAAAATTACCGCGGCGCCTAATTCTCAAAGCGCGGCTCCCGTAAACGCGGGATCTTCCGATAGAAAAGAGATGAGAAACGAGATGAAAATCTTTAAGAATGAAATAGCAAATATGACAAAAAATCTCGATAAAAAGAAAAAAGAGATAACCGAGTATTTTAAAGGCGTTGAAACTAAAAATAAAATTGAATTTGACTCCAGAAAAAACGAGATTTTTGATTTTATAAAATTGCAAGAATCTATATTTATCGATAATTCTAAAAGATATAACGCAGATATAGATAAAATTAATGGGCAAATTACAAAATTAAACAATAAATACGTAAAAGAGGCTGAAAAAGAGTATGAATTGATTACCGAAAATTATAAAATGAAGTTTGAAGATTTTAAAAACAGTTACGAAAATCTTGAAAACGAAGCTCAAAATAATCTTGAAACCAAAATTAATGATTATTCCGCTTACGTTGCAAGATTGGAAAGCAGAGCCGAAGGATTAAGCGAAAAAATAATTAAAAATCTCGAAAACAAAAAGTCGGACTACCTATTGGATTTAAAAGAGTTGGATTCCAATTTAAGAAGCGATTATACCAAACATTCGGAAAAAATGAGAGCGGAAAGTAAAAACTACATTCTTAAATTATTAAAAGATAACGAAGATAAATATAAGACATATTACGACAATTTTAAAAAAATTGAGAGCTCCTCGCAACTGACAATAAAGGATTTTGAGAGCTTCATAGCCGAATCTTCCGATAAGATAAAAAATCTGAAAGATTATACGTATAAAGAAATAGACGAAAGGCTGAAGGACTTCAATCTGCATATAAATAATTCAAACGAGATGGGGATAAGACTTGAGTTAGAAATATTCAATAATATTAAGACAAAACTCGAAGCGTTTAGATCGGAAGTCTTAAAAAATATCGGAGACGTCAAATCCGGAATCGATAACAATATCAATACGTTTGAAACTCAAATTAATAATAAATATTCGGGCATTAATAGTAGTTATTCGGATTTATTGAAAAAATACGATTTTCTTACGAAAGAGATAGACGATATTAAAAACAATTTTAACGCCGTTATTGCCGATTTTTCAGATAAACAGAAATCTATCTTTAATCAAATATCTGAAAACAATCTATCTCTAAAAAATAGCGTCGACGAAGATTTGAAAAATCAAAAAATTAAGTATGAAACAGACAAAGAGGCGTATCTTAACGATCTTTCGTCTCAATTCAACCTTCTCGAAGAAAAAAAGAAGACGTTTAAAGACGATATTATGGAAAATCTTGAGAAATACAAAAATTTGGTTAATACAAATTTAATGAAAATTAAAGGATATTTTGACGTAGAAAAGGAAAAAACTTTCCAAAATATCGATAAATCTTTATTAAAACTTAATAACGATGCGGACGATAAAACTCTGGAAATTTCAGAAAAATTCGATAAAACTTATTCAGAATTTGAAAAGAAATTAAAATCTATACACGATAATATGGTCGAGAAAGCTTTAGAAATAGAAAAAGACCTCTTAGGCAAATCGGCCTCTTTAAATGATTCCCTGGACGATAAAATTGAAAAGTTTAAAGTAGAAATGAACGATAAACGAAGTAAATTTGAACAGGAATTGATAAATGAAAACAATGAGATTATTTTTAAAATAAATAGTTTTAAAGACGAGGTTTCGTCAAAATTAAACGAAAGCAGCCAATTTATCGATCAAAATATTTCCGAATCTTCGGAAAAAATTAATACCCTAAAGGAAGATTTTACTCAAAAAATGAGTAATATCGAAACTTTTTATTTCGATAAAGGAAAAGAACTTTTAGACGCAAATAAAGAGAAACTCGACGGTTTCATCTCAAAATTTAACGACATTAATGAAAATATTTACAGTCTTAAGATGAAAATTGAAAATGAAGTTACGGCTCTATCGGATAACGGAATAGCTCTAATCGGCGATTTATTTACCAAAGGCAGTTCGGAATTATCGGATAAGTATAAAAAATTATCTTCGGAAAGCGACTCTAAAATCGCCGAATATAGAGCCGAACTTGTTAAAATCAAACAAAATTTCAAGTTTTTCGACGAAAAATATGATCAGAAATTTGACGGTAAAATTGAAGAGTATAACAAGAAATTCGATACAAAACTTGATATGTTTTCAGAAAAATACAAGATTCATCTGAATGAAGTTTTTGATAAAACTAAAAGCGCCGAGAACAATTTTACAGAAAAAATATCTCAAATTGAAAAAGAGTATTTTACAAAAACTGAACAACTTATCGATGGAAACAACAATCATTTATCGGAATTCGTAGTAAAATTCAACGATCTTTCCGATAAACTTCAAGAGATGAAACTCAAAATCGATATCGAAGTCGGTAAGAAAATCGACGACGGCAAAATAAAGCTTTTGGACGAATATAAAATATTTCAAGCGGAACTTGACGATATGATGAATAAAGAGATAGAAAATACAAAAGAGAAATACAAAAAAACCGAAGACGAATTAAATATAAAATTATTAAATTATAAAAAAGACGTAACGCTTTTGCAAAACAATATCAAACAAATCGACGATAAATTTACCGGTAAATTCCTTGAACACAGTAGTTTTTTAGATAAAAAAATCAATAATATTAACGAAAACATTAAAAACTTTGAGAAATCGACGGGGCTTTTTGATCGAGCTTACGCTATGAAAGATAAGTTGTCTATCGAAATAGACGCGATAAAAGACGAAATCAAAAATATCAAGCAAGATAGAGAGAAAATCTTAGAAGTCGAAAAAAAATTAATGAATATCGACGATATCGCTAAATCTTCAATAGAAAAAAGCGCTCTAATAATTTCAGAGAAGAAAAAAATCGATACGATAGCGGAAGTTTTAAACGCGCTAAAAGAGTTGTCGGATTCGGCTTTTACAAAAATTGACGACATAAAAAACGCCAAAGTCCTGCTGTCTAACATCGACCAAAAAATCGAGGAGACCAGTCAAAAATATAACTCCTTAGAAGAGTATATAGGGTCCATTATCGAAAAGGAAACTGAAATGAGAGCTCTTTCCGATAATATAGTCAACCTCAACGATAAATTTGTCGATTACAATCAAAAAGTAGAATCAATTAATAAAAAAATTGAAGATTTGGAGTTTAAGCGGGTTACTTATGAAAAGAGTTTTAAAACTTTTGAGAAGGACGCTTCGCTTATAACCAAATCCGAGGCAAAAGTTGCGGAGGTAATCGACAAGTTTAATCAGATGGATTCGCTTATAGAAGACCTTGAGATGAGAACCGAGTATGTAAATAAAATTCGAGAATGGCTCGTTAAAGCCGAAACCAACATCGAAAACATGAATAACGAAACCGATAAAAAAATAAAACTACTCGAATCGCTTATGTCAAAATCAGCCGAAAGTCCGCTTTTAAAAGAGATAATGAAGGACGACTTTGAGAAAAAGGAAATTGTGCTGCAATTGCAATCGCAAGGATGGACAATAGACGATATTGCCAAAAACTTAGAATTATCCGTCGGCGAAGTAGAACTGATTTTAGACCTTGAATATCCAAGAAAAAGATAATCCGTCGGTTTTTTGGGGCGGGGAGGAAAATGACACATATGACGTTAAGAATAAAATTGGACGCATATGCGGCGCTACGCTCCCCGATAAAAGCGGGAATTCCCGTTTTGAATATAATAAAATACTAAAACTTTCTTCATACCGGGACATTATCGGGGCTTGCGCCGCTAAGAACAAATGTCCCATATGTGTCAAAAAAAATATTGACACATATGGGACGCGCCGCGCTTCAACGAATAAAATTGACACATATGGTTTTTTTTATTTTCATCCCGCGCCCCCAAAAAACTGAAGAAATATAGATTTTTTAAAATTTATATAGACAAAACAGTTTCTTTATTATAATCTCGTATTAATACGCGCATAGGAATAGAAAGGATTGATATGTTCGAAAAGTGGTATTTAGAAGAATTGATAAACAAAACAATCAGAGATATATGGAAGTTAACAGATTACTTTTTATTAAAATTGATATCGAATATTTTAGATAACGCCGAGATTACCCCTTTGCTAAAAAGCGGAACTACGGTAAATAATATAATTCAAAAAAAAAATTATCCTGCAAACGTTTACGCATCTTTAAAGTGGTTGTTGGACAGACTAAAGCTTGACGGTTTTGTCTCGATGAGATTAGATAATAACGTAGAGTTTTATACTTTATCGAATAAGACAATGGATTACGATTTAGACGCGATCAAAAGTATGGCGGAAAAAGCGTCTCCCGAGAGTATGGCGGCGTTTAATATGCTCGAACTTATGGCGAATAACTATCCGGATTACTTATCCGGAAAAAAAACCGGAGTGGATATTATTTTCTCGCCTGAAAACATTGATATAACCAACGAATATTACGGCAACAATCTGTTTTACAACGTTCACAATATTGCCGGAGCTAAAATAGTAAATTGGGATATCTCTACGCGAAAAAATCCTCAAATTCTCGAAATCGGCGGCGGACTTGGCGGCGGCACTAAGCAATTTGTAATTCAAAGATTAAAAGAAAACGCTCCTTTAAACAGTTTTAATTACTGTTTTACAGACGTAGCCAACAAGATGCTTCGCTCGACAAAAAAAGCTCTATCTACGTTAACGGAAGACTTATCGGCATTTACGTTTAAGAAACTTGACTTTAATAAAAATTTATCGGAACAGGGCTATGCTGAAAATTCATACGACGTAATTTGGGGGGTAAACGCCGCGCACGTTTCGTTTGATATGAGATTTTCTTTAAACGAACTATTTAAAACGCTTAAAAACGGCGGTTCGTTTATTATATCCGAAACTGTTCGTCCTATCGGAAACCTTATGATACAACAAGAGTTTGTTCTCAATACTTTGGACGACTATTGGAACGTAAAACTTGACGAAAAGATCAGACCGAGGCACGGATTTATGGATTGGAACGATTGGGTTAGAGCGCTCAAAGAAATCGGCTTTACTAATGTCGAAACCATCCCGGATATGAACGTTTTACAAAAAGAGTACGACAATTGTTACGTCGCGGTAGTTAGAGGTATTAAGCCGTAATATTGTTTTTTTTATTCCATCCACATTTTATAAAGGTTTCTTCTATGATGAGCGGCTTTCAACAATCTTTTTCTGATTAATTTGAATCTAGTTCTCTTTACAAACGAATATACAAAGATCAACAAAACAAAAAGAGCAAGAATATAGATAAATAACCAGCCGCCTGAATTGTAAATCGTATTAATATCCATAAGCGGAACGCTTATAGTCTTAGAGTCTTTTTTAAAAACTTCCGATTCGTAGACCAATTCGCCGGTCGGATAAAATACCGCCGAATGACCGGTGCAAGTAGCCCTTACTAATGTTTTTCGGTTCTCTATAGATCTAAATCCGGAAATATGTAGATGCATCTTTGGCTCAAGAGACTTTCCAAACCAAGAGTCGTTTGTGGCGTTTACGATCAGATTTGCTCTCTCTCCTTTAAGATCGAGCGATTTCATAATAAATTCGGGAATAACGTCTTCGTAGCAAATATTAGGAGAGATTTTCATGTTTTTAATCTTTAAAATTTTATGCTCTTCGCCGCGGCTAAACGAACTTAATCCGTAAAGTTTCATAAAAAAATTTAAAAACGGGAATGGAATCTCTTCTATAAAAGGGACGAGTCTCATTTTATAGTAAGTATCCAGTTTAATCCCTTGTCCGTTCAACAAAACAAGCGAATTATAGACATTTTCTTCATTGCTTATAATATCATATTCGCCTATATGACATCCAAATAACAGCGGAACGTCCGGAAAACGTTTAATATTATTAAATCTGGAAACATTTCCGTCGAAAAACGCGGGAACCGCCGACTCGGGCCAAATAACCAAATCTGGGCTTTCTTGTAGTTCGGAGAGAGTAAGATTGTTATATACGTTTATCATATAATCAAGATTTGTCTTACCTCTCTTGTCGTTCCCGGAAAAATTTCCTTGTATAATGGCAATTTTTGTCTTTGGAACCCTTTTAATTATTTCAGAAATATATTCGTTTCTAAACCATCCGTATATACTGCCTAATACTACGAGTATTATAACAACTCCAAATAAGATCGAGGGGAACTTAACGTCCTTTTTATAAAATATAGATTCGACGAGCATTATAACGCTTGAATTACAATATAAAACGATAAGCGTAATAAAAGGAACTCCAAAAATATCCGCTATTTGCGAAAAACTTAAAAATATATATTGCGAATAACCGATATTATCAAACCATAACTTCGGATAAAAATAGTCCAAAGAGGTCATAACAAGCGGAAAAACCAAGTAAAATATATAACCTTTCTTTCTTGCAAGATATTTTGTAATAAAAACGGCTAAAAAATAGACAAAACCGTGATAAACCGATATAAAAATCGTTACAATCAATCCTATTAAAAAGCCTACAATCGTAAGTATAAACGAAGAACCGCCGGCCGAGAAATACGAAACGAAGGGATTAACCATCCACCATAAATGAACAAAATAGGCGACGCTCCCGAATAACAATGAGTAAATTAGCGCCTTTTTTCTTGACTCATACTTCATTGCCAGCATAAAAGGAATAAGGGCAAACCATGTCAAAAAACCAAAAGAATAGCCGACGTTAGATACCGACCATAATATCCCAATGGAAGTATAAAACAATATTTTGTAATGTAACTTTACGTCCCTAATTTTTTCTTTAGTTAGAAGTTCCATGCATTAATCCAACTTATGAAGCGTTATACCCGATAATAACTTCGGTTCAAACCAAGTCGATTTTGGGGGCATCAATTTGCCGGCGTCGGATACTTTAAAAAGTTCTTCCATAGTAGTCGGAAACATACTAAATACTACCGAGTATTCTTTTTTATCGACGCAACTCTTCAAATAAGCCGTCCCTTTTATCCCGCCGATAAAATCAATTCTTTTATCAGTTCTAGGATCTTTAATACCCAAAAACGGCTCTAATATATTATTTTGTAAAATCGACGCGCTCAAAGATAAAACAGGGTCGTCTATATAGTATTGCGGCTTAATTGTAAGCGAAAACCATCTTCCCGACATATACATCCCAAACTCTTTTTTACTTTCGGGCGCGTATCCGCCGTCTTTATCGTTAGAAGAGACCTCGCTGATCGTAAATCTTTCAGAAATCTTAACAATAAATTCTTCTTCCGATAAATTATTCAGGTCTTTAACGGCTCTATTGTAAGCCATGATCCTTAAATCTCTATCGGGAAATACGACGGCCATAAAATAGTGGTATTCCCTATCCTCTTTTCCGCCGCTATTCTTTGTCTCTTCATCCATTCTCAGCGCATAATTAACCGCCGCGGCAGATCTATGATGGCCGTCGGCTATATAGAGGCAATCCAGCTTCTTAAAATTGTCGACGACGCTTTGAATAACCGACGGCTCTCTGATCTCCCACAAAATATTACGAACTTTGTCCGCCGAAATAAAATCTATATAAGGAGATCTAGCGGTAACGTTTTGTATAATATCGTTCAAGGGCAGAAAACTCTTATACGACAAAAAAACCGGCTCAGATTGGCATTTGGTCTCTTCTATATGCCGAATTCTATCCTCTTCCTTATCCTTTCTTGTATTTTCGTGCTTTTTTATAATACCGTTTATATAATCGTAAACGTTAACGCAACCGATAAAACCGGTCTGAGACCTCCCGTTCATAACTTGACGATACACGTAAAATATCTCCTCGTCCTCCTGAACAAGGTATCTGTTGTTAAAAAATGTTTCCAGATTCTCTTTAGCTTTTTTATAGACAATCTCCGAATGGCAATCTACGTCTTTAGGAAGGTCGACTTCCGATCTTGTTATATGTATTAATGAATATTTGTTATCCCGAGCCAAATTCTCGCAATCCGAATAAGACAAAACGTCGTATGGAGGCGCCGCAACCTTTTCATAAAGCTCTTTCGGCGGATGCACCGCCCTGAAAGGTTTTATCCTGACCATATCTTTCGCTCCTTTAGCCTAATCGCTAAAAATTATTTCCGCAACGACTACTTCAACCTTCAAACTAAAATAACTTTTAATTGTTGAAAAGTCAATATTTTATGGATGGAATATTTTATGAAAAAAACGGCAGCCCGTCGGTTTTTTGGGGCGGAGAAAAATTGACACATATGATGTTAAGAATAAAATCGGCGCATATGTGTCATTTTTTTTAAGTAGTAAAATATTTGTCATTTTCTAAAAATTTATACAAATTTTTGTAAAGAGTTTTCTACTTTTAGTTGTTATATATATTAAAGAAAAAAAGGAGAAAACTTTATGAAAGACAAAAAACATCTATTTCATTTTATAGTATCGGAGTCTATGAATAACAACGTCATAGATTTTCTACTAAAAGAGTTCAAAATTAATACGTTCAGTAAACTGTTTGAAACTATGTTTCGCCTCGTTAACAAAAAAATGCCAAAAATGAAGAGAATAATTGGAAATCATCGCTCCGAATATGCCGTTATAGACAATACTGACGATAAAAGGCTGGATAAATACCTCAGAATCAGCGAAGCGGACTATCTTCAAATAAAAAGATGGCATTCCTTGTATAACGAATTCGGTATGGCTTCGACGGTTCGCGATATTATCCTGTTTTTTTATAACGGCGTCGTGAAATATGGATTGGAAGGATTCCTTGAGATTGTTGGTAAGGAATTAAGGATCGATAAATTGAAAAACGATTTTTTGGATAAAATGACACAACTGTTAAATATCGCCGCTCGAAAACAGCTATTATACGCCCTCGTAATCGAAAATTATCCCAGATACGTCTACTCTACGTAAAATTAATTTTTTATTCCACCCAAAAAATTATCATATATATTTGACAAATTTAAGAAAATATTTATAATACAGATTATAATTTTCTTCTGCTATGCATTAATAAGGTTTAGATTGAGAATAGGGCTGTTTTTTTAAATATTTTAAAGAAAAGAGGGCAACTTTGAAGTTAAGATCAATACAAATTAAAATTATTTCAGTTATTATACTGGCTTTGATTATCGTCATTTTTTTATCCTTACTGATCTCGCTTAATATGCAGAAAAAAAGTCTTTTAGACGCTTCAAAGCAAATTCTTTCCAACGACACCAAAACGCTTAACGTTATGATAAAACATTTAATGACCAGCAACAACGTCTCTCTTACTCAAGAGACCATTACCGACATAGAAAAAAACAATAATTATATAGAAGTTGGCGTTTACGACATTGAAGGAGAGAAGAAATTTTCCGAAGAAGAAAAAAATATATCTGAAAACAAAAGTTTCCAAAACGCCGTAAATAATAATAAACCTATAACGCTAAATCTAAAAAACAAAAAGGAGATGGAATATTATTTTCCTATTCAAAACGAAGACGAATGTATGAAGTGTCATAAAACCGATAGTAATATATTGGGAGTTTCTGTTTTTAAAATATCTGTCGCTAATATTTACAAACAACTTGATCGCGTCAAATTTACTTTAACCGGTTTTTTTATCGTTAACGGTTCCATTTTAGCGGTAATTTTATTGATTTTTCTAAAAATAATCATTGTTAAACCTATATACGCAATCGACAAAGTAATCAAAAACATAAAAGACGGTAATTTTGAATCCAGAGTAGCGGTAAAATCTAACGACGAAATCGGCGAGTTATCCGAAATCTTCAATGATTTTCTCGATAAATTTAAAGAAACAATCGCAAACATCAAGCTCATAACTAATACAAGCAAAGAAGTCGGACAAAATTTAACGCAAATTGCAACGGACACTTCCGCAAGCACTGAAGAGATATCGGCGATAATTTTATCCAGTAAAGAAAACATCGATATGCTCAACGGCAGGATTCAAGAATCGGTGGAGTCGGTTTCGCAAATAGTTAGTTCTATCGGAAAAATAACCAACTCTATCGAGAATCAGTCCGCCGCCGTCAGCGAATCTTCCGCTTCGATAGAAGAGATGGCAAAATCAATAGAGAATATGGAGTCAATGGTTGAAAACGAAAAAGTTCTATCGGATAATTTATCAAAAAAAGCCAAATCGGGTATTGATAAGATGGACGAATCTATCGAGGCTATCGATAAAATATCTAAATCGACAAGCGCTATGCTCGAAATGATAGAGGTCATTAATAATATCGCCGAACAGACGGACTTGCTTGCTATGAACGCCGCTATTGAAGCGGCTCACGCCGGAGACGCAGGCAAGGGATTTGCCGTCGTAGCGGACGAGATCAGAAAATTAGCCGAAATGACGGCCATAAATTCCAAATCAATAGGCGACGCTCTAAAGAAAACGGTCGACGATATTCACAAGTCCAGCGATCTCAATAAGAATTCAGGCGAATATTTCAACGATTTGGTAAAAGGCATACAAGAAATTTTATCCTTTATGGAAGAGATGTCTAACGGTATGCGAGAACTGACTTTGGGAAGTAAGGAAATAGTCGAGTCAATTAATTCGCTTATGCGCATGACGGAAGATATTAGACTTCACAATGGCGAAATTAATTCGAACTCGGTTGCAATAAACGACAACATATTGCAGATTTCAGACTTTTCATTTCAAACGTCCAGCGGCATGGAAGAAGTATCTAAAGGCGCTATACAAATAGCCCAATCTATGCTCAATCTAACAGACGTTGGTAAAGAAAACGAAAGTATTATATCCAAATTGAGTTCCGAACTATCCAAGTTTAAAACTTAATATTTCTGGTTATATCGTCGTACTCCGCCGCTATAACCAAACGATCGACGGGTTCGTTAGCGTTGAATTGCATTGACGCCGATTTATTATTTATGTTGGAAAGATAGTTTAGAACAGAATATTTTTTGCCGTTATAAACAACTTTTTCTAAAGAAGGATCGTCGGCGTCGTCTCTTTGTAAGACGTAAATATTTTTTACCTCGACGTCAAATTCAAAATAAATATTCCTTAGCTTTTTATCTATTTCTCCGATTTCAACTATTTGTCTGTTTTTAACCTCTTTTCCAAATATTTCGAGAGGACCGTTGTAGTCGTAAAATAAAATAGGATAAGGGGTAGAGTTTATAAGAATAGTTTTTAAACCGACATTCCTTTTTATATCTATATATTTGTATTCGCCGCTTGATAGCGAAAACGTCATATTTTTCTTTATAAACCCCGCGTCTTCCTCTATCTTATACAATCCGGGAGATAATAAAAAAATATATCTGTTTTTATCTTTTAATGGTCTGTTCATAAAATTTAAAACCGACGCAGTCCCCCCTATGCGCAACTCTAAAAAAGATATATTAGAAATTGACATATCGCGATAATCGATATTTGGCGGCTCAAATTCCAGGGCGTTTATATCCAACAGATATTTTGGAATTATTAAGTTTGAAGCTATATAGTCTTTGTTCATATTTTTTAAAAAACTTGATTCGTAAATTTTATTTAAAATATCGTCGAGCTGATTGGACATAGAATATTTTATATCTGCCCGCTGATTTTTTTTTAAAACGTTGGCGGTATTTATTAATCGTTCTATCGAACTTGATATTACGTAAATTTTTTTATTTCTATAAAAATCAATTTTACCGGAATACGGTCTGAAATAAACTTCGCCGTCGAGACAATATAAATTTGATTGAAAATCGTCAATTTTGTCAACTATGAATTTAGCTTTATTTGTAGACAAATACAAATTTGACGTTTCCATAATCAAATACGAGTTATCTGAATAGAAATTTAAATCGGCAAACATTCTCCCTTTTTCCAAAGTCAGTCTGGTCTCCTTTGTCGCCGTATTTTTAGAATAATATTCAATTTTGTCAATAAATAGTATAGAATTAGGATATAAGTAGTAATAGCCGTGATCTTTAATATAAAACGCTATGATAGAGTCTTTCCCCGTCTGGATAGTCATTTTACGGGATATTGGAGTGTTGTATTTCACTGTTTTTCTCTTTTCGTTATTTATTGAATACGACGTATCTCTCCCCTCAAGATAAACGATATAAGAAGTAACGGGAAGATTTTGTTCGGCAAAAAGATTGTCGAAAAAACTAATATTTATCTGATAACGAAACAGATACCCCAAAATTAAAAATATTAAAACTACAAAACCGATTATTAAATATAATTGAACGTATAATTTCTTATATTTCATTATTTGATCAAATTAGAGTCGTAGTAATATTCTATATTCTCAGCCGGCAGCGCGACGTTATTTGTCAGCGCGTCGATTAGAGCCCTCTCTTTATCGGGGCTAACCGACCATCTGCCGTTTACCGCATCTTCGTCGCTGTACTTCCCTAGAATATCCTCAGGCATATCAAATTTATTCCAATACATAATCCTCGTATATGGAGCCGTCCACAGCAAAACCGTCGGATAATCGCTAATCAAAATATCGTCGATAGTTTTCATCATAATTTTTCTCTTCGACTCGTCAAACTCCTCAAGGTATACGTCCAAAAGTTTATCCAGGTTGTCGTTTTTGTAGCCGCCGACGTTATTTGAATTAACCTCGTCCCCATACTTTCCTCGCCACAACCCTTCGATTTCAGGAAACAGCGTTCCGCTCCAATTGATCCAAATCATATCGTAATCGTAATCGACAAAACACTTTTTTCTGTAGGCGGACGGAGCTACTAGATTAAGATTAATCATAACGCCCACTTTTGCGCACTCCTCCTTGTATATAGTCAAGTGTTTTTCTACCGATTGATCGTGATAAGTAAAATCTACTTCAAACCGATCGCCGTTTTTGTTTTTCAAAACTCCGTCCGCGTCTATATCGTCCCATCCCGCTTCCGTTAGTAATCTTCTCGCTTCATCAGTATCAAATTTAATCGGCTCTCTGTCGTTATTAAAATATTCCGGAAAATAAGAATTAAGTTTCACGTATTGTTTATACATCAGCTTTTCCTGCAACAAATCAAAGTTCAATAACAAATTCATCGCTTTTCTGACTCTGACGTCTTTAAATTTATCGCGCCTCATGTTCATATAAAAAGACTGAAATCCGATCGGTCTGTAATTCCATACCCTTTTAGCCAATATCCAGTTTTTAGTTATGGCGTCGATCGGATTTTTATAAACCCTGTTATACCATTTGAACGCGCTATATATTGCCAAAAAATCTATATCCCCTTTTTTTAAGGATTCGTATTGTATCTCTTCGTCGCTAATGATCTTATATTGTATCTCTTTAAATTTATAATAGTCTTTTAGATATGGCAGCGAATATCCCCAGTAATCCTCTCTTTTTTCCAGCTGGACGAATCGATCTGTTTGTACCGATTTAATCCTATATGGACCGCTGCCTTCCGGCAGAGTAAGGTTAAAATCTCTATTAAAATCTTTGTTCTCGTAGTATTTCTTTGGTAAAATAGTAAAACTAGAAGCGGAAATAAGGTTAGTCCATCTTTTTTGCTTTGCTTTAAAAACTAAAGTGTTCTTATCGGGCGCGTATATCTTTTCAAATTCGTCTTCGTATCCCGATCTAAATAGTCCGGTAAGATTTTCGGGATTCATAATAGTTTCATAAGTAAATATCGCGTCTTCGCTTGTTACGGGCGATCCGTCCGCCCATTTAGCGTCCGGATTCAGTTTGAAAGTATAAGTAGTTTTATCCTCGCTCACGCTCCAGCTCTTTGCAAGAAGCCCTTTCAACTCTAACGTAACGGGGTCTCTTGTACACAAACTCTCGTAAAGCATACTGCCGATTAATACGGAAGTACTATTATAATCTACAAAGTAATTTAACGACGCAGGCATCGATTGCAAGCCGGCGACAAAGATTTCCCCTTTTTTTAAGTTTTCGACATTAATGCTCTTTTTGCAACCAACGTTTAACGATATAATAATTATTGTTAAAACAAATATAATCCCGAACTTTCTCATAAACTCTCCCCTAAATATTTATTCCTTATTATACAACAATCGGATAAAATTAAGCAATACATTTTTTCTTTAATTAGTCCCCCGTCGGTTTTTTTGAGGGCGCGTAATGAAAATAATTTGACACATATGATGCTAAGGTAAAAGTATTGATTAAATCTGCTAAAGCGGTTATAATTGAACCTGTTTGGTTAAGTACGATGAAAGATTGTTAGGACGCATGAGCTTCGAGCTCGTACATATGATTAATATATTTAATC
>MWDO01000029.1 GCA_002070605.1 Spirochaetes bacterium ADurb.Bin133
TTTTCATAAAATTTTCTCCTTTTTTCTTTATATATATATAACAACTAAAAGTAGAAAACTCTTTACAAAAATTTGTATAAATTTTTAGAAAATGATAAATAATTTACTAATAAAAAAAATATTTCATATGTGTCAATTTTTCATCGAGGAGCGTTGCGTTTCATATGCGTTATTTTTCTCTACTTTCCAAAGCGCTGAAGTTACCTTATCCGAAAATATCTGTTTCATATGCGTCAGTTTTTATGCGACAATTGTCGCGCGTTATCGACGCGACGCATATGTGTCAAAAAATTAAGATAAAATATGACAACGCATATGCGTCCATTTCCTTACCCCAAAAAAACAGCCGGGATACCATTTATCGTATTTTTTTAATTGAAATTATTTTAAATATGTGATAGTCTGACTTGATATTGAACTATTACGAAGCGACTTAAAAAACAGGAATTTAAATGAAAGATGTTTTAAAAAGACCTACGATTGTCGAAGGAATTTTTTACCCCGAGAATCCCGACGCTCTGTCGGCTATGATCAAGTCCGGGATAGCGTCCATCCCTTCGGTAAAGAATAAAAAACCGTTTGCTTTAATTACTCCTTACGCGAGTTACCTTTTTGCTAAGGAGGCTTTCTCCGCCGCATATTCGCAGATAGTCGGAGAACGTTACGATACGGTTATAATTATTTCGCCTTTACACAAAATGGCGTTTCAAGGAATAGCTCTTACGGAAAGCGATTATTTTACATCGCCGCTCGGGGAGATAGAGATTGACAAGGAGACGAATGAGTTTTTGAATGGATACAACGAAGAGTTTATCTATTACGGAGAAAAATATCATTTAACCGAACACTCTATTGAGACTCAACTGCCTTATATATCGACGGTTCTTAGTAGAGACACAAAAATAGTCCCTATTATTATGGGAGAACCTAATACGAAATTCACTATACTATTATCTAACGCCATACAGGCTTTGATCGAAAAAGGGAAGAAAGAATACCTTGTTATAGTTACTACAAATCTCAGTCATAATGAGAAATACGACGTCGCCAATGAAAAGGATAAAAAATTTGTCGATATTCTTAAAAAAATGGATCCCGATTATTTAGCGGAGCAACTGGCTCTAAGACAGATCGAGGCTTACGGCGGCGGTTGCGTCGTAACGTTGCTTAGAATAGCAACTCGTTTGGGTAAAGACAAAATAAATATTCTTAAACAGTACAATTCGGGCGATATTTCAGACGATAAATTGAAAGTTGAAGGATTTATTTCCGCGTATATTTAGTAATTTCTTTTTATACCTTTGATTCTAAAGTCGTTAATAATCTCCTCCGTATAGTCGCGGACTTTCTTCACGCAGTCGGTATGGAGCAGCCCCTTAAAAATCGTTTGAAAGTTACTACCGTCTACGCATTTGATCGCCTTGACCGCAATTTTTTTATCGGCCAGATAGACTCCGTCGGAATCCAATACTTTGTTTAACGCATCGAGAATATCGTTCAACAAAAAAGCGGTTTCCTGTAAAATAAATCTATTTTCAAAATCAATTTTCTTCATATCTTGCGGTTTTCTGTTAAGCGCGTCTATATATTGTCGCGATATGGGCATAATACCGGTATAATCATAGTTTGTTAATAATTTGTGATAATAAGCGCTAAATTTATCGTTATTTGAGTAGTATTTATTATCGCGAAAAATCAAAGTTATAGCAGGCCAATAATCGTTAATCAAAGTCCTGACAGCTCCCAAGAGTCGTTCGATCTCTTCCGAAGCGTCCCGATGAAGAGAAATTCTGGGATAGTTTTGGATTTTTTTCAGATTTTCTTCATAAACCTTATCGGCAAAACTTTTTTTATCGACGGTTTTTTTATCTTTTTTGTCGACCACTTCTATACTTTCAATACTCCTCTTTATCTCTTCCCTTTTGTAAAGTTCCGTAACCGCCTCTATCTCCGCAAGAAGAAACGTCGACAGGTCCATTTTTGATCTCAACGTTTTCGCATATCTGTCTTCAAAATTTTCCAGCAGAACTCTGCTTTTTTTAAATTCTTTTATTATATCTTCATATTTTGACTTTATTTTCCTTACTGCCAAGTTTATTTCAGAACTACTTAACTCTTTCATCTCTTATCCTAAAATATATATAGTATATCTTCGATAAATACGGCTAAAAAAATAAATATTTTGATAATTTTGTATAATATTAAAAAAATAAATTGTTATATATAATCAGATAGATTCAATCGCGGGTATTAATGCCTTCAATCGGGGCTTTATCCGACTATAGCGGTCTATTTATGAGGAAAGGAAACCTGATAATGATAAATAATAGCGGATCTGGAAAATACAATAAAACGCGAGTAGGACGATTTGGCGAAGATATTGCGATAAAATTTTTTGAAAGCAGAGATATTAAAATCATAAAAAGGAATTATTTTACTAAATTTGGCGAAATAGACCTAATCGGAATTGAAAATAAGACGATAATTTTTATTGAGGTTAAACTAAGATTTGATCGTAGTTTCGGCGCGCCTTTCGAATCTATCGATCAAAAAAAGTGGGAAAAACTTCAAAAATCTGCAGAAATGTTTTTAATTGAGAATGATTTTTTGGACAAAGAGTGCAGATTTGATATGCTGAGCTTACTATATTCAGACGTTTACAAATCATTCAAAGTTGAATGGTTAAAAAATCAAATTTTTTATTGATTTATTATTATTTTGAGGGTATTATATATATGGTAAAAAAAGCGCGACCAAAAAATCCTAAAAGGATAAGAGAGTTGAAAATAAAAATTAATAATCAGGCATATCTGGAGAAGGCTATATCCCGAATTGCCGCGTTGTTATCTGAGGAGATACTGGGGCTGTGAGCAAAAGGCGAAATAAAAATAGTAGAGGCCGGGAAAATTTTTCATATAATGAAAAAAAAGTTATAAAAAATCTAAACGGGCATGAGATAAAGTCCGTCGTTACGACAAATTTCTCAAAGAAAAGCGGCGACGACGGAGTTAAAGAGGTTGAGGTAAAAAAGCATCCGCATAAAGTTGTCTTGAATAAAGCTATTTTCAACAAAAAAGCCGAAACAAAACCTACCGATAAAAAAAACATATCTTCAATAATTCAAAAATATTTCGATTCTGAGAAAAAGAAAAACGAGAAAATTCGCGTTAAACGAAATAGAACTATTATTCCATATAAAATTAACTCCTTTCAAAAAGAAATTTGTCCAATATGCAATAAGATCATCGTAAATATGTCGCAATCTATTATGCACAAAGAAAAGAATAAGCCGGCTCACTTCGATTGCGTATTTGAAGAGGCAAAGAAGTTATTTTTTCTAAAACAAACGGAAAGATTTGCGTATATGGGTAGCGGAATTTTTGCCGTTATAGAAGACGTCAAAACCGAAGGGAAGCAAAAATTCGTAATTAAAGATAAAATACAATACATAGATAAAGAAAAAAAAATCGATAGATAAATGAGGCGTTTTTTTATAGAAACCTATGGTTGTCAGATGAACAAGGCGGATTCTTTATCCTTGTCGGAAAAACTGAGGCTCTCCGGTTATTCGGAAGGTCGGGACCCTGAAAATTCAGACATTATTATTATCAACACCTGTTCCGTAAGAAAAACCGCCGAAAATAGAATTTGGGGGAGATTGGGGTATTTTAAGAACCTCAAACGCAAAAAAGATATTATTGTCGTCGTCATGGGCTGTATGAGCCAAAGAATCGGCGACGAAATAAAAAATTCCGGTTACGGAGTAGATCTTGTCGTCGGGACATTTTATAAAGATAAAATCCCCTATTTAATCGAAAATTTCAATAAAAAAAACGGGAACGTCTTTACCGACGAAAAAGAGCTCCCTTTCAGTTATTCGTCGCCGGAAGCGGGCAATCCCGCGAAAGCTTTCGTTACAATCAGCTCGGGTTGCAACAACTTCTGTTCGTATTGCGTCGTTCCGTATCTCAGAGGCAGAGAAATCTCAAGAAATTCCGCGGAAATTATAGACGACGTCGTCAAACTGACTCAAAAGGGGGTTATACAGGCTACTTTGCTGGGACAAAACGTTAATTCTTACGGATTAGACAAAGGAGATATAACTTTTCCCGAGTTATTAAAAAAAATTGCCCGTGAAACCGATATAAAATGGATCAAATATCTTTCCAGTCACCCCAAAGATTTTACCGACGAATTAATCGAGGTTATAAGCTCCGAAGAAAAAGTTGCAAACTATCTTCATCTCGCCGTCCAATCGGGCTCGAATAGGATTCTGGAAAAAATGAACAGAAAATATAAAATTGAAGATTATATCGATAAAATTACAAAGCTAAAAAACCTTGTACCGGGTTTAAATCTCACGACCGATATAATAGTAGGATTTCCCGGCGAAACGTCGTCGGATTTTCAGGATACTCTAAATCTTATGAAAACAGTCGAGTTCGACGACGCTTATATGTATAAGTACAATACCAGAGAAAACACTTACTCTTCCGACAACTTTGCCGACGACGTTTCCGACGAAGAAAAATTAGAGCGTCTGCAAACGATTATTGATCTGCAAATTGAAATAAGAAAAAAGAAAAAAACGAGCCGTATCGGCGATATTTTTGAAGTTATTCCGGAGAGAAAAAGTAAAAATAATCAAAACGAAATATTAGGTTTAACAAAAGAAGACCTTATGATAATATACAATAGCCCCGATTTTGAGATCGGTAAAATCGTAAAATTGAAAGCGGTCAAATTAACGGGAAATTCGCTCTTTGGAGAGAGGGTTTAGTTATGAGTAAAAAAATATTACTAATAATTTTTTTAATCCCCTTTGCATATTTGTTTTCTCAAACCAAAGAGCTCGATATATACAAAAAAGCTCTATCGTTCGATCAAATAAAAAACTACAAATCTGCCGTTAAATATTACAAAGAATACTTAAAGATATCCAAAGATAACTCTCAAAAAGAGAAGGTTCAACTTAGAATAGCAAGAATTACCTCAAATTTTGACGCGTCGGTAGTCGAATACCGAACTTTTCTATCGGAATATCCAAAATCGAGATTCAGATTCTTAGCCCGATACGAATTAGCGTCCCTCTACAAATTCAAAGGAAAATTTAGAGAGGCGCTAACGGAATTTTATGAAATATCTCAACGCTCGAAAGGGACGCCGTATTGGCAAAAAGCGCTGTTAGCCGCCTCTGAAATCGATTACGAATTGTTAAATTTTAAAAGCGCGATTAAGAATTTATACGAAATTCTTGAAGAGATAGAAGATTACGAAGATTTAGCCCGCGCTTACTTCCTTCTTGGAGCGGTTATGTCAAAACAGGGATTACCCGACGACGCGGAGCAGTTTTATCTTATAACCGCCGGAACTTTTCCGCTCAGCTGTAAAGCGCCGGCGGCTCTGCTGGAGCTATTAAAAATTTATTTGGCGCAAAATAAGCTCGATTACGCAAAAAAGGTTCAGATAATGATCGGCGAATTATATCCCGATAGTCCGCAAAATCACGAAGCCCAAAAATACTCTAAAGAGCTTAAAGACGTTAAGGAGCTGGACGAATTCATAGAGTTGCATTTGATAAACCTCGAAGAGAACAACGACTTTAAAAAGAAATCTTTAGCGCGCCTTCGAGCCGATATAAAACTTTCCAACGAAGAATTTATCAAAAAAGTAGAAAAAACCGAGGGAGATAAAAAAGAGACAAAAAGAGGATATTATCTTCAGATAGGTTATTTTTCAAGCGAAGAAAATTCCAAAAATTACGTAGAAAGTTTTAACAAAAAATGGGGAGAAAAAGCTTTTTATTCGGAAACCGTTTCGTCTAAAACGGGGCTTACCAACTATAGAATACTGATAGGTCCTTTTAGCGATAGATCAAAAGCCAACGATAAACTTATAGAGCTAAAAGAGAAAAATATAGAAGCGATAACTTTAGAACTCGGCGGTAGTTATGATTGAATCTAACACCCCGATGATGCGGCAATACAAAGAGGTTAAACAAAAACACCCCGACGCGTTTCTGTTTTTCAGATGCGGCGATTTCTACGAAATGTTCGGCAACGACGCCGTCGAAGCGTCGAAGATACTAAATATTACTCTTACAAAACGCGGCGACGTCCCAATGTGCGGCGTCCCCTACCATGCGATCGAAGGGTATTCGGCGAAAATACTCGCCGCGGGGCGCAAGATAGCGGTATGCGAGCAACTTGAAGACCCCAAATTAGCCAAAGGGATTGTCAAGCGGGACGTTGAAAATATTTTAACGCCCGGAACTATCGTCGACGGCGGATTATTAAACAACAAATCAAACAACTTCCTTCTCGCTCTTAATAAAAAAGGGATATATCTTGAATTCGCCGTATTGGATTTATCAACCGGCGACTTCGAATTCAACGAAATAGATATTACCGGAGATTTCTCTATTTTCAAAGGAGAATTGGTCAGAATCGCGCCGAAAGAAATTATCGTCCCCGAAGACCTCTGGACGGGCGACGAACGTATCCGATCGACAATAATGGAATACGAAAATATACTTGTAAACAGATTCCCGTTATGGTACTTTGAATCGGAAAATAACGATAAAATTCTTGAAGATCAATTTGGCTCGGAAATATTTGACGAAATAGAAAAATACGCCCTTCAAACAAACTTCACCGCCCCCTGCGCGATACTAAAATACGTATCGGAGAATATCAAAGGGCTCGCTTCTCATATATGGAAAATCAATTTCAATAATGATAAAAAAACGATGATTTTAGACGAATCGACGATAAAAAACCTCGAATTAATCAAAAATCTGCAGGACGGAACCTCAATAAACAGTCTATTGGAAGTTCTTGATTACACCTCCACGCCGATGGGAGGACGTCTGCTGAAAAAGACGATCGTCGAGCCTCTGTTATTCCCCGACGACATAAATAAACGTCTGGATATAGTAGAATATTTTATCAAAAATCAAAACGTTATGGATAAAATCGAGCGCGAAATAAAAAATATTATGGACCTCGAGCGTCTTATATCGAGAATCGCTATGGATAGGGCAAATCCTAAAGACTTGGTTAGCCTTAAAAACTCGCTGATTTATTGTAAAAACATCGAAAAACTTATCGAAAACGTTAAACCTCTCGCCGAATTTCACAACTCTATCGAAAATCTGGACGACGTCGTAGAATACGTTGAAAAAGCGATAATAGAAGAACCTTCCGCCGTGATAAACGAAGGCAACATAGTCCGCAAAGGTTACAACAAAAAACTTGACGAACTGCGGGATTTGAGTTTTAAAACCAAAGAAATAATCAACTCCGTCGAGCTTGAAGAGCGCGAAAAATACAATACGCCGACTTTAAAAATAAAATACAACAAAATTCTGGGATATTTTTTTGAAGTATCCAAATTGCAATCAAAAAATATTCCCGATTCGTATATACTCAGACAGAATCTTGTCAACGTCAATCGTTACACAAGTAAAACGCTCAGCGAGTACGAATCAAAAATACTAAACGCCAGAGAAGAGATAAACTTGATCGAACAAAATATTTTCTTCGAAGTACGAGACGTAATATTAAAAGATATTAGAAAAATTCAGAATAACGCCAAAATTATAGCGCAGATAGACGTATTAATCTCGTTTGCCAACGTCTCGCTTATCGACAGATATACCCGACCGATAGTAACAAACGGCGCTTCCATTAATATAAAAAAAGGGAGACACCCCGTAGTCGAAAAAAAAATCGGTCGGGACGACTTTATCGATAACGACTTCGACGCGGATAACGACGGCGATTTTTTCTTCATCATAACCGGTCCCAATATGTCCGGTAAATCTACGTATCTACGTCAAACGGCGTTGATAGTACTCCTCGCTCAGATCGGTATGTACGTACCGGCTATGGAGGCTAAAATCGGCGTCGTCGATCGGATTTTTACCAGAATCGGCGCATCCGACAACCTCGCAAGAGGACAATCGACGTTTCTTGTCGAAATGTCCGAGACTGCAAATATTCTCAAAAACGCAACCGCTAAAAGCTTAATAATAATGGACGAGATCGGCCGCGGCACTTCGACTTTCGACGGGCTTTCGATCGCATGGGCTTGCGTCGAATATATTGCCGATAAAAAATATCTCGGCGCTAAAACTCTTTTTGCGACCCACTACCACGAATTAACAAAACTTTCCGATAGTAAAAAAGGGATAAAAAACTTGAGCGTAGCGATTAGCGAGGACGGCGAGGATATAATATTCCTGCATAAAATAATCGAAAAGCCGTCCGAGAAAAGTTACGGTATACACGTCGCCAAAATCGCTCAAATGCCGAAAGAAACGATCACGCTTGCCGAAAATATTCTCGCAAAACTTGAAAACAAAGAATCCGTTCAAAATAAAATCGAACTTGTTAAAACCCAATACGATCTTTTTGATTTTTCCGACCCGCCCGCCGCCAATAAAGATAACGAAAAAATACTAAACGACTTGAAATACATTGATCTGGATAGAATCACCCCGCTTCAAGCGCTAAATATACTATCCGATTACCAAAAAAAACTAAAAAAATAGTCAAAACTACGTTTTTATTTCGCTATTTCTCGCCGAGACTTAACGTTCTTAAATCGAGAGGTTTCAGAAAATATACAATATTTTCCGAAAGGTCTTTATTAACTCTTACCGATATTACCGAGCCGGCGTCGACGGGCTTGTTGTTGTTGAGTATAATTTTTTCATTAGAAGCAAACTTCTTTCTGCCGCCGTTAAAAAACGCGGGATTATCGACAAATTTTATTTCGCACGACGAATAAGCGTCGTTCTCGACAATAAGCTGTTTCATATCCTTCGACAAAGATACCTGATACTTAATTTCCGGCAACTCTAACTCTTCGGCGGTCTCGTAACCTTCGGGATCTACCGTCAACATAACGTCTGAAAGATTGTCGGATTTATCGATAACTTCAATATGATAATCGCCAAGAAGAACTTTTTTTGCGTTGCCAATCTCAATAAAAGAAAAACCCGACAAAGTCTTATCGTTCCACTCGACTTTTGAGAGATTTTCCGCCTTGACAATCCACGAATATTCGGTATCTATATGAGTAATCTTGACCTCTTCTATATCCTCAAATCCGTTCTCGTCGCTCAAAATAAAATATATCGAAAGGTATATATAGTCGTTCAAAATATTCTCAAAACATCCCGCCTGATAAATAAGAATATTGTAGTTTGGAAACGAAATCGACGGCGGCTCGTTACCGCATGATATGAGAACGACGATTATAATTATAAACAACGCGATTTTCTTCATTGATAGTAAAGTAGCGCATATGCGTCATTTTGTCAAAATTTTATTTCAATATCAAAACCGCTACGCTTCTCGGATTAACGAGATACTTCGATTGATTATTTAGTTTTATCTCTTTACCTTTCTCAAAAAAATCTTTGCCGCCGTCGGCGCTGGTATCTGCGACTCTATACCACGTCATATCTTTGTTTACATCGGGCAATAAAACCGTATGTTCGTTATGATCGGCGTTAAAAATATAAAAGAGGAAGTATTCGTTTTTTTCTTTAATCGGCGCTTCGCTTCCATCAATCAGGCAACATACCAGTTTCGCATTCGGATTATTCCAATCCGGCGGATCAAGATTCTCGCCGTACCATTGTATATCTGCGATCATATTATCATTCTGATCATGTCCGGTAAAAAATTTCCTTCTTTTATACACCGCGTAATCTTTTCTAAACTGTATAGCTTTTTTAATAAACGTAAAAATATCTTTGTTCTTTTCAACAAGCGTCCAATCGAACCAATTAATATCGTTATCCTGACAATACGAGTTGTTATTTCCATTTTGCGTTCGTCCGAATTCGTCGCCTCCAAGCAACATTGGGGTGCCGAATGAAAACATCAGATAACTTATAAAATTCTTTATCTGCCTAGTTCGTAAAGCGTTTACGTCGGGATCGTCCGTATCCCCTTCAAAACCGCAATTCCACGAATGATTATCGTTAGAACCGTCGTTGTTGTTTTCCAGATTGGCTTCATTGTGTTTGCGGTTATATGAAACCAGGTCTTTCAGACAAAAACCGTCGTGACAGGTAATAAAATTTATCGAATTATACGCAGATCTGCCGTCGTCTTGATATAAATCGGCCGAGCCGGTAAGACGCGCCCCAAGTTCTTTCAACTGTCCGGCTTCTCCCTTAACAAATTTCCTTATATTATCTCTGAATTTACCGTTCCACTCCGCCCAGTCTATAGGAAAGTTGCCGACTTCGTAAGTTCCAAGATCCCACGGCTCGGCTATAAGTTTTACTTTACATAAATCCGGATCTTGCGATATCGCGTCGAAAAAAGACGATCCCTTATAAAAACCGTTTTTTTCCCTTCCCAATACGGAAGCGAGATCAAACCTAAATCCGTCCACGCGCATCTCTTTTACCCAATATCTCAACGAATCCATTACTAATCTTATTACCGCGGGGTGGGCGAGATTTAGCGAATTGCCGCAACCTGTATAGTTCATATAGTATCTTTTTGGTTGCGAGGCGTCGCCGGTTAAGACGTAATAAGTAGGATTGTCTATCCCCTTAAGCGATAGCATAGCTCCAAGTTCGTTCCCTTCCGCAGTATGATTGTAAACGACGTCCAGTATTACTTCTATTCCGGCTTTGTGAAGCTCTTTAACCATTGTTTTAAATTCTTCAACCTGACATCCCGGACGCTTTTGAGTGGAATACGATATCTCCGGAGCAAAAAAACCCACAGTATTATACCCCCAGTAATTAGTCATTTTT
Organism: Spirochaetes bacterium ADurb.Bin133; assembly: GCA_002070605.1. GTDB lineage: Bacteria > Spirochaetota > GWE2-31-10 > GWE2-31-10 > MWDO01 > MWDO01. The sequence continues at coordinate 10,787 of MWDO01000029.1, forward strand.
TTATCGACAAGAAAATCCTCGTTATAAATTTCATGAACCGGCAAAAATTCTATAGCGTTTATGCCAAGCTCTTTCAAATAAGGTATCTTATCTATTACTCCGAGATATGTTCCGGGCGCGTTGGATCCGGACGACTTATGCGCAGTCAGCCCTTTAACGTGCGCCTCGTAGATTATCAGATCCTCAAACCTCACGTCGGGGCTTTTATCGTCTTCCCAGTCAAAAGAGTCGTCTATGACTATCGATTTTGGAACTATTTTGGTATTATCCGTCTTATCCATAACAAGATCCTTACTTTGAGCGAAAGGATTGTAAGGCAACAACAAATTGTGTTTATTAAAATATTTCCCGGAAAACGCTTTAGAATACGGATCGGTAAGAAGTTTATTCTCGTTAAATCTCAGTCCGTATTGGGGCATATAAGGTCCCGCTATTTTATATCCGTAAAGTTGCCCGGCCTTGACGTTATGGACAAAGACATGCCAAATGTTTCTATCTCGATTTTCGACCCGGATTATGTCCGTCGGATCGGCGTCGGGCGCGTCGAATAACAATAAGTAAACCTCCGTAGCGTTCTCCGAATAAATAGCAAAGTTTACTCCGTCCCCGACAATTGTCGCGCCCAACGGATAAAACTTTCCTTCAGATATCTTCCTTTTTGTATGATGTTTTAATTTATAACTTGACATATCCTAACCCCTTAAGATTCAATTTTATAACTTTTTTAAAAAAAGTAAAGTTAAATATAAAAAAAGAGCGCCCGTCGATTTTTTTGGAGAAGGAGGAAAATAAATTGACACATATGCGTCGATAACGCGCGACAATTGTCGTATAAAAATCGACGCATATGTGTCAAATTTTTTAAGTAGTAATTTATTTGTCATTTTCTAAAAATTTATCCAAATTTTTGTATAACGTTTTCTATTTTTAGTTGTTATATATATTAAAGAAATATTAAAAAAAGGAGAAAACTTTATGAAAAACAAAAAACATCTATTTCACTTTATAGTATCAGAATCTATGAATACCAATGTTATAAATTTTTTACTAAAAGAGTTCAAAATTAATACGTTTAGCGAGTTATTTGAAACGATGTTTCGTCTCATTAACAAAAAAGTCCTAAAGATGAAAAGAATAATAGGAAATCATCGCTCCGAATACGCCGTTATAGATAGCTCCGACGATAAAAGGCTGGATAAATATCTCCGGATTAACGAATCTGATTATCTTCAAATAAAAAGATGGCATTCGTTGTATAACGAATTCGGTATGGCCTCGACGGTTCGCGATATTATACTGTTTTTCTATAACGGCGTTATGAAATACGGGTTGGAAGAATTTCTTGTGATCGTTGGTAAGAAATTGAAGATGGATAAATTGAAAAACGACTTTTTGGATAAAATGACACAACTGTTAAATATAACCGCTCGAAAACGGCTATTACACACGCTCGTAATCGAAAATTACCCAAAATACGTCTATTCTACGTAAAAACCGACGGCGGCGCGCGAATATTTTTAATATTCATTTAATCAGATTATCAACGATTTTTCTTGAAATATTTTCTATTATATCGACGTTCTCTATGGTTATATCGTTTTTCTCAACGTCTCTATCCTCCGCAAATATATCCAGAGCGCGTTCCATGTATTTTTCGATATCTAAAAAACTTATAGTTGTTTTCAGGAAATAATCCACAAGCCGTTCGTTAACGCAGTTATAAAAAGCAGGATAAAGCCCGCCGTTTTTCCCGGACGCGTATGCAAAAGATAGCATTTTATATTTACTAAAATCTACCGGAAACAGTTGAAAATTGACCGTTTTGCTAAAATCAAACCTGTTATACCGGTTTTCAAGAATTTCCGGGTAAAACAACGAATTCTGTATGGGGATAGCCATATCGTTAGGGCCTATTTGAGCGTATATCTCGCCGTCTTTCATCTCTATCATCGAATGAATCAAAGATTGCGGATGGATAAGGACTTTTATACGGTCGTAGTCTATATCAAAAAACTCTTTTGTTTCAATTACCTCGAGCCCTTTGTTAGCCATAGTCGCCGAGTCTATAGATATTTTACTTCCCATTTTCCATGTCGGATGATTGAGAGCCTCCGCGACCGTTATTTTATTCCATTCGGATTTGTCTAAATTTAAAAAAGGTCCGCCGGACGCCGTCAGATAAATTTTATCAATATCTTTACTGTTTTTATCTCTCAATAATTGAAAAATAGCGCTATGTTCCGAATCGACGGGAAGTATTGAACATCTGTTTTGACGCGCAGTTTTTTTTAAAAGGGGTCCGGCGCAAACCATGCTCTCTTTATTTGCCAGAGCGAGGTCGATGCCGTTTTCCAGACACTTTAGCGACGGAATAAGCCCCGATTTGCCCGATACTGCGTTCAGTATAATATCGTTTTTTTTATCCGAGCATAATTGTAATAGATACTCTATTCCCGAAAATATTTTTGTGTTTTTTATTGTAGCTCTATCGGAATTAAAATGCTCTTGACAACTCCCTTTATCCGTTATAACGGCGTATTCGGGAGAATGTTTTTCAATAATTTGTATCAATTTTTTTATATTTTTATTGGTAGAAACCGCGACAAGATTGAGATTTTCTTTAAAATTCTCAAGTACTTTTAAAGCGGAATCTCCGATAGAACCGGTCGCGCCTAGTATTGAAAAATTCTTTCTCATTTCTTAATAGCAAAATAGAGCTGTATTAAGATAAAATACGGCGGTAAGGTATAGAGAATAGAATCTACCGAATCAAGTATTCCGCCTCGTCCCATAATAATATTCCCCGAATCTTTGACGTTAGCCGATCTTTTAAACACAGACTCGACAAGATCGCCGATGGGAACTATAAAACCCGTGATAATAGGAAATATGAAGTAAAACCACCAATCAAATCTGATAAATTGATTGAAAATTAAGTAAAATAGAGCGACCCAAAAAAATGTCGACAAATAACCGCCAATGTAGCCTGCCCAAGATTTCTTAGGACTTGCCGCAAGCCCGATAACGCTTTTTTTACCGAAAGCCATACCAAAAACGTAGGCAAAAATATCGTTAGACCAAACCAACACAATGAAAAAAACCGCCAGAAGCGATCCGGTCATAGTTCCGGACGATTCGACGTTGAAAAAAATCGGAACCGGATTATCGGGCGTTCTATTCTGAATATTCAATAAAAACGGAACTAAAAAGGACGGAAGCCCAATGTACAAAACCCCAAAGAGCGAGTACGACATCTTTTCAAACGACCGCGTAAGATCCCTTTTAAAAATGTCCCTCGCGTAAATATACATAATTACGGAAACAATATAGAGCGCAAATAAAATAAGCGTAAATTTCGATTTCTGCATATTAAATGCGTTTAAAGAGTACAAATATGCAAATATGTATATAACACTATTTATTATCGGTAAAAAATATCTCCTGACGTTTATACCTTTCTGATAAATAAGATTACTAATCTCATAACTGCCAAAAATGGTAACTAATATTCCAAATCCTATAAACACAAGGATATGATTAGATAAGGGCCAAAATAACGCAAAAAAAACTGCGGGAATAGCCGTCAAGGTCAAAATAAGTCTTTTCTGAAAATTTGTCATTTAACGCCCCCATATCTTCTGTCTCTATTATAAAAACTCTCGATCGCCGAGTCCATCTCTTCCGTTGTAAAATCAGGCCAATAACTCTTAGAAACATAAAACTCCGAGTAAGCCGCCTGCCACAAAAAATAATTGCTGATACGAAATTCGGCGCCGGTTCTGACAATCAAGTCGGGATCCGGAAACCCCGAAGTTTTCAAGTATTTAGTAAAAACCTCTTCGGTAAACTCGCCGCCGTTCTCTGAACAACGTTTTGCCGCCTGTAAAATATCGTATTTCCCGGAATAATTCAGAGCCAACAGCAACGTAATCGAATCAAAATCTTTTGTCTCTTTTTCAACCCTGTCTATCGCTTTAAGAACTTTCACTGGAAGTTCTTCTCTATCCCCAACGTGCGCTATTCTTATCTTATTCTTAATGTAAAAGTCAAACTCTTTTTCCAGATGACTCGTAACAAGCCCCATAAGAAACGAGACCTCTTCAACCGAGCGCTTCCAATTCTCTTTTGAAAACGTATAGAGCGAAATATAAGGAATCTTAAGCTCTCTTGCCCGCATTACAATCTCTTTGGCTTTTTCAACGCCGGCGCTATGTCCGGCCGTTCGCGCTAAGCCCTTGTTTTTCGCCCATCGCCCGTTTCCGTCCATTATAAACGAAATATGCCTTAATTCGTTAGATTTCAAGAATTTCCTTTTCCTTTTTTTCTAAAATCGAGTTTATCTCTTTAATGTAATTATCCGTTGATTTCTGAATATCGTCTAATCCCTGTTTCTCTTGATCTTCGGTAATAGCGCGATCTTTTAAATATTTTTTGAGACTTTCATTGGAATCTCTTCTCAAATTTCTTATCGATACCCGCGCTTGTTCTCCGACGGCTTTTGCGTTCTTTACAAGTTCAAGTCTCGTCTCCTCCGTGAGCGGCGGTATAACAATCCTTATAACGTTGCCGTCGTTTGAGGGATTAAATCCCAATTCAGCTTTCTGTATGGCTTTTTCGATATTTTTTATCGTCGTTTTATCCCACGGCTGAATGAGTATAAGACGCGCCTCCGGGATAGAAATAGACGCGGTTTGATCTATCGGAGTCGGAGTTCCGTAATAATCCACCATTACGCCATCAAGAATCGCCGCGCTAGCCCTTCCCGTCCTTATTTTCTTAAGCTGTTCTTGAAAACTTGCAATACTCTTTTTTGCTTTGTCGTCAAAAGACTCCTTAACGCCGTTTAACATATTAACTCTCCTTAACTAAAGTTCCGACAATCTCGCCTCTGCAGGCTCTCTCCAGAGAGTCGTTGTCGTTCATATTAAAAACCATCAATTTCTGCTTATTTTTCTTAAGCATCAAAATTGAAGTCAAATCCATAACCTCTATCTCGCGACTTATAATCTCGTCGTAAGATATAGCGTCAAATTTTTTTGCGCCGCTGAATTTTTCAGGGTCCTTATCGTATATTCCGTCGACCTTAGTCGCTTTAAATAAACAATCCGAATTTATCTGCAAAGCTCTTAGCGCGGCGGTTGTATCGGTAGAGAAAAAAGGATTGCCCGTGCCGCCGCAGAAGACAACGCATCCGTTTTTTTCGAATACCTCTTCAACCCTGTCTCTGTTGAACAGATCGACGATCCCTTCGATCTTAACGGCGGATTGCAGTAAAACCGGAATATTACGGTATCGGAGTCTCTCGGTAATTAGCAGACTATTAACGACGGTCGCCATCATGCCGACGCCGTCTCCGTATAACCTGTCAAAACCTTCCAGTTCGCCGCGAACTCCCCGGAAAATATTTCCTCCTCCTACTACTATTCCAAGTTCAACCTCTTTTTTTAGAATAATCTTCGCCAAACGTTCGCAGAATAAATTTAGAAATTCCAAAGAGATACCGGAAGGGAGATCCCCTTTAAGTACCTCCCCCGATATTTTTAACAGATACCTGTTTTTCTTCAAGCCTAAGCTCCGATTGTAAATCTGTAGAAAGTTTTTACCTCTATCTTAGCCCCAAGAGCTTTCTCCGTATCCGCTATGTATTTTTCAACGGTTATTTTATCGTCCTTAACAAATTTTTGATCAAGCAGACATATCTCGGATAAATATTTGGCTATTTTACCTTTTACTATATTTTCGACAACCTCGGCCGGTTTGTCGCTCTCTTTCATTTGCTTATCAAAAATAGATTTTTGCTCCGCAATCTCGCTCTCCGGAACTTCCTCTTTTCTCGTATAAAAAGGAGAATTAGCCGCTACGTGCAGACAAATATTCAGAGCGAACTCTTTAAACTGCTCGTCGGTCTTTAACTCCGGTTTATCGATTTCGAACAGCGACAAAACTCCGATCTTGTTTGCCCCGTGAATATAAGTTGAAACATATTGATTTTCAGCGACGTCAATATATTTTACTCTCTTCAACTCGACGTTTTCTTTCGTCTGGCTTATTACCTCTTGTATGTCGTCTTTGTAAAAATCCAACTCTTCGTTTTTAGAACTCAAAACTTTATCAAGAATTTTTTCTTTGGACGCTTTAAATATATCGTTCCCCGATACAAAGTCGGTCTCGCAACCTAAAAGGATCATAGCTACTTTATCGCCGTTATCTTTGATAAAAACTCCTCCTTCCTTTGTTTCTCTGTCGGCTCTTTTCTTCGCGTCGGCGAGCCCTTTTTCTTTAAGGATTTTTACGGCTCCGTCAAAATCCCCGCCGGCTTCGGTCAGAGCTCTTTTGCACTCCATCATTCCCGCTCCGGTTACGTCTCTAAGTTGTTTTACCTGATCGGCGGATATAGTCATAGCGTTTCCTCCTGCTTCTTTTTTAGCCTCTTTTTTAATTTCTTTTTTAGTTTCTTTACTAGTTTCTTTATTAGTCTCTTTTTTCTTGTCGGCTTTCTCGGCATCCTTGGCTTCAACGCCTTTCTCCTCTACGACGTCCTCTTTAGCCGCCTCTACTTTCTTTGATTTTTTCTCTACTTTCTCGGTCTCTTCTTTTACCGAGTTTACCGCGTTCTTTGGGGAGCTCGAAACCTCCTTTTTAACGCTTTTTACTTTTGAACTATCGCTTACCTTCTCGTCGTCTCCGGTTATTTCAGCTATAGCCTCTTTATCTTTGGTTACGGCGTCCACCGACTCGATAATCTTTTCAGAAATATCCTCCGCCTCTTCTTCGTCGGTAATAATACTTATCCCTACTTCGTTATCGGCTTCGGAACAAGCGTTTGATATAATCGAACAAAAAAGGTTGATCGCTCTGATAGCGTCGTCGTTGCCCGGTATCGGATAATCGACAACGTCGGGATTACAGTTCGTGTCTACCACCGCTACTACCGGAATACCCAGCGTTTTAGCTTCGGCTACCGCTATAGCCTCTTTTTTGGAATCTATGATAAACAGCGCTCCCGGCAGTTGGGTCATATCTTTAATACCGCCGAGATTTTTTTCAAGTTTTTCTTTCTCTTTGAGAATAACAATTTTCTCTTTCTTTGTAATGGAGTCAAAAGTCCCATCTACTTCCATTTTTTCAATTTTCTTAAGTCTTGTGATCGACTTTTTTATGGTAGTAAAGTTGGTAAGCATCCCCCCAAGCCATCTGTTATTTACGTAAAACTGACCGCACTTTTCAGCTTCTCTTTGCACGGCGGCTCTGGCTTGTTTTTTTGTGCCTACAAAAAGAACCGGTTTATTTGCTAAAACCACCTTCCTTATAACGTCGTAGGCTTTCTTGATCTCGACTATAGTCTTCTGCAGATCGATGATGTGAATTCCGTTTCTCTCGGAAAAAATAAAACGGGACATTTTTGGATCCCATCTTCTTGTTTGGTGTCCGAAATGAACTCCAGACTCCAATAAACTTTTCATTGTTACAACCGACAATTTCGTTCCTCCTTAATGTAAATCGCGCTTCTCTTCCGTATACGATAAGGTCAAAGACCGTCGCTTTGTAAACTAAAAAGTTTATCAGAAAAAACCATATTTCTCAGACCCAAAGTCCGGAAGATTAAAATATATCATATTTTATTGTTTTTAGCATATCATAGAGAGTTTCAAGAGGAAGTCCGACTATATTTGTATAAGACCCCTCTATTTTATCTACCGTTAGGGCAAATATCCCTTGAATTGCATAGCCGCCAGCATAACCTTTCCAATGATTATTGTCAAGATAGAATTTGATAAATTCTTCAGAGAAATCTTTAAACCTTACTTTAGAGAGAACGCTTTGCGTAAAATTTACGCTCAAAGAACTGTTTACGAGCGATATACCGGATACGACGCTATGCCATTTGCCCGACATATCCCTGATATTTGCGTCGGCTTCTTCTACGCTTTTCGGCTTTCCGAGTATCTTATCGCCGCAAACTACGACGGTATCTACCCCAAGTATAAATTTGTCGTTATATTTCGGCAAATTCCCGATAGAGAGAGCTTTTCCAAGAGCCGCGTTTTCGACGTATAGTATAGCGTCGCTTTTATCCGCCGTATTTTCGTCATATTTATGATCTATCGCTTTAAATTTTATCCCAACCGACTTCAACAACTCCTTTCTACGCGGAGATTTCGAAGCCAAGATAAGATATTTGCCGTTCATAGCCTAATAGCTCCCCAAATAATCGAAATAATCGCACTTTTTCTTAATCTCGCCGATGAGTTTGGCGTTTTTAGCGCTATTTGGAGAGTTTTCATACTCTACGATAAACACATACTCCCAATTTTTCTCTTTCGACGGTCTCGATTCGATTTTTGTCATATTTATTTTTTGATTTTTAAAAACCTTCATTATCCTATAAAGCGCGCCGGGTTTGTTCAATAATGAAAAAATTATCAGCGACTTTTGCCCCGCTAGAGTTTTAAATTTTTTGGATACAATATAGAATTTTGTCTGATTATCCTTTTTGTCATTAATATCTTCTCCGAGAATATTCAAGTTATACTCTTTTGCAAGCAAATAAGGTCCTATCGAAGCGGAATTCGGCTCTTCTAAAGCAAATATAGCCGCTTTAGCGTTAGACGCCGTCTCTATGCATTCGCAATTCGGAAAATTTTTCTTGATATAGCCGGCGCATTGAAAAAACGATTGCGGATGAGAAAAAATCTTTTTTATATCCTTTTTATCCGAACAAAGAGATATTAAATTTTGTTTAATATTTAACGTTATTTGATCGTAAATTTTCAGATCGGTTTTGATAAAAAGATCCAAAGTATCGCCTATCGCCCCGCCGACCGAATTCTCCGCCGGCGCCACTCCGTAATCGTAGTCGTTTAGAGTTATTTTGTCAAATACGTCGTTTATCCTATTAATCGGCTCGTAATCGCAATCGTCCCCGAAGTATTTAACCGCCGCTTCGTGAGAAAATGTAAATTTGGGACCCAGATATACTACTTTGCGCCTTTTCATTGTCCGATATTATTATAAAAAAACGGAATTGTTGTCAAATATTATTAAATAATTGTTAAATGTATTGTATAATTTTAAAATTAAATTGTATAATTTCGAAAAATGAAAAAATATTTTCTGGTTGCCGCTATATTAAACATTTTTCTTCTAACGTCTTGCTCAAAAAACCTTATGTTTAATAGGCAAGTAAATATCAAGTATAGAGAAAAAAATCCCCTCGAATCGATACGCGTCAATTCTCTGAAAGGCGACGTCGATATAACCGGATGGTCCAAAGATTTTGTAGAAATAGACACAAATAAAAAAATTTTTACCGGACTTGCTTCCGACATAAACCTTATGGATACAGTCTTCTATTTCGACGAAGTTTATAAAGAGTTAAACATTAAAACTAAGATCCCAACGCGAATTAACGGGAGCATCGACATTAAGATATTCGTTCCTTTCACCTTGCTTAAACTATATATTAATTCCGGCGAAGGAGACGTTACCGTTAACAAACACCTCGGAGATATAGAGCTCGTTTCAAGCAGCGGCAATAACGATATTGATTTTCAAGGAAATATTCTGCGCATAAATTCTTACAAAACTAAAACTTTTCTCAAAGTTCTATCGTATAGCTCTTCCGATATAATAATAAATTCCGAAGAGGGCTCGCTTAATTCTTATATCTATTCGGTAGGAGACGCCTCCTATTTAGACATCGCGACTCTAAACGTAACCGTTAATCTTAGTATATCGCAAGATATAGACCATAAACTGATAGTTAAAAACAAATCTAAAGGGATTAACGTCAAATACGACCTGGACGACCCAAATTCCATTCAAGGGACTTATAATATATTTACCGGAAATTACGGAAAAAAATATCAAGAGTTCATAATAGATATTAATAGCGAGGGCGGCGCTATCGACGTCTCTCAAATTATATCTAAAGAACCGACCGAGCGGCGTTTTTACTAAATCGGCCAGGCGTTTTACCGACGCAACTTACGACCGCATACCCGGCGCATATGCGTCAAAAATAAATTTAACGCATATGGGGCTAAGGTAAAAATCGGCGCATATGCGCCGCTAAGAACAAATTGACACATATGGAGCTAAGATAAAAATTGACGCATATGCGCGTCGATTTTTATGCGACAATTGTCGCGCGTTATCGACGCGCCGCATACGATATTTAAATTTTTACTTGTCTTTAAATTCGTAAACGCCGTTCCACTCTTTTAAAAATCCCGACGCCTGTTTCGCTTTAAGCCTAACCGTCCTATTCAGATAAAAATTTATCAGAGGATCGAAGCATAAATCCTTTTTATATTTATGAGGTCCGAGTTTTTTAATAAGCGCCGCGTATATTTTTTCAGCTTGGCTAAACTTGCCTTAGATATAATAATTAAACGCGTCGTCGAGATATTTTTGAATACTTCGTTTTATTTTAATAGTTCTATCGTCTTCGTAATCGTAAACCTCAAAAATAGTAACCGGTTGTTTTTTCCCTTTAACGATAGCCAGATCGACCGCTCTTATATGATGAGGAATAGTCAGTTTGTTTTTTAAATCCTCGGATATCAAAATCCCAATACCGTAATATTTAGTTAAAGACTCCAGCCGGCTCGCCGTATTAACGATGTCCCCGATTAATGTATAATCCATTTTTGACGCCGAGCCGATATTGCCTACGACCGCCGTTCCGTAGTTAATCCCGATTCCGTTATTTATAATTTTAGATTCCGGCCTATTATTGGAAAGTTCGGGAATTTCGCCGGCGTTAAATTTTGCCAGTTCCCTGCGCATCTCTATCGCCGAAATTACCGAATCGTCCGGATCTTTAAAAGCGGCCATTATACAGTCGCCTATCAATTTATCAATCTCCCCTTTATTCCCCATAATATGGTTATTCATTTTATCAAAATATCTGTTCAGTAAATTAACGACTTGCATAGGGCTAAGACGCTCCGATAATTCGGTAAAATCTCTAATATCGGAAAACAACACCGATATTTGCCTGTTTTCTGGCTTATATTTTGTGGGATCGCCCCCTTTTGCTACAAAATCCACCAAAGATCTTCTTGTATAAACCTCCGTTATCCTCAATCTCCGTTCAGATTCCTTAGCGGCTTTTTCCCTTTCGTTGTTGAATCTCTCAATATTGTCCGCCATTTGATTGAAGTTTACCGTAAGATTATAAATCTCCTTTATAGAAGATTCGACGTTTGCTCGATAACTAAAGTCGTTGCCAAAAGTTTTTACCGCGTCCGTAATCTTAAGCACCGGCCTAGTTATAGTGTTGGTAACGTACAAAGATATAAACAACGCGACGATAAATACGACTAAACTTGTAATAACGCCGTTCAAAAAAAGCTTCCTGAGAAATTTATCTATATTTTTGTTAGATATATCTATTCCTACGACGCCAAAAAAGTCGCCGTTTATTTTATCAAATATGGGACCGAATCCCATCATAGACCACGAATCGTAATCCTTATCGTAAACAAAATCTTTTTCTATCATCATTTTTCTTTCGTAAAGAGCGGCGACTGCGACGGGTTGATCGGTTATGTCGTATCTCAAGTTAAAATGCGATATTTTATCCGAAGCGGCGCCGGTTTTTTTTACTTCGTCTATAAGCCTCAACGCGTCGGCGTCTACAAGGAATCTTGCATAATTTTTATCATTATCGGGGACTAAAATATAAACGTATAGTATAAGATCGGGATTGGCGTCGCGGATAGTATTCAAAAAAGAGTATATTTTTAAGTAATCTTCCGATCTTTCGACTTTGCTTATCTCAGAATCGCTTATTTCGGATAAATTAATCTTTTTTGTAAGATTTCTCATCGCGTCGTCGTCTACTAATCCGGTAGCAATGGTAAGATTGGATCTTAATCTTTCGACGACTTCATTCATAAGATTTGCTCTGGAATTCAAGAAATAAACCACCGTAGTAAATAAAACTACAAAAAAACAGAGCGCAAGTATTATTACTCCGACGTAGATTTTAAATTTAACCTCTTTCATCATTTTTCCTCATTATTTAGAATAATTTTTACCGCCATTCGCTTATAAGATTTAACAGACTATCGCATAAAAAACCGAAAGCCCATAATTCATTATAAGACTTTAATCAATAATTACAACTAATAATTAGAAAAATAATAAAATTTAAAAAAAATTATCATTATCGATTTAACAAATATTGTTTAAAGTAAAAATCAGAAATTTTGAGGCGCCCCGTCGGTTTTTTGGGGAATAAAGAATAATTTAGCGATTAAAAACATTTGTTCCATATGCTAAAAGCGCTTGCTAAAATTCTCTCTCCAACGCTCTTTTTATAGATTCCGGAGAAAAGCCCCTGTTAAAGAGTTTGTTTGAGATTTTTTGATATTCCGCCGAGGAGATTCTTTCCGATTTAGCGCCCCCTATCTTATCAAGATATTTTGCGACGCTCTCCGTTTCATCGTAATCTGTAGTTTCAATGTAGGACAATATTTCGTCGGACGTTTCGCGATCGATCCCGCGTTCGGCCAACTTTTTGCGGGCGTAGTTTTTGCCGTAATATTTCCGACCTATCAAACTCAGGGCGTACGACAAGCCGTTCTTATAATCGTCGATATACCCTTCTTCTTTCAGATCGTTTACGACTTCTGAAATAACTCCCTCGTCAAACTCTTTTTTTTTAAGTTTTTCGCGTAGACTCTTCTCGCTCTGCAAAGAGGCGCCGATTATTCGCAAGGAAACGTCGTAAGCGTAACGGCGTAGATCGTCGTTACCCATTTGTTAACGAACCGACGGCCTCGTCGACCGTATCGACAATTTTAAGAATACTAGACATCTTGATCAGATGAAATATCTCTTTGACCCTTTTCTGTAAATTAGAAAGAACGACTATTCCGTTCTTCTCCTTGACGGTTTTATAAAACGAGGTAAACGCTGCTATCCCCGAAGAGGAGACGTAATTTAGCTCCTCGCAGTTAAATACGACGTTCTTATAGCCTGATTGCAATATATTATTCACTTCGCGCTGAAAGTCAAAAAAATTGTTTGAATCAATAAACCCTATAACTTTAAGAACAATATATTTTTTATCCGGATCCGAAGTTTCTTCCGCAAGCGTTAAAGAGTCGCCTATTATAAGATTTTCATCCATAAAAAACTCCCTGTTATTAGGTAGAGTTACTCTAAAATATGTTAACCAAAAAATCAACCTTTATTTATCAAATTCATAAATTTTGTATTATTTTGTTTTTTTTGATTTCCGGTATAATTTTTTAGTCTGTCAACGTCGTAAAGAATTTTGACACATATGCGTCGATTTTTATGCGACAATTGTCGCGCGTTGTCGACGCGACATCATATGTGTCAAACTATAAAACACAGCGACGCATATGCGTCGAATTTATTCCCCCTCTCAAAAAAACCTACGGGATAAAAAATAGTCCGACATATTTTCTTGATTTTTATCCATAAATATCATATAATCCCCGACATTCATCGAATTTTTCTTACTATGGAGAGCGAAAATGAAAGAGCTAGAATTGTTGCAAAATGTAGATACCGCTATAAACTTTACCGATAATATAGACAAGGAGATCGAATTAACCGGTCAGGTTTCAAATATCAGAATACTCGGATGGGGAGCGTTTATTATTTTACGGACGCCGCGGTATACTATTCAGACCGTCGCCGATAAGAATAGCGTTTCGCTCGATCTATCTACCATAGCGGTAGAGTCGACTGTAAAAGTCAGAGGAGTCGTTAAAAACTCGAATATTAAAGATATTTCTATTTATCCCAGAGATATAGAGATTAGTTTAAATTACATAGAGACGATATCGGCGCCGTCGATCTCCCCTTTGCCGATAGATACTACTAAAAAAGAGTTAAATATATCACTTGAGACCCAATTTGACTTGAGACCTCTATCGTTAAGGCATCCCAAATTGAGATCAATTTTTAAAATAAGCGCCGCAATATTCAACGAATTCGGAAATTTTCTTACTAACAACGGATTTACAAGAATTTGTTCCCCCAAAATCGTTTTTTCGGGAGCGGAAGGGGGAGCCAATATATTCAACATCGACTATTTTAACAAAAAAGCGTTTCTCGCTCAATCTCCGCAATTTTACAAACAGATGATGGTCGGCGTTTTTGGCAGAGTTTTTGAAACCGGTCCGGTATTCAGGGCGGAAAAACACGACACGTCGAGACATTTAAACGAATATATCTCCCTCGATATAGAGACAGCGCTATCCGGCGGTTTTGAAGAGCTCGTTCAAATCGAGTCGGCCGTATTAAACTCTATTTTTAGTAAAATGAAGGAGACCTGCAAATATGAAATAGATTTGTTGAATATAGAAGTTCCGGAAATAACAAAAATTATAACTTACAAATTTAACGAGATTAAAGAGATTATTTTTCAAGAGTATAAAAAAGATTTCAGAGGAGAGAACGACTTATGTCCGGAAGAGGAGCGCCTCATTTCAAAATTTGTTAAAGAGAAACATAATTCGGATTTCGTATTCGTAACTCATTATCCGACGGAAAAAAGACCCTTTTACGCCGCTCATGATCCGAGCGCCCCCAAAGAGTCTCTCTCCTTCGATTTGCTGTTTAGGGGATTAGAAATAACGACGGGCGGTCAAAGACTCCACAGGTACGAAGATTATATCGCTAAGATGTCCAAATTAGGCATGAACGTCGAATCTTTCGAGTCCTATCTGCAATGTTTTAAATACGGAATGCCGCCGCACGGGGGACTAGGACTTGGTTTGGAAAGACTAACCTCGCTTCTTTGTAATTTGTCTAACGTGAAAGAAGCCAGTTTATTTCCGAGAGATGTAAACAGGCTCGAACCGTAATTATTTCAGCTTATTTATAAGGTTTTCTATCTCAAGAAGCATATTATTGTAATAATATTCTATATTGTCTAAATTTGATTCGATCCCTTTCTTTTTTATTTGATGTAAAACGTCTATTAGTCTTTGGTATTTGAATATCTTTATTATCTCTTTAAAATATAAACAGTCGTAAATCAAAGCTTCGCAATCTTTTTTATCAATATCCTCCCGAATTTTATTTACAATCTTATTATGATCATTAATAAAAATATTTATCACGTCTCCGCTTACACTGTCCAAATTAGAAAAAAAAGATTTATCTTTGCCGCTTTTGTTATCATTAATAGAATACGTTTCATTAGAAACGACGCGCTTGCATTTGGTCAAATAATTGAGAAATTTATCAACATTTAGGGGGAAATAAACTATTATGTCGGCAAGCCTATCTTTGTATTCGTCCTCGTTAAGGTAATTATTCGAATAAGATAAAATAGCCAACAAAGCGTCGTCATTTTTTATTACGCTTTTTTTAAAGTCGGGATATTTATGAAAAGTATTATCGTCAATTAAAAAACAGTCGTATTCTCTTGTTTTATCCTGAATATCTGCAATATCTGAAATTACAACGACATTTTGGTTGTATTTCTGTAATTTTTGAAAAATATAAGCGTTTAGCAACTCGTCGCAAATCGATAAACCGATGTTGTATTTTGGAAAGACGTCGTTTTTACGCGGTTTTTTCTCAATATTTTGTATACTGTTTTTTTCCGCAACTTTAAACGGTATCTCAAAACTAAATTTTATCTCTTTTTTACCGTTTTTCTTTATTTTAAGGGATATAAAATAGTTTTTTAACAATCCCGTTATAATTTTTAAATTTTTAATATTATCCTCGCGATTATTTTCAATATCGTCATAATTAATATCAAAAAGAGTCGACAATCCGAGCGAGCCGTTTGTTTTATAAACCAACGAAAAACACAACCCAATTTCATTAATACTTATGAACCGATAATCCGCAAATAGGGTTATTTTACCGTATTTCGAGTTAATAATTATAAAATCAATCAAATAATTTAACGCGTCCTCAACTAAAGATACGTTTCCAACGATATTCGACGGTATATCGCTTTCAATAAAATAATTAAAATCAATCAAACTAATCCGGCTTTTTTCAAGATTAAATTTGATTATTTTGTTTATTATCGATTCGAAAGTATGACTGTTTCCTTTAAATCTATCGGCTAGCGAATCTTTATACTTTGTATTTAATATATTAGAAAGAATATCGTCGTTATCTCCGCCAAATATATTTCTTTCAAAGAATTTCTTTTTAAACCGCGCCGAGTAATCGGCCGGATTTTTTCTGTTTTTAATTATAGCCTTTTCCATATAAATTAAGTATAGCAGGAATATTTTATAAATTCAAATATTTAGCCAACATTTTAGTATAAATTTTATACCGATAGCCCGATAGCCTTTCTAATCGACTCTAACAAAGTGGTCTTGCCCTCCATACGCCCCTCGATATCCGGAATTTCAACAATAAGGGGATACTCGCCGGACAACTGCCACTCCATTATTTTCTCCTCTATTCTCGAACTAACTCTGTCAGTCAAAAGCAAAATCCCTATCTCTCCGTAACGCTTATTTATAACGTTATCAAATTCGGCATTAATCTCCTCGTCGCTTTCGACTATAACCCCCTCGATACCTACAAACTTGAAACCCAAAGTTACGTCTTCGCTCCCCATTACAAAAAAAGTCATATCTCAACTCCCGCAAATATACCGAACCTCTAAGCAATTATAAACAATTTATACCGTTTGTCCAATAAAAAATAAAATAATCCGCGCCGCGTCGGTTTTTTTGGGAATAAAAAATATCTTGTTTCATATGCGTCGATTTTTTTTGACACATATGCGTCAACTTTGTCCTTAGCGCCATATGCGTCCATTTTTTATGCGACAATTGTCGCGCGTTATAGACGCGGCGCATATGCGTCCATTTTCCAAAAACCGACGGGCGTAAATAAAACTTCCGCGTATAAATTCTATCTTATTCTCTCCCCGACGCCAAATATATAGACTTGCATACTCGCGGGCTCTATATCGCCGACGGTAAATTTGCTAAGATTTTCGTCGGTTAGGGATAAATTCTTTCCGGCGGTTTTTCCAAGCAGTAGAGTTACCTCCCCTTTAGGAACGTCGATTCCGCTAAAATCAAGCGAAACGCTTTTAGTCTCCTTATTAAAGCCGGCTACAATCAACATTGTTTCGCTATCGTTATACCTCAAAAAAGCCAGCGTTTTGCCGTCGTCCGAAGGAACTCTTTTATAGCCGCCGGTTCTTAAAGCCGAATAACTCTTTTTCAGTTTGATAAAATATTTATGCCAGTTGAGTATCGAATCTTTATCGGCTAAAAGACTTTCGATTTTTTCAAGTTCGATTCTAGTTCTATGCCTCATATCCCCTTTAGCTTTGCCGTCCGCCATCCCAAGTTCGTTGCCGTTATATATAAAAGGCGAACCATGAGCTAAAATCGCTAATCCCGCCGCCAGTATACATTTGTCAATATTTCCGCCGTAATCCGTAAACGGTCGAGAGGCAACCTCGTCGTGATTTGTCAAAAACGGAGCGTTAACCGCGCCTTTTGGAAGAGTATTTTCAATATATTCAAAATAGTTATTTAGATTTTCTACTTTTGCGGCCGACCTCTCTCCGGATTTGACGGTATCTCTGATAGTATACGCCATCGGAAAATCAAAGCACATATGCAATTCGTCGGTTCCGTTTCCGTAATAAGGCAGTATCTTGTCTTTATCGGTCCACGCCTCTCCAACCATCATTTTAGCGTAGCCGGCGGCATTGTATTTCTCAAATATATCCCCGCGCATTTTCTTAAAAAAAACGTGAGTATCCGGTCTATCCGCCGCCGCGTCCGGTCCGTCTTCAGATATATACCTTACTGCGTCGATTCTTACTCCGTCAAATCCTTTATTGAGCCAATATACCAAAACATTCGCCATCTCCTCTCTGGTATCTCTGTTTTTTAAGTTTAGATCCGGCATTCCGCTCCAAAAAGCTCCGTAATAATACCAATCCGCATGTCTGTGCCAAACGTTTGTCCAATTGCCTCCTCCCCAAGCCCTCTGCCACTTTTTAGTTTTGGTATCTTCTTTCGACGGATTTTTTTTCCATATATACCAATCCCTTTTTTCGCCGCCGTTTTTTGAATCCAAAAACCACGGATGCTTTGACGAAGTGTGATTAACTACGTAATCAAAAATTACTCTGATTCCTCTTTTATGAGCCTCGGATAAGAGTTCGATAACGTCCGCCTCTGTCCCGAATTTTTCGTTTATTTTATAATAATCGACGGTATCGTATCCGTGCATATTATCACCTTTAAAGTCGCATTCAAATATAGGGGAGAGCCATATTCCGGTAACGCCGAGATCGTTAGAAGTAGACGGATCGCCGTCGTTCAAATAATCGAGTTTTTGAATTATACCTCTTATATCGCCGATACCGTCGCCGTTTGAGTCGGAAAACGCTTTGACCCATATATGATAAAAAACTGCGTCGCCATGCCACGGGGTCTCGGCTTTTAAGGAGTATTTTTCGTCCGGATTTATCGGGTTGAAATTTCCAAAGAAATTCGGATCGTCGATTACTTTCGACGTCGAAACGCAACTTAATAAAAGCGTAAAAAGACATAAAGATATAACTCTTTTCATAACTATTCCTCTTTTAAATTTATTTTATTTTAATTAAATATATTTGACGCATATGCGTTATTTTACTCTTAACACCATATGCGTTATTTTATTCTTAACATCATATGCGTCGAATTTTTATGCGACAATTGTCGCGCGTTGTCGACGCGCCGCAATGCGTCCATTTTATTTCCCCGCTCCAAAATACCGACGGGGCGCAAATATCAGAAATATTCTACTTTAAATCTTAAAACAATCGCGTTATAAAACAGATTTTCGAGAATATCGGCCATTCTTTGCTTATTTGTTTGAATATCGCCTGAAAGAGATACAAATTCTTTAAATTTGGATATGATTTTGTCGTCGATAAAACCGCGATAATCCTCGACGTCGTCGCTCGAAACATTGAAGATCGTCCCGCTCCCCTTTGCCAATCGCGTTTTACCGGTCTTAACGGTAAGATTAAATTTTTCAGGAATCTCGGAGCAATAAATCCCCGGCATATCCATAAAAACGTAACTGAAAGAGACGAGCGACGATAAAAAAGCGTCGAGGGTTTTTATCAAATCCAGACGCTCTTCGCCAACGATATCGTTATCGTCCGCCAAAGAACGCGTTATCGTTTTTTTTACGCAGAGAAGTTTAGCTATGGAATTTTCGTAGTCTTTTTTAGATAAAAACGGCGAAACGTCCCGGTTTTTGTCGTCAAAATCCGGCGTCGCCGTAAATGAAAAATTCCCGGCTTTCTCAAAAGCAAAGTTTGTAACCATTTTTTATAATTTTAAAAACTCATCATAAAATTCATAGACTTCTTACTAGCGTCCAGCATATCGTTAACCTTAAAAGAGTAAGATACGGATTTGCCGTCTTTACCTAAAACGACGCCGGAAGATTTTTTAATCGGAGTTTTGGTAGTAATAGAAAAATCAAATTTGGCTTTTTCGGTAAGCAGTTTGTAAAAATCAACGTCGTCCTCTTTTAACTGCTCGATAAAATCTTCAAATATGCCGTCTTTATCCATCTCTTCAAAATTCATAACTTGATTAATCGTAGTTAGATCTTTATCCCTCTTGATTGTCAGCCCCGATACCGCTTTGGGAAGTAAAGCCAGAGACTTCTCAAAATCTTTGAAAGTAATTACTACGTTTCCTTTATAAAAGCCGCTTTTTTCGTCTTTTTTTATAAATACTTTCTTTAACGTTATCCCTTCCATCTTATTTTTGTCGATAGAATCAAAATATTCTTTCATAGCGGCGGCGTCTATCAGTATGAAAGGATCAAATTGTTCGCCGTCTTCCATAGGAATGTTGGATAAAATTATCGATATAAGCTGAAAATAATCGTCGTTAATATCGTAATCCATAGTCATAGTTCCGCCGGCTTTATCTGCGTTAAGATCTATCCTTAAATTGAAACATGAAACCAAAGTCGTCGCTATAATAAAAATAAGCGCAAATTTTTTCATAAAAGCCCCCTTTGCCAAATAGTCGCACTATTTTTTTTTATACTAAAAAGAATATATTATATAAATAAAAAAATACAATACTAAATATACAATTTTACAATTAAGATAAAATATATTGAGAAAATATATATTTTATGGTATCTTGCGCGGAGGGAATTTTCGCCTAAATTTTATATTTCCTTGGAGAGAACTTTGAAAAAAATAATTGCTTCGCTTTTTATTATAATTTTTACATTATATTCTTGCAAAACAATATACGTTAAAGACAAAGAGACGACCGCTAATATTCTATTAAAAAACCTCCTCAGAGAGTCCGAAAAGATCGGCGACGTTACGGTATCGGGTATGATACGTATAAACGGAGTCCCGGAGATACCTTCGACGGCGTATATTTCATTTACATTCGCCGGCAATCTCAAAGATGAAAAAGGGACGTTCGGCATATATTTATTGAAAAAACCGGTTATGGAGATAATTTTTGATAAAAAAGAGGTCTTGATCGTCAACCGAAAAAGTTTGCAGTATAAAAAAATCAACGTCGACGAAACGGATTATTCTAAACTAATCGGCGTAAATTTTAATCCCATCGAGGCGTGCTACTTTTTGCTCGGTAAAATCCCTTATTCTGAAAATATGACGCTGATTAATTACGATTGGAACTCCAAAGAGCATATTATGGATTTGTCTACTTCGGTATCGACGTACAAGATAAAGCTAAACTACGACGAACTCATCGTATGGAGCGAAATAAATAACCAGTTTTTTGAAAAGATTTTTCTGGATTCGATAAAATACGTTAAAAACGACGATAACGCTTACGTTCCAAAGCAAGCGACTTTTAAAACGGACGACGAAAAGAGGACTCTATATTTCATAATCGACAAGACCTCGCTAAATACCAAATATACTACCGACGTTAACTCGATTGATTTAACCGGATATTCGGAGGTAAAATCGCTTGAAGATTTTGATATGAAGGCGAAGTAACTATGAATTTTGAATTATGAATTTTGTAAGAATATTTTTTCTCATAATTTTATTATCTACCGCCGTCCTATACTCCCAAGATTTATCCGTCGATACGGCGCCCCTCCCTCCAATAATAGAAAATATATCGTATATAGGCTTAAAATACGCCGGAATCAGAGTAACTAGCGAGATTCCGATAAAAAAAGGCGATTTATGGGACGATATTAAGAAAAAAGCGGTTATAGAGTATCTAAAGCGCCTCGAATCGGAAAATATTTTTGAAAAAGACGGCGTCAAAATCGAAGAAAATCCTCTGCCGAACGGCTCGGTCGAAATAGTAATATCCGTATCCGAATCGCTCCCCTTTTTTATGTTCGCTCTCCCTTTTTACTCGACTACAAAAGGATTTAAAGCAAAAATCAAATATTGGCAATTCTTTACTAACGGATTTAAAACGCCGCTCGAGGGGCAGCTGGAATATTTAGCAAAAGATAATTTTAATCTGTTCGTAAGAACGAACGAGCCGATCAATATTAACGACGCGGTGAAATTTTCTTTCGACGTCGATACCTATACGACGATTGTCAATTATATATCTACCCTCCCCGATTGGAATAACCGCCTGTGGGAAAACGGAATAAAAAACGTCTCTTTGAATTTTGATTTTACAATACCCGTCGTCGACATGAGGATCAATCCGATATTTTCTTTCGGCTACGGCAATTTACTCTCAACCGAACCGGCCGGCGATATAATGAAACTTAAAGATCAAGACCATATAACTTTGTTAAATCCTAATCTATACCTGCATTTACCGATCGGCGACGACGATTCATACATAGCTTCTCACCTCGGCTTTGGTTTTAAAAATCTATTTTCTCAATCATACAAAAAAATCAACTTTAACAAAAATGAATTCAGCGTTTCGCTCTTCGGGAACAACCCAAAGGAGATAAAAGACCCGTTGTCCAACCCCGTTAAGATCGCGGCGGGCTTTTTTAACTTTCCGTCGATCGACTCGTCGTTATATACCGATATTAATTTCGCTTTCAAAAATACCGTTAATCAAAATTCCGACGGCGCTCTATACGACAACCTTCTATTAAAAGAGTTCGGATTCTCAGTATTCGAAGACGATATTCTCGACAAAATAAAAACTGACGCGGAAAAACAATTTTTAAAATCTATGTATTACAAAAATTATGAAGACGGCAAATACATATTGACGGACGCGGCTTCCGGCGCCGACAAAGAAAAAATATGGAATATCCTAACCGGAATTAATTTTGTATATAGCGCCGGTTTTGACTTGAATCCCAACCTTAGATTTACATTTAATATTCCTACGACCGAACTCTATTTTACGCCCGGATTTATATTTTACTATAACTCAAAGTGGGAGCCGGCTTCTTTAGGTAAAATAAACTCTACCGCTAATAACATAACTCTCGGAGGAACTCTGGGCGTAAAATATAACGTTCCCTATATCGACGTTCCGATAAATATTAATATCGATCTGAGATATGCGAGAGACTGGGAGGCAAATTACTTAACGGGAGATTACAATTATAACGTTGTAAACAAATTTATTATTTACGATCTCAGCGCCCGGTTTGAAAAAGATTTTAAATTTAGCGATCATTATCTCAAATCCCAAAAAGTATCCAAAGACCTCGTTGAAAATGCGGGGCATAAATTAAAAATGAATTTTGCGCTAAAAGGCTCGCCCGTTTACGAAGACAGTTATAAATCCGGAGTATCATATGTGTCAAATAACCTGCAAACCTCTTTTGAACTATTATACCAACTGTACCTGCCGGTTTATAAAGATCACAAATTTAAAGCGCGCGCGCTGATCTATTCAACTTACAATCATAGCGTAGACTCCTCGTTTGGCTCGACTTTCATTGGAAATTGGATCAGGGGTAAAGGATTTAGCTCTTATTCGGGATATTTTGGACTAGTAATCAATCTTGATTACTGGATACCTCTATTTACCATCAATACGCCAGGTTTTCTTGGCAAAAAACTAAAAAAAGACCTTATTTGGCAGGTTTATTGGGTATTATATACAGATATAGCGATTTCTTTGACGGAAGCGGAAACTCCTTACACGCTTGATAAAAATATGGCGCATATATTGCCCGCGTTGACGGTCGGTACGGCTTTCAGAGTCTACCCCAAATTCGTACCGCTGATAATAAACGTCGAAGTTAACGTCAACGCTTATAATATGGTAAAAGATAAAGGGTCGTTTACGAGCTACATCTACTTTGAATTCAGTATTGCGAGAGAAATTAACGCAAGCTGGTTTATGCTGTAAACTATACGTATAACCGACCGATTACTTTAATAAAAGAGGTCCCCGCCTTTTTTATGGAATAGAAAAGTAATTTTACGTATATCTGGGATAATTTTCGATTGCGAGCGCGTATAATAGCTGTTTTTGATCGGCGATATTTAACAGTTGTGTCATTTTACTCAAAAAGTCATTTTTCAATTTATCAACCTTTAACTTCTTACCAATAAGCTCAAGAAATCCTTCTAGTCCGTATTTCATAACGCCGTTATAAAAAAACAGTATAATATCGCGGACTGTCGAAGCCATACCGAATTCGTTATACAAAGA
>MWDO01000030.1 GCA_002070605.1 Spirochaetes bacterium ADurb.Bin133
TGAGGCTGTATTTATAGACGATAGATTAAAATGTTAAAAAAAAACAAAGATTATCGTTGACTTTTACCATAGATGCGTCGAATTTTTATGCGACAATTGTCGCGCGTTATCGACGCGTCGCATATGTGTCAATTTTCCCATCCCAAAAAAACCGACGGGCTGCCGTTAATTTTCCCTTTCTTGCGCGTCAAAATAATTAAAATACCTATTTCAAAATTTCATTAAATTTGATAGACTATCCAAAAAACGATAAGGAAGCAAAATGACCCAATTATCTTCTGCGAAAAATAATATAATTACCGACGAGATGCGAAAAGCCGTAGAATCCGAGCCGTTATCTCTGGAGGTATTTAGAGACTACATTTCAAAAGGCTACATTGTTATTCCAAAAAATATCAATCATAAATTTGAGCCGGTCGCCGTAGGCAAAGGGACGTATATAAAAGTCAACGCAAATATAGGAATATCGTCAAAAAAATCTTCTTTAGACGAGGAGTTAAAAAAGCTTCAGGTTGCGACCGAGGCCGGAGCGCATTCAATAATGGATTTGTCGACATGTAACGATTTCTATTACGTTAGGGAGATAAGAAGGGAGATTATCAAACAATCAAAAATTATGGTTGGAACGGTTCCGATTTACGAGATATCGACAAAAATGTTTGCTGAAAAAAAAGAGATCAACCGGATTTCAGATAAAGATATTTTGGAAATTATAAAGATCCAAGCGGAAGAAGGGGTGGATTTCATGACCATTCATGCGGGAGTTACGCAGGATGTTATGAGACGATTACAAAATGATCCCAGAGTTTGCGGCATAGTTTCGCGCGGCGGCTCGATGATCGCCGAGTGGATGAAATTCAATAATAAAGAGAATCCTTTTTTGACTCTTTTTGACGAGATACTGGATATAGCTTATCAATACGACGTTACGCTAAGCCTTGGCGACGGGCTTCGTCCGGGGTCGACAATCGACGGAACGGATAGGGCTCAGATACAGGAGCTGATCGTACTCGGCGAACTTGTCGATCGCGCCCGCGACCGGGGAGTTCAAGTTATGGTTGAAGGTCCCGGTCATATAAATATTTCCGACGTTGAGATGAATATTAAGTTAGAGAAGCGCATTTGTAACGAAGCGCCGTTTTATATATTGGGACCGGTAGTTACCGACTGCGCTCCGGGATACGATCATATTACGGCGGCTATAGGCAGCGCCATTGCCGGAGTCGCGGGAGCGGATTTCTTATGTTACGTAACCCCGGCGGAGCATCTACATTTACCGGAGTTGCAAGACGTTCGCGACGGGGTTATATCTTCCGTAATCGCCGCGTTTGCCGCAGATTTATCGTTAAATAAAGGCAACTCTAGAGAGAGGGAGATGAAAATGGCTAAAGCCAGAAAAGAGATTAACTGGGGCAATATGTCAAATTTAGCGCTTGATAAAGGTAAAGTCGATGCGGCTATTGAAACATATCAATTAAAAAAATCAAGCGAGTGCAGTATGTGCGGAGAATTCTGCTCGTTTAAAAGAAATTATTAATAACGCGGAGGAGAGTAATGAAAAAAAAAGGTTCTTTTTTTAAATTTCTGTTAAAATTTGTCGTTTTGTTTTTTTCAGTTATACTGATAGCCGTCGGCGCTCTTTATTTGTATTTTCGAATAACCAAAATTGACGAGAAAAAGTATATTCCGTCGGATTTTATGGGGTATATAAAGATCGATTCTATGGAGAAAGTATATTCAAATTTAATAGATTTACGAGCTTTAGACGTAATTCTTACCAATAAAGAGTATTATTCCGTTTACAAAGCTATTTTGGATTTTAGAAGTTCAAATTTGTCAAAGAATTTTCTTTTGAAATCGTTGATCAATATGAAAGCAAATGTTATCGTTGATAAAGAGACCTCCTTTTCGATACTCGTCGATCTTGGTTTTAAATCGGTTTTGTTAAAAGTTCTGCCTTTGGCTCAATCAATTATTGGGAAAACCGATAAATATTCGCTCGAATCCGTTAAGAAAAACGATTATACTATCTATAGATTAGAACTATACGCTTCCAAGCAAGTCTATTATTTTTCAATAAAAAACAACCTGCTTTTATTTTCATTTTTTGAGAAAAATATAGATAAAATATACGAATCCGCGGCGAATAATAGCGTTATTTATAATAACGGTAATTATTATTATGCTAGTAATCAAATCAGAAAGGACGGTATAGCGGAGCTGTATATCGACACGGACGCGCTTTTCGACGCTTATAAAAGCGGTTCGAAAGAGTTAAGATCAATTTTTGATAAATTCAAACTCGTGGATATTTCCGCCGCTTCTTTAAAAATAAGCAACGAAGAGCTGTTTTTGCAGACGTTTACGCAGTCGTCTACCGACGTAGAGTTGATAAAGAAATTTCTGGATTATTCGCCGGGCCCGGCGAGCGTCGCAAAATATTTACCCGAGGATACTAACGTCTACGCGTCGATAAATTTTAAATCGTTTGAGGAATTTTATAAAGTTTTTCTAACGCTTCAAGAAGGTAAATACGACGAAACGGTAGAGAAAATAAATTTAATGTCGAAAGCCTTGTTGCAAATGGACATTAATGAAATTCTTTTTAGCTGGATAGGCTCCGAAGTCGGCCTGTTTACTTCGAGCGTATCAAACTCGCCTTCGATTTTTTTAAAAATTAAAGATAAAGATGGGCTTTTCAACGTCTTGAAAAAATTAGCGGATACAATTTTTTTTAACGAGTCTTCGCAAATTGAATTCGAGGGGGTAACGCTAAATAAGATCGGAATACCCGATTTTATACAAGCGGTTTTATCTTTATTTGTAAAGGGATTCGACGCCCCTTATTATCTCATTAAGGACGATTTTATATTTTTTTCTATGGATATGGCTTCGTTGTCTAATCTTGAAAACAGATTCAAAAACGACAAAACCCTAATTTTTGAAAAAGCATATAAAAATGTTTCGAGTAGGATTGAGAAAAACGGAAACGTTTTTGTCTATTTCAATCTCGGGATCTCTATTCCTAAAATTTTACAATCCGACGATATGATATCAAAGTTGATACGGCTTTACGAAAAAGGGGCTTTGTCGTTAAATATTAATGGCGATAGAATCAAAATTGATTTTGCCGCTCGGGGAATAAACGAGATAAAAACGAGGGCTTTTCCCGGATTTCCAAAGTACGTCAAGAAAGGAATCGCGACCGATATTATCTGCATGGATATAACCGGTTCAAAGTTGCCGGAACTTATCTATATTAATAAGGAAAATAAAATTGTGGTCGCCGATCTTAATAATCAGCCGATATTTGATTCGCCGCAGAAAATAAACGAGGAGATAAACGCAAATCCCGCTATTTTTGATTTTAATAAAGACGGAAAATATGAATTTGCTTACGCTTCTACCAAAGGGAAGCTCTATTATTATAATTCGGTTTTAGAGTTGGAAGATAATTATCCTCTGGATTTAACGGTAGACAATTCTTTTCCGCCGGTTCTATATGGAAATAAATTTTTAGGATTCGATAAAAATGAAAAAAAATTGTATCTGGCCGGAATAGACGGAATTAAGAACTATATTGATTTTGAATTTAAGTCTCCGCTTCTTTCGGCGCCGACGATTTTTAAAAAATTCCTATCTATCTATCCAAAGAGTTTTAGCGGGACGGTTTATCTGACGGACGCCGATTTTAATATCTTAAAAGGATGGCCCTGCGAAGGGGGAGGGATAGGATTTGGTTCTCCTCAAATATCGGACGTCGACCGCGACGGAAATATCGAAGTTGTTTATCTGTCTCAGTCCGGAATACTTAACGTATGGAATAAAGAAGGGGAAAGATGCGGGGGGAGTCCGTTTAAATTAGACGGCGTGTATTATACCCAACCTGTTATAGGCGACGTTACGGGCGACAAAAAGCCGGACATATGCGCATTGTCCAAGGACGGCGTCTTAACGATATTGTCGCATAACGGCGACGTTTTGTTATCAAAGAAAATCAAAGAAGCCGACGGGAAAGAGAGAAAATTACTGCTATTCGACGCAAACTCCGACGGTAAAAGCGAAATATATATCTACGGCGATAAAAATACGGTTATAGCTTTAAACGGCGCCGGCGAGTTATTGCCGGGATTTCCGGTTGCCGGAAGCGGCAAGCCCTGTTTTACAGATTTTAATTTCGACGGTATCTACGAAATGGCGGTAGGAAGCTACGATAATAATATTTACGTCTATTCGGTAGTTGTCGGCAATTGAGCGCAATAATGAGTTTAAAATATGGTTGAAATAAAAAATAATAATTCATCATTATAATTAAAAATAGTAAATTATCAGTTTCCGGAAACAAATGATAAAGATTATGATGGCAATTGGTTATTAGTTGAAATAAGAGTTAATATTGATGATTTAAATTGGAAAAAAACAGATCCTTCTTTACTAACTTGGGAATTTAATGAAATATCAGAATGGTTTTATAATTTATCTAAAGATATAAACCCGAAATGGAAAGAATTAGTGTTTATTGAACCAAATATTCGATTTGATTATGATAAAAATGATAAAAAAACTGTGGTTATCATATATTTTGATCTAGAATTATTACCGGATAATTGGGATAAAAATAAAGAATGTTTTATTAAATTTGAATTAACAAAAGAAGATTTATATAATATTGGCAAAATGTTTGAAGAAGAATTAAATAAATTTCCAATTAGGAAATAAACTATCCGCGTCAAAAACGACAACCAATAGCGACCCGTCGGTTTTTTGAAAATTCGACGCATATGTTAAGGATAAAAATCGACTCATATGCGTCATTTTAAAGGAGCTGTATCAAAAGTTGTCATTCCCCAAAAACCGACGGAGTAAGTTGATTTATTTTATTGAGGTTTTTATATTATTATGATAGAAGAGAAACAATTTTTTTTTAATAAAAGTAAGAAGATTTTTAAAGATGAGTATTGTAATCTACCTTCAACAATTTTAAACAAGCCATTTATTGAATATAATAATTATAATTCAATACCGGAGATAATAATTTTAAGAATTTTAACTAATGAATATAATTTAAAAGGTTTTTGGGTTGATACGTTTCACAAAAAAATTAGATATTCTTTAGATGAGTGTGAAAATATTAAAAATTTTCCAATTGAAATAAACAATATAATAAATCAGATAATAAGAAAAAATAATAATAAAATATCGGGATGTTGGGATTTAGTACTATATGATGATTTTGGAAATATTAAATTTGTTGAAATAAAAGGGATTCCTTCTAAAGATAAATTGAGGTTAGCTCAAATGGAATGGTATGAAAATTCATTAAAAATTGGATTAAAAGATGAAGATTTTTTAATTGTTGTTTGGGACTATAATAAGTAACAACAAAACTGCAACTAACAGCCGGTTGTCGGCTTCGGCGGATTACCGCCTACGCATAAATTGACGGCGATTTGGGCAGCCCGTCGGTTTTTTTGGGGCGGGGTAAAAATTAATGCGCATATGCGCCTGATTAATTTTACTTGAATAAAAATAAAAATTAAAATTGTAAAATTCCAAAAATTTTATTCATTTTTGTAAAGCGTTTTCATTTTTTTGTTGTTATTAATAATTAAAAAAAAAGGAAATTATATGCTACACAGATACCATTTTGTTTTGAATTATCAACTTAAAGCAAGGCTAATTGACGAGGCTTCAAAAAGAAATCTAAGCGCGTCAAAATTTGTAAGATATATCTTCAAGAAATTAGATTTTGTTCTGGAACAAATTCAACTAAAAGCCTCCCCAACTTTCTTCAAATATCAAATAATCCAAGCGGATGAAAATTTAACGTTGAATCTAGATAAAGAGTGTTATTTTTGGATTTCAGAAATTCAGGATTGCCTTAAAATGTATAGCAAAGCGCAGTTGGTTCGGACAATTTTACAGTTTTTCTTCGATTTAAAAGACCTATTGGAGAATAAAACATTCGTATCATTTCTCCAAGCGTGGAGTAAAAGCTGGGAAGAAGAAAAGAAAAATAAAAGGAAATGGGATAAGTCGCATATGTGCCTGATCCAATCGCAAAAATCCGCAATACTATCGAAATCGGCCAGTCATGAACTATGCGAAATACTTCTAATCTGATATCCCTCGTTATATAGCGATTATCTTTTTGCCCCTTTTGAGCCGCCAATTTTTTTTAAGATATCCGAGTCGTATCTGTAAATATTTTTCTTTTTATCGTCGTTTTCTTTTATAGATTCTTCTATCGTAATATCTATTAATCTTGAGAAATCAACTCCTTTGGGTTCCCATAAATAGAAGCTGAAAGATCCGGGTATCGTATTTATTTCATTAACATAGACTTTTGTCTTATCTGAATTTAAGAGATAATCAATCCTCGCGACTCCTTTTACGTCTACCGCTCTGCATATTTTTTTTGAAAAGTCGATTATACGATCCTTAATTTCTTCAGATATTTCGGCCGGAATTTTTCTGGTCATAGCCGCCATACTCTGTTTCCCCGATTTGGAACTGTTACTCAGATACTTATCGGCGAAGCTCAAAAACTTCTCCCATCTAACCGGTTCTTCCATCTCTGAGATCAGTATCTCTCCGCCGCTTTTCAATACCGAACAGTTAACTTCGTTAGCGTTTTCAACCCCTTTCTCGATTAAAATTCTTTTATCGTAATTTGACGCTATTTCTACTCCTTTTATCAATTCCTCTTCATTATTAGCCATAGATATTCCTATCGACGAGCCGAGATTAGAGGGTTTTATAAAGACGGGGTAATCCAAAGTGTAGTGAACTTTATTTATCCACCCTCTTTTATCGTTTTTCCATTCGTCTCTGGTAAGCCAAAGGTATGGAAGTATAGGAAGCCCCATTCCGGATAAAATTTTCTTCATTACTATCTTATCCATCCCGGTCGCAGAACCAATGACGCCCGGACTTGAATAAGGTATATCCAATAGTTCAAAAAAACCTTGAAGTTTTCCGTCTTCGCCGTAATTACCGTGGCAAGCGATTATAACCGCGTCCAACTTTCCCAGCGCATTCTTACCGTCCCGTTTGTTGAAGGATGGAAAAAAATGTTTAGCCTTCCGCTTATTGACGTCCCAATCCTCATATAACTTTACATTTTTCAGATTGTCGCCGGAATACCACTCTCCGTCTTTGGCGATATATACCAGGCTAACGTTATATTTCTCCTTATCTATATTTTCATAAATCTGAAGACCGGTAATAATAGAAACTTCGTGTTCCACCGATACTCCGCCAAAAACAATTCCTATATTTTTTTTCATAGTCGCTTCCTTAATACTAACGAATTAAATCAATCTTTCTGAACCAAAGATTCTATTCCAATTTGCAATCCAAAAAGGTTGATAAATCCTCTGGAGTCTTTATGGCTGTAGTTGTCGCCCGTAGCAAACGAAGCGATGTCGGCGTCGTATAGAGAATATTTTGAATCTCTACCGGCTATAATAATATTTCCTTTATATAGCGCGAGTTTAACCGATCCCGTTGCATATTTCATCAATTCCCGAATAAAAGTCTCCATTGATCTTCGCAAATTTGTAAAATATTTTCCGTTATAAACCATTTCCGCATACTGAGAAGATAGATTGTTCACAACTTTTAACGAATCCTTATCCAAAACCATCATCCTTAACTCTTGTAACGCGGCGTATAAAATCGTTCCGCCGGGCGTCTCGTAAACCCCATGGCTTTTCATTCCTACCAATCTATTCTCCAAAATGTCGGATCTTCCGACGCCGTTTTCTCCCCCAATCTTATTGAGATAAGTCAAAAGCTCGACGCCGCCCATTTTCTTACCGTCGATTGAAACGGGGATTCCTTTTTCAAACCCGATCGTAACTTCCGTTTCGCGATCCGGAGCGTCTTTAGGGGATCTGGATAAAACAAACATTGCCTCGTTCGGGCGGTTTGCCAGATCCTCAAGCTCGCCCCCTTCGTGACTGATATGCCAGATATTTCTGTCTCTTGAGTAAATCTTAGTCTCGCTTATGCCGCCTAAATCTATATTTTTTTTCTTAGCGTATGCGATAGCGTCTTCGCGCGATTTGATATCCCAGATTCTCCAGGGAGCGATAACTTCGAGTTTTGGAGCCAACGATTTATACGTCAATTCAAAGCGAACCTGATCGTTCCCTTTACCCGTGCATCCGTGAGCCAAAGCGTCGCACCCCTCTTTTAGAGCTATCTCTACCTGTTTCTTAGCCTGCAGCGGTCGGGCGATAGACGTGCCGAGCATATATTTATTTTCATACAGAGCGCCGCACATAGCCATCGGGAAAATATACTCCTCCACGAATTCTTTTCTCATATCCGCCAAATAAAATTTTGACGCTCCGGTTTTCTTCGCTTTTTCTTCAAGCCCGTCGGTCTCTTCGCCTTGCCCAACGTCTACGCATACAGCGACGATCTCGGGATTATTATAATTCTCTTTTAGCCATGGTATAATTATCGACGTATCCAATCCGCCCGAATAAGCCAAAGCTATCTTCTTTACTCCCCCCATAAAAAACTCCTATATTTTGATAACGCTGTTATTTTTAAAAACAAAAAAACGTCCTTGTAACATATAATATTTAAAAAAAATAATCAACAATTATAGAATACTTTACGTTATTTATTCGACTACTATCCGCATCTACAGTTCGTGTAAAACTGCGCGAAATATTTAAATGATTAGATTAAAAAAACGAGTTTGCATAAGTAAATAAAAGAAATACGGAGTTTTTTTTTATTTAAAGTTATAATAATTTGTATATTTTTTTTAAAGTTTATATTGACTCTTACCGAATTTTTAAACTGTCGGGCGTGTAGCTCTTTTCCCCTCCCAGTTAATCTATATTGCCCGGCGGCCTTAATAAGGCAAAGACCCCGATAACATCGGGGTCTTTTTTATTATATATGCGTCATTTTTTTAAATTGACACATATGGAACAGATATTTTCTATTTCCCAAAAAACCGACGGGTTACATTTGAAATAATTTGACAATAACCGTAATAAATATTATACGTATTATACAGTATAAATATAAAGCAATAATCCAATGAAAAAAATAGTCGTCATAGATAGCGGTAATTTATTAAATCAAAATTTTATAGAATCTTTGCGATTAAAAAAAGATTACTCTATCGAGATCAATCCTTCGATTCCTCATAACGGCGCATTTGTAATATACGCGACGGAGAAAACTGTATCAAATTATAACGACTACCTTAACTACGATTTTATTATAAAAGTCGATCCTCAAACAAAATCTATATCGAATTACGCAATAGTCCCAAAAAACAGTCTGAAAATTAGAACTATAAATATGATTATCGAAAAGTTAAATATAGAGATTATTAAGGGTAGCAGAGCTAATTTTAATGAAAACGATTTGAATATCGCCGAGATTATAAAGGAAAAAAAACTGATTGAACAAGAGAATAAAAATTTTCATAAGGAACTTACATTCGCTTCAGAACTACAAAAAACCCTTTTGCCAAAACGCTATCCAAAAGAAGATAAAATCAGATTTGCTTCAAAGTATTTACCTACGGCTTACATCGGCGGCGACTTTTTCGACGTTGAGCAAATAGACGACGATCGCGTCGCCGTTTTTATAATCGACGTTAGCGGTCACGGTATCAAATCGGCGATAATAGCGTCTCTTGTAAAAACATTTTTTGAAAAAGAGATAATCAACGCCCCCTCGCCTAAAGATTTTTTTGAAAAACTTAACGAGGAATTTATAAGAAACTTTCGCGACGAAGATTTCCTAACATGCTTCCTTATTGTTCTCGATTTCAAAGAGATGAAAGCCGTCTACTCTTCGGCCGCTCATCCAAATACAATTTTAATAAAACGCTCGGGGCTTATCGAAGAACTAAAAACGGAGGGATTTATAGTCGGAATGTTTGAAAACACAAAGTATTACAATATCGAAATAGATATCCATTCGGGAGATAAATTTATCCTATATACCGACGGTATAATCGAGGTTTTTGGCGAAAATAACGAGCAATACGGTAAAGAGAGATTCGCGTCAAACATAGAGTCGCTAAAAAATAACGATATAGAAGATCTTGCCGACGGCATACTGGCAGAACTGCTATTCTTCTCCAAAGAACCGACGTTCGAAGACGATCTTACGCTGTTGCTGTTTGAGATATTGTAACTTACATAAAACGGAATTATTACCGTACGGTATATTATTTTATTACGCTATGAGGTATGAATGTTTTATAATTGCGACTGTATTGAAGGCGCTAAAAAATATCTTCCGGATAATTCGATAGATTTAATTATAACAGATCCTCCGTACGGAATCGACGGCAATAAACTAGATAAACATTATAATAGAAATGAGAATAATGTTATTGAAGGGTATGTAGAAATTCCAAAAAGCGAGTACGCCGATTTTACGGAAAAATGGATTGGACAAGCGGAGAGAGTTCTCAAACCCGGAGGTTCAATATATATTGTTTCCGGTTATACTAATTTAAGACATATTTTAAATTCGCTTGCAAATACCAAATTAATTGAAAAAAATCATATAATATGGAAATATAATTTTGGCGTTTATACAAGCAAAAAATTTATATCTTCGCATTACCATATTTTATACTATGTAAAGCCCGGCGAAAAACCGACGTTCAATACGTTTGCATTTTATTCCGACTCGGAAAAAAGCGCAAACGGCGGCTCGTTAAACTATCAGGACAGAGAGGACGTCTGGATAATAAATCGCGAATATAAACCGGGCAAAATAAAAAATAAAAATGAATTGCCAAAAGCTCTCTTATCAAAAATGATACTATACTCTAGTAATCCAAACGACCTAATTTGCGATTTTTTTTTAGGCAGTTTCGCTACGGCTAAAGTCGCTATCGCTCTTGGTCGCAAAGCGCGCGGTTTTGAAATTAATAGCGACGCCTTTTTATATCAAATCAAGCAAATTAAAAATATTCAACCCGGATGTATGCTAGATGAATTGAGAGAAGTTCCTCCAAATAAAATGACTAACAGAGGCAAATCTTTTAATTCTAATGAAATAATAAATATTCTTAAAGATTTTAAAATTTTAATAAATTCGGGTCAAACTAAAAAAAGCGCTATAAATAGTTTATCAGAAAAATATGGAAGAGGTTACTGGTCGATTCTTAAAATTATCGACGGAACGACAAATAAAAGTTCGGGAAATAAAAATATTGATACAAATTAACTTGAGACCTTCCCGTTGTCTTTCTTCCTATTGAGATAAGTTTTTAACGCTCCAAAAAGAGTAATAATAACTAAAACCGATAACGCAATTATCAAGCCCGTCATTTTAAAATAAGTTATTACCGAGACAATCGCTCCGGCGCATACGACGCCCAAAAATATAAAGAATATAGATTTGAGATAAGATAGCTTTAATAAATATGCGATTAGCGAACCGGTCCAGGCGCCGGTAACCGGAAGAGGAATCGCGACAAAAAACGCCAATCCGAGCTCCTGAAACTCCTCGACGGATTTACTTTTAGCGATTGTTCTCGCAAAAAGTTTGTCAAAAAAAACGTCGAAAACTTTAAATCTTCTAAGAAATTTCTCAACATATTTGAATAGAAACAGAACAAAGAAAATCGGAATCATATTGCCTATTATCGACAATAGTATTACAAGGAACCAATTCAGTTGAAAAGCGATTATTCCGATCGGAATCGCGCCTCTCAGTTCCACTATAGGAAGCGTCGATATCAAAAGAATAACGATATAAGGATCGATTCCGGCGTCTTTAAATTTATTTGCAATTCTCAATCCCAATCCGTCTCCGCTAACGTCCGCCGACGACATTATTACGCTTAATAGACAAAATACTACCGTTAATAAGATAAAATTATCTGTTTTTTTCATGTTTTCCCTTTATTCTTGAAATACTCAATAGTTCTCGCAAGTCCGGTTTCAAAACCGTACAGTTCGACTCTATTCAACTCTTTCAACTTCGAAACGTCGGCGAAAGAGCGTTTGACGTCGCCGGCTCTGGTCGGTTTGTATTCTACTTTTGAGTTCGAATTAGTCAATTTTATTATTTTTTGAACAAGATCGTTTATCGTAATCTTTTCTCCGTAGCCGAGGTTATAATAGCCGACGCCCGAATTTGAAAGTTCGTAGATATATTTAACGAGGTCTTTAACGTAAATAAAGTCTCTCGTCTGTTCTCCGTCGCCGAATATCGTAATCGTATCCCCTTTTAACGCTTTTGAGATAAAAATAGGAACCGCCGCGGCGTATTTGGAATTGGGATTCTGTCTGTCGCCGAACACGTTAAAAAATCTCGTTACCACCCCTTTAAATCCATGTATTTTCGTAAACATCTTTATGTAATACTCGCCGCTCAATTTTGAAATAGCGTAAGGCGATATAGGATTCGGCGTCATATCAAGCGTTTTCGGACACTCTTCGCTATCGCCGTAAACCGCCGCCGAGGATGCGAATACTATATTTTTAACGTTATTTTTTAGCATCGCGTTTAGAAGATTAATCGTTCCCAGAGTGTTGACCTCTTCGGTATGCTTTGGCTTTTCCACGCTTTCCGGAACGCTTATTTCGGCGGCGAAGTGATAAACTCTAGAACTTCCCTTTACGCTTTCGCATAACGTCTCAAAATCCGATATATCCCCGTTTATAAATTTAACATTCGGAATGCTATTAATATTCTCGATAAAACCGCTTTTGAGATTGTCGTAAACTACTACTTCAAAATCTAGAGAAGACAGAAGCTCCGCCAAATTTGATCCGATAAATCCCGCTCCGCCGGTAATAAAAATTTTTTCCATAAAAATATCCTTATTTTAACGATCTCGACGCAAAAAATATTTCTTAAAAACGAAATTAATAGTATAATAAACAATAAATTTGCGCTATATATAGCATAATTATTAAATAACTTAAAGGATTTTAACATGAAAAAAATATTTTTTCTACTCCCTCTCTGCGCGGCGCTATTAAGCTGCTCGACTGTTTCAAAAGTAAAAAAGGATTTCACTCCTCTAGAGGTAAAGGAGGAGTACTTCGGGATGCACTATCACGACATATTTGAAAAGGAGAATAAAGATCTCGTTAAAATTGTCGATTCAAAATATTGGAGACTTTGGGACTCCGGGACTTTATGGGCGGACTTGGAGCCGTCGAACGATCAATGGAATTTCGAGCGTCTCGATTTTATGGTTGAAATAGCTAAAGAGAACGAAATAGAGTTGGTATTTACTTTGGGAGTCGGTCCCGACTGGGCTTGTCGCAAACCAATTATCAAATCCGGTTACGGCGGCAACTCGACGACAAGCCCCCCTTATATGGAACATTGGAAAGATTACGTTAAAACTCTCGGCGAACGTTACAAAGGCGCGATCAAATATTGGGAAATTTGGAACGAGCCGAATTTTATATGGTTCTACGCCGGAACGGCAGGTTATTTAGCCGAATTGACAAAAGAGGCGAGCGTTATCCTTAAAAATATCGATCCGGATAATAAGATAGTCGCCCCATCGATTACCGGCTGGAAAGGGGAACCGTTCGGACTCTGGTGGTTAGACGCATACCTTTCTTACGGAGTCGCCGACTATGTAGATATAATTGGATTTCATTTATATACCGGCAAACTTTACCAACCTGAAGATATGGTTTATCACATAACCGAGTTGAAAAAACTTCTCAAACGCCGAAAAATAGACAAGCCTATCTGGAATACCGAGGGGGCTTTTACTACCAAAAACGTATACGGCGACGACGCGATAAAAGCTATGGCTAAGATGCACATAATCCAATTGGCGCTGAACGTCGACAGATTCTACTGGTACGCTTTTAACAACAATCTGTTTGGTTCGCTTTACGATAAAAAGGAAAAAAAACTGAATAAAACCGGCGAGGCGTATATATCTCTAATGAAGTATCTTGAAGGGAAGAAAATCGTAAGTATAGATAATAAGAATAGCGTATGGATATTTGAAATTGATAACGGAAGCAATAAAGAGGTTATTCTTTGGAGCGAGAAGAAAAAAGATATTTACAAATGCTCGGACGAATTTATCGGAAAAATTATTGAAAATATATCCGACGGCAAATCGTCGTTGATAAAAGATAATAATATTGAACTAGGCAAAGTTCCATTAATAATTAAATTTTAATACATTATATAAATATTTATTGATTTTTTTTTTTTTATTGATATAATCGGAACTATAATTTTTTTAGCAAGGAGAAAATATGAAAAAATTTTATCTATCAATTGCTCTGATAGTAGCTCTATCGTCGATAGCGTTACAATCGCAAACCCTCAATTTGGTCGATCTACTCGACACGGGCAAAGGCAATTACGACGTAACGAGAGTCGGGGAAAGAATGGTAGTCGGAGACGTTAACGGCGACGGAAAAGACGACGTTATAACGATGTACGACTATCTTGCGTCTCACGCTAAGTTACACGTGTTTATTTCTAACGGAAAAACCGTTAATTCGTCCGTTGATTGGTACGATTCGGGAGCCGGCAACTACGACTTAACCAGAGTCGGTCCAAGAATAACATGCGGCGATTTTAACGGCGACGGAAAAGACGACGTTGCAACTATGTACGATTATACAAATAATCAAGCTCAAATCCACGTTTTCTTGTCAAACGGATCCTCTTTTACTCATAACGTTTGGTGGGATTCCGGAGAAGGCAACTACGACGCTTCAAAAATCGGTTCCAGAATCGGATCCGGAGATTTTGACGGCGACGGAAAAGACGACATAGCCGTTATGTACGAATATGCTAACAACTTAACCAGAATTCATGTATTCAAGTCAACCGGTTCCGCTTTTGAACAAAGTTCATGGTATGATTCCGGAGAAGGCAACTACGACGCCTTGAGAGTAGCGGGAAGATTTGCAGTAGGCGATTTTAACGGCGACGGAAAAGACGACGTATTAGTTATGTACGACTATCTCGGAAGCAGAGTTCAAATCCACGGTTTTGCGTCAAACGGTTCGGCTTTTACTCAATCTTCATTGATGGATTCGGGAGCCGGCAACTACGATCCTACCAGAGTTTTGGATAGATTCGCAGTAGGCGACGTTAACGGCGACGGAAAAGCGGACGTTATAACAATGTACGATTATCTGGCTAACGAAGCTAAACTACACGTATTTGCCTCGACCGGAACAGCTGTAAAGCAAGTAGCTTCATGGGAATCCGGAAAAGGCAACTATACTGCCGCGTCTATCGCCAATAGATTTGTAGCGGGCGATATAAACGGAGATAAATTAGCCGACATAGTATCTATTTACATGCTACTCGGTTCGCAAGCTAAAGTCCAGGCTTTTATGGCAACGGCGGAAAAAACAACTACTTCCGCTCCTTACGCTTCTATAGCCGAAGCCTTTAAAGTTAACGCTCCGATCTACTTCGTAGCCGACACTACGGATTTATTGCCGGGCGAAAACGCTAAATTACAAAAGATTATCTCTTACATCAATACGAACTATTCTGGCTCAAGTTTTTCTTTAACAATCGAAGGACACTGCGCTAGCGTAGGTAGACCTAATGACGAAAAAGCTCTCAGCGAACAAAGAGCTAACAAGATCAAGTCGATGATAGTTAATCAAGTAAAAGGCAAAACCGCTAATATTACGACTATTGGCGCCGGAGCCACAAAAGAAGCGATCAGCAATCCTACAAAGGAAGAGATGGCTAAAAATAGAAGAATCGAAGTTACCGTTACGGCGGAATAATCGTCTCTTTATTTATCAAATAAAAAAACTGCCCTCGAAAAGGGCAGTTTTTTTTTGACTTTTGTCGTATAAAGTATTATTGTTTTTTACTACATTATATATAATGGGTTACTCTGATGAAAAAAATAGCGATAATTACCAATATGATGTCGTTTTATCGGCTAGATTTGTTTAACGAGCTTGCAAAAAACAGATATTACAAATTCCATTTTATATTTTCTTCAGAGACGGAAAAAAATAACAGAATTTGGGAGATCAATAAAGATAAGATAGATTTTGAATATACTATACTAAATTCAAAAAGCGTTATAAAAAAAAGTAGGGGTATAATTGAGACAAGAGTTATAAATATCCCAAAAGCCGTATTTAAAACGCTCAAAAAAATCGATCCCGACGTTATAATCGCCTCGGAATACAACCTTACCAGCGTAAAAAGTTTTTTTTACGCCAAACTGCGCAGAAAAAAATTCATATCGTGGTCGGACGGAACGCTAAATTCTGAGAGATTTATCTCGAAACCGCAATTGTTTATAAGAAAATTTATTTGTAAAAAAGCGGATTATTTCATCGCGTCGAGTACGGAAACCAGAGAGGCGCAAATAAAATACGGGGCAAATAAAAATAACATCGCGCTATCTTTTC
Source organism: Spirochaetes bacterium ADurb.Bin133 (assembly GCA_002070605.1). GTDB lineage: Bacteria > Spirochaetota > GWE2-31-10 > GWE2-31-10 > MWDO01 > MWDO01. Next base: position 16,395 of record MWDO01000030.1, read on the forward strand.
TCGCAATCGACGTCGAAGCTTTTATTACCGCTCTTCAGAAATTGACAAAAAATTCAAACGATGCGCCTAGAATTTTATTTTGCGGATACTTATTAAAACTAAAAGGGGTCGCTAACCTATTAAGCGCGCTAAAAGATATTCAAACAGACTTTATACTTGATATAATCGGCTCGGGCGAGGAAGAAAAAAATTTACGGGACCTTGCTAAAAAATATTCCTTAGAAGATAAGGTTATCTTTCATGGATATAAAAATCGGGAGGAAATAGTAAAGTTTTATAAAAACGCCGATATTTTTATATTTCCCAGTTTGAACGACGCTTTCGGATTAGCGCTAGTCGAAGCTCTCGCCGCGCGTTTACCTATAATCGCCTCAAAATACGCCGGAGGGGCGCGCGATACCGTCCTTGAAAATGAAAACGGATATATTATCGATCCTGAAAATACAGATAAATTTAGAGAAAAAATTGAGATTTTATTAAGAGACGAAAAATTACGGAAAATTATGGGCGAGAAATCATTTAGATTATCCGAGAAATTTTTTCTTAAAAACGTAGCGCGCGGATTTTTCGAAGCGATTGAGAAATGCTAATAAGGATATAACTATGAATATACTTCTCGTTCATAACTACTATAAAATTAGAGGCGGCGAGGACTCGGTTTTTGAAAACGAATCCGCCGAGCTTGAAAAAAGAGGTCATAAAGTTATCAAATACGTTAAAAAGAATTCTGAGATCGATAAGTATAATTTTTTTCAAAAAATACTATTTTTCCCAAGATCCGTATATAATTTTAAAACCGTCGACGATCTAAAAAAAATCCTAAAAAACGAAACTATCGACGTCGCTCATATACACAACGTTTTCCCGCTAATATCCCCTTCTATATATAGATTTTTTAAGAAAAAAGGCTTTAAAACAGTTCAAACGATTCATAACTACAGATTTTTGTGTCCAAACGGGCTTTTTTTCAGAAACGGAAAAGTCTGCGAACTTTGCGTCGGGGAATATTTTTATAATGCGGTAAAACATAAATGCTATAAAAATTCTAAAATATTTTCGCTTCTTTACTCTGCAATAATAAAACTAAATTATAACGTATTTAGAAACTTCATCGACGGATATATAGCTCTTACGAAATTTACTAAACTAAAACTGGTCGATTCGGGATTTAGCGCGGACAAAATATTTATTAAAGCCAACGGCATGGCGGATAAACGCCGGTCTTTTTCGGAAAATAAAAAATACTTTCTATATATAGGGAGATTATCCAAAGAAAAAGGGGTAGATTTTTTACTGGATAGCTTTTCAAATATGAAAGATAAAAATTTGATAATTGCCGGGGATTACTCAAAATCGCCGGAATACTTTGAAAAATATAAAGATTGTCCAAATATAAATTTTTTCGGCTTTGCCGACGAAACGCAAAAAGAGACTCTCATTAATGAGTCGCTTGCGATTATAGTTCCGTCCGTGTGTTACGACAACTACCCCGTCGCTCTTGTAGAAGCTTTTAGAGCGGGTATAACCGCCGTCGGCAGCTCTATCGGAGGAATTCCTTACATTATCTCCGACGGCGTAAACGGCGAACTTTTTGAACCGAACAATTTTGAACAATTTAAATCCAAGATTGAAAAATTGTATAACAATGAAGAGCATAGAAGAAAACTAAGCGAAAACGCCCGCTCGACTTTTTTAGAAAAAATGGAATTTTCAAAAAATATAACTATTCTCGAAGAGATATATAAAAAAACAAATATTTCCTAAAAAAAATTTGATACTTCCGATAATATTTGCGCTATTAATTAAATTTTATAACATTGCGCTTCCGATACATAACTATAAGATATATAAAATAATAATTTGCGAGGCAACTTATGATTATCAATCACAATATGGAAGCTGTTTTTTCCCATAGACAGTATAAAATGATCGGAAATAATCTTAAAAAGGATATCGATAAACTAACCTCCGGAGTAAAAATTAATTCCGCAAGCGACGACGCGGCAAATCTCGCCGTATCCGACAAAATGCGAAATCTCATAAAAGGCGCGTACCAAGCCGAGAGAAACGCCGAAAACGGAATATCTTTCGTTCAAACGACTGAAGGATATCTCGACGAATCTCTTAGTTTGGTTCAGCGTATAAGAGAATTATCTATACAAGCGTCGAACGGAGTTTTGAACGACGAAGATCGAGTTTACATTCAAGTTGAGATAAGCCAATTGATCGACGAAATAGATAGAATAGCTTCCACCGCGCAATTTAACGGACTTAATATGCTAACCGGCAGGTTTTCAGACATAACCAAGCCGGCAAACAATCCGACCTCTTCTATGTGGTTTCATTTGGGCGCCGGTATGGATCAAAGGGAACAATTCTTTATAGGAACCGTAACTTCCAAAGCTCTAAAATTGAGGGACTCGGCGAATAATATATTATCCCTCAAAAACGAATCCGCTTCAAACGCTTCGATAGCGGATATAGACGCGGCTATAAGGAAACTTAACAGTCAACGCGCCGATCTTGGAGCTTATCAAAACCGACTCGAATCCGCTCTAAAAAAGATTTTATCCGAAGCGGAAAATCTGCAAAGCGCCGAGTCGATTATACGAGACGCCGATATGGCGGACGTGTCGGTAAATTACGCAAAAAATAAAATATTGCTTGAAACGAGTAATTCGTTCATTGCTCAAGCAAATATAAAAAATATGCGGGTATTTAATTTCATAAAATAACTGCATAGCCGCGCTTTTCTTACCGGCGTATCCGAGTAATATTTTATCTATTTGTCTAGCTCTATATGTACCCCGTCGGTTTTTTGAAAGCGCCCCATATGTGTCAAAATAAATTCGACGCATATGTGTCAATTTTTTATCGAGGGGCGGAACGCTGCATATAGCTCCATATGTGTCAAATTTTATTCGACGCATGTGGAACAAATATTTTTTATTCTCAAAAAAAAACGCGGAAGTTATATTTGAAATTATTAAATCGATTGACTTTTTCAGATATTTAAATTAAAATTGCGACCGCTTGTAATACATAATCGAAATTTCTGAAACCGTTATGTTTTTCTTGATCTGTATACCCGGGAGGAATGTATGTCGATAAAAAAAATAAAACTTCTTATTACGATTACCATGATTAGCGCGTCTATATTTTCATGTATAAAAAACGAGACGACCGATAAAATTTCCATATCCGCAAGCGTTTATCCTTTATACGAATTTGCGAAGGCGGTAGGCGGAGAAAAGGTCGAAGTTTCGATGATATTGCCGCCGGGAACCGACATACACTCTTACGAGCCAAAGCCAATGGATCTTGTTAGAATTAACTCTTCCGATATATTCATTTATATTTCAGAGTATCTCGAACCATGGGCAAAAGAGATAGTCGATTCGACCATTAATTCTCATATTTCTATTATTAAGGCTTCGGAAGGGATTACTCTTACCGAATCCGAACATAACCATGAACATAGCCATAAAGAAGAGGGAGAGGATGCCGATAACGACGATCATAGCGATCTATCTAAAGATCCGCATATCTGGCTCGATTTCGAAATATGTCAAACCATCGTCGACAAATTGCTAAACGAATTAATCAAAATTGATCCGTTAAATTCGGAATATTATTTAAATTCCGCCGGATTATACAAACAAAAGTTAGAGGAGCTTGATAAAAAGTATATCGCCGTCATAAATAGATGCCAATCGAAAACTATCATAACCGGCGGGCATTTTGCTTTCGGACGTATGGCGAAAAGATACGGACTCAACCACATATCGCCGTATCGCGGTTTTACGACGGACGCCGAACCCTCTCCGCAAGTTATAGCGTCGATGATAGATATGATCAAACGGGATAATATAGAATACATATTTTTTGAAGAACTTTTACGTCCGAAAGTCGCCGAAGCTATATCCGCGGAAACGGGCGTTAAACTGGAATTACTCCACGGAGCTCACAATATTTCTAAAAAAGAGTTTCGGGATCAAACGTCTTTTATAAGCATAATGGAAGAAAATCTTGAAAAATTAAAGAAAGGTCTCAAATACCAATAATGAAACAGATAGAGGTTAGAAATTTATCGGTAAAGTATCAAAACGCGATAATATTGAACAATATTAATTTCACCGTAGACAAAGGCGATTATATAGCCGTAGTCGGTCCAAACGGCTCGGGCAAAACGACTCTAATAAAAACGCTATTAGCTCTTATTGAAAAAAGCGAAGGGAAAATAGAGTTTTCGACAAAAAAAATCGGTTACTTGCAACAGAAAATCTCCATTGCCGACTCAAATTTTCCTTCAAACGTTCGAGAAATTATAAGAAGCGGGCTATTGATAAATAAAAAAAGCAAAATATACTCTTCAATCGATAATGAAAAAGTAGATAGTATAATCGAAAAATTAGGCATAGAGGATATAAAATATAAACTTATCGGCAAACTGTCGGGCGGGCAGATTCAAAAAGCTCTTTTAGCCAGAGCGATTATTAGCGATCCCGATATCCTGATATTAGACGAACCTACGACCGCGCTAGATCCAAACAGCAGAGATTTTTTTTACAACTATATAAAAGAGTTGAATGAAAAGGAGAATAAAACTATTATCCTTGTTTCGCACGATATAGGCGCGGTCGGTAAGTTTGCTAAAAAAATACTTTATTTAGACAGGGTCGTTATATTCTACGGAACTTTTTCCGAGTTCTGTCATTCAAGCGATATGACTAAATATTTTGGGAATATATCTCAGCATTTTTTTTGTCAAAGGCATAACTAAAATGGAATTAATCTCGCTTCTACTCAAATCGGTTCAATACGAATTTATCCAAAAAGCTCTATTATCCGGAACTTTTCTTGCTATAAGTTCGTCTCTATTGGGGATATTTTTAGCGCTTCAAAGAAAGTCTCTCATTAGCGACGGCTTATCTCACGTAAGTTTTGCCACGGCGGCTTTAGCGCTTCTTATAGGTTTATCTCCGCTTATTATATCCCTGCCTTTAGTGATACTAGCTTCAATTTTAATCAATAAACTCGTAAGCCACGCCCATATTTATAGCGACTCTGCGATAGGATTGGTATCTTCGCTCAGCATTGCCGTAGGCGTATTAATTGTTAACGTCGGATCCGGATTTAACGTCGATATATACAGCTACCTATTTGGAAGTATTTTGGCTATCAGCCCAATTGAAACGGCGCTCTGTATAGCCGCCTCATTAATTACGATAGTTCTCATCATAATTTTTTTTAACGATCTATTTTTGATCTCTTACGACGAAGACTATGCGCGCATATCCGGCATTAACGTCAAAATGTTGGATTTAACGTTCAGCATAGTCCAGTCTGTAGTAATAGTCGTCGGAATAAAAATTGTCGGAGCAATGTTAATATCCAGTTTAATTATTTTCCCGGCAATTACCTCTCTTCAAATAGCTCGAAGTTTTAAATCTATGATCGTATTTTCAGTATCAATATCGCTACTATCCGTAATAATCGGAATATTTTCATCGTTTGTTTTTAACGCTCCGACCGGCGCTACGATCGTACTTCTCAATGGAATTTTGTTTTTAATATTCTTTATTCTAAATAAAATATTTAAATTTAAATAATCCGGCGTTGATATATTTTATTTTTAATGGTATTATATCGAATATCTACAATCCGAAGGGGTAAATTATGCAGGAAAAATTGAACAAAACTATCGTTTTTTTAATCAGATTTTCGATTGTTATGCTGATTGCCGGGCTTGCGATTGGATTTATAAGCCAATTTACGTCGAAAGTGATATTCAAATCTATCCCTATGGAGGCGCAGGTTTTTGCAGAAAGAAACATGTCTACCCTCCACGGTCATATAATAATTATCGGTTTTATAGTTCCTATGATACTTGCTTTTACAACTAACTTTGTGAAAAACAATATAGCGATAAATAGGGGACGCGTCAAAAGACTTCGTATCGCTTTTAAGTGTTACGTCGCCGGAAGCGTTTTGACCCTTTTTTTGTCGACATACAAAGGGCTTTTTTATCTTGTCAAATTATCTCAAGATATTTCGATACCGCTGGACGATATCGACGCAGCCCTATTTTTCGGCAATCATATTTTTCGCTCTATTATTTACTCTATAGCCCATCCTCTGTTTGCTTTCGCTCTGCTTTGGTATTTTCTAATATTATGGAAAGGTCTAGGGGTCATAAAAACAAGGGCGGGAGCGCCGCGTCCCTTGTCTAAGAGGAGTAGAGGTTAAGTTATATCGGGATTTTTCTTCGGAATAAACTTTTTGATTACCTCTTTTTCTCTTTGCTTAGCTTTTTCTCTTTCAAGAGTCATATTGTATATCTCAACTTGACTTCTGATTTTCTTTTCGGAAGCGTCCGGTTTGATCCTCTTATAAGAGCCGTCGGGGGTAAGAATTCTCGCTTTAGTATTATCGCTTAGAGTAATTTTCATAAGATTCATTACCTCTCTTTTTATATCCTCGTCCTCTATCGGGAACAACGTCTCAATCCTTCTGTCAAAATTTCTCTCCATCCAATCGGCGCTAGAAAAATATAAATTCTCGTCTCCGCTATTATAAAAGTAGAATATTCTTGAATGTTCGAGAAATCTATCGACAATACTTATTACCTTGATATTTTCGCTAAGATTTTTAACGGAAGGTTTTAAACAACACATTCCGCGCACGACCAGCTGTATTTCTACTCCGGCTTTCGACGCTTCGTACAACTCCTTGATTATCTTGCCGTCTACAAGAGAGTTCATTTTAGCGATAATCTTACCCTTTCCGCCGGATAGCGCGTTATTTTTTTCTATTGTAATTTTGTCTATAAAAAAATTCCTCATATCCAACGGCGCGCAGACCATTTTTTTCCATCTGGGCGGCTCGGAATATCCGGTCAATAGGTTGAATATAGCCGAAGCGTCTCTTCCATAAGACTTCTTTGAGGTAAATAATCCAAGATCGGTATAAATGCGCGCGGTCTTATCGTTGTAATTGCCGGTCGATAGATGAATATACCTTTTTATACCGTCGTCTTCGTCTCTAACGACAAGCGCTATTTTACAGTGAATCTTAAGCCCCACGATCCCGTAAACTACGTGGCAACCTACCTGTTCGAGCTGCTTTGCCCAGTTGATATTTTGAGCTTCGTCGAACCTCGCTTTTAGCTCTACTACTACGGTTACCTGTTTTTTATTCTCCGCGGCTTTCTTTAGCGCAGCTATAATAGGAGAATCTCCGGAAGTTCTATATAAGGTCATTTTGATAGCCAAAACTTTTGGATCGACGGACGCCTCTTCTATAAATCTCGTTACCGGGTCAAAAGACTCGTAAGGATGAGATAAAAGCCAATCTTTTTTAGCGATTATACTAAAAATACTCTCTTTTTCATTCTGAAATTCGAAAGGCAATATAGGCGGCAGAGAGACGTCTTTAAGATGTTGATAACCTCTGACTGTCGCAATTTGCATAAATGAAGATAGATCTATAGGTCCTTCTATATCAAAGAAAAAGCCTTCGTAAAAATTTATATTTTCCTTCAAAAACGACTTAATATCTTCGCTCGTATCAGACTGGCATTCAAGTCTTATCGGTCTACCCTTCTCTCTCTTCTTAAGCTGTCCCTCTATCTCAAGAAGCAAATCTTCCGCGCCCTCCTCGTCTATCGACAACTCGGCGTCTCTCGTTATTCTAAAAATTGCCGAATCCAAAACGTTGTAGCCCCTAAAAAAATACGATACAAACAGCTTAATTAATTCTCCCACAAAAATATAATTTTTTGAATTTCCGCCGTCCGGAATAAGAATAAACCTATCGTCTGTCGGATACGGAATTATCGCGTATTTTATCTCCTTTTTCTTTGGGTCTTCAATCTTCACAAGAATATTTAAAGATTTGCCGGATAAAAAAGGAAACGGATGAGACTGATCTACAGCCATCGGAGTAAGTATTAAAAAATGTTTTTTTAGAAATAAATTTTTTAAAGATTCCAAGTACATTTCGGGAATCGTTTTCGCCGTATAAAAGTTGAACCCTTCGTTTCTCATTTCGGGAATTATATCGTTATTAAAGCATTCGTATTGCTTCTTAACCAGCTCGTGGACTCTCAAATTTATTTTTGAAAGAATATCGCCGGGAGTCTGTCCGGACATATCTTTTATCTGAAAGTCGGATTTTACCTGCGAGATTAGTCCGGAAATTCTGACCATAAAGAATTCGTCAAGATTATTTGAAAAAATTGATAAAAATTTTAGACGCTCCAGGAGAGGATTTGACTTATCCAGTCCCTCCTCCAATACGCGATAGTTAAACTCTAACCAGCTCAACTCCCTGTTAAAAAAAAAGTCGGCGTTTTTCATGAACTAATCCTTTTTAATTTTCAATCGTAGAGAAACTCCAAACAAAGTCTCAAAAAAAACCTTTTTATGGCGAAACGAATACAATTCGGTAAATATTTGACCTTTAACGTATGCGACTATAATTAATGAATTCGGTTTATCTTTTATAACTCTGATGTTTTTTACCAATTGCAGATGAGTATTGTCCAAGCTGTCGGCGATTCGTAAAATTGACGACAATTTCATGACGATCATCCTATCTTTTGGGGAGAGTTCCATATAGTCGGGATGCGTGGATTTTGGCTCAGAATTTCTGTGATATCTGGCTACGTTTGCGATTATATTTTTCTCTCTCTTTTCCAGGTAAAAAAAATCCTGAGATTTTATGATATACATAGAGTGTTTGTGATGAGACGAATCCGATAGAGAAGAGCCGATATCGTGAAGAATAGAGGCGATCGTTAAATAAGCTTTCTCTTTATCGCATAATTGATGAAATTCTTTAGTCTCGTCAAATATTTTTAAAGCGAGATTCGTTACCTTTAAAGCGTGTTTTTCGTCAAAATTCAATCTTCGCCCGATATTTATCGCGGTAGTTTTGAACTGTATCTTATATTTGTTAAAAAAATCCATTTTATCCGGCGAATCTATGACGCTCAGCGCCACTCCGTATCGAAGATTTACCTTTGGAATATAAATTTTATCGCACTCAAAAAAGTCTATCACTTTCGAGAACATGAATATGATCGGGTGAAACGTATCCGTATAGTCGTAAGGGACGTTCATTTTATGGACGATCTCGTCGTCGGAAAAACTGTAAATTTTTGAACAAAATTCTTCAAGATCTTTTTTGTTGATATAATTTTCATTTTCGCTTGAATTTAATATTTTCGTTAAAAGTTCAAGTTCAGGTCCTATCCCGTATATTGCGCTAACTTTTGACGCCGGTATTTCCCGCTTTAAATTGCGAAGTTCCCTCTCCACCGCCGCTTTCAGATAATTAAAAAAACCTTCTTCGGCATTGGGAGCGTCGCTGAATATCATCTTCATTTTTAACGCGCCCATAGGCAGAGACCTTGAAAAAACAATACACTTTCTATTGAATATTGAAATTTCGACCGTCCCGGAACCGATTTCTACAATCGCTTGATATTCGTCGTTTCTTTTAAATTTGTTAAGTAAATTACTATTAATTGCGTTATATACGTATTCCGTCCCTTTAGTAGTTGAGATAATCTCTACGACCAATCCTGCGTTGGAGAAAATATTATCAATAAATATATCTACATTAGAAGCGTCTCTCACAGCCGTCGCCGCGACCGCATAAATTTCTTCCGCCTTGTACTCGTCGCATAAGTTTTTATAATTTTTCAAGATAAGGATGCACTGATTTATAGTCGACCGCAATATTTTTCCTTTATTGAAAACATCCTTGCCAAGTCTTACCTGTTGCCTCAATTCTTCTAAAATTGAAATTTTACCGTCGATAACCTCGACGATCGACATCCTTATTGCTCTCGAGCCTATTTCTATGACCGATAGTACCCTTTTATTCAAACAAAGTCTCCTAATAAACGAATAGATTACTTTAAGTAATTTTTATTTTCTTCCAGCGAAGTAAACCAAGCCGCTCCAAGAGCTACCGCGTCGTCGCCAAGTTCGGCTTTGATTAGAGCTACGCCGTTTGCGCCGTCGGCGATAGAATAAGACTTCATATTTTCCTCTACCATCGGAGTAAAAACCTCTCCCATCTCCTCTATCAATCCTCCGCCAAGAACTATCGCTTCGACTCCTACGACGTCGACCAGATTGGCGCACGCAATACCGATAGTTTTTGCCGCCTTGTTTATAGCTTTCACGACAACCTCGTCTTCCATTTCATAACATTTTCTAAGAGCCGAAGAACCTACCGTTTTTCTCCAATCGGGCGATATATCGGACAGAGCGGTTTTCTTCCCTTTTTTCTCCACTTGCTTTTTAATATAATTAATAATGCCGACTTTGCCGGCGATCGCTTCGAGACATCCCGACTTACCGCAATTACACATAGGACCGCCGATTTTAACTATCATATGTCCTATCTCTCCGGCGGTATAGCTTACCCCGCGGATTACCTTGCCGTCTAAAATATACCCTCCGCCAATTCCTGTGCCGACAAACAGCCCGTAAACGTGCTTATATTTTCTAGCCGATCCCAACGAATACTCTCCAAATATCCCCATATTAACGTCGTTATCCATAAACATAGGTTTGTTGATTTTTCTTTTTAATATCTTAAGAAATTCTACATTTTTCATACCGAGATTTGGAGCGTATTTTAAAATTCCCAGATCTACGTTTACGGACGAAGGAACGGCTAAACCCAAAGCCGTTATATCTTTCTCGGCAATTCCCGATAGTTTTAACGATTCTAAATAACAATCCGCGATCTTAACCGCAAGTTTATCCGCGTCGTTTTCGCCTTCCGTCTTTATCTTATATCTGCCAAGAACTTTTCCCGTTTCGTCGATAACGATCGCATATATCTTTGTTCCGCCCAGATCAATTCCGCTATAATATTTCATAATTTTTACTCCGATTATTTTTTAAGATTATTAAGCTTTAAGATTATTAAGCTTAATGAAGTGATTTCTCTCCTCCGCAATTATCTTATCGATAAGTTCGACCTCGGAAGCCGATACCAACCCCTTCATCTCCATATAATAATGTATCGTATCCAGCTCTCTTTTGATAGCAAAGTCTAGCGCCGCCTCTTTTGTGTCAATTTTTTCTATCTCTTTTTCAAGATTATCTTTTACAAAGACAATATTTTCGGCAAAAGCCCTCAAATACGCAAAGTATTCGTCGGGAAAACTCTCGGCAGGATCGTATTTGTTAAAACTTTTCAGACCGTTTTCAAAAAAAACTCTATGGCTGACTTCTTCGTCGGCTAAATCGTTAAAAAGAGCCGATACAGCTTTATCTTTAAATTTTTTTGAAAATTCTCTGTAAAATTTCTCTCCATCCGACTCTATTTTTATTGCAAATTGATAAATTTCCGAAGCGTTAAACGTCGACATACGCCCCTCCCGTATATTTTTTTTAGCAGACCTAATATATTTAACATTACATAAAATTAGCGTATTTTACAATATTTTTTTAAAAAATTCCAAAAAAATAATAGATTTTTTTTATTATATTTATTATAATAACGATAAATTTATCGTTACGTTAAGAGCATGGAAAATATAACTATTAGCGACAATGAAATTAAATATTATATCGATAAAGGCAAACCTATCGTATTTAAAGATAGCAAAATATCGAGAGAGTTAGAGGACGGTCTTGTCGACGTTTTGGCAAAAATTTTATCGCATCTCGGCAAAGAAAAAATTTCAGATAGTCTGGGTTACTGCTTAAGAGAATTAATTAATAACTCGAAAAAAGCAAATTTAAAGAGAGTGTTTTTTCTGGATCAAAACCTCGATATTAACGATAAAACTCATTACGATAAAGGTATGTCGCTTTTCAAAGAGAAGGCGTTTTCAAACTTAGACTATTACCTCGATTTAATGGAAGAAAAAGAGTATTACGTTCAGACGTATTACCGTATGCTCAAAAACTGTTTAAACATTATTATTTCAAACAACGCTCAGATTTTACCTCAAGAGTTGGAGAGAATTAATCAGAAAATTTCTAAAGCCAAAATATTTAACTCGGTCGAAGAAGCTATGCGCCTTGTTTTTGACGACACCGAAGGAGCCGGTTTTGGAATAGTAATTATTATCTTGATACTAAAAAAAATCGGCATAAGCGATAAAAATTTTGCTATAGCTACGGAGAAGGGCTTTACTCACACTCGAATAGCTATACCTCTTGATTTAGTTACCGAGGAGGATGAAAATTTTATCGGCGACTCTCTCATAGATGAAATTAATTCTATCCCTCAATTTCCCGATCACATACTTACCTTGTCAAAGATGCTCTCTCATAAGGACGTCAATATCAAAGAGGTAACCGATATTATCAAAAAAGATCCCGCTCTTACTATGGATATATTAAAAATGGCCAACTCGGCTCATTACAGACGATTAAATAAGATTGAAAGAGTCGATCTTGCTATAAGCATTATCGGCATCAGAGGGTTAAAATCGCTAATTGACACAATTGGCGCAAAAAAATCTTTAGAGCAAAAGTACGCTAACGAAGAGATGCAAGCTCTATGGTCTCACAGTTCTAACGTCGCGGCCGTATCTTCAATTTTATGCGAAAATTTTAGGTTGTTAGACTTTGGCGAATACGCTTATATCGGCGGACTTCTCCACGATATTGGCAAGATCGTTATAAAAGGGTTGCGCTCCGATACCGTAGATAAATTATTAGAAATCTGTAAAGACAAGAAAATTCCCGCGATAGTTATTGAGAAACTATTGGAAGGGACAAATCATCCGGTTATCGGCGCTAAAATGGCGGAGAAATGGCAATTAACCGATACTATAGTCAAAATCATACGTTATCATCACAATCCTCTCGGCGCTCCCGAAGAAGTTAGAAAATTATTAGAATTAATTTATTTGGCTCACATAATTGTAGATGAAATTTTTAAAACCGAAGCCGTTTTTGAGTTTAAAGACGAAATATTAGAGATTTACAATCTTAACTCCAACGATAAATACAAAGAACTGACATTATACGTCAAAAATAAAATGAGATAAAACATTTTTTTTATACTATACCCCCGTCGGTTTTTTGGGAGAGAAATTTTATGGACAATTCTAAATTCATAAGAAATTTTGGGATTATAGCTCATATAGACGCCGGCAAAACGACGACCACAGAGAGAATGCTGTATCTTGCGGGAGCTAATCGCCGTTTGGGCGAAGTCGACGACGGCACCGCCGTTACGGACTGGATGGAAGAAGAAAAAGAGCGCGGAATAACCATAGTATCCGCCGCCGTAAGTTGCGTCTGGAAAGACTCTCTATTTCACATTATAGACACGCCGGGACATGTGGATTTTACAGCCGAAGTCGAAAGAACTCTTAGAGTGCTCGACGGAGCGGTTGTAGTCTTTTGCGGAGTCGCCGGCGTTCAAACGCAATCTCTTACCGTATGGCTTCAAGCCGACAAATTTCATATACCCCGTATCATTTTTATTAATAAACTCGATAGAATGGGCGCAAATTTTGAAAATGTTGTAAACGAGATACAATTAAAACTAAACAAAACGCTATTATTAATTAATATCCCATATTACGAGAACGACGTTTTATCCGGAGTTATCGATCTGATTACAATGAAGCTTGTTATCTACAACGACGACGGTTTTGTAAAATTAGAGAGCGACATCCCCTCCGAATTTAGCGATAGCGCGAGGAATTTTAGAGATAAACTTATCGACGCCGCTACTCAATTTGACGACGAACTTCTTGAACTAATTTTAAACGATAACGCTACCGAAGAAGATATAATAAAGTCTATAAGAGCCGGAGCGCTTAGTTTAAAATACGTCCCTGTTTTTTGCGGAGCCAGTTATAAAAATATAGGCGTAACAAATTTACTGGACGGCGTCGATAACTACCTGCCTTCGCCCGACGATATAGGATACTGCGAAGGACTAATATTAAAAAAAGGAATTAGGGAGAAGATTTTTTTTAACGAAGACGATAAGCCCGTAGTTTACATCTTTAAAACTCAATTTAATAAAGAAAAAGGACTCATGTCTTACGTCCGGATTTATAAAGGATCGATCTCTACGGGCGATACTATTTACAACGCCCGAACAAAGAAAAAAGAACGTATTCACGATATACTCAAAGTTTTTTCAGATAAATTTGAGCGAATCGATAAAGCCGAATCGGGAAGCATCGTAGTGTTGATAGGATTAAAAAACTCCGCAACCGGAGACACGCTATCAAATGAAAACGATCAAGTAATATTGGAAACTCTGGTTTTTCCCGAGCCGGTAATATTTGTTAAAGTCGAACTCAAAAACTCTATAGATGCCGAAAAATTTAATCTCGCTTTATCGCGCCTTTTGTTGGAAGACCCGACAATTTCTTGTAAAGAGGACAAAGACGCCGGGCAGATATTAATAGGCGGTATGGGCGAGCTGCATATTGATATTTTCCTTGAAAGAGTCAGGCGCGAATATAACGTCGATTTGAAAAGCGGCGCTCCTCAAGTTATTTATAGAGAAACTCCCAAGAAGTCCGGCTCGTACGTTTACGAATTTGACAAAAAAATATCCGGCGCCGTTAACCGCGCGACCGTTTCGTTGAAAGTCTCGCCGCTGTCAAACGGCGAAGGGGTAAAAATAATTAATAACGCAAATGCGTTAAATTATCCGACGGAAGCGCTAGACGCCATTAATTCGGGAATAAAAGCGGCTCTTTTATCCGGTCCGGAAGGGGCCTATCCCGTGGTAGATATTCAAATCGAAATAGAAAATATAGAATACGACGTTTCAAAAACCAACCTACTCGCTCTGGAAGCAAGCTCTAATTTGTGTCTATCGTATCTACTGCGCGACGTCGAAACATATCTATTAGAGCCGGTTATGAAATGCGAAATCGACATTCCCGGAAATTATACCGGATCGGTTATCGGAGATTTGCAAAGCAGAGGGGGGATCGTTATAGATATAGTGAAAAAATACGATAACGACGTGGTCGTAGCAAAGTCTCCGCTAAAAAAAATGTTTGGCTATACCACCTCGCTTAGAAGTTTGACTCAAGGACTCGGGACATTTACTATGGAGTTCTTAGAGTTTGCAAAGAAAATAGAATAGTCCTGTTTGATACCCCCCCCCGCCGCATATGCGTCAATTTTTTTATCGGCGGCGCGTCCCGTCCCATATGTGTCAAATTTTCATCAGGAAGCGACGCGGCGCGTATGCGTCCAATTTCTCTCGGGGAGCGAGGAAATAAAAACCGCAGGGTTTGGTCTGTCTAAAAGAACTCCTCCAATTTCCTATTTCTATTCAGTTTAGACCATACTCTTCAGATTCCATTAACTTTGCATAATCGTCTATTACTCTAAACTTAATTTAACTATCTTTACCTTTCTATTACTACACCCGTTAGTTATCAATGAACAGCCATCGGCAACTACTAATGATAATATAGCTTCAGACGGTAACGTAGGGAAGGTAGAATTAGCAAAATATGGGGTAAAACTAAAATACCTATTATTGGGAGATTGTTGTCCGCTTAGAGAATTTACCGCATTATAAACCAAAATTTCATCAGTCCAGTTACCGTCTCTTTTTGCCTTTGCTTTGATTTTAATATCGGTATAACTACCGTTTTGTATATGCTCTTGCCAAGCTACATATATATCCCCATTCGATAATAGCGTCATCTGTCCATAAAGCGCTCCGGACGTTATCGACGTTATTAACTCCTCCGTCCCATTTTTTCCATTCATATAGTATAGATTTTTGAAGTCGGTTGAAGATAAAATAAAATGAATATTTTCATCTGTATCATATCTGGTAGACAGAACCGCTCTACCATTTCCCCAATTTGGTTCAAAATCAGTCCATGCGCCGTAAGAGCCAAATGCCGATTTCTTTGAAAACATTCTATTAGTAGCTGTATAATCGCAAATTAAAGCATAAATATCGTTATTTGATTTCTTTATTACTGAAACTAAAATATTTTTATTCTGATCCACATTACCCGATAATACCGAGATGTCTACGATATCCGATAAAGACGAGTCGACAGTATTATAAATTCTTTCCCTTAAATAAGCTCCATAAGAATACCATCCGTCCTCCTGATAGAATATATGTAAATTATTATTACCGTCGCGCAACAATTCCGAATACGGCACATTTTTTGGACCTTGATCCCAAGACGTTACATTTGTCTCTATAGTTTTAACATTACTCCATGTATCGTCGGATGAATTGTACTTTAAAAGATAGTAGTTAAAAGATCTGGTATAAGAGTTTATATCCATAAATCCAACTAAAGAGTACAAATCCTCTCCCCCGGAAAAAGATGCCGTTGCAAATACTTTTGTATCATTCATAACAAGTTTTGTTGTCCAAGAACCATTTTTCCTCAAAGCTTGCCAAAGTTGAGTTCCAACGGGATAAAAATAAATCAGATCCCCATTAGAAAATTGATAAAACTCTGAAAAATTCCTTCTATAACCCCCCGCCCCTACATTCGGCATATCAAATCTCCAAGCATCTCCCCAGTTTGACAAGACATTTGTAAATGTATAATTTGTAATTAAATCAATTTCATCGGATACTATCAAACTCATAGTTCCCCCTACCGTAGTCGTCGTGGTCGGAGCTATTGTGGTCGTAGTAGTCGACGTAGTAGTAGTCGGAGCTATTGTGGTCGTAGTAGTAACGCTTCCAGATTGACCTCTCGTAAGGCGAAACCCAATAGCGCGCCACTACTGCGCCATGGGTAGACGTCGACGCGCCGGTAGCCGACCTGACAATAGTAAGCATTGTCATACCAACTTCCGCCGCGAATATGCCGGTAAGACCCGCCGTCCGGACCTGCCGGGTCCATTACACCGCTCTGTAGGTCTCCGCACCAGTCCCAGACGTTCCCCGACATATCGCATATGCCAAGCTGATTCGGCTTCTTTGTTCCGACATTATGAGTCTTATAGCCGCTATTATCCCAGTACCACGCTACCTCGCCGGATGCCGTCGCGCTGCCATAATCGGCGGATGCTCCCGACATAAAATTTGTAGGAGTCCAGCTCGACCCGTCTTGATACCGAGCGGCGTACTCCCACTCCGCTTCGGTAGGCAGTCTAAATCCGTCTGCAGACCAATTAACGTAGGGTTTATCCTCGCTACCGGCGGTAGTATTGACGCTCTCCGTATTAGTCGACTTTTTCAACAGAGTCGTAAAACCGGAGTCGCTCCAGTAAACGGGGGTAAGATCCGGGTCGTTTGTAAGATTGTAATACTCCGTATAGGCGTTGCGCCATACTATACAGTCTCTCCAATTAACATAAGTTACAGGATCGCTACTTGTATTATCTCCGCCATTATCCCATTTGTCCGGCGTTAGCAAAGGTATAACCGCCGGATGTTGTAGCCCAGTTTTTTACCTCACTCCATAACCCATAAGTTACCTCGTATTTACCCATCAATGATACAATATTTTTATCATTATGGCAACCTTTTCTTCGCTTGGAATGACGCATATGTGTCAAAAATAAAACCGTTGCATATGCGTCGCTATGCTCCCCGAGAGAATTTGACACATCTATGGTAAAAGTCAACGATAATCTTTGTTTTTTTTTAACATTTTAATCTATCGTCTATAAATACA
>MWDO01000031.1 GCA_002070605.1 Spirochaetes bacterium ADurb.Bin133
TGAGGCTGTATTTATAGACGATAGATTAAAATGTTAAAAAAAAACAAAGATTATCGTTGACTTTTACCATAGATGGATAAACTTATGAAAAAATTTATTGACAAGGAAATTTATGAGGCTGTATTTATAGACGATAGATTAAAATGTTAAAAAAAAACAAAGATTATCGTTGACTTTTACCATAGATGCGTCGATTTCTTCGTCTCAAAAAACCGATAGGATTACCGAATTTTATAGAAATTTATTTGCGCTTAAATTTTATTTTCGGATATTCGTTTACGATACTTATTTTATGAATAAAATTCTTTTTGTCGTTTGTTGGCTATTTTTGTTATCATTTTCGGCATATTCTGCAGATTATTACGATTCTTTAAGTTACGATAAGGAGTTTTCAGAACCTATAAAGTGGTATCCCGAGCAAAGCATTCATACCAAACCGATACAGTGCCGAATTTACAGCGATTACGGCAAAATTTACTATTTGATAGAGAACAGTCTCTCCGAATACGAGCCGGTTGCTTACGAAGACGGGATATTTCTGAAAGGCTCTAAGGGAAACGTAAAGGATTACGAAGTCGTCGTATTGCTTGAAAGCGACGACGGCAGAGTGGAGCTGTTTTCAAAAAGATACAGAATCGATCTTACCGAAAACCCTGATATAAAAAAAAATGAAAAGAAAAAATATTATGAAAAAAATATAGAGTATTCGTACGACTCGATAAACTTGAGTTACGATTTTAGCGACGCAAAATACGGCGTCGCTTACGGAAAGAGAAAGATAGAATTTCCGTTTAAACTTACCGATAATGCGGAAAAAAAGAGTATAATAACTTTAAATGGGGTGGAATCTTCCAAAACCGACATGTTTGTTAGCGTCTCTTATCAAAACGGTCCCGACGTCCAGAGCGATATTTCGCTATATTCCATCGATATGACTGAAACGGGCCGTCCGTCGTTTGGCAATTTTTATTGGGGGCAGGTGTATAAACAAAATTATAAAATTAAGATTAAGCCCGCCGGCGTTAACGATAAGATATATTATTGGCTGAGAGAATTTCATAAAGACGAACTGATTTTCGCCCCGCCTTCGAGAAGTAAAATAGAGTTATGGAACGAGTATGCCGGGGCGATCGAACTTGTATCTAAATACGGCTCGGAAGGCGCTATGGGGATAGCGGCTTTTTCAGTCGGAATGAACAATAAACCGTCGGAAATTGCGGGACCTTACTACTTTAGAGTCGAGGATAGAGAGGAAACCTTTACTCAAGTATTTATGGATGAAAAAATCGACTATAAAAGAGAGATAGCGTTTAACGATAAAAAGTTTAACGAGCCTTTGTTGGAATACGGTATGGGGCTAATCAGATTTAATTCGTTTAGTTCCGACGATAAATTTTATTTTAATTACAAATCGGCAAATTCTGTCGGGAGATCGGACAATATTCCTTGCGAAGGGGAGTATAAGTTTGTTAACAACGACGTCGAGCCTTACAAGCTCAACTTCTTTTATTCCAACGGCGAGACGATCGGCGAGGTCGTTCTGTTTCCCGCTAACGCGACTCTTCCGATTTTAAAAAATGAGAAATCCAAAAATATATATTTAAATTCAGATAAAGTAATTGAATTCTATATGCCGAAAAACGCGGTTCGCTATTCGGTAACGGCGGATTTGGATAAAGAACTGTCGGTGGATAGTAAATCTCCCGAATTTAAGGGACGATTTAACGTAGTCGCGGACGGAGACGAGGCGGTTTACAAATTGAGATTCGGAGCTTTTGAAGATAACGGCGCTCTAAAAGATCTTAGCGATTATTATTATATTTATCTTAATAAAAACGTTTCTGAAAGCGGCGCGTTGTCCGAGGGGATAGACTTTGAAACTTATCACAACTCCGTAAAATTATTGACGTTGAATTGCGAAGATAAAAAGTTAAAAATATTTTATAAAATCGGCGACGCCGGCGAATGGATGTCGTATAGAGATCCCGTCGAATTTCATCCCCCTTTATACGGCGTAAGTTTTGTCAAAATATTTGTAAAATCTGTCGATACCGCCGGCAATGAGAGGGTAAATCCCGAACCTTTTATTTTAAAATTTGACAGAAGAGGGCTTTTTGTAGATAAAAACGCTAAATTAGGCGGAAATGGTACTGAAAAATCCCCTTTTAACTCGTTATTTCCGGCTTTGGTTTCGGCTAAAAAAAATAACCTTAAAATAATATACCTTATTAATGACGAGATTGATATTTCCGTTTCGTCTAAAATTTCGACCGATATTATTATTCAGCCTTATAAAAAAGGGGAAAGAGCAAAAATAGTATTTGATACTAAAAATTCTTTGAAAAAAGAGGAGATATGGTTTGACGTAACGGCCGGCGGATTTTTTGAAGCGCGAAATCTGGATTTAGATATAGTTAACGGCGGAAATCTTATCAAAACCGAGAGAACCAAAACAAAGTTATACGACATATCGTTTAATTATAAAGGCGAGGGAGAATTTTTATTATTAGACTCTTTTAAAAGTAAAATAGGGGTTAGCGGATGCTCTTTGGAAGCGTATAAGTCTAAAAAAGTCGGTTTTATAAACGCCGTTAAATCTGAGGTTATATTGAGAGCGGTAAAGTCTAACGTCGCTTCTAACGACGTCGATATGTTAAATTTTGATAAATCAAAAAAAATAAGCATCGAAGGATTTTATTGCGATATAACGTGCGATAACAGCGTTTCTCTTATCAAATCCGACTATTCTGAAATGAATCTAACAAATATCATCATAAATCTCAATGGAAGTTATAAGCGCTCGTCGGCTTTTTTGACGGAAAATAGCGCCGTAAACATAAACGAATCCGATTTTATTTTTAAAGGGGACGATCCTTTTGAGATAAAAGTTATGGATGACAAAAATTCTAAAATTATTATAGAGAACTCTCTTTTTAAAATCGATAAATCTGTCGGCGCGATAGGATTTAATCAAAACGGCGGCACTCTCTTGTTTGCTAAAAGCGCGCTCGATATAAACGGTTGTTCAGATTACGCATATAGTTTTAGAAACGATAAGAGTAAACTTCGAATCGAATCGTCGGTTGTCAGAAACCAATTTTGCGAAAGTTCGTTAATATTTAGTTTGAATAACGGCGTTTTTGAAGGAATTAATAACTCTATTTTCTCAAACAACGTTGTCGGAAGCGCTTACGGTTTTTGGATTACCGGTAAGGTCGCGATTACGACAATCAACAGTTTTTATTATTTTTCCGAAAATATAGAAAAATGCGGATTTATTTTTGTCAATAACGACGATATGAACCGGCTCAAGCCGATTTGGAACTCTAACGCGATATCCGAGCGCGCGGTATTCATAACGTTTTCAGATAATCAAAACGGCGATACTTACGTTGCCGATTATAAGAAAACGAACTACTTTTGCGATTTTAAAGACTCGTTCGCGTTTGAACGAAACGATTTTTTTATTCCGACGGGAAACTCTCCGCTTTTGGGAGGCGGAATCGGCGAGGATGAAACTTCGATAAAAATTCCAAAATATGACTTTTTTGGAAACGATAGACTATTTCCGGGAAACCGGGTCGACGTTGGAGCGGCGCAGATAACCGGTTATATCAAATAATGAAAGTCGCTATTCTCAATCATCCGTTTACGGATTTTTACTCTTCGCCGAAAAGAATGAACTGCGGCGCGCTTTACTATTTGGGAGAAATTGTAAAACCGCATACCTATTGCGCGTTTGATCTTGTCCGGAATAAAAAAAAAGAGATACGGATACCGAATAGTCTTAGATATTTATCCGAATATACCGCGTCGGATAAAACTAATTACTCGTTTTTTCAGAAATATTATAAATTCGGCGACGCCGGACTACTCGACCCCGATAAATTCGTCGCGGAAGAGTTTGACTGCGTTTTAGTTACGACCTTTGCGTTTTGTTATTTTGAGGGGCTGAAAGAGCTGATAGAGTATATAAGAAAATTTTATCGCAAACCGATCATTGTCGGCGGTTCCGGCGTTTCGTCAAATCCGGGTTATTATTTAGATAATCTTGATATAGACTTTGCGGTAAAAGGTCCCGCGGAGTTATCGTTATGTAAAATTCTTGATTCGATTGAGGAGGGGAGAGAAGTCGATTATAAGGGAGTTTTTTCAAAAGAGAAAAGAACCGCCTCAGATAATTGCGCCGATTATAGCTTCAAGCCGTACGTTTTTTTACGCGGCGATACTCTTATGTTGCAATTAACGCGAGGTTGTCCGAAAGACTGCGCTTACTGCTCGATAAAACTGAATAGCGGCGACGTCTACAGAAAATCGCCGACGGATTTGTTAGAGAGCGCTCTACAAACGCGCAGGCTTGACGGCGCAAAGGTTTATCGAATCAACTTTGAGGACGACAATCTTACTTACGATTGGGAATATTTTGAAAATGTTATGGAGATATTGAAAAAAAACGTTGGGAGTTTTACTTTCAGTTTTGAAAACGGCGTTGATTTTACGACTTTGGACGAACGAAAAATATATAAACTTATAGAAAGCGGAATTTCTCAATGGAATTTATCGTTGACCTCTGTAAATTACGATACGTTGAAAAACTCTAAAAGGAATTATATTCTTGAGCTTTACGATAGTATTATGAATATTATTGAAAAATATAATTTACCGGTTATAACCTATTTTATTTCCGGACTGATCGGCGACAAAAGCGATAACATTTTGGCTACCATACTATATTTAGCCGGAAAGAGGACGGCTCTCGGTATCTCTTCCTTTTATCCTGTACCGAATACAAAAGCCGTTTTGGGTTTGAAAGAGGAGATTGTCCCGGAATTGGCGAAGGGATCGTCGTTTTACAAATGGGGCGACGTTTCTACAAAAAAACTTATTACTCTGTTTATGTTGTCGAGATTTGTCAATAGCATAAAGACGGTTACCGTTAAAGAATGGATGGATTTTTCTGTTAAAATTTTTAAAAAAAATGCGGACTTTTATATAACCGGCGCTATGTCTGATAAAACGGCTTTATCAAAAACGGGAATTCTCGTTTCTATAATAAACGAGGATATTTACTATTGTTGCAAAGTTGGCGAAGAATATATTTTTAGAAAGCGCGATTTGGACGATCAAATTATTAAAAGATTTTTTTTCTCAATAAAAAACGATATAATTATCAAAAATAGCGGCGGAGAAGTTATTTCCGGAGAGATATGGAGCGGTTTATGGGAAAAGGCGTATCGGTCGTAATACCCGTCTATAACAGAGTATTTGAACTAAAAAGAGCGATAGACAGCGTTTTAAAGCAGAATAACGTCGAATATGAAATTATAATCGTCGACGATTGTTCGGAGGCGGATATAAAAGGGGTAGTCGATTCGTATAACGATGAAAGAATCGTATTTATGAGAAATAGCGAGAATTTGGGGGTCGCCGCTTCGAGAAATATCGGGATACGAGCGTCCAAATACGATATATTCGCATTTTTGGACAGCGACGACGAATGGTTGCCAAATAAATTAACAATGCAGTTAAAATATTTGGATAACTCGCCCGTCGACGTAGTTCATACCGAAGAGATATGGATAAGAAACGGCGTCAGAGCGAATCAAAAAAAGATACATAAAAAGACGGGCGGCGATATTTATATTCCGTCTTTACGACTGTGCCTTATGTCGCCGTCGTCGATAATGATAAAGAAAAAGGTTTTCGATAAATTAGGGCTATTTGACGAGAGTTTGCCCGTATGCGAAGATTACGATATGTGGTTGAGAATTACGGCAAACGATAACGTCGGTTTTATTGAAACGCCGCTTATCGTCAAATACGGCGGGCATAGCGATCAACTTAGCGTCAAATATCGGGCGATGGATAGATATAGAGTTATATCAATGTTTAAGATTCTTAATACTTTAAACCTTTCTCAAATAAAAAAAGAGGCGACGGTCGATATGATAAAAGAAAAAACGCTAATCCTTCTATCCGGCGCTGAAAAAAGGCGCAAGATAGACGATATAGCGTTGTATAGAAAATGGTTGAAAGACTGCGCTAACTATCTGTCCATAACGTAACTTTGAAGTTTTGAGCTCCTTGAAGTATGCTTTAGGCGAACCAGAGCTTTTTTTTCAATTTGTCTGATTCTCTCCTTAGTGAGGTTGTATTTTTTACCGATTTCTTTCAAACTCATTGATTTTAAGCCGTTTAGTCCGAATCTGCGTTCAATTATGTCTTTTTCTTTTTGAGACAGAGTATTCAATACCGAATTTAGTATCTCGTTGAGAGAATCTTTTTCAACTCCGTCCATAGGAGACGCGTATCTGTCGTCTTTCAAGAAGTCGCCGAGATTGGAAGTCTCTTTATTGTCGTAAATTTTCGTCTCAAGAGATATAGCCGACCTCGAAATGTCCATAAGGTGTTGAACTGTCTTAGGATTATAGTCCAGCTTTTTAGCAATTTCGTCCGCAGTCGGTTCGACCCCTTCTATCGTCTCTATACTTTTTTTCGCCCTCTCTATTTGTATAAGTTCGTTGGCTCTGTTTAGCGGAAGTCTTATAAGTCTCGATTTCTCGCATATAGCTTTTAGTATCGCCTGTCTGATCCACCAAACCGCGTAACTAATAAAGTGGTATCCTAAGCTTACGTCGAATTTATCTATAGCGGTAAGAAGTCCTATATTGCCCTCGTTTATAAGATCGCTTAACGGAATACCCTGATTTCTATATTTTTTAGCGACGGCTACGACAAATCTTAAATTTGATTTAATTAATTTCTCTTTTGCAAGTTCGTCCCCGTTTCTGGCTCTTAGAGCTAATTTTTGTTCTTCTTCTCTGGTCAAAAGAGGAATCTTACTGATCTCTCCAAGGTAGTACGATAAGGAGTTGTTATAATTTGGTTTGCCGTTGTTTACAATTTTTTTCATGTCTCCCATAAAATATCCTTTTAATAAGATTACCATAATACTTTAGCAACTATAGCGCCTTCATTAATATGAGAAGCGTAACTAATTTGCTATAAAGGAATTACGGTTTATTAAAAGGTATATCTATAACCTCCTTACATTAAACTCAACCAGCCAATTTCTACACACTATTAATTATCGGACGAAAAAACGGGTAAATATTATACATTTTTAAATACTAAGCGGCTTTTTGACGCCTTTTTAATCCAAAGACTCCGCAATCGACAGACCGATCGTCTCTACCCTAGGTTTGATATGTTTAACGATATTTTTAAGCTCGCCGCGCTAGTTTAATTATACTACAAAAAATAAAAAAAATCAAAAAAAACGATAAAATTTATTTTTTTTAAATTAATATGCGTATTTGGGATAATTTTCGATTACGAGCGTGTGTAATAGCTGTTTTCGAGCGGTTATATTTAACAGTTGTGTCATTTTATCCAAAAAGTCGTTCTTCAACTTATCAATCCTCAATTTCTTACCAACGATCTCAAGAAATCCTTCCAACCCATATTTTACAACGCCGTTATAGAAAAACAGGATAATGTCGCGAACCGTCGATGCCATACCGAATTCGTTATACAAAGAATGCCATCTTTTTATTTGAAGATAGTCCGCTTCGTTAATTCTGAGGTATTTATCCACCCTTTTATCGTCGGAGCTATCTATAACGGCGTATTCGGAGCGATGATTTCCGATTATTCTTTTCATTTTTGGGATTTTTTTGTCAATAAGGTGAAACATAGTTTCAAATAACTCGCTGAACGTATTAATTTTGAATTCTTTTAACAGAAAATCTATGACGTTCTTATTCATAGACTCTGATACTATAAAATGGAATAGATGTTTTTTGTTTTTCATAAAGTTTTCTCCTTTTTCTTTTATATATATAACAACTAAAAGTAGAAAACTCTTTACAAAAACTTGGATAAATTTTAAATAAATGACAAATAATTTACTAATTAAAAATATCTGTTCCATATGTGTCAATTTTATTCTTAACATCATATGTGTCAATTTCCTCCCGATAAACCGGCGGGGCGCAACAAGGACGACGGCTAAGATGATAATATATTTTCGAATATAAGCCGCTTAAGCTGGGGAGATATGAAGAAAAAAAAACAGCCCTGTCGGACTGCCTTTTATCGCATAGGGGAGTCGAACCCCTCTTGCCGGGATGAAAACCCGGTGTCCTAACCGATAGACGAATGCGACGCATTGAGATGCGAAGGAATCGAACCTTCGACCCACGCCTTAAAAGGGCGTTGCTCTACCGACTGAGCTAGCATCTCAAATCGTTAAGTTTTTTCTTAAAGATTGCTTAGGAAGTTATCACATTTACGTAGAAAAGTCAATAAAATATTTAAAAATTAATGTACCCCGTCAGTTTTTTGGGGAATTAAAAATATCTGTTTCATATGTGTCGAATTTTTCATCAGGAAGCGACGCGCCGTATATAGCTCCATATGTGTCAATTTATTCGTCGGGGAGTAGCCGCGATGGTATGCAACACATATGTGTCAATTTTTTATCGAGGAGCGGCGCGGCGCATATGCGTCGATTTTCTTACCCCAAAAAACTGACGGGGTATAAAATTAATACCCGATTTTTTCAACTATTTCTCTTATTTTCTCTCTACCTTCATATACCGTATTTGGAACTAAAAAATAGGCGTTTTTAGCGTAATTTTTCTTGTATTTTGATAGAATAGCGAGTTTATCTTCATCGGATTGCAATTTATCCAATATTTCGCTCTCAAAAACTCCCGCTTCAATCTCGTTTGGTATGTAACCGATAAATACGGATTTCATGATAATCGATACTAAGATTTCTAAAATCGCGTTAGTTTCGGCAACCGGATTTTCCGGGCTAAAAGCTCCTATGGTCATCGAGTAACCGTCGCTGGTAGAAAAGGATATTTTATACCAAGACAATTTACGGGTAAATTTATAACTTTTATTTAGATATTCAAACGAAATATTTACAATTATATCGTCTCGGTTTAACATACTCTCTTCGATAGTATATACAAGTTCGGCGCTTTGAAATTGAATCTGAAAACCTTTTAGGGATAAATTTAATATTTTTGCCTTATATACGTTTGAAGTATTCTTCGTAAAATTTTCTATAGCGATATTTCCTTCGATATTTAACTCAAATCTATTATCCAATCTGTTTCCGGACATATAAGAGCTTTCGATATTTTTTTTCATAATATTGTTCCGCATTATGTTTATAAGTTTTATTATTATCGGAAACTAAGAGCTTAACCTCGATTTTTTTTGTTATCTATTCGTAAGCGACGATCTAAAAAAACAGCTAAAATTAATAATTTTCTAAAATGATAAAAATTTATGAATAAATTTGTCTATAAAAAAGATTTTTAGTATAATAGGATGGGCGGTAAATAACAAAAAGAAGAGTTTGTAAGTTTATGAAAGAGCGTATGTTTGGTTTTTTGCAGGATAAGAAAAAAAGCAAGTTTTTTTATTTGTTTAAGGATATAAAAGATCTGGAGATAAAATACTTTACGGAAATCGAAAAAGCTAGGTCTTTCAACGCTTTGGTAGTTAGCGCAAAGACTTTTATCAAGAATTACGACTTTTTTAATAAATTATTTATAACGAATAATATTAAGTGTTTTGTATTGATTTCAAAAAAAATCAAAACCAAAACGCATAATAAATTATTATACGATCCTATGGTTATAAAAACCATATCAAAAGATATTCCGTTAAAAAGAATATCGGAGCTTTTGAGGGAGTATAAAGAATATTTTACCTGCGATAGCGAACGGCGGGACTTGCTTAACAAAAACAAAATTCAAACGGAGAAGTTTAATACGCTTACTAAAATCGGCATCTCTCTCTCCGTTGAAAGAGATATAGAAATTTTATTTGATCTTATTTTGACAAAAGCCAGAGAGATAACAAATTCGGACGCCGGTTCGATTTATCTGACGATAGAAGCGGAAGTTAAAGACGACGACGGCGCTTTAAAAAAAGATAAGATGCTAAAATTTGTTCATAGTCAGAATTTTTCATTTCCTATACAATCTCCTACCTTTACGATACCGTTGACTAAAAATTCCATAGTCGGTTATTCAGCTTTAACCGGAAAAGTCGTTAACATTAAGGACGCTCATAAAATCTCGGGCGAAGCGGATTATTCTTATAACGTTGAAGCTGAAAAAAAAATGAAAGTTCACAACAGATCGATAATCGTCGTTCCTATGAAAAATCATAGAGGAGATATAATCGGAGTTATACAGTTGTTTAATAAAAAAAAGAATTTTCAGGCAAATATATTTGATCCCGACGTTTTTGAGAGCGAAGTCCAAAGCTACGAGCTTTCCGACGAGGAGATAGTCGGTTCGTTAGCGAGTCAGGCGGCGGTGTCGCTTGAAAATAGTATGCTGTATAAAGAGATCAAGAGTATATTTGAAGGATTTATAAGGGCTTCGGTAACGGCGATAGAGTCTAGAGATCCTACGACGTCTGGACACAGCGAAAGAGTCGCTAAATTAACGATCGGGTTGGCGAAGAAAGTGAATGAAATTGAAAGCGGCGTTTATAAAGACGTAAAATTTAGCTCGGATGATCTAAAAAACATCGAATACGCGGGATTATTACACGATTTTGGTAAAATAAGCGTAAGGGAGGAGGTGTTGGTTAAAGCCGAGAAATTATACCCGCGAGACATGGATAAAATAAAAGCCAGATTGAACTATATCAAAAAGCTCGTTATAAACGATAATTTGTTGAATAAAATCAGAATTCTCAAAGAGGGCGGTATAGAACGTTATAATTCGCTTGAGGCTGAGCTAGATAACGAAGTAAAAAATAAAATAGACGAAATTGATTATTATTTATCGATAATAGTAAAAGCTAATAAACCGACGGTGTTGGAAGAGGACAATTCGAAAATTATAAGCGGGTTAGTCGATAAATGGTATGAGAGTTCGGACGGTTTGGAGAAAGTAAGGTATCTTGAAGAGGAGGAGATGAAATCTCTGACGGTTAAAAGGGGCAGTTTGACGGAATCCGAGAGAAAGGAGATAGAAAGCCACGTTATTCATTCGTACAATTTTTTACGGAACATTCCCTGGACAAAAGATATGTCGGTTATCCCTGAAATTGCATACAAGCATCATGAGAAACTTGACGGAAAGGGGTATCCTCAAGGCGTTAAATCGGAAGATATATCAATACAAGCTAGGATGATGGCTATCGCCGATATTTACGACGCTCTTACCGCGGCGGACCGTCCGTATAAAAAAGCCGTTTCGGAAGAGAGAGCTCTGGACATACTAAATATGGAAAAAGACGACGGCAAAATAGACGCGGAATTATTAAAAATTTTTATTGATTCAAAAGTATATAAAGAGTTTTAAATTTAAAAATAAAGCGCTATAATAGATTAGTAGTAATAAAAACGGATTGATATGGATAAGAAAGAAGAAATATCGCAAGAAGTATTTAAAAAAAACATCGCTCTTTTTGAAGAGGTATTAAATAATAGCTCTGATTATCTGTTCTATTTTAGTCCCGATCCGGACGCCGTTGGGATTAGTATAGCGCTGGCTTTGTATTTGAGAGAGCGCGATAAGAATTGCGTTATATTTTTGCCTGAAGGATGCGATCCAAATTTGGATTTCTTGTTTGATATCGCCGTTTACAACAAGATTATTATTTCGGGCGATATAGACTACATAGAAGAATATGTTTCAAAAACCTGCCCCGTTTTAATATCGTGCGATACTCCTACGCACTTTTTACTTTACGAATTTGATAAAGTAAATTCGTTTTGGAAAAAAAAGGAAGACCGCAAATGTATTGAAATTGATCACCACTTTGGCGGAGATAGCGAACAGATTTTTGAAGAGTCGATAGTTTTCTATTTCAATACAAATTCTTGTTGCGAGATATTATGCGAAATTCTGGATTATATGAGTAAAAACGGGAAGAAAAAACAGAGCGTCGACAAAACTTTTCCGCGAAATATCGTGCTCTCCTTATTAGTCGGAATTTGCTTTGACACGCAATTTGGTAAATTCGTAGTGAACAAAGAGAGTTATGATAAATGGTTTGGTTTTTTAGAGGAAAGATTGCAAAAATTGACGTGGAGTAATACCAAAAATATAAATAACGCTAAATTAGTGTTTGACACCATTAGCAGAATGAACGAGGTGAAAGAGAAAGCGTTGCTTAAATTGCTAAAGGGCGTAGACGTTATTAACGGAGTAGGTTTGCTAATAATACCGCCTATTGATAAATACGAGTCGATAGCGGAATCAAAAGATTCAACCTGTATTTTAAGCAAAGTAATTCTTGATCTATCCAATATGGTTCCGGAATATTCCGGGGCTATCGGGATTCTGACTTATTACGATACGGTTTACGAACTCTATTATTTGAAAATCAGAAGGTCTCATTCGTTTAAAAAATACGATCTTCGCGAATTGGAAGATCTTTTTAACGAAGTGTTTGGAGTATATTTTCTGGGAGGGGGAGGGCACGAGGGCGCTACAAGTTTTAGAATCGCCGCAATTCAAAGGGAAGATTTTTTAAAAAAAATACGTTTGTTTCACAAGAAGTTTGCGTCAAACGTAAAAGAACTTACAAAGGACGCAAAACCGACGATCAATTTATAAATATTTAAAACCGGATTACATGTTTTTTTTAAATTGATTTGGCGAGTTTTATAATTTTATATTCAAAACGGGAATTCCCGTTTTGAATATACTAAAATACAAATATGTTTTTATTTTTACGGAGGTTTATATGAACAAATTAGACAAATTACTGTTGAGCTTTTTTTTATTCGCTTTTTTATTGATTTCGTGCGCGAATACTCATGACGATGTCGGCGACGGCGTTACTACGACTTCGACGAGCGCTTCAACGACTACGACTTCAACGTACGTTTCGACGACTACTACCACTATTTTACAATTTACTTCAGTTACCGCCAATAATAGACTTATAACTTATAAAAACTGTACCAATAACTATAATCTACTAACTCGCGATATTAAAGTCTATTTACCGGCGGGATACGATCCGTCGGGCGACGCGACGTATTCGGTAGTCTATATGCACGACGGGCAGAATCTTTTTTTCGCCGGCGGTCCGTTCGGTTCGTGGCGCGTTGAGAAGGCGTACGACGGATTGATAGCTCAAGATCTTATAGAGCCGCTAATAATAGTCGGTATTAATAACACAAACGATAGAATTCCCGAATATACGCCGACTTTAGACTCCAACTTTGTCGGTTCGGGTAAGGGAGAGAGTTATGTAAATTTTATTATTAACAATCTTATACCGTTTATAAATTCCAATTATAAAACAAAAACCGGTCCGGAAAACACGGCGATTATAGGTTCTTCTCTGGGCGGGCTTATATCTTTATACGCGTCGTGGAATCATCCGGACGTATTTGGCAAAGCCGGTTGCCTCTCTTCGTCGTTATGGTGGGACAAGAATAACTTGCTGAATCAAGTTCTTGCTTATACCGGAAGTAAAAAGTCTGTTAAATATTGGATAGATTGCGGTACTGCGGAGGGGAACGACGGAGACGATCAAGAAGCCGACGCCGATAACGACGGCAGAACTTATATGATAGAGGACTCAAGAACTTTGTCTTATCGACTAAGCTCGCTGGGTTGGCAAGATAACGTCGATCTCTGTTATAAAGAGGACGTAGGCGCGGCGCATAACGAAGCGGCGTGGTCGGGTAGAATCGACGACGTTCTATATTTCTTTTTTAGAAAAAGCGCGCCGGCGCTTACCGGTATTAATACTCGACTTTTTGCAAATAAAATCGGGCTAACGGGTATAACAAAAACTTACGCGTCGACGGATTTGAAGTACGAAAACGATTTTTCAATAACGCAGGTTGCGACAAATTTAACGGTTTCCGACGAAACCGTCGCGACAGTCGACAATGCTCTTTACGGTAAAATTACGCCGCTAAAAGCGGGGACGGCCAAAGTTTCCGCAAGTTACGGCGGTTTTACTTCAGAAGCGGACTTAGAGGTCGTAGAAGATCTGCCGGTAATGATAAGAGTTTTCTTTAACGTAACTTGCCCGAATACCGGAGGCGCGGCTAATATCTATATAGCCGGCGATGGCGGACCGGTGCCGCAGGATAAGATATGGAATCCTTCCGGTTTTGCGTCGACCGCAAAGATTAGTTCGACGAATTACCATTTTTTGTTTAATATGAAGAGAAATACCTCGTTTTCGTTTAAATTTACAAAAAACGGAAGTTGGGAATCCAGAGGTTCGAACAGAATATTTAGTTCCGCTGAAGACGCAACCGCGGATTTTACCGTAACTTCTTGGTAATTATAGAATTGGACAAACTAAAAACGTTACGATATGCAGATTTATAACTAAAGGGACTTTTTGATAAGTAATTAGAGGAGAAGGGATGAGCGACGTGAAAAAACCCTGGGGAGGGAGATTTAGAGAGAAAAATCACCCTTTATTTGAAAAAATGAACAGATCTTTGCCTTTCGATATAAGAATGTATAAAGAGGATATTAAACTGAATTCGGCGTATTCTAAAGAGTTGAATCGCATAGGCGTTATCAACGACGTTGAATTGAAAGAGATACTTGAAGGATTGAAAATCGTAGAGAAAGAGATAGAGCGCGGCGGTTTAAGCGTATTTGATAGCGAGGTCGAAGATATACATATGGGGGTTGAAACTCTGCTTGCGCAGAAAATAGGAGACTCCGCGAGGAAGATGCATACCGGTAAAAGCAGAAACGATCAGGTCGCGACCGATATGAGGATGTATCTTTTAAAAGAGATCGAAGTCATATTAGAGTTAATAAAAGCGTTTCAGAAGGAGATAGTTTTGTTGGCGGAGAGCCGGGTCGGAGATCCAATGCCGGGGTTTACGCATTTGAGACAGGCGCAACCGGTTCTGTTTTCACATTATATGATGTCGTTTTTCTTTTCAATTCAGAGGGATTACGAGAGATTGAGCGATTTGAAGAAAAGAGTATCGATTATGCCGCTGGGTTCCGCCGCTTTGGCCGGATCGGCTTTTCCCTTAAATAGAGAAAATTTAATGAAAGAACTTGGATTTGATAAAATTTGCGAGAATTCTATGGACGGCGCGTCGTCTAGAGATTTTGTACTGGAATTTTTATCCGATATATCCATTTTATCGATAACTTTATCAAAATTTGCCGAGGATTTTATAATATTTTCGAGCGAGGCTTATAATTTTTTTGAACTTAGCGACAAAGTAACTACGGGCTCTTCTATAATGCCAAACAAGAAAAATCCCGATTCGCTTGAGTTGACCAGAGGGAAGACGGGCAGATTAATAGGAAATATGGTCGCGCTTTTTACTTTACTAAAATCTCTTCCGTCTACTTATAATAAAGATCTGCAGGAGGATAAGGATCCGCTCTTTGATACGATTGATACTATAAAGGAAGTTCTTGAAGTAAATTCAATTTTATTGCAAACTATCGAGGTAAAAACTGAAAATATGCTAAATTCTATAGATTCTTTATCTTTTGCGACCGAATTAGCCGATTACCTTGCTAAAAACAACCTTCCTTTTAGAGAAGCGCACCGTATAGTAGGCGCGATAGTGGGAGATTGTCTTGATAAGGGTATTTTTCTAAAAGACCTAAAAGAGAGCGATTTAGAGGCATACTGTTCGTTATTTAGAGGTATAGGGGATAAATGGTCTGATATAAGCTCGATAATTTCAAAAAGAAACCTTTTTGGCGGAACTGGCGTTGAATCTGTAAAAAAACAGATAGAATATGCAAAAAAAATTGTTGTAAATTAAATTTACATAATTGTTTTTTACCTTTTTATATGCTATAATGGTTTGTGTCTTTGGAGGCTGTTTTTATGAAGAGGGTTTGTTTTGCGGTTGCCGTTCTGTTTTTATTGTCAACGATAAATTGCGTAACGGGAGCCGATAAAGATGTAAAAAAGTCCGTAAAGTCCGCTAAGGTAGAGTTGCCCGAATGGTTGTCGGGAGAGACTCCCAGATCTCCAGATTTTATTTACGCGGTAGGCTCGGCTGAAAAGTCAGGTCTAGCTATGGCTAGAGAGTCGGCCGTTTTAGCGGCGAGAGCCGAGCTTTCAAAAACTATTGAAGTAAAGGTTGATTCTTTCGTAAAAGACTACGTAGAAAATTCTAAATCCAAAAACAGAAGTTCTATGATTGAATTTACTCAATCTTTTTCGAAACAAATATCTCAATCGGTTATTATTGGATCGTTTATAAAGGACTCCTGGTTAGAGGAGACCAGATCGGCCGTTAAATATTACTGTCTTTTAGCTATAAAGTCTAAGGATCTTGAAAAATCGATTGCCGAGACGAAGGACAAACTTGGAAAGAACTATCCTGAAATCGAGAAAGAACTCGACGGCTTAGTCAAGAATGTTAAAGAAAAACTTAAGATCGAAGAAGAAAAAATTAGAGAAGAAACTGAAGCGAAACATAGCGGGAACGTTTCCGCCGAAAAACAAGAGCCCGAAGTATCGACCGGCAAAGAGCCGGCGTGGATTAAAAAATATCCGACCGATAAAAAATACTACGTCGGCATTGGAAACGGCTCTACTCTTCAGGGCGGGCAGGATCAGGCGATTAACTCCCTAGTTTCTCAAATAAAATTGAAAATAAAGTCTGAGTTAAACGATTACTTTAAGGAAGTCAACGGCGTTACCGAAGAAGAGGCGTCGCAAAGCATAAAGATTACCGTTAGGGAGAGTATAGAGGACGTCGAGATAGTAGACGTATGGTACAAAGAGGGGAGGGGGTATTGGGTTTACTGCAGATTAAATATAGAAGAGTATAAAAGAAAGCAGTTGGAAAAGATGGAGAACGCCAAGTTAAACGCGTTGGATTTTTTATCCAAATGCGACGCCGAGTCGGATCCCGCTTTAGCTTTTAAATTTGCTTTTATGGGGTATTACAATCTGGCAAAGTACGTTACCAACGCTTTAAAAGCCGATTATAACGGTAAAAAGGTCATAGTCGTAAACGAATTAATCGGGCGTATGCAGAAAATTTTGAGTCAGACCGTAGTCTCTTCAAAGCAAGACGGTTACGAGATAGATAGAATTTCCGCGGAGCCGGTAAAGTCGTATTTTGAATTTAAAACTAACAATAAACCTTTGGCAAATATGCCCGTTCAATTTAAAACAAACGGTATAAAGGCCGATATGTCCGTAAGTTCGACGACGGACGGTATGGGGAAGGTTTTTTGCGTCGTTAACGGCGTCGTCGATAAGGTTAAGTCGTTTTCTTTATACGCCCAGCCGGATTTTACCGAATTTTTATCGGGGACTCTCGAATACGAGGATGAGCAGGATTTTTATTTGAATAAGATAACTCAACTCGGTTTGCCCGTTAAAGAGGTTACTATTAGCGTGAAAAAGCCGGTATTTGGATTTGAATTGGTTCTTCTTGACGATATGAAAAAGGATACGAGGAATATATCAAAATTTGACGCTTTTGCTTCAAATATTAAAGCTACTCTTTCCGATAGCTTGGACGCCGATTTTACCGACGGTAAAGCGAAGTTTAGTTTCAAGATGATTTGTAGCGGAACTACGACTACGTCGGATTATTCGGGGCAGGTATTTACAAGATTGACCGTAACCTTCAAAATATTGGATAACTCTACTAGTCGCGAGATATATTCAAAAGCTTCTCCGGAGGTCAAGGGGGGGAGCGTAACGGATATAAAATCGGTACAGAAAGCGATCGATAAATATCTCGAGGAGTATAACGAACAGATGATAGAGGAGTTATTAAATAGCGGCATTAATTAAAATAATTATAAAAAAAAGGAGTGAAAAATGAAAAAAATTTTTGCAGTATCTACCTTTGCGGCATTTTTACTATCTGTTTTAGTTGCTTGCGGAGGCGGCGGAGAGACGACGGAGACGACGAACGCTCCGACCAGAAAAAAAAGAGCGGACGTTCCGGCATGGTTTTTGATGCCTCCTCAGACCGAGGATGCGATTTATTCAGTCGGATACGCCAAAAAACAGAATATGCAGTTGGCTTTAACGACTGCGGCAAACAGAGCTAGAGACGAGCTGTCAAGAGTTCTTGGCGTAAAAGTCGCTAATATGGTTAAAGATTTTATGGAAGAAGGAACCGTTGGTTCGGATAAGGAAAAGACCGGACAAACTATCGAATTTTCATCTTCGGTATCAAAATCTATAACTTCAAATTCTATGTCTTTAACTCAAATATCTCAGCAAGAACTCTACGAGTTGGATAACGGATATTTTGAAGGTTTTGTTCTTATTAAGCTCGCTATTACCGATATGTCGAGTAAGATCGACGAAGTTATGAAGAATAACGCGGCGGCTTTTGCTAAATTAGCGGCTAACAAATCTTTTGACGAACTAAACGCAGAGTTGAAGGCTTTAAACGGAAAAGATCCTGCGTTAAAACCTGCCGAAGGCAATCCTGAAGAGATGGACGAATAAGTTTTAAAAAAAATGGCTATCGGACGATAGCCATTTTTTCAATTATTTGAGATACTAAGAACCTGATGAAAAAGAATTACTTTGTTATTATCGTATTAATATTCTTAATTAACGGAGCTTACGCTCAGTTGATATTAAAGGGAAACTACGGTATAAACAACGCCAGATTTTTTAATAGTCCGCCGGTAAACGGGGATTGTCTTTACTTCTCGTTTTTAAATCAGAGTTTTTCGGAGAACAAAGAGAAATATTATATAATGAATTGCCTGAACGAAATAGCAAAATTTATTTCGTTAGAGATCGAATTTAGTTCGTACGATCAAACGTTCGGCTCATTTTTGTTGTCCGATAGAAAAATAGCCGCGACGGGCGACTCTGAGATTACTTTGGACGTAGTCGATTATGTGAAAATAGCCGGATCGGTAGGAACTAAACAGGGGGACGTAACGATAGTTAAAATTCTTAAAAAGGATTTAGCCAAAGTTTGGGTAAAATATAATCCGTTTGAATTTCCCGAGTTTAATTTTTTTATCGACAGTAAAATTTTATCAAACGGAGTTCCGATATGGTTTCAAAACCCTCCTAACGCGGACGGTTATATTTTTGGAGTCGGGGTCTACCAAAACGATTCCAGACCGAGCCACCTTGTTCAAAAAGCGGATATAGAGGCGAGAACTAATATTATCAAGTCTATTAAATCGGAAGCTAATTCTGAATTAAGAGATTTGATCATAGATAATTTTGAAATGACCTCGTATTACTCTAATCAAAAGAGTAAATCTTCTTTAGCCGGCTCTTATATCGTAAGAAGATATTTTGATGAAAATAAAAAAATAGCGTATAGTTTGGCGGTTTATAAATATTAAGCCGTTTAAAGAAGTTGCGCGACGGATTGAGTAAAATTAATTTTAAGGAAATTTTAGAGCGGTCGTATGAAATTTATAAGCATAATTTTATTAATTATTATAACTTTTTCTTCATGCCTTTTAGAAAAAGAGATAAAGATGGATAAAAATATCGCGCCCGAAGAGAGCCGATTAGATACCTCTTTTTTGATGAAAGAGAGCTTAGACGACCTATTTATTATCGAATCTTCAAACGAGATAGATAGTAAAGTCGCGATAGACACGGCGACGGCTAAAGGTCGTTACAGGATGTCCGAATATGTGAAAAAAAATATGGAGAGGATTTTGGCGGACTTTTTGATTAGCGCCGACGCCGATCCCTCTTCGGATCTGTTTGCTTTTGTCGTTAGGGGCGCGTCCGATAATCTTGCCGAAGTCGCTCTACACTCTTCGACGGTCGATCGGGTTTTCCAGGATAAAGAGACCGAGCCTCATACGTTTTTTACTGTTATCAAATTTGCTTTGAAAGATTTTGCAAAAGATATAGACGTTATGATGAATAAATATATTGAGAGTTATGTCAAAATGAATTCGACAAGACCGTTTGGGGATTTTAAGAAACAGATATTGAATTTGAAAAGTTCAGATTTTAAAGATAACTAAATTCACTGGATTTATTTATGAAAGCAAGAAGGAAAAAAAATAGTAAATTAGTATTTTTTGTAATAATAATAATATCTTCGTTGGCGTTAACGTTTATATTATCTTTGACCGAGCCTTTTATCATTTTGAACAACAACATTTACGACATCTTTTTTAGAACGCGTAAAGCCGAGAGAGACAAAACCGCCAACGTCGCTATCGTCGATATTAACGACGTTAGTTTGAGAGCGATGCAGGAGAAACGCTCAATACTGTGGCCTTGGTCGAGAAATTTGTACGCTTTGGTTGCCGATTATCTTGTCAAAATGGGCGCAAAAGCGGTTGTTTTTGATATTTTATTTTCAAGCCCCGACATAGACAGGGCGGATAGTTTTGGAGAGGATAACGACTACGCGTTTGCGGACGTTATTAATAATTCGGGGAAAATAATATTATCCTACAACATTGATAAGTATATCGACTCGGAAGATAAACTTGACTTGCCGGAGATAAAAAACGCCGGCGATTTCAAATATGTAAGCGAGTATAAAGGGGTTATTCCCCCTTATTATTTATTTACGGAAAATAATAAAAACTTGGGGTATGTTGAGATCGAGGCTGAGACCGACGGCGTTATCAGACAGTATATTCCTTTTGTAAAGATAAAAGGGGATTATTGCCCGTCGTTGGCGGCGACGACATATTTGTTGACGACGAACAAAGATAGCGTTCCGTCAAATTTAGTATTAAATAGGAGAGGTAAGTTTGCCATAAATTGGTACGGTCCGGGAGGATACGACCTAGACGATAAAGGGGAGCAGATCAACCAGACTATAGATTATTTTTCATTTAACTATGTTTTTGAGAATGCGTTAAACGCAAGGAGAGGATTGCAAACGACGATAACCCCCGAAACTTTTAAAGACAAAGTCGTTTTTATCGGCTCTAGCGCAAGAGGGCTGTTAGACCAGAAAAATACTCCTTTTACCGTGAAAGGGAAAGCGTATCCCGGAGTCGAGATACACGCGACGGCTTATCTAAATATGGCGCATGAAGACTGGATAAAAAAGGCAAATATTTTTCTTGAAATAACTATATTTCTACTGTTATTATCATTTTTAGTCTATTTTGGTCTAGAAACAAAGTCTTTTGTCAGATATTCGTTATATTTTATGATAACGTTTGTCGTTGTAGTTATAGTTCAATACTTTTTGTTTTCTAAATTCAATATCGAATCAAGAATAGTATTTTTCTTTGTATTTACTCTTTTGACGTTTTTATCTACGCTTTTGGTCAACTATATTTTAGTCGGAATGAGTAGAAATATCATTAAAAATGCGTTTGGAGCGTATCTTAGCCCCGATTTACTCAAAAAAGTATCCGAATCGGCTAAACCTCTTGAAACGTGGGGCGAGGAACTCGACGCTTCGGCTATGTTTATCGATATACAAGGATTTACAACTTTTTCGGAGAAAAACGCCCCAGAAAAGGTCGTCGAGGTATTAAACGAATATTTAAAAGCGTTTTGCGACATTATTATTAATAACAGAGGTCTTGTTAATAAATTTCTTGGAGACGGGCTTATGGCGCTTTTTGGGGCTCCGACCAGGTTTAGCGACCATTCGGATATGGCGGTTAAGTCCGCGTTTGAATGTTATAAAATAAATAAGGAGTTGTCTAGAGATTTTGGACTTAACGTTCGCATAGGAGTTAATTCCGGAAAGATGATTTTAGGGAATATCGGCGGCGGTAGAAGATTGGAATACACCGCTATAGGAGATAACGTAAATCTGGCGAGCAGGTTGGAAGGGGCGAATAAATTTTTTGATACTAGAATAATGGTAGGCGAGAATACTTACAACGCGTTATCGGATAAAACTACGCTCGATTATCTTGGAAAATTCAGCGTTAAGGGAAAAGATATACCGGTAGGATTCTATTTTTATTCGGACGGTTTGCCGGAGGATATACTGCAATTTAAAAATATCGTTAAATATTACGAAAATGAAAATGAAGCCGAATTTATCAGAGCTATGAAATATTTTGATAATAAGAATTTCGGACCGGCGGCATATTACAAAAATTATTACGAAGAGAAAAAAACGCTTGGAAAGCCGATAAAACTTATGGAGAAATAACGCCGTAATCCGTCAGTTTTTTTGGGGGAAGAAAATGACACATATGATGTTGCGGAGAAAATTCGACGCATATGGGGATAAAAATTAAATTAACGCATATGTGTCATTTTAAAGGAACTGTCTCAAAAGTTGCTATTCCCCCCCAAAATACCGACGGGACGGATAACGGTTATACGACGGTTTTCATTTCCGCCTCAAGGTTGCTCTG
The DNA here is from genome assembly GCA_002070605.1 of Spirochaetes bacterium ADurb.Bin133. Taxonomy (GTDB): domain Bacteria; phylum Spirochaetota; class GWE2-31-10; order GWE2-31-10; family MWDO01; genus MWDO01. The sequence goes on from MWDO01000031.1 coordinate 22,275, forward strand.
TAGGTACTTAAATATATATGAAAATATTTTGTCCTTAATGAAGCTCGACGCGCCTGGATCGAATAAAATGACGTAAGTTCGGTCGTATTCGTTTTTTCTTACGCCTAATATTTTCCCGGACACAGTTACTAAAGATCCTTTGAGTTTTAGTTGAATGTCCGGAAACGACGCGTTTACGGGCATATCAATATTTGAGTCAAATCTACACGCCATTCCGACCGAACTTATATCAAGTATATCGCCCGTGAGCAGTTTGTCGTAAATTTTAACGTTAAATTTTGCGTTGACGTCGCTTTCGCATCTGGCTCTGACGTATTTTCTACGCCCCTTCGCCTCGTTTATAATAAGCGTCCTAAGAAGCAAATCTTTAGTCTCCTTAACGCCCGCTTTTAACTTGATATAACCGCAAGGCAACCCGATTTTTTGAATATATTTATTTTTAACGTTTTCATCTTCGTTATAGGATATTACTCCTATTTTAAACTTTTTTAAACTGGGGTCGTTGACCAAAGATTTAACATACTCTTCCCATTTAGGTTCCGGCATGACCGCGTCTATATTAATAAACAGAATTGAATTGGGATACTTCTTAAAAATTCCGACAGCTTTTAAGTGATCTTTCACGAAATAAACTTCATACTCTTCGCGTAAAATCTCGTTGATAAGATCTTCCTGTATAATACTGTGCGGATAAAGGAAAAACACTTTTTTACCTAAATCGTCCGGCGGACTAGGAACTTTAGCTTCCTGTCGAGCGTTCGGCGGGGGATCGGATATATTTTGAGTATCGCAATTATTCATAAAAGCGCCTCGTTGTTAAGCGGTAATCTCAATAATTATTAATGCCATAGTAATAATAAATTTAAAAAAAATCAACCTAATTTTTCAATAAAGTTTTAAAGAAATATATAAATTTAACTAAAACGATAATAATTGTAAAATATCAAAATAATATAATAATATTAAAAAAAATATGTAAAAAAATTGCGGCGTAAATAATATTATGATATAAGCTTCGCATGAAAAAAATTATCCGAAATATCTTTGCAGTGATTTTTTTGTTTATCGGTTTTCTAGGCGGGTTTATACCTATTTTACAGGGATGGGTATTTGTCTTAATCGGCTTTATTTTACTGGATTTTAGTAAAAAAGAACTCCTTGAAGCTAAAATATTATCTATTATCGGCAAAACTAAGATCGGGAGGAAATTAGCCGACCTATGGGCGAGGGTTAAAGATAAAAATCGCGACGCAATAAAATACGGGGGGGATAAATTTTCGGATATTTACAAAAAAATTGATAAAAATGTGGAATAGGAGTTTACAATGAGTTATATAGTTGCAAAATTTGGCGGTTGGGCTAATTCAACTGCTGATAGAGTTAAGAGATCGGCGGATCTGTTTGAAAAAAATCCCGATAGAAGGATTAAAATTAATTCGGCAATAGGCAAAGTGGAAGGGCTTCCAAAGGTTACCGATTTACTTATCGAAGGCGCTGAAAAAGCGCTTAAAGACGGGGCGTTCCCTCAAGATATTTACGATAAGATAAAACTTAATCACTATTCTGTTTTTGAACCTCTGGGTATTGGTAGGGATAAAATCGACGAAGTAATGACTATTTTGAAAAGTTATATCGAAAGAAAAGAGGAACTCTCTAAAGATAACTATAGGGCTTTAGTCGTTGGATCAGGCGAAGAGCTGTTTACTCGATTGGACTATATTTATATGAAAGAGATCAGAAATATGAACGTAAGATACGTCGATCCCAGAGAAATCGGGCATTTTTTGGAAGGCAATCCGCTTGACGGCAAAATATTGGAAGAGACTTACGATAATCTTTCAAAATTAAGGCGCTACGAGGAGATAATTCTTTATCCGGGGTTTTTTGCCGTCGATAAAAAGGGAAGACCGATGTTGTATAGCAGGGGCGGAACCGATAAGACTGCGGCCGACGTTTCGGCGGCAGTAGGCGCGGATATGTATGAAAATTGGAAAGACGTGGACGGAGTCTATTCGGCGGATCCAAGGATTGTTCAAAACCCCGAGTTGATGAATGAAGTTACTTATAAAGAGATAAGGGAATTGTCGTATATAAGCTTCAACGTGCTGCATCAAGAGGCGATGATACCGGTAATGAGAGCTAACATTCCAATTTGCTTAAAGAATTTGATGAAACCGGAAAGTTCTGGCACGACCATTATTAATAAAAGAGAAATTTTAAATAACAGACCGGTCGTAGGTATAGCCCATATAGAGGATATGTTTTTTGTAAATATTGAAAAACTTTTGATGAACGAAGAGATAGGTTTTGCGGATAAGTTAACGGCAATCTTCAAAGAGCATAATATAAATATAGAGCAGATAACTACCGGTATCGATAGCATGTGCGTCGTCGTTTCCAGCAAACAGTTTCGCGAAAAAACGGTTTATACCGGAGTAGCCGAGGGGCTGAGAAAAAAAATAGATATAGACGAGTTTTCTCAATACGCTCAAAACAAGCTACATTCGGACGTTTTTAAAATAAGGAAAGATAAAGCTCTTATCTGCGTCGTCGGCGAAGGGATGAGGCGTAGCGTCGGCACGTTATCCAGAATTGCGGGAGTTTTATCGAAAAACGATATAAATATTGAGATTATAGATCAAGGACCGAGCGAAAGAAACGTAATAATCGGAGTCGATTGTTCAAAAGATAAAGACGCCGCAAAAAAAGCGGTAAATTTTATATATCAAGAGTTTTTTAATTAAAAACATTTGTTTCATATGCGTCGATTTTTTTTGACGCATATGTTGCAATTTCTCATCGGGGAACGGCGCGCCGCATATGCGTTAATTTCTATCCACCATATGTGTCAATTTATTTTGGCTCGACTCGATTTTCCTCTTCTCATATGCGTCGAATTCCCTCCTTGATACCATATGTGTCAAATTTCCCTGCCTTAAAAGACCGACGGGGCGCATATTAATAAAAAAAAAGCTCCATACTTGCGAGTAGGAGCTTTTTTCAAAAAGAATTCCGATCCTTAAATCATTTTATATTTTGCTTTGATCTCCGACTGAGCTTGCAACCAATCCGTAAAGTCATCCCCGGGTATGTGGTTCTTTTTTCGCTCTTCATAAATCTCATAAGCTCTTTTTTCTATCTCCGAAAGAAATTGATTCAAATCTACGTTAGATTTTTTTTGCTTACAACCAGTCGCTTTTTCATCATTTTTTATAACCGAATTTGAAGTGTTTGACGTCGTTTTTTTAGCCATTTTTGACTCCTTAAATAATATTGCTTTCGCTATTATATAATAAATAATAAAAACGTCAAGTATAAAAGCAAATTAATTAACTATTATTTAACCTTTCTCTGCTTAAAAAATGATTTTGGTTCGATTTTCTTCCTTATTGAGTCAATTATAGTCGAATCGTAAGCGTCGGTCTCTATTAAAACTTTGTATAGCCCGTCGACGTCTTTAAAAATACAAAATTTAAAACCGGGAATTCCCGTTTTTTTGTCAAGATAGAAATTAATTGCGTTAGCAAGCATCGCAAAAGAGCCAATTTGTATATAATTTTTATCAACTTTAAGATTAGGGATAAAATAAGATTCTTCGGGGGTTTCAATGAGTAATTCGACTTCCGGTTCTTCTACCGAAACGGCTTCTTCGTCGATAGGATCTTTATCCGCTACAACGCTAACCTCTGAATTATCGGAAGAGTAAAATTCGTCGTTTTCATCAAATTCGTCAATTTTTATCGAACTATCGTCGGATAAGTTTTCGACCGACGCGATTGCGGTTTCCGAAGAAGAGCTATCGTCGATTTTTGGAATAGTATTTGGATCAAACGACGAATACTCTTTCAACGTCCATTTTGTCATTAATTCTTCTTTATCGGTTTTTTCCAATTCGTAAAGATCAAAAAGTCCGATGTTTTTTCGATAGAGGCGATACCCGACTGTTGAAAGGTCGTCGGACTCTATATCCACTTTGACAAAGTCGTCCGTAACGCTTGAGACCGTATTTATTCGATAATTAGAAGTCCATTTATCGCCAATTTTAGGATTTAGCGGAAAAAACTTTGTTATTACATATTCCGTATCGATTTTCTCGTAAAAAGAGATAAAACCTTCGTTTTCAATAAAATACCAACTCCCGTCGAGCTCTTTACACTCTACGTAAAAAGCCGCGACGCCTTCCAGATTGTTTTTAACGTCCGTTACGCTATAGAGACCTTTGATCTCCCAAGTAAAGTCAGTTTTTGCTCCATCCATTTCAAGCGTCCAACTCCATTTTGCTCCGGAAAATAAGGGAAAATATGAGTTGCCTTTTAATACGCCGTCGCCGTCTAAATTTTTAATATCTTGAGAAAAAACTGCCGAGCATAGGCTCAATAGTAGAATGATATGGAAATATTTTTTCATTTTTATCCCTGTGTAAAATAAATTTAAAACTATTTAACAAATAGCCGCAATATACTATAATATTGATAGTAAATTATCGGAAGATATGAAAAAAATTACAACAATAATTAATTTAGTATGAAAAAAATTTTTATTGAAGAGAATATTATAGATTTTGATTCAAAAGTTAGAATTACGGGAAAAGATTTCAACCACATGTCAAATTCGCTAAGAGTATCGGTCGGCGAGGAGTTTGTCGTCGGGGACGCCTCTTATAATGAATATTTAGGGATAATTAGCGAGGTCGATAAAAATGAGATATTAATCGAGATAAAAAATCGAATTGTAAGGAAACGGAACGATATAGACGTAACTTTATTTTTTTCGGCGTTGAAAGGGGATAAAAATGAAGATATTATCAGAAAATGTTCGGAAATTGGGGTAAATACTTTTATTCCGACTATTACTAAAAACTCTATTGTAGAACTGAACGACAAAAACGGCGCGAATAAGCTTTTGAGATGGCGAGCGCTCGCCCGCGAGAGTAGTATGCAATGCGGAAGGGAAAGAATTCCTGAAATATTTCCCATAATATATTTTGACGATCTTAATAAATATGCTATAAATAGTCTTAAAATTTTTGGAGAAATAAATAGCGAAAAATCCTTAAAATCGGTTTTTCAAGAAAATGTTCAGACGAGGCGCTTTGCTTGTTTTATGGGACCGGAAGGGGACTTTACAAAATACGAGATAGAGCGTCTGAAAAGTATGGGATGGATTGGCGTAAATTTGGGCGATAACATATTAAGAAGCGAAACGTCGGCAATATTTGTCGCGTCTTCTATATATTTTTTTTATCCGGGAGGGGATGAATAATGAGATTCAAATTGTTGGGGATAAACGTCGATTCGTTATCCGAAGATGAGATTCACGAACGGACGGCGAAATTATCAAATGAAAGGAGGACTTCTCAGATAGCGCTTTTGGATACGTATCTGCTTATGAAAGCTCAATTTAGTAAGGAATTAAAAAATATTATTAATTCTTGCGATATGGTTATTCCTATATCGGACGGTATAAAGTTTGGGTTAAAGTTTTTTAAAGTAAAACTTGATACGGTGTATAACTATTTTAGTTTTATTATCAGATTGCTAACGTATCTTACGGAGTATAACAAAAATATTTATCTCTTAGGCGGAACCGAGCGGTCGATAGTAAGGGCGGAGAAAAATATCAGGGGATCGTTTCCGGGAATCAGGTTAATGGGAAGATTTCATGTGAAATATCGAAAAGAGTTTGAGAGAGATCTTATTACGGCTATACAAAAGACCTCGCCCGCTATGACGATAGTAAGTATGCCGAGACCAAAACAGGAGAAATGGATCTATCGGGTTCGTAAAGAGTTTAAAGAGGGCGTTTTTATAGGTATAGAAAATTTTGTAGATATTATCGGCGATATTGATCCTTCCGGAAAGAAAACCGGAACAGGTTCAAGAAGAAGAGCGATTATAATAAAAAATCCTTTGAGGATATTTTATTATATTTTGTATTTTGTGTTGCTGGTTGTCTATAAAATTTTTAAATTAGATTAATTTATAATTTAGGAGGTTTTTATGTTGAGAAAAGTTGTCGTTTTTTTGCTGGCGTCGTTATTAGCGTCTTCCGTTTATTCGCTGGATTTAGCGGAAATAGACAAGAGGCTAGATAGGGGCGACTTTTTGGATTCAAAGAAGGAACTTGAAAAATCCTTTGACAAGTTGAATCCAAATCTTAAAATTTTGTGGAGGATCGCCAGATGTTATTACGAATTGAGCGACAGAGCTCCAAACAAAAAAGACACTATATTGTTATGCGAACAGGGAATGGAGCTTCTTAAGGACTACGTCGACGTTAAAGAGGGGGAGCCCATTGATAGAGCCAAAATTGTCTATTGGTACGACGTTTTGTATTCGAGAAGAGGAAAAGCTATCGGGATAAAAGAGTCCCTAAACATTATACCGGAATTATTTAAATTAGCGGATAAAGCGATCTCAATTTATCCGAAATTTGGCGACCCTTATCATTTAAAAGCGGCTATCGACGACGCGGTGCCGGGATTTTTGGGCGGAGATAAATTTAGAATGTCTGAAAACTTTACAAAAGCTATAAGTTATGATGAGAATATTATTTTTTTAGTCGATGCGGCTACGGGATTTTTAGGAAGAAATTGGGACGTTAAAAAAAAGGGAGCTATGGCGGCTAAATTTGGACGAACCGACGGATCGCCGGAAAATTTAAGCGATAAGGAATTCGCTAAAGAACTTTTACAAAAAGCTCTTGAAGTGGGGAAAAATAAAGATTTTCTAAGTATTAATGAAAAGGAAAAAATAGAAGAAGCGAAAAAAAATCTTAAAAAACTTAATTAATTGATAAATTTTACGAAATTTGTTGCATTTTTAAGAATATTGTTATATATGTTACTTAGTCCGATACTTATGTGATCGGACTTTTAATATTTTTCAGGAGTTTTATATGCCTATTAGTCTCTATGTAGGGAATCTGCCCTATTCGGTGAATGAAGATTCTCTAAAGGAAATCTTTGCGGAATTCGGTAACGTAGTATCTTTGAGAGTTATAACCGATAAGTTGTCCGGAAAGTCAAAAGGTTTTGCTTTTGTTGAAATGTCTACTCAGGAGGAAGCCGACGCGGCGATCAAAGCGCTTGATAACGGCGAAATTGACGGAAGAAACATTAGGGTAAATATTGCAAAACCGAAAGAAGATAATTTCAAAGACGGGGAACGAAGAAATTTCAAGGGTAAATTTAATAGTAAAAGAAGATTTTAATTTATTAAATATATTTCCTTAAAGCGGTTTTTTAAAAACCGCTTTTTTTGTATTATAATATAAAAAAAACTTATTTTGCGCTTCGTCGGTTTTTTGGGGCGAGATAAATTTGACGCATATGCGCCGCTCCCCGATAGAAAATGACACATATGAGTCTCATAGCCGCCGCGCCGCGCCATGATATAAATTGAAACATATGCGTCAAATTAAAGCTCCATATGTGTCAAAAATAAATTTGACACATATGCGCCGCGCCGCTCTTCGATGAAAAAACCGATAGGGCGCTTGAGAATTTCAAATATCGGTTGACTTTTACAATTAAATATCTATAATCGCTTCAATAATTAATGTCGGAGTTTCTATGAAGAGCGTAGTTTTAGCGGAGAAACCAAGCGTTGGTAAGGAGCTTGCAAGAATATTAAAATGTTCTCCAAGAGGGAAAAGTTGTTGCGAGGGCGATAATTATATAGTAACTTGGGCTATGGGGCATCTTGTCGAGCTTGCCGATCCGGGAAGCTACTACGACGAATGGAATAGTTGGAAGATGGAAACTTTACCTATGCTTCCCGATAAGATGAAACTAAAAGTAATTGGTAAGACAGGTTTTCAATTTACCGCTATAAAAAATATTTTTAATAGACAGGATGTAAACAACTTAATAATAGCGACAGACGCTGGGAGGGAAGGGGAGCTGGTTGCCAGATGGATTATGAAACTCGCCGGCTGGAAAAAGAATTTTCAACGGCTTTGGATAAGTTCGCAAACTGATAAAGCGATAAAGGACGGATTTAGCGGATTAAAAGATGGACGCCGTTACGATAATCTTTTTCGCGCAGCAGAATGCAGAGCGGAGGCGGATTGGATCGTCGGGTTGAATGTTACGCGGGCTTTGTCCTGCCGTTACGACGCTAAACTTTCAGCAGGCAGAGTTCAGACTCCGACTTTAGCGATGATTGTGAATAGAGAAAGTGAGATAAAAATGTTCAAATCCAGACCGTATTGGACGATTGGAGTTGATCTGGATGGATTTAAAGCCGTATGGCAAGCTAAAAACGGTCAAACAAGATTTTTTAATCAAAGCGACGCCGGCGCTATCGTGGAAAAAATAAATGGAAAAAACGCTTTTGTAAAAGAAGTCGATGTTAAGGAAAAATCGGATTTGCCTCCGCTCGCTTTCAATCTTAACGATTTACAGAGGGAAGCAAATAAAGTATTGGGTTTTTCTGCGAAACAAACTCTAAACGTTTTACAAGGGCTTTACGAACGTCATAAAATTGTTACCTATCCCCGAACAGATTCGAGGCATTTAACTACCGATATGTTGCCTACGTTAAAAGATAGGCTAAAAGCGATCGAAAATTCTCAATTTTCAGGAAAAATTAGAGAATTGCTTAAAAACGAAATAAATTCCGGTAAAAGATTAATCGACGACGCTAAAGTGAGCGATCATCACGCGATAATCCCCACGGAAGAACCGGTTAGGTTAGAGAAGCTCTCTCGCGAGGAAAAAATTTTATGGGAAATAATCGCGAAACGATTTATTGCAGTTTTGTCGAATCCGTATAGATATAAAAGCGTTAAGCTGGTTTTGGATATTAACGGGGAGTCGTTTGTCTCTAAAGGCGTAGAAGTAGTTGACCCCGGATGGAAGTCTCTGTACGGCGTAAATATTACGGAAGTTGAAGAGGATGAAGATATTCCCACTCAAAACCTCAAAATATTTCAAAAAGGCGAGGAAATTAACGTTAAAAGAGTAAATATTCTTCAAGGGTTAACCAAACCTCCGGCAAGGTACACGGAAGGCGCTTTACTGGAGGCGATGGAGAATGCCGGAAAATTTATTGACGATAAAGCTCTGAAAGAATCAATCCAAAAAGGGGGGATTGGCACTCCCGCAACAAGAGCCGACATAATTGAAAAACTTTTTTCTAATTACTATATTGAAAAAAACGGAAAAGAGCTTGTTCCTACTCCTCAAGGGATGGAATTGGTGGGACTTGTTCCCGAATTGCTTCGCTCCCCGGAACTAACCGCCGAGTGGGAGATACGTCTTAACGCTATATCCGAAGGGAAAGAGTTAAATAATCTATTTTCTAAAGATATTAGAGATAAAACGAAAGAACTTGTCGAGCAAGTTAAAAATTCTACCGTCAAATACGAACCTAAAGCTAATTCGCGGGAGAATTGTCCTTATTGCGGAAAGCCCCTGATTAGTAATAAAGATAAAAAGGGAAGAAAAATTTTGATATGCCCGTCTAAATCTTGCGGTTACGAAAGGGATCAATTTAACGATAACGATAGTCCTACTAACAAAGAGAAACAAATTGCCCGAAAATATATGAATAAATATGGCGCGAATAAGAACTCAAAAGAGACATTTACTCTTGGCGATATGCTAAAAGCTAAAATGGAGATTAAAAAAGAGTAAAATAAAAAACGGCAATTCCCGTTTTGAATATAATAATATAATTACGCATTCAACCGGTAAAAGTCGCGTAATTTATGCGGAGCGGACGTATTTTGGGTAATTTTCAATTACGAGCTCGTATAATAGCTGTTTTCGAGCGGTTATATTTAACAGTTGTGTCATTTTACCCAAAAAGTCGTTTTTCAATTTATCAATCTTTAATTTCTTACCAATAAGCTCAAGAAATCCTTCCAACCCGTATTGGACAACGCCGTTATAGAAGAACAGTATAATATCTCGAACCGTTGAAGCCATACCAAATTCGTTATACAAGGAATGCCATCTTTTTATTCGAAGATAATCCGCTTCGCTGATTCTAAGATATTTATCCAGTCTTTTATCGTCTGTATTGTCTATAACGGCGTATTCGGATCTGTGATTCCCGATTATACTCTTCTTTTTTGGCATTTTTTTGTCAATAAGACGAAACATAGTTTCAAATAACTCGCTGAATGTATTAATTTTGAACTCTTTTAGTAAGAAATCTATGACGTTATTATTCATAGATTCCGATACTATAAAATGGAATAGATGTTTTTTGTTTTTCATAAAATTTTCTCCTTTTTTTTTAATATTTCTTTAATATATATAACAACTAAAAGTAGAAAACTCTTTACAAAAATTCGTATAATTTTTTAGAAAATGACAAAAAATTTGCTAATTAAAAAAATTGACACATATGCGTCGATTTTCATCGAGGAGTACTGCGTAGCATATGCGTCGAATTTTTATCCTTACTCCATATGCGTTAATTCCCAAAAAACCGACGGGGCAAATATCTTTCTTATTTTCTGTCGTTCAACTTTGAGACTTGACGCATATTTCAAAAAATGAGACTTTACACTTTGAAACAATTCTTTTATCATACTATATCTCCAATATCATATTTAGTCAATATATTATCTTTATAGAAAATCTTGATCCATTTATTTGGATTTTCTCTAACTTCAACTTCGTAATTTGAAAGAGAACAATTTTTATATTTTGGAATTAGAAAACATTTATTCTTATAACTAATTTCATTTACTTTACTTACTTTACGAATGGCTCTTTTTGTAAATGCATTTTCGATGCTTTCGATATCTTTTTTGTTAAGATCTTCAAAAACATCATTATTTTCTTTAAAAACTTTTTCAGGCGTCGAATTTATAGCTCTGGAATATGTATTATTATGCTTCTCGACATATTTTTCTAGAACGGCATTTGCATCGTCTATATTTTTTGCATTTTCGAAAATCATATAATGCGGTATTTGACCTTGAAATGTTAAAAACTTTCTTTCCACTTTACCTTTACCTTGCGGTTGAAAGGGTTTTGAATTTATTAAATTCACTCCGACTTCTTCTAAAGCCTTAGGTATTACTAGTTCCGGATTTTCAGTTCGTTGATCAAAATGAACGCCGCCATGTCGTATATAACTGTATTTTGAATCGTTATCGTAATAAATAGACATGGGTAATCCAAAAGTTAAAAACATCTCTTTTAAAGCCGTTATGTGATTTTCAAGATTATCGCTAGTTACAAACTTTGCATATAGAATGTATCGCGATTTATC
>MWDO01000032.1 GCA_002070605.1 Spirochaetes bacterium ADurb.Bin133
CGTACTTAACCAAACTTGGTTCAATTATAACCGCTTTAGCAGATTTAATCAATACTTTTACCTTAGCATCATATGTGTCAATTTTCTTCCTCCCGCCAAAAAACCGCCGGACGCTCAAAACAGAAATAGCCGATATTCAAAAAAAGAAGCGTTATATCCACAATCGTTAGGGAAAGAATCAGAAAATATTCTTTACATTTTTTTTGAAAAATTATATCATAATCGGCATCTTGCTTTGCCGGTTTTTTCGAGGAGGCGCCTATGAACGTTAAAATCGCATTTTTTGACGCTAAGCCTTACGATATCGAGTCTTTTAATTTTCTTAATAGAGATTATATTTATGAAATAAAATGTTTTTCCGACGGACCGCTTATTAATAAAATATATTATAAATGCGATTCGCCAAATTGCGCCAAAAAAAACGGGCAAAGACGCTCTAAATAACGCGGGGTTGAATGGTAGAGAAAAAAATAAGCTCAAATTTATTGTTAAAAAAATACTTAATTAATGACAAACGAATCGAACATTCCGTATCGACGGCTCTTTTTATGAAACGATACGCCAGAACCTTCAATATTGATCCGGACAAATCGTATCTTTGCGGATTATATCACGATTTAGCAAAAGATATGAACGATAGCGATATTATCAAGTTCAGCTCCGCTTTCAAAGAGAGAGGTATATTTGAGATTAACTATTTTGATTATAAAGTCAAATACCCCGTTTTACTACACGGAGTCGCCGCGTGCGAAATTCTTATTATCGAACTGGGTATAACAGACTTTGATATTCTTAAGTCCATAGCCCATCATACGACCGGCGGGGTGAAACTATCCGATATGGCTAAATTTACGTTTGTCGCCGATTACGCGGAACCGCTAAGGGGTTTTAGCGAAGCGGCGAAACTCAAAAAAATTTTGATAAAAGAAAAATCGTTAAATAAAGCTTATTTTTTGAGCTACTATTTTCAAATAAACCATCTTTTACAAAAAAGAAGAAGCATCTGTCCCGAGTCTTTAGACGGCTACAACGAAGCGGTAGAGTTGATCAAAACGACCTAATATCTTCTTTTTCTGATAAGATTTAAAAATTCGTTTCTTGTTCTGCTGTCCGATTTGAATCTGCCTCTTAAAGCGCTCGTTACGGCGTAACTGTTCTGTTTTTGAACGCCGCGCATCATCATACAAAGATGGGATGCCTCGATAACGACTCCCACTCCCATCGGGCGCAAAACTTTTTCAATAGACTCGGATATCTCGGTAGTCAAACGCTCTTGAATTTGCAACCTGCGAGCAAAATGATCTACTACTCTGGCGAGTTTGGACAATCCGATTATCGTCTTATCCGGTATATAAGCTATGTGACATTTTCCGTAAAAAGGAAGAAGATGATGCTCGCACAGAGAATAAAACTCTATATCTTTTACGATAATCATTTCGTTGTTTTCGCTCTGAAACAGAGCGTTATTCACAATATCGTCTAAATTTTGTTTATATCCCATAGTTAAAAACTCGTAAGATTTTTCAACCCTCATAGGCGTTCTTTTAAGCCCCTCTCGTTCAGGATCCTCTCCTAACCTGACTATCAAATCCCGAATAATATCCCGCATCTTCCTATCCTCTTTTTTGTAAAATACTTCTACCTTAACATCATATGTGTCAAATTATTTTGGCGCGACTACCATATGCGTCAATTTAATAATAATGAACGAAATAAAAACATATGCGTCATTTTCACATACGCATTAATTTCCCCGCCGCAAAAAACCAACGAGGCGCAATTATCATAATATATTTAACCTACGTCGGCAGTATACTTGTAAAAATCGGTTTTGTCAAAATTTTTAAAATATTCTTTTAATAAAATTTGACCAAAGTTCCAATTTATTATATAATTCTTATGTTATGAGAAAAATCATTTTCTTTACGATACTATTTTTATTTATCTCCCTGTTTTATACCGTCTTTTTCCCCGTTAAAAGCCACAAATTGGAAGATTTCAAAATCAATTCGATTATAGACGTAACGTCCGCTCCTATTCAGGACGCAAATATAGACGGTTATTACCAATCCTCTAACGAATGCGGTTATTTTTCTATCAAATCGGGTATGATCCATAGGTTTCTTTCGCCTGAAGAAGATATTTTTGTACAGGCTAACAGTTACGGCTATATAACTTACAGTAAGTACGGTAATTTCATATCCCTATTCTCAAATACAGGCAAAAAACTTAAGGACGTCGGAACTCTGGCTTATCCTTATATATCCTCGGAATTGCCGATGTTTTACGCTATAAAAACCAACGGCTCGGGATTTTCGATGTGGACTATGAACGGAGATAAACTTTTTGGAGAAATAAATTACAGTTCGATCGTTACTTCTATTTCAACGGACAAACTTGGCAATACTTTAGCTTCAAACCTGGACGGCAAAACGTATCTTTACTCTCCTAAAGGGAAAACGGTCTATACGTTGAACAGCTCGGGTTCTAAGGTAAACTTTGCAAAATCAAACGCCTTTGACGTCGAAAACGACTATTTTGCGATAACGTCCGGATTATATCCGGAGACGATAGAAATTTTCTCAAAAAAAACGGGAATTCCCGTTTTAAAATTTGAAACTTCGTCGAATTTTACTTATAAAACTCTTCTGGAATTTAATAATAAAAGATTGTATTACGAAACGGAGTCGGCTCTGGCTTATTTTGATATTAAAAACAAAAAAAATGGAAAGTTTGATTTTAAAGGCGAATTGAGAGAAGTAAAATTTGATCCTAAAGGGAACATCCTGATTTCAAGTTCCGATTCTAACACTTCAAGATATTATCTTAGCGTTTACTCGCCGACTAATATTCTTTACTATTATAAAGAATTTGATACGCAAACAGATAACTTCAACTTTATCGGCGAAAACTCGTTCTATTTTAGAATAAAAAACTATATAGTTAAGATAAGTAAAAACGCCTAATAACGGTCTGTTATTCCGCGGCGACGTCCCACAATAAATCTGTTTGATTAAAAGTAAAGATATAGTTTCCCGCGACGCCGCTCGTAATTGGTATATTGCCTCCATTCGATAATACGCTATTCCCCTCGCCGGCTCCCCAATTTTCTCTCCAATCGCCGTCTTGATCAAACTTAAATTCATAAACAGTCGAAGCGGCGAGCGCAACGGAAACGGTCCAAACGGCATCGCCGTCGACGATAGTTTTAGTCATCGGAGTAGTCTTCCAGCCGTTCATTGTTCCGCGGAGAAACATAGTATTCGATATAACGGGGTTAGTCGTAGTCGTAGTAGACGACGGAATAGTCGTGGTCGTAGTTACTACCGCCCCAACTTGATTTGCAACGGAAGCGATTTTCGTAGTAAAATAATTTTCCGCCGGACTCTCTGAAAGCGACATACTCTCCCCTTCGTTTATATCGTTGTCAAGATAGGGCGAGTATAGAGCGTACATTTGATCATATTTGTTTTTGAAGTCGGCGTAAGAAAAAATGCCGGTAGTCGGATCGATCAACGCCTTAAGATAATTGGTATAAGCGGTCTTGTATTCCGGAATCGATAATACTTTCATCAAAGGTCTCTCGTTATAACCGCTTCCCGGGGCGTTATAAAACCAGTTATATATATTAGCGTTCATTATCGTATCGTAACCGACGTCTCCATCCCAGCCGCCGCCAAGCCCGTGATCGTAGTCGTACGGTATAAACTCAATCTTACCGGCGTTGTTGAAATAGAGGTAGTAATTGTTCCCCATAGACCAGTAATCGTCCGGCATACCGAGAAGCATATTGGCGGCGATCCATCTCAAGAATCTGTCTACTTCAAAATTAGCGTCGAGATAAGTCTTGAGAGCCGAACCGGATAGATTGGTAATATTCTGCGAAAAACTTTTTATATCGGCATAGTTGTCAATAACGTCTTCGTTTGTCTGTCTGTCGTAAGCCGGACGATAGTTAGTCTGCCAGTTTTTTACACCAACAGCTCCGCTTGAGTTTACAGAGCCGTATTTCAACGTCGCCGGACCGTAATTCTGCCAGAGACATTTATAAAGATTGCCGTCGTTACCGTCGGGACCGTATCTTTTCTTCAAAAAAGTCTTATCTATCGATTCGATAACGGTATATATCCCAAAATAAACCCTCGAATTATCGCCGATTTTTATATATAACCTCGTAGCGCCGGTTTTAGGAGCGTAAACGCCGGCTCGATTTAAAAAATCGTAACTATAAAGTTCTCTTATTTGAGTCGCGTCGTCGTCTCTATTCCACTTAAGATTGATTTCTCTGTTTTTCTTAAATCTTCTGTCGTTTCTAATATCGTATTCGGCAGTTCCCTTGACAAGATCAAAAGTTTTGTTAAATTTCAACTTAAAATGAGCTCTATGATATTTCCCTTCCGAATCTTCCGGTCTGACTCTCGTAGTATTTCCTCTCGTTCTAAAACCCACCTCGTCTAAAATCTCGTCGCCCGCTATCCCCCTGTAGATAAAACGAACTTTCCGATAATTCCCCGTTCGCTCGTTTGCGTCCATATCGCTTAAAAGACCGTTCCACTCGGATTGGGTAATATGTATCTCCATCTCAGAAATAGTATTATGACTGAAAAGATTTCTATGCTCGGCGGCAAAATAGGGGTAGGTTTTACCATTACTTCCTATTGTTGTAACGACAGTTGTAGAGCTATTATCTTCATATCCTATTGTAGTTGCGGAATATTGATTATCAAATAAAGTCGTAGTTGTCGTAACAATAGAATTCTCCAAATCTTTAGCCAGAGAACAACCGAATATAATTATTATTGCTAATAAAAAAACATTAATTGTTTTTGAGATTTTCATAAACCGCTCCGTATTAAATATACTGTTATAATACTACTATTTTCTTAAAAAACAAGATTTTTTTGCGCCCCGTCAGTTTTTTGGGGTGGGAAATAATTCGACGCATATGGGCCTCATGGCCGCCGCGTCGCTCCCCGATAAAAATTCGACGCATATGAGACAAATGTTTTTAATCGGTAAATTATCTTGTTATTCCACAAAAAAAACTGACAGGGTACGATTTTTTTTGTTAAATGATGGTAATTTTAAAATATACGAACGGATAAAACGGGAATTCCCATTTTGAATATACTAATATAATATAAAACCTCAAATTTTTGTTAAAACAATAAAATATAATATCCAGGGGCGTCTGTTAAGTAATAATTTTGTAAAGATACTATAAATGATTGATTAATTATCTTTTTATTACTAAAATTGCCATATATTATAATATATAGCAAACAAATTATGGATTTAGATTTTATTTTTAAATGGTTTATTCTACCATTGCTAATTTTTTTATCAAGAATATTCGACGTGAGTTTTGGAACTCTTAGAGTAATCCTCATTACCAAAGGTTACAAATATATCGCCCCGATATTAGGCTTTTTTGAAGTCCTTTTATGGATTACCGTAGCGGCCCAATTGATAAACAACGTCAATAACTTCCTATATTACGTCGCTTACGCCGGCGGATTCGCATTCGGCACTTTTGTAGGAATAAAGATTGAATCCAAATTATCAATCGGAACGGTAATTTTTAGAATCATGGCGCAAGGGGATTCGACTAAATTATTAGATAAATTTCAAGAGATGAAATACGGCGTTACTAAAATTCAAGGATTCGGCTCCAGAGGTCCGGTCGACGTAATATTCACTATAGTAAAAAGAAAAAAAATTGACGACGTAATAACAATCATCAAAGAATTTAATCCAAAATCGTTCTATACTATAGAAGATATTAAATTTGCCAGTCATACCGGTTTTATGCCAGAGGACAACAAAAAAATTAATCTCTATAGGAAATTATATAAACCCCATAGAAAATCAAAATAATTTTTAGGAGGATCTTATGAACAGTTTTTTAAAGGCGCTTGGAGTATTAATGTTTTCCGTCGGCGAAGAGATAGAAAAGAAAGCGGAAGAATTCAAAAAAAACCGCGAAGAACGCTATACCGAATTTACCGAAAAAATTAAAGAAAAAAAAGAAGAATTTGATAATAAATTTGGAGACGATCTGAGAGGTTTTAAGGAAAGAATATCAAACTTGACTTCAAAAATCGGATTGGCTACGAAGGACGAAATCGACGAACTTAAAAATATGATTAAAGAGATCGATAAAAAAATAGACGACATAAAAAAATAAAAATCGTCGCATTGCGGAAATTTTCAAGATAACGGCGGACGCGCGCGCGATATTAATTTGACACATATGGGTCTTTGATACGATACGTACAGATTATACGCGGGGCTTATTTCTACTTTGTAGATTTAACGCATATGCGACAGTTTGACGCATATGCAATAATTTAACGCATATGTAATAGTTTGACGTAAAAAAATCTCTGTAAAAAACGAGCGGATTTAAAATGAACAAAAGAAGAAGATTTTTCAAAGTACTCGCGCTTTTTTTGAGGATATTTTTATCTTTCTGGAAAGAGATGAAAATTTCTCAAAAAAAGGGTTATAAATACGCCGAGCAAAAGATGCTAAAAAGACATACCAAAGACGCAAAAGCCCTTTACAACCTCGCGGTAGATTTCGGCGGCGTTATGATAAAGTTATGCCAATATTTTAGTACCAGAAGAGATATGTTTCCGGACCCTTATATCAAGATTTTATCGGGTCTTCAAGACGCCGTTCCGCCTGTAAGTTTTGACGCCATATATTCTGTTATTAAAAACGAATACGGAGATAAGATCGACAATTTTGAAACTATCGATCAAACTTCTATCGCCTCGGCTTCGTTGGGACAGGTTCATAAAGCTCGGTTAAAAAACGGTAGAAATCTAATTTTAAAAATTCTAAAACCCAACGTTGAAAAAGATATCGATACCGACTTTGCCATACTTTATATTGCTTTTAAAGCTATATCAAAACTGAAAGTTTTTAAGCAGAACAACGAATTTATCGAAATTCTGGAAGAATTTATTCGAGTTACCGGCGACGAACTGAATTTCGAGCGGGAAGCGTATATTGCCGAGCGTTTTAAACTTGGAATGTCCGAATTCAGCTATATTAAGATACCGGATATATATCATGAATTTACTACAAGAAAGATTCTGGCTATGGAATATGTAGAAGGCGATAAGATTACAAATTATGATATTTGGAAACATCGCGCTAACGATCCGGTCGTAATCAGCAGAAGATTAATAGAGGTATACTTTCATCAATTCCTGACAATGAGACTGATTCACTTCGATCCTCACCCGGGGAATTTACTGGTAACAAAAAACAACAATATAGTAATACTTGATTTTGGCATGTCCGGCGAAATTACTAAAGAGATGCGGGACGGTATGCTAAATATTATCAGAAGTTTTACCTCTAAAAACTATGATAAAACTCTTAGAACTATGGAAAAACTCGGATTTCTTAAAAAAGACTCGGATTACGGCAAATTAATCCCCATAATGGAGTATTTCTTCGATGAGATAGTCGATAAAATTAATCTTGAAAAGGAGACGATGCTCTCCATAAACCTAACGCCCGTCGTAGACGAAATTATCGACGTCGTATACGAGCAACCTTTCAGACTCCCTTACAAATGGGCTTATATAGGAAGAACGCTCGGCGCCCTTACCGGCATAATATCGCATCTATATCCAAACATTAAGCTGTTTGAAGAACTCAAACCCCATTTTAATAGGGTCGTAAAGGAAAACTTCTCGGAAATAATAGAAGAGGTAAAAAACGCCGCAAAGGACTTCTTAAAACAACTCTTTGTCTTACCCGAACGGGCTAATACCTTTATAACAAAAGTTGAACGGGGAAGAATAAATTTTGAAATCGATCCCAACGAAATCGACCAAAGAGCGGACTTATTTCAAACTGTGTTGACGAAAAGCGTCGGAGTATCGTTATCGCTATTCTCGGCTTTTTTCTCATACTACTTTCTTATCAGAGACGAATACCCTGCGACTATAGTTTTTGGCTCGCTCTCGCTCGTTTTTTTGGGAGTTTTCCTGTTTTATAAAAAGCGGAATTCTAAAGATATGATAAAAAAGCGCTTTAAGAAATAATCCATATTTTATTGAAAATATTTTTTTTTATGGTAAACTGATTTTATGCGGAATATTTTCCCAAAAAATAAAACCGCGTAAGGTGAATTCGCTATGCAAACTAAAATTTGCGCTTTTTTGACGTTTATCATAATAGTTTTTTCGTTATTAGCGGTTAATTGCAGAACGACGACTCTTAATCAGAACGCGGATATTATTCCGACTAAAAGTTATGAAATCGGCGGAAATTTCAATTTTTCTCTCGGATATTCGGTTCCGTCGGATATTTTTTTAGGATTAAATTTTGGGCTTTTATACAGATACGGACTATCCGGTTTTTCAGAATATCAGTTTGTCCCAAATTTTCAGATAAACGCCTCGCCGATAACATTCGTGGGCGGCGGTATAGCTAGCTTTATGGGGCTTCTCGACGTATCGCTAAATATTGAAAATCAGTTCAAATTCAGACCATGTTCCGATTTTGCAATACTCCCCGGATTTGGCGTTTTTGCGAGTTATAATTTAACTCGCGGAATAGAAGCCGGATACAGTCTCTCTTTTAAACTTATCGGAGACTATCTTGAAGATTTCTATTTCGGACCTTTTTTTCATTTATGGGGAGATTTCTATAATTATTCGTTTACCGGAATTTCTTATCCCGATATCGAAGGATTATGTTATTATCCCTCTATAAATACCGGATTCTCATGGGGATGGCAAAGATACGCGCATTCGACATACTCGCTCATATATTTACGTCATGAATTAACGCTCGGTTTTTCTTTTTATACTTATTTTACCGGCGGATTATCGATATATCTCGGTTATTCGATCTTCCTCGGCAAAAGAGGCGGTTAGCCCTCTTAATAAAAAAGAGAGTTTTAGGATTTTATTTTGAAAAAATATGTAAATTACGGATGCGGTTTAACCGCTCCTAAAGAATGGATTAATTTTGATTCCTCGCCTACTTTAAGGATACAGAGAATTCCCGTTTTAGGATTTTTACTAAAAAAAAGATTAAACGCTATTTTCCCAAAAAATGTCAAATATGGCGATATAGTAAAAGGTCTGCCGCTGGATAACGATTCTTGCGACGGAATTTTTTGCTCTCACGTTCTCGAACATCTCTCTTATGAAGATTTTTTAACCGCATTAAAAAATACCTATAAAATTTTAAAACCCGGAGGTATATTCAGACTTGTAATGCCCGATCTTTCTGTTTTAATAAATTCATATATCGACAATAAAAAAAACCGCGCGTCCGACTCATCTGTAAAATTTATAAAAAGTTTAGGGATGGGATTAGAAAAAAGAGATCGCGGAATTAAATCAATATTTGTTTCAGCTCTCGGCAACGCAAAACATCTCTGGCTTTGGGATAAAGAGTCCGCAATTTGCCAATTAGAGAAAACCGGATTTACAAACATAAGAGTTTGCGAATATAACGACAGCGAAGACGATATGTTTAAACTTGTCGAAGAAAAAAAAAGATTTGAAAACTCTATAGCTTTAGAAATGAAAAAGTAAACTGAGACGAAATATTGTACTATACGCCTTCCGTCTCGTCTGAAGTTCAAAATAATTCAAAAATATCGCGCTCAAACCTCAATATGCAAATAAAGACTAATTTTTTTTGTTAGATATTGATTATTAAACGTCTGCTGTCGATATTCTAATCAAGGTTAGGTATGAGCGTTATTTATTACAGCGGCGCCGACGATCAGGTAAAAAGCGATCTCAAAAAAATATTAAGCGTCAACCACATTTTTGAAGATTTCACAACTTATTCTAATCTGGAAGAACATTCTGCGCTCATCGTAAATTTTACGAAGTTAAAAGACTTGAAATGGGAAAAGTTTTGGCCAAGCAAATTACCGGCGCCTAAAGGACTACTAATGAACAACGTCCATTCCATAGGCATAGTCGAACACAATTTTCCCAGTCTGGCGATGAAACTTTTAGACGACGGCTTCTCGGATTTCTTTCAGTATCCTTTCTACGAACCGAGGGTTATAGGCGCTCTGATGAATACCGCCAGAGATATCGAATATGAGAAAGAGTTATCCTCTCTATACCAAATTGGGATAGACTTATCTTCGCAATCCGATCTCGAAATTCTTTTACAAAAAATACTAAAAACCTCGCTCGATTTTACCAATTCGGACGGCGGGTCGATATACCTTGTCTTAAAAGAGATAAATTCTGAAACCGGCGAAAAAATGATGCAATTTGAAAGATCGATGAGCGATACTTTAGGCGAGCGTTATCAAAAGGTAAAAATGCCGATTAACAATAAGTCGCTCGCCGGATACGTTATCAATACCGGCAAAAGTCTTAATATCCTCGACGCGTACAAAATTCCTAAAAGTCTTCCATACAAATTTAACTCCAGTTTCGACAAAAAAAACAATTATCGGTCAAAAACTATGATTGTAGTCCCTATGATAAATCACAATGGGGAAATAATCGGAGCGATACAATTAATAAACAAGAAAAAGAATAGAAGTATCAAGTTAATCGGCGAAGATACGGTAAAAAAAAACGTCGTAGAATTCGACCACAAATCGGAGTTGCTGATAAGATCTCTCGGCAGTCAAGCGACTATCGCTATCGAGAACGCGCGTCTATATCAAGAAATCCAGGCGCTTTTTGAATCCTTCATGGAGGCGTCGGTAAGCGCCGTCGAAAGCAGAGATCCAAGCACGGCGGGTCATTCCAGAAGAGTGAGCAAACTGTCGGTAGCGATGGCGAATCTGATTAATTTTACCGATAACGGTCCGTTAAAAAATGTCAAATTTTCGCAAGACGATATAAGAGCGTTAAATTACGCCGGGCTTCTACATGATTTTGGGAAGATAGGAATTCCCGAAAAAATTCTCTTGAAAGATAAAAAACTTCACATAGAAGAGATTCTCGGTATCGAAGGCAGAATGGAGACGTTGAAATATCATCTTTTTCTTAACGGTAATAAAGCAAAGAAAAATTCAGAAATTGATAAATTAGTAAACGAAATAATCTCCAACGTCGACGATCTAAAAAATGCGATTTTATCGGCTAACGAACCCGGATTTATTACGGAAGAAGTGGCGGATAAATTGAAAAAAGCTAAAGAAACGGACGTCGTTTATCTGGATAAAAAAACAAGCTCCGCGCTAAGCGACGAAGAATATAACAGATTATTACATTCTCGAGGAAGCCTTTCCAGCGAAGAATATGAAATTATGAAATCTCACGTTGATTTTTCATATAAATTTCTAAATTTGATAGTATGGCCCAAAGGTCTTGAAAAAGTGCCGGAAATCGCAAGGGCTCACCATGAAAAATTGGACGGATCGGGATATCCTCAAGGCTTGAAAGGTTCTCAGATCCCTTTGGAGTCTCAAATTATGAGCATTGTAGATATTTTCGACGCTCTGACTTCCAGCGATAGACCGTATAAAAACAGAATTTCAGTCGACAAAGCGCTGGATATATTAAAAAAGGAAGCGGCGGATAAAAAGATTAATAAAGACATATTAGACCTTATGATAGAGTCTTTAATATACGAGATCATACTTGAAAAATAACGTAATACAAAAAAAATATATTAATTATTATATAATTTGAAAATAAATTTTAACAATCTCAAAAAAAAGCGCTATTATTAAGCGTTGGAATATTAAATTAAGGGGTATAAAATGAAAAAATTATTATCGGTTCTACTATTTACGGTTCTATTAAATTCGTTATTTTTCGGTCTCGTCGTAGACGTAGACGAAATTAGATCAACTAAAGATTTTAACGTAGTCTTTGAGAACTATACGGGAACTCACGCGTCCGTAGACACGGTATCGGATATTAGGGCGATCGGCTTTAGACTCTCCGATATGCAAAAAAACGCCAATTCGACCTATAAATTTGGAGATAAATACTCTATCGTACACGCTATCGATCAATCTACGGATAAATACGACTCCATAATATTTTCTATCGATAAAGATTCAAGAGTCGATCATATCGATAACGTGAGATTGATAGTCTCGTCGTATCTTGAAAAAAAACTCGGATATAAAAGAGCCGACGCCGCTACGCTCGCAAAATTTGCCACGTTTTACAACGCCGTATATAGAGGTAAAGTCGACTATTTCTCGACTAAATACAACGCGCCTACGTTAAGTTATATAGATACTACAAATGCGGGTATATCGACAAAATACTCCGAATGGGCCGGAAAAACAAAACTTATAATACCGCTAACCGAGGACGCTAAAAAAGGAAATATAAGTTCGCTTGATACTTCGGAAATTTCAGACAAAAATGTTGTTACCGAACTCAGAAAAACGGAGGATATGGGGATAGAGGACAGAAAAGACCTGGTTGAAATTAAAGAAAAAGAGGTCGAACAAAAAAAGAAAGAGGCGCTAAAAACTGAAATAAGCATAGACAAAAAACAGACCGAACTTGATAAAAAATCTCAAGAAATAGCCAAAAAAGAAGATAAACTCGCTGAAGAAAAGAAAGCGGTCGAAACCATTCAAGACGCCTCTGAAAAACAAAAGAAAGAACAAGAAATCGCAAAAAAAGAGGAAGCAATAGCTCAGGAAAAAGAAAAACTTACAACCGAACAAACTAAACTAACGGAAGACAAAACGACTCTGGAAACAAAAAAAGAAGAAATTGCAAAAAAAGAGGAAGAGATAGCGCAGGATAAGAAAGAGATAAAAAAGGACGAAACGATTGTCGCTATAAATAAAGATCCTGAAAAGGTAAAAAAAGAACTTGAGAAAAAAAGCGAAGAACTAACAAAAAAAGAGGAAGAACTACAAACCCGCGAAGACCTGCTTAAAAAAAAGGAAACGGATAAAAACATATTCGCAGGGACTCTATTCTATCTCAAGGTCAAAGAGTATATGTCGGGAGGCCATTACAATAACGAACTTTACACTATAAATGTAGCGACCAATCAACTTGAACATAAATCCGAACTGAACAATATTTGCGGCAATAAATATTCCGTCTTCAAAGACGGCGTATTGCTGATAGTCCATCAAGGCAGTCATGAAACCGACCACAACCTCATTCTTGTAAACCGGGAAACTCTCGAACCGAAAATTCAAGGGAAAGATAATGTTTTCTGGAGAAGTTTTATAGAATTCAAAGACGAAAATATATACGCCATTTTAAAACAAGGCGATAAATACTATCTTGGAAAATTTGACGACAAACTCAACCTTCTATGCCAATCGGTAGAACGAGTAGATCAAGACACATTTATTAGTTTTTACGAAGAGTATATCTACATCAACGGCGCTAATAAGGACGTACTAATATTGAACAAAAGCGATCTGACTCTGGTCAAAAAAATCGGACTCGGAATGTAGAATTAATGTATTACATACAAAAAGAGACTGCCTGAGGCAGTCTCTTTTTATTTTATTATTTCGCTATTTCGACTCAAATTTCTTCAAATACCACAAGACGGTCTCTTTTAGAGAATCGTCAAAAGTATGAAGCGCTTTAAACCCCAACTCTCTCTCGATTTTAGCCGGATCGATAGCGTATCTCAGATCGTGGCCGGGGCGGTCGCTGACAAACGTTATCTGACCGCTATATTTTTTACCGGAAGGAGCCGGCTTTAGCTCGTCCATAATCGCGCATATCTTATAAGTCAAGTCGATATTTTTCATCTCATTTCGGGTCCCGACGTTGTAAGTCTCGCCCGAAACGCCTCTATGAAAAACCATATCTATCGCCCGGCAATGATCAAGAACATACAGCCAATCTCTCACATTCTCCCCTTTGCCGTATATCGGTATCGGTTTGCCGTCGACGGCGTTTCTTATTATCGTCGGTATAAGTTTCTCGTCGTGCTGTTTGGGACCGTAATTGTTCGAACAGTTTGTGATCAAAGTCTCCAATCCAAAAGTATGCCGATAACTTCTCGCTATCATATCCGAACTCGCTTTCGACGCGCTATACGGCGAGTTTGGGGCGTAAGGGGTGTTTTCCGTAAAATACCCCTCGTCGCCGAGAGTTCCGTAAACTTCGTCGGTAGAGACGCAAAGAAATCTCGCTCCGATATACTCCTTCTTATAACTAAAAGGGGCGTTAGTCCAAAAATTCTTCGCCGTATTCAACAAAACGTACGAGCCGTATATGTTGGTCAGAATAAACTCTTTTGGGTTCTTGATAGAATTGTCCACGTGCGACTCGGCGGCGAAGTGAATAACGCCGGATATTTTGTAATCTCTAAATATATTCTCTACAAGCCCGTCGTCGCAGATATCCCCCTTGATAAATTTATAACGCGGATTGTTCTCGACATTTTTAAGATTTTCAAGCGAACCCGCGTAAGTCAACTTATCAAGATTGACTACGACATACTCTTGATACTTCTCAAGAAAATATTCTATAAAATTTGATCCGATAAATCCCGCTCCGCCCGTGATCAATATAGTCTTCATCTATTTCTCCTACTTCTTTGCATAGAAAGAAAATATAGTTTTTATCAATCTAATTTATGTTTTTTTTTAAATTCATCCAGACTTATACTTGTAGTTTTATTTCTTTTTGCATTTATTCCTAAAAAATAATCCTTCTTATCTTCTATTATATCTTTCATCTTTTTATAATCTTTGTAATCCAACAAAACTGCAACAGGCGTATTATTCTTATCTTTAATTATTTGAGTTTTCATAAATAAACCTCCTTTCTATGTCTAACTCTGTAAACATTGATCTCATCGTTTATTATATCATAAATAATTCTATAATTACCAACTCTTAGTCTATATAAATTTTCAAATTTCCCCTTTAAAAGTTTTATATTAAAATTGCCTTTAGGATTATTTGCAAAATTTTCTAATTCTTTGATAACTTTATTCGCGCTAATCTTATCTCTTCTGAGAAGTTTTTCAAGATCTTTTTCCGCTTTGTCCCACAAAATAATTTTCAGTTTTTCCATTCAATATTCTTTATTTCATCTTTAGCGCTATTATACAACTTATATACCAAATCATCAATTTTTTTAGCAATAATTTAAAATTGTCGTTTCGAGAACAGACGATTTAAATCGTCTATTCCCGGCAAGAGTTATTAGAAAAACGGTAGTCTACAAAGATTGAGCAATCTTCAATATATATTTTCCATATTGACTTTTTGAAAGAGACTCGCCGAGTTTTATCAGATTGTCGCGCGGGATAAAGCCCATCTTATACGCGATCTCCTCTATGCAGGCGATCTTCAGTCCTTGCCTCTTCTCTATGACCTCTATAAAAGCCGCCGCTTCCTGCAAATCCTCTATAGTTCCCGAATCAAGCCAAGCGACTCCTCTTCCAAGAGTTACAACGGTTAATTTATCGTTTTTTAGATATACTTTATTGACGTCCGTTATCTCCAGTTCGCCCCGCGCCGAAGGTTTGATAGTTTTGGAAATTTTCACTACTTCGTTGTCGTAAATATACAATCCGGGAATAGCGTAATTGGATTTGGGATTTTGCGGTTTCTCCTCGAGCGATATCGCTTTAAAATTCGCGTCAAACTCGACGACGCCGTAAGAAGTAGGATTGTCAACGTAATATCCGAATATCGTCGCTCCCAGGTTTTTCTTGATAGCGCTCCTAATCATCTCCGGCAAGCTCTCTCCGTATAAAATATTATCCCCTAATATCAAAGTAACGTCGTCGGCTCCGATAAACTTTTCTCCGATAATAAACGCTTCGGCCAGCCCGTTTGGTCTCTCCTGTATCGCGTATGAAAAGTTCAAACCAAGCCGATCGCCGCCGCCAAATAATTCTTTAAAGAAAACTATATCCCGCGGCGTCGAAATTATCAAAATATCTCTTATGCCGGCAAGCATCAGTATAGATAACGGATAATATATCATCGGTTTATCGTATATCGGTAAAATCTGCTTTGATACTACCTGAGTTACCGGATACAACCTCGTTCCGCTTCCGCCGGCTAATATTATACCTTTCATATTCATAACATATTCCTTCTTAATACGAATTAATCGCCTCGACTACCCTTTCGACTTCCCGCTTCTCCATTATCTGACTAATGGGCAAACTTAAAACCTCTTTGTGGATCTTCTCCGCTATGGGATACGACATACTATTCCACTCTTTATAGGCGTTCTGCTTGTGCGGCGGAATGGGGTAATGAATCATCGTATTAATTTTATTATTTTTGAGATACTCCTGAAGTTTATCTCTATCCTCCGTCCGTATAACAAATTGATGCCAAACAGGTTCGGTATATTTAGGAACGGACGGCAAAGTTATTTTAGAATTTTTGATGTTTTTCAGATAGTAATCGGCAATCAAAGTTCTTCGGTCGTTATCCTCGTCTAAAAAATCGATCTTGTCGGAAATGAAAGCCGCCTGAATCTCGTCTAACCGATAGTTATATCCTTTGTAAAAATTAACATATTTCTTTTCCGAGCCGTAATTCCTCAATATTCTCACGCAGTCCGACAACGCTCTGTCGTTCGACGCAACGGCTCCGGCGTCGCCTAAAGCCCCAAGATTCTTCGACGGAAAAAAACTGAATCCCGCCGCATCCCCTAGCCCGCCGGTCCTTTTCCCTTTATACCTCGCGCCGTGAGCTTGAGCGCAATCCTCGATAACCTTCAATTTATACTTTTGAGCGATAGAATTTATACGATCCATATCGCACGCCTGCCCGTAAAGATGAACGACCATTATAGCTTTGGTTTTTTCTGTAATTTTACTTTCTATCAAATCCGGATCAATATTATAAGTATCGATCGACGGCTCGACTAATACGGGAACAAGCCCCGCGGTAGATATAGCGAGAATCGTAGCAATATAAGTGTTCGACGGAACGATAACCTCGTCCTTTTCTTTGAACATTCCCAGCCGTTTATACGCCTCGATTATCAGTATCAAAGCGTCGAGTCCGTTGCTGACGCCTATACAGTTCTCAACGCCGCAATATTCGGAAAACTTTCTCTCAAATTCCGCTACTTCCTTTCCTAATATAAGCCAACCGCTGTTTAAAACTCTATCCAGACTTTTCTCAAATTTCGGATAAAATCTGCGGTTAATCTCGTAAAGATTGAAAAAAATCACCTCTTTACTATCAATATTGTCGTTTTTTATTAAATCTTCCATAAAATCGTCGGGACGAACGGCTTTATCGGAATTATTCAAAAAATCCCCGTCCGTAGTAACGACCGCCCCGTCGATAGAGCGCGCTGAAAGTTCGGTAAGATAATTTTTAAAATCAATCTTAGCGAGTCTATCGCTATAATCGATATACGACGGGGTTTTGGCTACGTTTAATTTTTTTAACAGCGAGTATAAGAAATCCAATCTGTTTCCGTCGCTCTTCTTTACCGCCTCGATTATCCCCGGCAACGACGAAGCCGATACGTAACCGATATTTTTCTCCAATACCGTCTTTATCAGATCCGAATGTTTCTCATTACTTTCCGATACGACGTAATCGATTATAATACAACTATCTAATACCGCTTTTTTCATATTTCCGCTCTTTGTAATACATGCATTTAATATAACAATTGTTATAGTTCCGCAAACCGTCTAAACCGACCGGAGAACTAACAATACCTTATCGCTCTATAAATTATATCTAAAAGAACTAAAGAAATCAACCATAATTTAATAAATCGCCGCGCCCAACGCCGTCGTCCCTTAAAACATTGACAAAGCTCCATACTTTTAATACTATGCTTTTTGATTCGCTACTTATATGTTTTCACTCCTGTTTAGTATACTTATAATCATTTTTTTAACAGTTTCCGCCTCTTCCGGTTTGCTGATTGCGATGTAAAGCGTTAAAGAAGCCAATGTTTCATTTGAAATAATTGCGTTACCGTCATTTTGTAGCATATCGTTTTTTTCTAGAAAAAGCAAAAAGCAGGCGGCGGCTATCCGTTTATTTCCATCAACAAAAGAGTGATTTTTTGCCACAAAATAAAGAAGGTTCGCCGCCTTCTCTTCGATTGAAGGATAACAATCGACTCCGCCAAAGCTTTGCCTTATTTGATTTATCGAACTATGAAAACTATCATCTTTTGGCTTGGCAAAAACATCCGACTCAAAATCAGAATGCATTTCTTTTATCATACCAATGTATTCATCATAAGAAGGATAAACGGTTTCCCGAATAGTCTTCCCTTTAGAATCCAAGGTCTCATGGTCATAATCATCAAGGAGTTTTAGACCTCTGGAAAATATTGATAACCATTCATTGCTGTTTTCGGTATTTTCAATCTGTACGGCAACCGCGCGAGTCAAGATGCTAATCCCGTCTTTTAATACCTTTATCTCCTGATTTTTTTGCGCCAGTCGTTTTTCATTAATTGCATAACCTTCAACAAGATAGTCTTTCAATCTTTGAGTTGCCCAGATACGGAATTGCGCGCCTCTGATTGATTTTACTCTATATCCAACAGAGACAATAACATCAAGGTTGTAATAATTTGTTTTATACTTTTTGCCATCCGAGGCAGTTGTCAAGTATTTCTTGACAACTGAATCTTTATCTAATTCCCCTTCTTTAAAGATATTATTTATATGAAGACTAATATTTTGTTTGGTTTGGGCAAACAATGAAGCCAATTGCTCTTGATTTAACCAAACCGTATCTTTATCAAAATTGACTTTTATTTCTGTTTGCCCGTCGTGAGTTTTATATATTTCAATTTTACTTTCCATTCCCAGCTTCCTTTTATTTATTCGTTCTAATAACCTATCCGCCGGTTCCCAATCCGCTTCTTTTCGGCAGGTATCAAATTCCGCTCCGTCCAACAATCTTCCTTACAAGGGCTTTCTTCAAAACAGATTGGCGAAAAGTTTCTGATTTTTCCGGCGCTTCGTCAGTTGCAACTAGAATTTCTTATCAATAAATTATTTGTTATTTCCCCGAAAAACTGACGAAATACTAAATCGCCTTAATGTTGATAAAAGCGATAATCCAACCGCCAAGATGCGCGCGCCCGAATATCGAGAGGAATTTTTATTGATTTCTGTAAGCGGGCGCGCCTTCGTTTTCATTCTACCCAATTTTCAATTCTTAAATTATCAATCCTTTCAAAATATCTTCTCTATCCTGATCTACCGGTTGATTTCTTGAACTCATAAAATCAGATGAAAATTTATCTAAGCTATTTTGAAGTATTTTAAATTTCTTGTTTTTTGGAATTATTATTACTATATCGTCAATTTTTTTAATATAAACCTCGCCTTCCGAGAATCTATACTCTTTTGGCAATCTGATAGCTTGACTCCTTCCATTTGTAAATATTTTTACGGTAGATATCATAATAACCTCCTTCATTAATATATAACATGGTATATATCAATAAAAAAGTCAAATTATATTAAAAAAAGCGCCTAATTTAATTTTACGTCTTCGCTAATTCTTTTCGTCAATATAGTCGTCGGCGTCGAAGTATTCGCTTGCCAGGACAAGCAGGACGGCGTCGTTTCTGAAGTCGGTCATAACTCGCCAATCCTCCGGTTCTAACAGAAGTCCCCAATCTGGAAATTCTAAAGCAAAAATATCCACTTGTTCCTCCGTTTCAACGTTTACTTCGCAACTACCGTGAAGGGGTATCAACAACATTCGGGTCTTTTTATGTCTGTGCCCGCCCCTTTCTATCCGGGGATTGGGGACGCCGTACATATAAAATATTCTTTTTATCTCAAACGGAATGTCTTTCAATCCTTCGACGACGCACAAATTCCCCCTTTTGTCTTTGATATTCTTTAATTGGATCAATTTTGCCATACTTTACTCCTTATTTATTAGCGGTAATATTATTTTATGTAAATTCCCGAAAAATCCTACGGGCGATATAAACTCCTCGTATAATTTTCTGTTATTTTGTTGAATTTTAACAAACTCTTCGTCGGAGATTTTGGAGTGATACGCCAATAGAATTTTATCGATATTTTTCAGATCGTTTCTTTCTACCCATACGACGTTTTTTTTCCAATCAACGATATGGTCGTAAGGGAGAACCGAGTCGGTATTGATAAAAAGCGGTATTCTTCCGGCGCTAAGTACTTCGTAAAGCCGATATGAGAAATTTCCGCCGCCGCGCGTAACTATGCAATAGTCCGAATCGATAATATTGGCGGCGTATTCGGCTCTAAGTTCTTCTACGCTCTTTTTGATTTTATTATCCATCCCCCAAAAGCTGTTCCTAATGATAAAGGCGCCGTTTATCCGCTTATTTCTTTTTATTCTTCTAACGGCTTCGCCGCGTAAAAATATACCGGTTTTTGATTTATCGGTTTTATATCTCCCCAGCGCTTTTTTTACCAGCTTCTTTATTTGATTAACGGCGCCCCTTTCGGAACTGTCGTCGTAACCGCAATAACCGACGGTCGGAGTATCGCTTTTTTCCCTGTAGAATATTTTTGAATCCGGGTAATAACAGATAAAATCTTTAGACCACCCCGGTTCGGCAAATTCGTTAAATTTCCGGTTGGATTTATTAAAAGAGGTTCTAAATATTATGGCGCTCTCTATATCAATCTCTTCGTCGGAATCGTTGTTAAAAAAAAGAAGTATCTTTTTGCGGTATTTATCCCATATATCCGCGCAATATTTTTTAAATTCGTCTTTACCGATATGAATATCGTGGTATTCCAACGGATAGCATACGACGTCGCACTCTTCTATCGAATCGGCTATGTTGAAATACTCTTTACCCGACTCGACGTATTCCGTAAATCGCCCTTTATCGACAAAATCCTCCTCTTCTTTCGGATACCCCAAAAACGGATATAAGAGTTGGATGTAATTTTGTCTATTTTTCACCAGTTCTTTATCAAAATAAATACTAATTTTACGGCTATCCGACATATTTACCTCTTATTCAAGATTTTTTTTGCTATTTTTTTTATTTTCTTTATAAAAGGAGTTTTTTTGTTATATTCAGAATATTTTTTATTGTCAAATACTATGTAATTATCCCCGTCGTAATCGTTACGAGACATTCTTTTTAGCGCCTCTTCAACTTCGCCCTTCGATTCTTTTAAATTCCCCAATAAATGAGGGTCTATGTCGTTATATTCGGATTTGACTTTATCGCCCAATTCGACGAGTTTGGCAAGGTAAGGTTTGTACATACGTTCGATAATATTTTTCGACAACGGATAACCTATCGCTTTCGCAACCCCTTCTTTATAAAGTTTGAAAGTGTGAAAATGATAAAAAATCAATTTGTCCTTCCGATTTAAGACTCCATCCGTCAGATAAATATCGCCGTTATCCGTCGAGAAATCGTACTGCTCTATATTCCACGGCGCCGCGCCGGCGCCGACGTTTTGAATAACGCAAACGTTGTTAAATCTCGTAGTCCAATCGTCGAGATATTTTTGATCGCCAAACTTGCCGTCCTCGGGCGTTTCGAAGCACCATTCGAGACACCTATCGCGCCACCAATTCAACGCCGCCAAACCGTCCGAGTCTTTTCGAAAAAACATAAACTGAACGTTATATATCCCGTTGGCTTCGTAAGATTTATATCTCGGACTAAACCTGTGTTCGGTAATCGCGATCGATCTATCCCCAATTTCATCAAATACCGCTTCGGGCGAACTGAAAAAATAGAGGTCGGCGTCGAGATATACGCAACTATCGACTCCGAAGTTATTCAAAACGTATAAAATCACCGACGAGGTCGAAGTCCAGCAATACTCCGCGACGTTTCTAGTCGGTTTAACTTTCAAAAGTTCGGGATCTTCAAATTCTTTTAGAGATATAATAGTTGTTTTTTTTAGATTCTTTTTTTTCAAAAAATCGCATGAAACGTCGTCAAAAGCGAATATATATAGATGAAAATCCGCGCAAAACCTCGACAAAGAGTCGTAAAGAGCCAAGCCTCTCGATAAATAATTAGAATCAAACAGCGTGCAGAAATTATACATTAATTTTCCTATGCTTTAATTACGTTGGGATATGTTTTTCTATATCTTCCTCTCGGATCCACAATTATTTTTGCGTATTTCAACAAAGCGTCGTAATCAAAATTATCGTGATCCGTCGCGATTATAATGCAATCGAAACTTTTTATACTCGCTTCGGTAAGTTCTATCGATTTCATATCGTACTTGTATTCTCTCATCTTTGGAAATTCTGACACATATGCGTCGGAATAAGAAACCTCCGCGCCTTTTTTGATCAACTCTTCCATAATCCTGACGGACGGCGACTCTCTGGTATCGCTGACGTTTTTCTTATACGCCAGTCCCATTACCAGAATTTTTGAGCCGTTCACAGACTTTTTAGCTCTATTTAGAGCGTCCTGCGCTTTATTTACAACGTATTCCGGCATCGAAGTATTTATTTCGCCGGCTAGTTCGATAAACCTCGTATGAACTTTGTATTCGAGCGCCTTCCATGTGAGATAAAAAGGATCGATGGGGATACAGTGTCCGCCCAATCCCGGTCCCGGGTAAAAAGGCATATATCCGAACGGCTTAGTAGCCGCGGCGTCGATTACTTCCCATATATCGATCCCCATTTTATCGGAAACTATCTTTAACTCGTTTACGAGCCCAATATTCACCGATCTGAAAATATTCTCCAGCAACTTCGTCATCTCCGCCGCTTTAGTCGAACTTACCTTTACGACGCTGTCTATTACCGAACCGTATAGAGCCGCTCCGACCTCTTGACAATTTGAAGTATAGCCGCCGAGAACTTTTGGGATAGTCTGAGTATGAAAATTTTTATTACCCGGATCTTCTCTCTCCGGCGAGAACGTTACGAAGTAATCCTCTCCGATTTTAAACCCCTTATTCTCCACTCTCGGGACAATCTCCTCGTCGGTAGTTCCGGGATAAGTGGTGCTCTCAAGACTTATTAACTGCCCCTTTCTTGTATAAGGCATTACCGCTTCAACGGTATTAATTATATAAGAGATATCGGGCTCGTTGTGCTTGCCCAAAGGGGTCGGGATACACAAAATAAGCGCGTCCATATCCTTGACGTTAGCAAAATCGGCGGTAGCTTCCAATAGCCCTTTTTTAACGCAATTTGATATTCTTTCCGACGTAAATTGAGCGATGTAAGTCTCGCCCCTATTTATTTTTTCTACCTTCTCCGGATCAATGTCAAAACCGGTTACTTTAAATCCCGCTTCCGAAAATCTCAAAGCGAGCGGCAGTCCGACGTAACCTAAGCCCACTATACCCACTCTCGCTTTTTTTTCATTTATCAATTTAATCAAATTATTCTTCATTTTTACGCCCCTTTGTTATTTATATAACAACGTCGAAATAAAATCAATTTATTTTGCGCAAGATTAGACGCGAATTAAATTTTAAAATTATCTTTTTCGTCTAAAATATTCTCTATAATTCCGGGAATGCTTTTTTTTATATCGTCCAAATTTATCCCTTCCCTAACTCTAATCATATCGAATAAAATTTCCGGGAAAGTCTGCAATCTATCGACAAACAAATCTTTATCAAAGACGCATTTCTTACCGGCGATCTCGATAATCTGAGCCCAATTAAAATCATAATTCATAGAAATTGAGCAAATATCAAAAACGTCTTTCGGCTCGTCTCGACCGATTACCGCCGTAATTTTATTGGTAAGAATATTATATATATTATCGATTCTATACCCCTCTTCCGACTTTTCTATTTTACCATATCTATAAACTCTGTCGTTTACAAAATCAATTTTTAACATATTATTAAATTCTATTCTTATAAAATCTCTTGCGTCTGCAATGGTTTTAACTATCTTTCCGCTCGATTTGAAAGATTCGATAATTTCTCTGGAATAGTCTCGAAACAAATCGTTATCGGCGCAAAAAAAATCCAGGTCGTCGGAATAACGGTAATTTATATAAAATCTATGCAAACAGGTTCCGCCGGTCAAATAAAATCCCGATTCTAAACTTTTCATTTTTCCCAGAACAAAATCCTGTTCCGAATATAGCTCGTTATAATCCGTTAGATTTTCCAAGGTCTTATCCCCTCTATCGGCTCTCTTAATAAAACCGAACGAACTAATTTTAATTTTAACGCGATCCTTTTATCGCTAACGTTTTCCGGTAAATATTCTCTGATTTGATCAATCGTAAATATCGACTTTAATCTGGCGCTTGGAAAAGAACTGCCGGATAAAATCCTCATAACGAGAAATTTGGAAAATTCTTTATTCCCTTCCGATAAATATTTTTCAACGTCGCGAGATTCAATTTTATAATCGTTCCAAAAACACTCTTTTAGAATTTTTTCAATTTTCTCGGATATATCTGTTTTCATTAGATATTCGCCTTAATTATTTTATCAAATTCAAGTATTCTCTTCTCAAAACAGAAGTCGTTTAACGTCTTTTTTTGCCCGGCAAGAGCGATTTCTTCAACGACTTTCGGATTTGACAGCAGGTAGTTTATCTTCTCCAACGCCTCTTCGTAGTTCCTGTAAACAACCGCCTCTTTGCCGTCTTCAAAAAAATCCCCGATATTGCGTTTCCAATCGGTCAATAAACAACTCCCTACGCCCGTCGTTTCATACAGCCGCATATTCGAGGCGTATTTAGGGGAGGAGTCGGCGTGAACGTTAAGGACGATCTTAGAATCTCTTATTATCTGAAACATCTCAAGCCCGAAAACGCCCGGACGCATACATCTCTTCAACGACGCGCTAAAATCTTTATGCAAACCGTAGGAGGGTTTCTTAGTCAAGATCGATATGTTGTAAAAAACCCGCTTTTTTATCAAAGCGCCGTATAACGCGCCTTTTTTATTCATTAAGTTTAACATATTATAAAAGATTCTTTTTATAAATATCTTAACTAATCTTTTCAATTTTACTTTATACTCCTTATAAGTGGGAGAATATATAGTTATAGAGGATTTTTTAGAAAGTTTGTCGAGAAATATCTCTCTGTCTTTATGAAAATCGCTTGCTCTTATCAACTGCCCGATAAAAATAGCCTCTTTATCTTTAGGTTTATTCATATCTATCCTGTCAAGGATTCTTTTATCGAACGCATGATCCAGATGATAACATTTATGCCCCATATTATTCAAAATATCTACCGACTCCTGCGCGCAGGATAACACTATGTCGGTATATTTCCACATTTCATAATCGGAAATCGCGCTGCCCGTCCAGCCGATAATCAATCTCACTCCGGGGCGTCTCTCTTTGATTTTACGCAACAGTATAGCGTCGAAATGATCGTACCATAAAATATCCGGCTGAAATTTGTTAATTTGCATAATAACAACGTCGTCCAAAGAAACGCCGTCGCTTTTTATCCCGTTTTCTAACAGCCATCTGTTTTGTAAAACCGGCGCATTATAAATAATCTCTTCGGTCGTATATCCGAAGACTTTCAGATAAAACGTCCATGCGTCGCCCCATGAAAAGGATTCGTAAAACAATTTATCTAACTGCTCGGAATAAGACGCGCCAGCTAAATCTTGATACTTTGCGTAAACATAATTTATAAAAGTATCCGGAAAATAATTTACTTTAAATATTCTCATAAATCCTCTCTATTTTGGCGTTTTTTTTCGCGAAATAAAATCCTTTGTATTTGGCTCTTTTATCATAATTATATATTTCAATATCGTTACCTATTGAGCAGTCAAAATCGTATACCAACTCGTATTTGTCTTTAAAAAATCGTAGAAACTTCTCTTCGTTAAAAAACCAACAAGCGTAATCCGCCCTGTATATTATCTCGGGAACTATCTGCAAAGTCGGAATATCTTCGCCCCCTTCGACAAACCCCGTTAAATCAAAAATTATATTTTCAAAATTATATTTCATAATTTCTTCTAAAAAGGCGTAAGGATTCTCAAGGTATTGCAAAACGCTGGACAAGACTATAACGTTTGGCTTATTCTCTTTCAGACAATCCTCTATCGTATAATAAAATTTAAGAACGTCGTCCTGAAAATTCTTTATTCCCTCCGTTACAAAATTCTCCTGTTCGACGATGCTCCATCGCAAATAATCAAGAAAAGAGAGGGCTTTTCGATTTTGAAAATATGAACTGCCAAGCGAGCCGCCAAAATCTACAAGATCGAGTCTATTGCCGCTCTTAGACGCTACCGCCGACAACGACGCCAATAGCGGAAAGGAGTACTGAATTTTATCGAATAAAACCGAGTCCCTTTCATAAACCGCCTCGCCGTTTTTAACTTTTAAAAGCGATTGAGAGCATTTGTTTACAATCTCGCCGGAGCTATACCCGCAACATTTCTTCTTTATCTCTTCGTAACTATCAAATCCAGCGTACCACCCATGAAGTTGAAAGTTTTTGATATTTTTATGTTTTTTTCTATCGCTAAAAATATTTTTTATTTTTTTAAATACCTTAATTATAAACGGGGGAGTCAAATTTATTACTATTTTTTTTAGCATAATAAAGCCCGTTCCTTCTCACAAATCCATAAGATTATATTTTTTTACGACGGATAGTATTTTTTTTCTATCGGCGAATTTTCTCTTTTTTTCTACCAGTTCGTAAGAACAACTATTTAAAGAGTAATTATCCAAAAAAACGCGCTCGTCGTTTTTATCTTGAATTTTACATAAATTATTTTTCACAAAATCTTTTCCGAGAGATTTCGGAAGAATAAAAAAAACGTTATTTTTCAAAAACAAAATAAACTTATTAATCGAAGGATGAAACGCGTAAAAATGAAATTTACGTTTCCCAAAACCGAATTTGACCTTTTTGATTTTACCGTCGTAAACGTAGTTTGAGTCGTCGATACAAAACTGCCCGCCGCCCGTTTTTTTTATAATATCCCTGTTAAACTCGCTTTCGGCGCCTTGATAGCCGGAGCAATTATTATTTTTAATATGAGCGTAGGTATGATTTTGATGGATAATCCTAACCCTTTTACTGCAGTCGATAACGGGAATTCCCGTTTTCCTAAAGCGGTATATCAGCCAATTATCCCAGCCGGCTCGACCGACTAGAAAACGGGGCATTTTGATATCGCTTCCTTTCTTATATAAAAAATAATCGCTTCCCGCCGGCTCGTGTAGACTTCCGCGCTCGTCAAGCGTTCGAAGTAACTTCTCCCTCCATTCGCCGTCGGTAAAATCAACGCGTTCTTTCAAATCCAAATCCCATCTTTGACCGAGTATTAGATATTTATTGAGTTTAATTTTCGGAATAATATCGATTATATCCTGAAACAGCATAATATCGCAATTAACGTAGCATAAGTTTTCATATTTGGCGTTTTTCTCGACATATTCAAAAATAAAGTCCAAAAACGGCGTTCCAGAATCGTTAACCGCTATATCTTTTATATGAGCAACGTTTAACTCTTCGGCTATCTCCGCGACCCCGTAGTCGTTTCCAAATAGAAATATCTCGGGTCGCGGCTCTAACAGCGTCCAACTTTTTATAGCGTTCGTCTGAATAACGTTGATATGAGGATCGGTAAAAGGTTTGGGTATCGTAAAAATCGTTAGCAATTACTTATATCTCCCGACGTTGAGCCTTTACAAATATTATCTCCTTTATAATAGTTTAATTTAAGAAAATCAAGAATTTTAAGCGCATATTCAGATTTTCTTTATTTTCGACGCTCTCGCTCCGGCGATGATTGGGTCTAATTGAAGCGCGCGCGTCGTTTGACGCATATGCCGCCGCGTTTTGTTTTTGACACATATGGGCTTTAGTATTTTAGTATATTCAAAACGGGAATTCCCAATTTTATCGGGGCGCGACAATTGTCGCATAAAATTGACACATATGGGTTTTTGGTTTAACGCATATGCGTCGCTTTTTTAATTTTGCCTTTTTATTCGCAGTATTATTGAGAAAGGCGGCGTTTTAAATTCAAAAAACCTGCTTTCTTAAAAATAGAGCCAAATATTTACAAAATATTTAAATTTTTACTTGTTTTTATTCTAATTAGCAGTATAATATAAGTTGGGGTATTGTAGCTTTTAGAGTTTTTTTTTTAAGGGGCGTGTATGTTAAAGAAAAATATTAATCTCGGCGTACTAGCGACGCTTTTTTCAGTATTGATTATTTTGTTTAATTGCGAGGAGTTAACTTTATACACTCTCGACGAACTCGAGGCGTTAAGACCGTATAAACCCTTGATAACTTATACGTCGACTTCAACAACATATGTGTCAACCTCAACTTCAACGACGACTACATCCACGTCGACGATAACATATCCGACTACGACTGTCGTTCCAACGACAACTTCGTCAACATATGTGTCAATTACTACTACGACTACGACGGTCGCTCCGACATCAACGTCGACTACCTCGTCAACATATGTGTCAACGTCTACTACTACTACTACTACGACGGTCGCTCCGACATCAACGTCGACTACTACTACCACGACTATCGCTCCAACTACAACATCAACTTCGACTACTACCTCGACAACGACGTCGACTTCAACTACCTCAACGACAACCGCTATCCCGATCACAACTACGTCGACGGTCGCTCCAACTACGACGTCGACTACTACTACCACAACGACTATCGCTCCGACTACAACGTCGTCGACAACGACTACAACAATTGAACCTACGACGACTACGGTAGAACCGTCTACGACAACGTCGACTACCACGACTACGACGGTCGCTCCGACCACAACGTCGACTTCGACAACGACGTCGACGTCGACTACTACAACCACGACGACGATACCGAACGGAGACGTAACAATAACGATAAGTTTATCACCGCCCGAAATAGCGGCGATAATTTTCGATCCGTCTTCAAATATAACGGTAACTCAAGGAAACTACTTGTCAGTAACGGCGACTTTTGCCGGCGGAACGGACTGGAAGTGGTATATAGACGGCGCTGAAGCGTCGACCGCTTCGACGTTAAACTGGAACTCCGGCGGAGCGGGGATCGGTATGCATTTCTTGAGCGTAACAACCAGGAAGGACGGAGTCGGATACTCCGGCAGTATCCCGTTTATAGTAACGCAGTAAGGAGGATAAGGATAAAATGAAAACAAATAAGATAAATACAATATTGGTTAGTTTGGCGACTGCGGTTATCTTCATCGTCGGGGTAGCATGTCGTAACTCGTTTTTTTTCGGAAACCCGAGCGACCCGACGCCGACTACTACGATAAGCGCGGCTAATCGGGGATCGCTTAGGATTTATATAGAGAAGAATATCAAGACCAGAACTATAATAGTCGACGCGCACGCTATAAATTTCGATCAATACAGCATAGAGATGACCAGCGACGACGGTTTTGCAGGTAGAAGCGCCGATTTTGCGACAAACGTCGCCGATTTTAACAATATTGAGGCGGGAACGTGGAATATCGCCGTAAAAGCCAAGCGGTCCGGGCAGGTTTTGGCGACAGGAGCGCGCTCCGGCATAACAATAGCCGCCAATACTACGACGGATCTTACGGTCGATATAAAGTTAATTCAATCGGCGACGGGGAACGTTAAGGTCAGAATTAGTTTTCCCAAAATTTCTGAAATAGGCTATGTGGGGGCGAAACTTTTAGGGGAGGCGGCCGATACGCCTCTCGCCATTATTGATAATTCGCCCGACGTCGATCATAAAATGGTTGCGTTTGAAAGAAACAACGTTGCGTCGGGAGTGAAAGATCTGTTATTAACGTTCAGAAAGGGCGACGCGTCGGGGACTATCCTCGGAATGTATCGCGAGACGATAAATATTTTCGACAACCTGACCAGCGACAAATGGATAGATAACAACGGAGTCTTACAAGCCGTCCTCTCCTACCCGGCGACCTACTTCGCGTCGACCAACTCGAATCTGTTTGATCTTACTACGGATTCCGGCAGAGCGTTTACCCCGCCTTTTAACAGCTCTATTTACTATTATACTCTGAATGTCGCGCATTCTCAGGATACGATAAAGATAATCCCGACGCTATCCATATCGGGACAGTCGGTAAAATACCGGCTTAACGGCGCGGCGGGGTATAGCTATCCCGCTTCCGGCATACAATCAGATCCGCTGAATCTAAACGGCGGCGACAACACTATCGACGTCGAAGTTACCGCTCAGGATCGCATAACTAAAAGTTATTATAAAATTTTGGTAAATAGAGCGCCGAAACCGGGCGTTCCGGTAATTAGCGGAGTCGAAAACGGTTACTCTTATATTAACGACATGACGTTTAGCTTGAGCTCCGCAGACTCTGCTTCGATCCGTTATACTATGACCAACGACGGCTCGGATCCGTCCGACCCGACTGCGGCGAGCTCTCTATATTCCGACCCGATAGACTTGACTTCAGGCGCCGGGACGAAGACTATTTATAAAATCAAAGCGGTCGGATTTAACTCTTTTGGGGACGCAAGCGACGTCGGCGGAGTATGGACCGTAACTATCGATAAGAAACCTCCGACAATAACTGATCTGGATCCTACCGACGACGCCGAAAACGTAGACGTTAGCGTCGATCTCGTAATAACATTCGACGAAGACGTTACGATCGATCAGCCGGATAAAGAGGTAATTATTTATCGAAGAGGCAGCGGCTTATTTGATTATGAATTTGAAAGAATACCGATAGACGACCCGAGAGTTACATGGGCGGGAAACAGAGTAACCATAAATCCGACTAAAGAATTTAAGAGCAAATTAAAATATTATGTAATAATCGACAACGGCGCGATAAGAGATATAGCGGGCAATAGTTTTGCCGGCATAGACCATAGCAGTACATGGAATTTTACGATCATCGACACGGGCGCGCCGTTTATCATAGACATAAGTTCGGACCCCGTAAGCGGAAGCTTTAAACAGGGCGGAGTAATATCGATCAAAGTACAATTTAACGAAACCGTATGGGTACTAGGTTTTCCGACGTTGTCTCTTAACAGCGGGCCAACGAAGGCGACATTCTCCTACGGCGGCGGCGGAACCGGAAGCGATACGCTTACTTTTACCTATACCGTCGGAGCGGACGACAATACCGCCGACCTCGACGTAACATCGGTAAATTTGCCAACGGGGGCGACGATAAGAGACGGCGCATCGCATAACGCAATTTTGAGTATCCCCGCTCCGCCGAACAGACTAAGGGATAACTCGGATATAGTCGTAGACACAACCGGACCTAAGATTATGGGCGGCGCTACGATGAGCGCCGATAACAGTTACGTTACGATAACTTTCAGCGAGGGGGTATATACAAACGCGGGAGCGTCGGGCGGTTTGGTCGCGAGCGATTTTAGTATCGTATTTAATCAAAACGGAGGAACGGCGACCGGGGCTACGATAACCGACGTTTCAAGCGATTCGGGGGGAGCGCTATCGGGAGGAGAGAGCGTCGTAAGGGTATATTTTACCATAACCGGCTCGCCAAGCGGGCAGGAGACGATTACAATAAAACCGGCGAGTTCGACTTCTATTTACGACGCGGTCGGAAACCCCGCCAATACTTCGGAATCGACGGGGGCGTTGGGATTAATGATCAGCGTCGTCTACAACGGAAACGGCGCGGATTCGGGAGACGTTCCTGTCGATCCCAACGGTTATACAAGCGGAGGGACGGCAACCGTCTTGGACAATACCGGCTCTCTTGCAAAAACGCGGGACGGCATATCGCTGAGACTGGACAGCTGGAATACGAAAGCCGACGGAACGGGAACGACTTATCAGCCGGGCGCGACTCTCGCAATAGGATCTACTAACGTTACTCTATACGCCAAGTGGTCGGCGTTGAGATGTACAGGACGCGCCGGAGGGTTGATATTCTACGATAAAGGGAACTACGACGACGGATGGAGATACCTCGAAGCGGCGACGACAGATTTGTCGAACTCGGCATGGGCTAATAATGGCGACATAAC
>MWDO01000033.1 GCA_002070605.1 Spirochaetes bacterium ADurb.Bin133
TAAGATCTGCTATTGCGACTAAACATCATCCATCTATACAGGCTCGAAGCCTATGATGTCGCTTTCGATGTAAGATTGACCGTTGATTAAATATATTAATCATATGTACGAGCTCGAAGCTCATGCGTCCTAACAATCTTTCATCGTACTTAACCAAACTTGGTTCAATTATAACCGCTTTAGCAGATTTAATCAATACTTTTACCTTAGCATCATATGCGTCAAATATTTTTAACCGGCAAATTATTTTTTATTCCCCAAAAACCGGCGAAGCGCGTAATATAAAATAAAACGGTAATCGGACAATACCTTACGCAATTTGGCGTATAACTCAATAAATTGAATAAAATTAGTTTATAAAGCCTTAAATAAAAACGTCAAACCAATTAT
Organism: Spirochaetes bacterium ADurb.Bin133; assembly: GCA_002070605.1. GTDB lineage: Bacteria > Spirochaetota > GWE2-31-10 > GWE2-31-10 > MWDO01 > MWDO01. The sequence continues at coordinate 391 of MWDO01000033.1, forward strand.
TAAGGCATTTTCAATATTATTTGACATCTAAAATTAAATTTTGTATATTCCCATCTAAACGTATCCAAGGATAAAAAATGAGAGAAAAGAGAAAAAAGATTTTCGGATTTATTTTTAGCGCCATGGCTCTCATAGTCGGAAGCGCTATCTGCGCCGTTTCAGTTAACGGAATTTTGATCCCTAACGGATTTTTATCAAGCGGACTAACCGGCGTCGCGCTGGTAATTCATTATCTCAAACCGACTATAAGCGTCGGCGTTATCTATCTATTAATAAATATTCCGATTTTTATTTTAGGATGGATTTTTGTCGGTAAAAGATTTATCCTGTTTACGGCTCTGGGAATGGTTATTTTCTCAATTACGCTTCACTTTGTCAGTTTTACCATACCGGTTACGGATAAAATGCTCGCGGCAATGCTCGGAGGCGCTATAACAGGCGTCGGAGTCGCCATAATGCTAAAATCTTACGGCTCGTCGGGCGGTTCGGAAATTATTTCCATAATTCTATACAAATATTTTTCGATCACTTTGGGAACGGGGATTCTTATGGTCAACTCCGTAATTATGGCGATATCGCTTTTCCTGTTTCCGCTGGAGAAAATTCTTTATACGCTGATATATATCGTAGTATCGTCTAGAACAACCAATATGATATTTCACGGACTAACCAAAAGACAAGCGGCTTTAATCGTTTCAGAAAAATGGAAAGAAATTCTGGAAGAACTTACGGTAGAAAATCGCATTGGAGTAACATTAATAAACGGCAAAGGGGGATATCAAGGAAACGATAAGACAATTTTATATTCCGTTATAAATAGAAATAAAGTCGCTTTACTGAAAAAATTGGTTACTACAATAGATAAAACGGCGTTCATCGCTATTATCGAAGCGTCGGACGTAACCGGCGTCGAAGTCGGCAATCAACCGCACTGGTAAATATCATGCGGGGAAATAAAAAATATTTGTCTCATAATGCGTCGAATTTTATTCTTAACGTCATATGTGTCAATTTCCCAAAAAACCGACGGGGACGTCCGTTTTGAATGACAGTAATTTTAGTATTTTTAACGGAATGGATTGACATATTGCCGAATAAATTTATAATTTAATACAAATTTTAAATAACGGGAATTTTTATGTCTTGCGCTTGCGGATTCCGACTAAAATTGAAGAGATCAAACGCGTTTTTTGTTCCGGAGACGACTATATATATGGATTATAACGCGACGACTCCCGTCGATAAAAGAACGCTCGGGGCGTTTGATAAGATATGCAGAAGAGAGTGGGGGAATCCGTCGAGTCTTCACAGTTCGGGGATTCAGATTGGCGCCGAAATCGATAAATGCCGAAAAAATATACTCGACTATTTTAATTTAAAATCGGGAAACGTCTATTTTTGTTCTAACGGTTCCGAGTCGATTCACGCCGCTATTTGGGGAATTTTATCAAAAGGAAAAACGGGAATTCCCGTTTCTACTTTAATAGAGCATCCCGCCGTTAAAAAACCTTTAAGATATTATAGGTTTTTGAAAAACAAGACGGATTTTTTGAGAGTCGATAAGAACGGCGCTATTATTTTGGACGAGCTGGATAGAACGCTAAAAACTAACGGAAACAGTTTCCTCATTTACTCGCCCGTTAATCATGAAACAGGCGCGATACAACCTGTCGAGGAAATTTATAAAATAGCTAAGAAATACGATACGTTAATTTTACTCGACTCCGTTCAGGCGGCTCCCAGACTTCCCGTCGATAAATGGTCGAAATTTTGCGATATGTTCTCCGTCAGCGGTCATAAAATTTATTCGCCTAAGGGGATCGCGGCTCTTTATGCGAAGGAAAATGTTAAATTAAAGCCGTTTAGATTAGGCGGATGTCAGGAGGACGGTATTTTTCCGGGGACGGAAAACGCTCCCGGTATCGCCGCTTTCAACGAAGCCATTAATTTACTAAGAAGCGAATTTGTCGAAGAGTCGAAATTCCTGAAAATATTGATTGAAGAGGGAGCGAAAATATTCGATAACTCCAAATTTGATTTTGTTATAGAGTCGCCTGAAAATAGAGCGCCCGGAGTATTATGCGTAAGTTTTCCATGGATTAAAGATATGGAAAAGTTTATGTACGAACTAAACGAATCAAATATCTGTTTAAGCAGATTCTCCGCCTGCGCGGGTAGAGTAACGGGAGCCTCGCCGGTCTTACCGTATATGGGGGTTCCGTCTTCGAGGAGCGCTACTTCTATCAGAATATCGTGCGGAAGATGGAGTAAAAGAGAGGATTTCTATAATTTGGCAAAATTCATCGAAAAATATTACGAAAATTTAAATAAGTAATAAGTTTAGAAATATATAAACCGCCGATTTTCGGCGGTTTATATGAATAGAATTAGAATTTAATACTAGGCGCTTTTTCCGCTCCTGAAGACGCTTTAAACATCTCTTTTGGTTTGGCGTCGCCTTTAAAGAGCGAATTCGGGAATTTTCGGATATATGTGTTGTACTTCTGAACAGCCTCGTTATACCTCTTCCTCTCGACGGAAATTCTGTTTTCAGTCCCTTCTACTTGCGATTGTAAAGCGATAAAGTTTTCGTTGGCTTTAAGTTCGGGATAACTTTCGGTAACGGCCATCAATCTCGACAAAACTCCGCCTAATTCGCTTTGCGCGTCCTGAAATTTTTTGAAAAGTTCGGGGTTTTCAAGAACCTCTTTTGTAACCGTAATCTTAGAAACTTCCGATCTCATTCTGATAACGCTTTCAAGCGTCTCTTTCTCGTGAGAGGCGTAACCTTTAACAATCTCGACTAAGTTTGGAATAAGATCCATTCTGCGTTGATACTGATTCTCAACCTGAGCCCATGCGGCGTTCACAGCTTCCTCTTTTTCTATGATAGTATTGTAAATGCTGATAGGATTGCACCCGACAAATAGAAACGCTATCAATAGAATAGATATAATAAGAAATATTCTTTTTTTCATCTAAACTCCTTTTTTTTCTTGTAATTTAATAATTTATCTTAAATAAATCAAGATATTTTTACCAACTTCCCGACGACCCCCCTCCGCCGAAACTTCCTCCGCCTCCGGAGAATCCGCCTCCTCTTGAAAAACCGCCTCCGCCGCCTCTTCCCGACGAACTAAAGTATTTGGTTATTTTAACTACCGCAGGGGCTTTTTTAAACTTCGTAGCAAATAATATTTTCGCGACCGGATAACCTATCAAGTAGACGACCAAAATAGCTATCCCTATAACCGGTCCAAAAATAACCATTGGGAAAGACGCCCAAAAAACGCTAAGAAAAAGATATAAAAACCACCCGACAAATCCGCGGGTAAATAATCCGCTGGCGGTAAATACTCCTATGACGCTAAAAAACATAAGCCCCATAAAGAGTCTGACTAAAATAGGGATTTCCCCGATATCTGTATAATAGTATCCGTCCTCGTCCGTTGCGCCCGTATACGTTCCGGCTATTGCCGATAATATCGAATCGACTCCGTTCTCTATCCCCTTTTCATAATCGCCGCTTTTAAAATAGGGGACTATATCGTTTCTTATAATCGAACTCGCGGTATAATCCGTCAAACTTCCTTCAAGACCGTAACCGACCTCGATGCGAAGTTTTCTGTCGTTTAACGATATTAAAAGCAATACGCCGTTATCTTTGTCTTTCTGACCTATTCCCCAAGTTTCGGCGACTTTTAACGAAAATTCTTCGAGATTCTCCCCTTTAAGGTCGAATATCGTAAGAACTACCACCTGATTACTCGTCTCCTTCTCATGCTCGGAGAGTTTGTTCTCAATCCGAGCCTTCGTTTCGTAAGAGAGCAAATTGGCGTAGTCGTTCACTCTGGACGATAAATAGGGGACTTCCAGCGAATATAAAGGAGCAAACAACAAAACAAAAAATAAAACTAATTTTTTTTTCATAGCGTTACCCTATTCTAAGCTCGTCTTTCAATTCGTTGGTATCGTCCGATTTTCTTTCAACCTTGTCTCTTTCGAGTAAATTTCCGCATAACTCAATGGCTTTTACTATCGCAGAGCCGTTATTCTTACTTTTAATACCTTCTACTATAGTTTTTATCACCCCATCCCAGTCGGATTGAGCGACCTTGCTATTAATCCCCTCGTCGCCGATAACGACCGCGATTCTCTCAAAAAGCGATATAAAAATGAGAATTCCCGTTCTGTCGCGAGTCTTAAAAACCTCCTCTTTCAAAAACGCCTCTTTTGCTTTCAATTCGACGAATTTATTCATCGCGGCTTGTCCGGCTAAAATTCTTTTGTATTGCGGAATAAATATCGGCGCGATATAGCCGACTACGGTAAATCCCAGTAAAATCATGAAGAAAAATAACGAATTATTTATTATTAACAGATCCGGCGATACAAAATTCAGTATAATCATCGCTAAACCCGAAAGTATGCCGAAAAAGAGCCCGCTTCGCCAGTAGGTATGACCGTAATTGTCGCACCTCTCGACGGCGTAAGGGACGATCTCCCCCGAAGTTTTCAACTCGGCTTGCTTTACGGCGTTCTTGATATTCTCAAAATCATCTTTATTAAAGAATTTATCCACTTTCATGACTACTTCTCCTTTTGATACTGCATAGATAAAAATATCATTAATAAAATTAATTGACAACCGGAATTTTAAATTATATGCGCTCCTCCATCGGTTTTTTGGGGATTTGCCGGCGTCTCATATGCGTCGAATTTTGTTTTTAACGCATATGCGTCAATTTTTTCTTTCGGGGAGCGCGACGCATATAGCTCCATATGCGTCAATTTCTATACGACAATTGTCGCGCCCCGATAAAAGTGGGAATTCCCGTTTTGAATATACTAAAATACTAAATACCGCTCATGCCGGGACCTTAGCGGGGCTTGCGGCGTTAAGAACAAAACGCTCCCATATGTGTCAATTTATTTCCCACCCCAAAAAACCGACGGGGCGCTATCAGAATTATTTTAACAAGCAAAAAAAATCTCAAAAAAACATTGTAAAAAAAAATTATAAATTTATAATTAAACTTGTATATTAAACGCTTTATACGTTTCGGAGGTTTTATGTCTAAAAAGGATTACTCTTTTTCTGAAAAGTTTAAGTATTCGTTTGATAATTTTATGTCAAGAGGCGGCGGTTCTATATTTCTTGCGCTTATGTTTCTATTTTTAGGCGCTATTGTAGTCGTAGCTCTCTTTAGGTTTATCGCCAACCTTATAGCGCCGCAAGAGGATATGGCGAATCTTTTCGATCAGTGGTGGTTGTCGTTTCTGCAGATTGCCGACGGCGGAGCTATCGGCGAGGATACGGACAGCAATTTTTTAAACAAAATTGTCGGGATAATCGCTCTTTTTCTGGGAATGGTGTTGTTTTCAAGTTTAGTGGCGTTTATAACGAGCCAATTTGAAGCGAAATTAGACGAATTGAGGAGAGGTAAGAGCAGAGTAATAGAAAAGGGGCATACTTTGATACTCGGCTTCGGCGACAGGGTCCTGGAAATAATACGGGAGCTTATTATCGCCAACGAATCTGAAAAAAGCCCTGCGATTGTAGTTCTTGCCGAAAAAGAGAAAGACGAGATGGACGATTTTTTTAGAGAGCGTATAGAAAATTCTAAAAATACGAGGATAATAACAAGATCGGGTTCAACTTCGAGTCTGCAAGCGCTTCGCAAGGTCGGCGTAAAGGACGCCAAATCGGTAATCATACTTAACGATTCTTCCGTAGCCGCGCCGGATAGAGAAAAAAAACTTTCGGACGCGCGGGTGTTAAAGACCGTTATGGCGGCGATGTCCTGCGCGGGAGAGGATAGCGATTTGCCTATTTTGACGGAATTGCATTTTGACAGCAAAAGAAGGCTCGCCAGAAGTATGTTTTCAAACATTGTCTCGATTGACGAGCGATCAATATTGGCGAAGTTGATAGTCCAGACTTCCAGAATATCCGGTTTGGCGCAGGTTTACGATAGTTTAGTTGGTTTTGCCGGTAGCGAATTTTATTTTTACAAACCTAAGAGCGGACTGAAGGGGATTAGATACGAAGAGGCGATGTTTCGTTTTGAGACGAGCTGCGTTTTGGGAATAAAAAAAGCCAAAGGGGCGATAATATTAAACCCCGCCGCCGAAACCGTTTTTGAAGATAACGACGAGATTATACTGATTGCCGAAGACGATTCGACAATTAAATATTTGCCGGAAATGATAAACGTTAATTTTCCAAAGCCCCCGGATTACGTTTTGGCGCAGAGAAGTATAGAGAGCCAACTGATCGTCGGGTGGAGCGAGAAAGTTAAAATAATTATGGACGAATATAGCGATTATCTATTGAACGGCTCGAATATAGTCGTCGTATTGTCGGATATTGACGAAACGGTAAATCAAGATTTTGACGAAGTTCGGAAAAAACATCCGAAAATCAAGATGAGTTTATTAAAACTTGATATACACAACGAGGAGGATATTGCAAAACTCAAACCCGAACAATTTAATAGTATTATTATTTTAAATCCCGACGGAGGCGACGCAGAGTTGAAAGATTCGGAAACTATCGCATCCCTGCTTGAGTTTAGAAACTATTTAAAAAAACTCGATCTTAAAAACGTTAAGACGCAATTGATTACCGAAGTCGCCGACTCGGATAATATAGAACTAATCCAAAACGTCGGGGTAAAGGATTTCTTGATTTCCAATCAATTTGTGTCGAAGATATACGCTCAATGCTCCGAAGATCCGGAAGTTCTCAAGATTTATGAAGACTTGTTTAGCTCCGAAGGAAACGAGGTTTATATCAAGCCGATAAGCCTGTTTTTATCCGACGTATCGGGTGGCGTAACTTTTGGTCAATTATGCGCGGCGGCTATCAAGAGAAAAGAGACCTGCTTCGGGGTCAGGATAAAAAGTCTTGAAGAGTCCTCCACGGATAACTATGGAATTTATATAAATCCCGATAAGAGTAAAATATTCAATCTCTCAAGCGAAGATATGTTGATAACTTTAGCGGAAGACGAGACTTAAATACGAAATGTTGTCGGCAAGACGGAGCGTAAGAGATTTGTTGTTAAAAATAGATAATTGTGGTATTATAACCCCGCCCCAAAGATGTTCGTCGTCTTTGATGGGAGAAGATTAAAGGGAGGTAGTCTTATGTCCGATATATCAAGTATTTATAATAATGTTTCAAAAGCAATAATTTATGATGGGTCTTGTTATGATTTTATTAATACTATTCCATCAGAATCGGTTAAATTAGTCGTTACTTCTCCTCCATATAACATTGGGAAAAAATACGAAAAAAAAACAGGTCTTGAAGAGTATTATGCAAATCAAGAGAGAATAATCGACGAATCTGTTAGAATATTATCGGATGACGGGAGTATTTGCTGGCAAATAGGAAATTATGTCAACAATTCAGAAATTATACCGTTAGATATTTTGTTGTTTCCAATATTTAAAAAACATGGTCTTAAATTACGAAATAGAATAATTTGGTATTTCGGGCATGGTTTGCATGCGTCAAAACGATTTTCTGGGCGCTATGAAACGATTTTATGGTTCACGAAAAGCGATAATTATATTTTTAATTTAGATGCGGTAAGAATTCCACAGAAATATCCTAATAAGAAATATTTTAAGGGCGATAAGAAGGGCGAACTATCCTGCAATCCATTAGGGAAGAACCCGAGCGATATTTGGGAAATACCAAATGTAAAAAATAATCATGTTGAAAAGACGATTCATCCTTGCCAATTTCCTATTGAACTGATTGAAAGATTAATTTTATCGATGACCAATGAAAATGATTTAGTTTTTGATCCATTTCTTGGCGTAGGCACTACAGTAGCGGCGGCGGTTAAAAATAATAGAAGAGGGATGGGATGTGAAATAGTAAAAGATTATTATGACGTAGCTATTGAAAGAACATTATTGGCTATTGAAGGTTCTTTAAAAACGCGACCTATGAATAAGCCTATTTATGATCCCATTAATCCAAAGGATAACCTAGAGTTTAGTAAAAATTATAATGATCAACCCACGTTGTTTGACGATAAAAAAAGGATTAAGGTTTTTAAATGAAAATTGTCGAAAAATATTCACATTTAAACGGGTTTGAATTTTTACTTGTACATAAACCTGAATTGTGGAAAGAAATTGAAAATGTAATAAAATCAATTGACGCTGAAGCATGCAAAACTAAGATTTCAAAAGAAAAAACAAAAAATGGACAAGCGCTTTATAGCCCAATTGATATGAATAATATATTTAAAGAAAAATTAACCTCTCTTTCTTGGTCTGAAAGCCGCGTTAGTTATTGGGTTACAAAAGATGAAAAACTTATTAGGAAAACATTGCCAATGTCTCCAGAAGATCAGAAAAAGAAAATAGAAGAAACAGGCGAAAAACCTATTTTAAGTTATAATCAAACAGATTTTGTAAAAAATAGAGTGGCGATTGAAGTTCAATTTGGGAAATACTCTTTTGTTGCGTACGATCTATTTGTAAAGCATTTAGCTTTTTATATTGGCGATAAAATTGATGTTGGAATCGAAATACTTCCTATGAAGTCGCTTCAATCTCAAATGAGTTCTGGAGTGGGATATTATGAAGGAGAACTTTATAATGTCGTCCGTCAAGGTCGCGGAGTTCCGGCAGTTCCTTTAATTATCATTGGTATTGAACCATAACTCGCTTTTTCGACAAAAAAACAACCTTGCGCTTGCAAAACGTCATCTGTTTCTGTTCATGGCGACGTATTCGTTGACAAAATCTGATATTTTGGAAAGCGGTATTATTCGGTCGATTTTTCCCGTTCTGATGGCGCTTCCCGGCATGCCAAATATTACCGAGCTCTCTTCGTCCTGAGCTATGGTAAAACCGCCGGCAGTTTTTATAGCCGCGATCCCTTTTGCTCCGTCCGAGCCCATTCCGGTAAGGATAATCGCCAGGGCTTTATCGCCGAATTCTTCTTTAACGCTGTGAAAAAGAACGTCGACTGAAGGCTTGTGATTATTGACCGTATCGGAATCGTCCAGGACGATTTTCTTATTTTTTACGGACATATGTAATCCGCCTTGAGCGATATATACCGTATTAGGTTTTAAATTTTCGCCCCCTTGAGCTTCAACTACGGTAAGTCCGCATAGCGAATTAAGTCTGTTGGCAAAACTGTTTGTATAGAGCCGCGGCATATGTTGAACGATTAGTATCGGTATTCCTATATTCTCTTTTATTTTAGGCAGAATATTTGTAAGAGCCACGGTGCCGCCGGTAGAAGAACCTATACAGACAATTTCGATCGGACGGGAGCGGATTTTGGGTATTTCGTAGGAGGGCAATCCGCCGATTACGGGCAATCCGTCGGCTTCCGATATTTGCTTGAATCTCTTGGCGTCGGGAAGTTTGAAATTCGCAAAGACTTTGATTTTTGAGAGCAAAACGTCTTCTAAAAGTTTGATATTCTCATGAAGGCTTCTGACTTCGGGTTTTTGTATATAATCAACCGCGCCGATCTCAAGAGCCTTAAAGGTTATGTCGGCTCCGTCTTTTGTAAAAGAACTGATCATTATGACCGGCGTCGGATTATTATCCATAATATATCTGAGAGTTTGGATACCGTCCATCTCCGGCATCTCTATATCCAAAGTAATTATGTCCGGTTGAATTATCGGGATTTTCTTAATAGCAATCAGACCGTTAGACGCGAACCCGCAATATTCAAGATCCGGATCGGACGTAATAATCTCCCTCAACGCTTGACGATATATCGGAGAATCGTCTATAGTGAAAACTTTTATTTTACTCATCGGGTTTTCTTTTATGTTCTAAACGCTTTCGGCAACTCTTTGATTATTTTAAAGCCTTTTCGATAGCCGACAACATCCTCTCAGGTTTGAACGGTTTAACGATGAAATCCTTCACCCCCGCTTTGATAGCTTCAACAATCAACTGTTGTTGCCCTAACGCCGAACACATAATAATCCTCGCTTTACTGTCGATATCGAATATTTTGTGCATAGCGTCGAGTCCGTTCATGTTCGGCATAGTAATATCCAATATAACTATTTCCGGTCTTAACGTCTTATATTTTTCGATCGCTTCCAAACCGTCCGACGCCTCGCCGACAACGTCGTATCCCCGCTCTTCAAGAATCTCCTTTTGAACCATTCTCATAAAAGAAAGATCGTCTGCTAAAAGTATTCTAACCGCCATCGTATCTCCTTATTTTTTTAACGATACGTCCTTCGTAATGTTACATACCGTTTAAAAATTCTCGCCATATACTATTAGATATAACTTTAATCTTAAATTGTCAATATAAAATATAATTTTAGAAAAATATGCTATTAAATTAAAAATATTTCTGATATTGTTAAGGAAATATGAAAAAAATATCGACATGTCTCTTTTTGACGATTATAATTTTCGAAATAAATTCTTCTATAAAAATAATAGACTACGATTTGACGCTGAAAATTCCGGATAGCGAAATCGTTCGCCGTCTATGTATAGCTAAACTCTATGGGACGTAGATATTCGTTGTATTTGATTGAAAGAAAGGGGCGTTTTATTGAGAATTCCCGTTTTTCTCCATCGTTTATTATTCTACCTAATTTTTTAATTTTGCGTTTTTCCATAAATTTCCATACGTCAAACTGATTTTTAGTAAACTTATTTTTTTCTTTTTTAATCAAAATTATCATATTTGAGATAAAGGAGTCTAAATCGTCATATTTTTCGATGTTTTCGGTAAAATACTCTAAAATTCTCCTAATTATATATGCCATGCTGTAACCGTTTGTATCTTCGTAAATCTTTTTTAACGCCAAATATATTTTATAATCTATACAAATATGGATTTTTTTGTTCCAATCGATTCTTTCGTAAACCGGAATAAATTCTTTTGTAACCGTATGGTAATATTTTAGATATGGATACATTATAGTAAGAATTCTGGAAATAATCGTCGATATTCTTTTCTTTTTAAAATTTTTCGCAACATTTAAGATGTTTTCTTGAATTTGCTCATTAATAACTATTGAAAGATCATACTTCATATTGGTTCTCCTGTTGAAATATTTTTAAGCGCAGCGCTTTATTATATATAACAAGAAAAAAGTGATTTTGATTTACAAAATAATTAAATATTTTTACGAATTTACAAATATAAAAACGGGAATTCCCGTTTTTATATCTCGGACTCAATAGCTATCGATATACGAAGCGTTTAGTATCATAAGATGGGCTTTGACAATGCAGCGCCACTCGCCGCTTTTTATGAAAAATTTGGGGCTATCTTCGAGGAGAATTTTACCTTTTACGTATAGGGGGCGGGATTTGATTGTTTTTTTTGCGCCGTTCAGGATTGTGTTTTCAAGAGCGTCTTTGTAAACGTCCAGCCGCGCGCTCCAGTCGTTCGCCCAACTTTCGCTCGATTCGCCTCCGCCCATTTTTGATAGAACGGATTTAAAGCCGGACATATACTTTTTTTGACTATCGCTTAATCGATATTCGGCTTGGATTCTTAAGGATATTTGAGATTCTTCGACTTGCGACAGCGTTAGATTGGGATCTTTTTCGTTAATTCTACCGATGGGAGTAATATCAAAGAAGCCTTTTGTTTTGTTAATCTTATTTTCGACTTTGTAGGTAAAGTTATAACCGTAGATCATCCCGGATAAGAACTCAAAAATCTCGCGTTTTGCGTATAGGATGGCGTCGGTTTTTGTGTAAATTTTCGCGTCAAATTTAACGGGATGCCTTCCGTAGGGACCTTCTCCGTAGATCTGGATAAAATTTTGATATACTCCTTCGGGGTAAACGTATCCGCTAAGAATTGCGAAAATCAGGAGTAAAAACGATCTTTTCATAATATAGAGTTTCGGAATAGTAAAATAATTCTAAAATTTATTGAATTGATTTGTAAAAAAAAAACAAGAGGGAACGAGCCCTCTTGTTTTTTTTTACTTTTAAAATACTTATCGAGTTACTACGTCGCTTGCGGTATAAGATACCGAATTACCGTTGTATCCTTTTACAACGTAGTAAAAATTGTTTCCAACGGTTAATCCGCCCCAACCCGCGTCGTCAAAAGTTGTCGCCTGGTGGTTTGCGTTGCCGACTTCGGTTCCCGATGTGTCAAAGTTTGCATGCCAATTCTGGCTGGCGACGTCGTATTGAGCGCTTGTATATCTCTTAATTCTGAAACCGCCGGTAGCAGGAGTTCCGGCTCCGACTATTCCGATATTGGTCCAGCTGACTCTACCCGGATTGGTAACTTTATCTACGTTAACCGTTCCCATAGACAGGTCCGTATAAGCGGTAACCGAAGTTGGAGTAACTGCGATAGCGTTTCCGCTTGCGTCTTTTGCGACTATTCTATATCCGAAGTTATGATTTTCCGGAGCGTTTGAGGTATTCGCCGGAGTCGGATAATCCGCCGGAGTTATAGTGTCGACGAACGTATAAATAAGACTTGTTCCCGTCGTAGGCTCTGGAACCGCCGCTGTTTCTTTGAATATCTGATCGCTGCTGGGGTCGTGAGTTCTGTAGACAACGTAGGACGTTGCGCCTGTTATTTTTGAGAACGACATAGTAACTTTTCTGTCGCCGCCTCGTCCGACATTAATTCTGGCAAGACTAAAATTCGCGTTGTCCGTCCTGGCTTTTCCTACTAATCCGGTCGTAGCTCCGAACTGAGATACCCTTCCGTAAACGGTATTAGCCGCGTAAACTCTATATTTATATTTGGTATTGTTGGCAACGGTATCGTCCGTAGTATAAACTACGTTATACGCCTCGTTGTAAGACGCGCTAGATACAGATTTGAGGAAATCCCATAAGCCAGTCGCGTTGTTAAATCTGTATAAGTAGTACATATTTGCTCCGGATACTATAGGCCAAGATATCATAACGTTATTTGCAAAAAGTCCGTCGTCGGCGGTTGCGTCGGGCGCGGTTGCAAAGTTATTGTATTGAGTAATAGTATTGGCGTAGTAGGTTATCGGGCTTGCCGCGACGGAGTTTTTGCTATTAGCGTAGACGCCTACTCTGTATTTGCCTACAGGAATGGTCGCTATATTAAGGTAATTATCCGTTGTGGTGTCCGTTGTAGAAAATTCAAACACGTTTAATCCTTTTACAGTTACCGCATCGTTAACTCCGTCGGTAGTAACGTCTTCGATTCGGACGGTGTATTTTGTAGCCATTTTTGCGCTAGCGTAGTAATCATAGTCCCACTTAACGAAAAGTCCCCCTTCGTTGGTTTGGATAGCCCTGACGTTTTGAGGAGCCGTAAACTGATCGAGAGATTTGATGACTCCGGCAGTCGCGCTAACTACGGCGCTATACGGGCTCTCGATAATCCTTGAACTGTTTAGCACTTTGTAGTCTATATAGTCTTTGTTTATCTCGTCTCTTATTTGCTCCACGTTTGCCATATCGTAGTTATAAGATATAGCTAAGACTTTATAGTAGTACGGGATGGAACTTTCCAAATCGTAGTCGTCGTAACTGCAAATAGCGGCTTTATCTTCCAATACGTAGGCTATCTGTTTCCATGGATTGGTCGAGGCGGCGTCTTCAGCGTCGTCTTTTTGCGTTCTGAATATTACGTACCCTTTGGCGAGCAATACGTGATCCCAGGACAATCTTATCATGTCGTATTTTCCGTAAAATTTCGCCTTCAAATTGGTCGGAGTCCCTAGTTGAACTCCTAGAGTTTGCGAAGCGGTCGAAGCTTCCTCCGCAGCCGGAATTTGCTGACAACCGATTAATACTATCGCTAAAATAATAGCCGATAGAATTAGTAGTAATGATTTTCTCATAAAAAAATTCTCCTTTTCTTTTATTTTTTTTATTTTTGAATTTAAGTCAAATTTTTATAAAACTTGACAGTTCGATAAGCGATTGTATAGTATTTCCTAAGTTAAATCAATAAATATTTTAATGTTATTTACATATTTTACAGAAAAAAGATATTTTAATAAGCTCTTATTTTGTTTTATCGATCATTTTTTTTACAAGATCGTTAAAAACTCGCCCCCTATGAAACTCGTTCTGAAAAAGCCCGAAACTCGTACAGCCCGGCGAGAATAAAACGACGTCGCCGCTTTTTACGATATTTTTTAACGTTGAAAATAGAGTTTCAAGGTCGCTAAATTCTGAAATATTGGGATTTTTAATAAATTTCTTCATTTTTTGAGTCCCGTCGCCGGGGAGCAGTAAAATAGCTTTTGGAATATCGGAAATCTCTTCTATTACTGAAAAATCGAGGTTTTTATCGCTCCCGCCGGCTATCCAAACAATCGGCTCTTTGAAAGATCTTATTGCGACTGCCGACGCGTCGGGAATAGTCGCCGTCGCGTCGTTTATATATTTTACGCCGTCTATCTCGCCGACAAACTCCATTCTAAAAGGCGCTCCGCGGAAATTCTCAATCCCGCGCTCTATAAATTTTCTTTCAATGCCCGCGAGAGCGCAAAATCCCGCCGCTAATAGAATATTTGACTTTGTATGTTCCCCCGGAATGCTGATTTTTGCAGCGTCGAATAAAATTTCTCTGCTATTCCCGTTTTTTTTATAAGCGGCGTTTTTATCGTAGAAAAAAGAGGCGTCTTCGCAGTCTTTCGAGTAGTAGTAAACGTCCGCTTGAGTCTCAATATTTTCAGTATTCAAAAAAACGTCCCCATACGGAAGAATAAGAAAGTTGTCGGAAGTTTGGTTATTGGTAATTATTTTTTTATCGTTCAAATAATCCGTCATATTTTTATAGTAATTTTGATGATCGCGCATCAAATTAGTAATCGCCGCGCCTTTTAATTTAAAGTCTTTTCCTTGTAAATCCCTTAATTGCCAGCTGGAAAGTTCGAGTATTACAAGACTCTCTTTGTTTAACTCGTTATAAAAACTCAACGGAGATATTGTAATATTGCCTCCCAGAAAGGAATTGGCGCTTTTAGACTTAAAAATGCTATAAACGCATGAAACCGTCGAAGATTTGCCTTTACTGCCAGTAATTCCGAATATATCGCATGGAGCTATGTTAAAGAATATCTCCATATCGCTCGTTATAACCGCCCCGTTGTCCTCGGCGAGCCGTATAAACTTGTTGGTAGGAGGGACGCCGGGACCTTTAACTACTATGTCGGCGTTTAAGAAATCCTCCTCCTTATGACAACCGAGCGTATATCTAACGTTTTTGTATCCCGATAGTTTTTTTAGAGAATCTTCCAGTTCGATCTCGGATTTTAGGTCGGTTATAAAAACGGGAATTCCCGTTTTTAAAAAAAACAGCGCCGTACCGACCCCGCCGCCGTTTAACCCCAAGCCTTGTATAAGAATTTTTTTATCTCTGATTTTCTCTATATATTTATCTAATTTTGCGTTCATAAATTTTTATACGTTAAATCTAAAATTAACTACGTCGCCGTCTTGCATAACGTAGTCCTTCCCCTCGATTCTGACTTTTCCTTTATCTCGCGCGGCGGCTACCGATCCGAAATTTAACAGATCGTTATAATTCACTATTTCGGCTCTGATAAAGCCCTTTTCAAAATCGGTATGTATTTTACCCGCCGCCTGCGGAGCCTTAGTTCCAATGGGAATAGTCCAGGCTCTTACTTCCGGTTTGCCGGCGGTTAGAAAACTGAAAAGCCCGAGCAGTTTATACGAAGCGGTTATTAATCTGTCTAGACCGGACTCTTTCAAACCGAGAGCGTCCAGAAACTCCTTTTTTTCGGATTCGTCAAGTTGGGCGATCTCTTCTTCCACCTTAGCGGATACGACGATAACCGCCGCGCCCTCTTTAGCGGCTATCTCTTTTATAGCCATAACGCGCGGATTATTTTCGACGTCTCCGGACGCAAGATCCGTCTCCGATACGTTCGCCGCGTATACGACCGGTTTTGCGGATAGAAGAAATAGGGAATTCATAAACTCGATCTCTTTCTCGTCTTTTGTAAAGGCGCGCGCCGGAACGCCGTCGGAAATGTTTTTCATAAGCTTTTCCATAAAAGCCAGATCTTCTTTGGCTTTCTTATCCGCGCCGACTCTTAACGATTTTTGAATTTTCTCGATTCTTCTCTGAAGAGTCTCGATGTCGGCGAGGATCAACTCCGTTTCGACCGTTTCTATGTCTCTTGCGGGATTTACCCCCCCTTCGACGTGAATAACGTCTTTGTCTTCGAAGCATCTAACGACCGACACGATCGCGTCGACTTCGCGTATATGCGACAAAAATTTATTTCCAAGCCCTTCTCCTTGCGAAGCGCCTTTAACAAGTCCGGCGATATCGAGAAAATCCACGAAAGCGGGAACAATCTTATCGGTCTCGTAAAGCTCCGCCAGTTTTGCCAATCTCTCGTCCGGAACGGCTACCGTTCCTATATTTGGATCTATCGTGCAGAACGGATAATTTGCCGATTGCGCTCCGGCTTTTGTCAATGCGTTGAAAAGAGCGCTTTTTCCAACGTTAGGAAGCCCTACAATGCCTAGTTTCATATAAAATATCCCTTGTTGTAATTATTTCGAACAATAACAAAATTTTATCAAAATAACAATAAAAACAATAACGGTTTGAGGGTAAATTCTTACAATGTTTTTATAGAATATTACTATTTATAACCTGTTTGCGCCGAGCATAACGATGAAAATATTTTTTCATAACCGCGGCGGGCTTTAAAGTTTGATTTTTTTATAAAATTTAAGCGAATTTTTTAGAAAATTATTCGTCCTAACGATATGATATAAAGCGCCGTTTTTATTATGGAGGTCAAAAAAAAAGAGCGTCGTTAAAACGTTTTTGGAAAATTTTCAAAGGATAGAAAAAACATACAAATTTTATAATAAATCTTGAATTTAATTGGGATTTTATTTATAATTATATTGAGGGTGTTTTACTCAATTTTTGGAGAAAATATGTTTAAGAAGTTAGAAATATTATTAGGTTTTATTTTAGTAGTTATCGCTGGGCTTTTTATAAGTTGCAACGTTAATCCTTTTTTTGGCGTTGGTATCGAAGTCGACCTTGAAGAGCCGAAGTTGTCTGTTACGTCTCATATAAATGGAGATTTTGTAAATTCAAGTTTTACTATTTCGGGGACTTGCCAAGACAATAAGGGGGTAGTTAAAGTTCAAATAGAGCTCAACGGGAGTCATCCTTTAGTTTCGTGGGACGCTACTATAGAGGGCAATACAATAGAAGGGGGAACGTGGGTAAAGGACTTGGTATTTCCGATCGACGCTACGACGGGTACGCGGGAAGGGGATAAACTTCTGGATATATTCGCCTATGACGAGCGGGGCAACCGGTCTCAGACGAGGATGTATCTGACTGTAGACGACGACAGTCCTACGGTTACGATAACCGATCCGATTTTAAAGACTCCTGCATTTTTTGATCAATTGATAGCGTCGGACGCTTCCTCCGATTTTGTCAATTTAGAATATTTTTCTAACGGTATTTTACAGATAAAAGGCTACGCCGACGACACGTTTATAATTAAATCGACAAAGCTTGATATATACGATTCTGAAGATTTAACGGTTCCCGTATCCGACGAAAATTTACCGACTCCCGTAAAGAGCGTAACGATTGAAAAGGACAGAGCGTTGCCGGCGGAGGCGGGAGAAAACAGTTTTCCATCCAAATTTACTTTATAATATAGATACTACCGGTTTTACTAATAATAGGGCTTATTTGGTAAGCATTTCTACCGAAGACATGGCTGGTAATAAGAACAGTCAAACGTCGATAGGCTATTTTTATCTTGATCAGGACAAGGATCGTCCGAACGGTAAGATTAGTTCTCCGTCCGGTTCTCCCGCCATAACGTTTCCTCAATCGACTGCTTCGGGTACTATATGGGACGACGACGGATTGAGCGGTTATTATTGGTATTTGGGTAATGTTGATACGAATACGGCGAATTTCGAGAGTTGGAAGAGTCCGGTAGGTTATAACGACGAAGGTTCTTTGATAGTAGTTACCGACGAGGTCGCTTGGGGCTACGTTGATTTGAGTTCGGACGTTCCTCCCAAGATATTATCCTGGCAGATGGTAACTGCGAATAAAAAAGGGACTTTTTATATGTATATAGTTCCCGTAGACATAAACGGTTTAACTCCGGTAACTCCTATTAGTAAGATGTTTGTTCAGAAGACGTCGGACGCTCCTACTTTGTCTATAATCTCTCCCGATTCTAGAGCCGTTCAGAAGGGGACTATAGACGTAACTTTAAACGCAGCCGGCGGAGAAGATAAGAAAGTAGTTCTTTTGAGTTATAGGATAGAGGGTATAGTTAATTATCCTAGCGACTTATCTAGCGATTACCAAAAGATAAACGTAAGCGGTTCTACCGATTCTAACGGCAACTTAAACGGTTACGTTATACCGGTTGATTCATTGTTGTACGTTAACGACGTTTCTCACGATATAAAGTTGAGCGTATATTGTACCAACGACAATAGCGAGGATTCTCGAATATTGGATTTTTATTTAAGGGCGGATAATACTCCTCCTGATATAGAGATAACTAGTTCAAACGCGTCTAAGCTAAACGGCATATCGACTATAACTGGGACTTCTACCGACGACTATTCCGGCGTTAAGGCTATATATATCGGTTATTTTGCGGATATGACCGACGATACTATGGATAGCGTTTATGCTACTGAGGCTAGTTTGTCTGCGGATAGCAGTTCGTCTCCTACTTTGAATAAATGGATAAAAATTAGTCCTATTGCGGCTTGGAGTTATAATTTTGATACTACAAAGATAGCGGATAATCCAAATTATTGGTTATTTGTCGCTGCGGTGGATAACGAAGGTAACGTTGGTTATACTTCAAAAGTTTTTGATATTGACCAGGAAAGCGACAGACCTACGATAACTATCTTGACTCCGGCGGACGGCGCTACGACTACGCCCAAATCGATTGTATCGGGCGGCGCTTCTGACGACGACGGTATAAGATATATCTATGTATATATTGTAAAATCTGGTCATGCTACTTACGATAATCCTCCCGACGACTATACTACTTGGGGCGATCTTAAGAGTATGGACGTATCTGGATGTATCATAGATTTATCGGCTACTACTCCTACCAACTGCTCTTGGACTGCGGTTATGCCGGATAGCAGCGCTATATATAAGGTTTACGTTTTTGCTGTAGATAAGAACGCTCCTGCGGATCATAATACTGCGGGCTCTTATTACGACAAGAGCGTTGTTACATATGCGTCAAAAAGTTTTCAGAGTATAAGTTTTACTCAAAAGACGTCCGACGCGGCTATCTCTGAAATAACGAATAGCGTTTCGTATATATATTCCGGGAAGGGCGATTTTACGGTTAATTTTAAGTTTACCGGCGGAAAGGGAGCGATAATTACAGATTATTATTACGATATTAGTTCCGATATTAAGAGGTATCCGGTTTCAGGACATAAGACGGTGGATATTGAATCTGAGGGTTTGAATGTTGCGTATAAATCCGTTACATTTGATCCTTCTAGTTATTTTAGTTCTACGGTTAGGGATCTTGCGATAAGCGTATATTGCAGCGACGCCAATCCGAGCGATTCGAATGTGGCTACTTACTATCTCAGAGCGGACTCTAGGAATCCGTTGATGAGTATAACCGAGCCTTCGGATAATACTAAGATAGACGATTGGCTTTCGTCTGGCGGCTGGCTTAGAGGTAGTATAACGGACGACGTAACTGTAGATCATGTTACGATCTATTGGGTCGAAGGGGGCGTTACCTGGAGTAGCTCTGCCTCGCAAATAACTCTAAGCGGTTCGGGCGGTTCAAAGAGTTTTGAGAAACAGTTTACGTTGGGCTTGCTTGGAGGCTCGTATTCGGAGAAGAATTTTATTATAACTGCGTACGACTCTATGAATAATAGTACGACTGCGAGTTTGAAGATATCGAAGGAGAATACTCCTCCGGACGTTCCTGTATTGACGACTCCGTCTGGAACTCCTTTACTACTTGGCGACGGTCCGGGATTAACGATATCTGGGACTGTACATGATAATATAGAGGTAACCGACGTAACAATCGATTTGGTTGGGACTGCGTGGTCTTGGAAAGCGACTTTAGGCGCCGGAACTACGGATAAAACATGGAGTAAAACTTTTGGCAACATTCAGAGCGAATTAGGGGGATACGGAGATAAGACCTTTAAGGTTACCGCGTACGACAAACAGGGTAACTCTAGCTACCTTATATTTACGTTAGCGGGGGACTCGACGAAGCCTGTCGTAACGGTGAGGAGTCATACCAATAATACTTCATACGGCGATAACGCTTCATTTGATCTTACCGGAGACGCGACGGATAACATAAAGGTAACCGGCGTTAGTATAAAGTGGGTAGAAGGCAATAAAACCTGGACTGACGCGATTGTTACGGGAGGGGATAAATCTAAAGTTTGGAGTAAAACCTTCAACTTCGTTAAAGACGGCGCCAACGGGCTATTTTTAAATTCGATGGCTGATACCGAGCAATACGCCGATAAAACTTTTGAGATAACGGTTAAAGATAATCAGAATAACGAGTCGACTACGAGTATAAGGCTAACCGGGGATAAAGCCTCGCCTGTAATTACTATTGATAACGCCGAGGGGAGTAACATCGGAACCGACGCGACTTTTACGTTGAGCGGCAACGTTACCGACAACAGAGAGGTCGTAAGGTTAACGATAAAGGCGGACGGAATATCTAAAGTTTGGGATAGTACTGCGGACGCCGGTATGTTGTCTGGACCGGCAAAAAACAAGAGTTGGTCTAAGACTTTTAATATATTGACAGACCTCGGCGGTTACTCGAACAGATCGTTTGAAGTAACCGCTTACGATAAGAACGGCAATTCGTCGGTTAGTAGAGTTAATCTGAAAGGGGATACGACTAAGCCGATTGTTGTTGAGATAACAAGCCACGCTAACAACGCGGCGTTGCCGTCGTCGTTTACGCTAAACGGAACTTGTTCTGATAATGTAGAGGTAACCAGAATCGTAGTCGAACATGAAGGGGGGAGTATCTGGGATAGTACTGCGGACGCCGGTATGCTGTCCGGAACCGGGAAAAATAAAACTTGGAGTAAGCCGTTGACGATAGCTGATCTCGGCGGGACTTATACTGATAAGGCGTTCACGGTTTACGCTTACGACGGTCAAGGCAACGTTAATTCTGCGAGAGTAACGTTTATAGGGGATAGAGTCGCTCCGACGGTTAGTATAGCTTCTCATTCTAACGGGGCTTTTGTCAAGTCAACCGGCGCCGGATTTATTTTAAGCGGAACTGCGACGGACAAGAGACAGGATATGTCGATAAACGGCGTCGTAACTAAGGTAATGGTTAAAACGGGCGCTCAAGATCACACCGCCGACTTTACGGCTCCCAATTGGAGCATCGCTTCGTCGAAGTTTACTTTAACGGAGGAAAGTTATACGTTTGAGATCAGCGCGCACGACGATCTTGGCAATATAAAGACTGAGCGGGTGTACGTTACTGTAGATAATTCTCCTCCTGCTGTAGTATTTTCGTCTCCCGCGGATAACGCCGCTTTGAACGGGAGCGTTGTTGTAAACGGAACCGTTAGCGACAACTCGTCCGGAGTAAAGGCGCTTTATATAAGTTATTTTAAAAACGCTCCGACCTTATCGAACTATGACGAAGAGTCTGAGTTGGAAGCGCATAGTACGACGAATATTAGCGATATAACGACAGACTGGGCTGGTAAGAATCTATTTAAGATTACCGGATTTACCGCTTCTTGGAGTCATAATTACGATACTACAAAGATATTTAACGATCAGCTGGAACATCCAAATACGATATATCTGTTTGCGGTAGATAACAACGGAAACGTTTCGACTACTACTAAATCGGTTAAGATCAATCAATCTCTGGATAAACCGACTGCGAGCATACTAGTACCTGTTGCAAACGGCGTGGTGGTATTTCCGGAATCGACCGCTACCGGCGGGGCGATTGACGACGACGGGTTAGCTCGTATTTATATATTTATCGGTAAGACTTCGGTTTACAATGATGTTTCGGATTTACCTGCCGACAAGAATACGTGGAGTACTTACTCGGATGCGACCGCCTGCGGATACGTCGTAGATTTATCTACCGATCCGACAAATTATTCTTGGTCTGTTAAAACTCCCGGGGGCGCTGGAACGTATAAAATGTGGGTTCTTCCTGTAGATATAAACAGTCCGGCGACCGAGGGGGCGTACGCGACTAGAACTTTTAATCAAGAGACGTCTTCTACGCCTAGCATAAGCGTGTTGACCAATCCATCGACGACATATATGGGCGATTTGACTATAGACGTTCAGGCTACCGGCGGGGGAGCTAAGACTGTAAAATCGATAGGGTATAGAATATCCTCGACTAAATACGGTCCTACCTTAGGGACGTTAACCGGCGTTAGTTCTAGTCCCGGCGCCGGTCAATTTCTTATAGCCGGCTCTGTTTCGACGTCTTTTAACTTTGATACTTCGCTATATACTTCCGATACGGTCGTAGACGTTAGGGTAGACGTTTGGGTAACAAACGAGGACGACGTTTCGAGTCAAGAATCGACTGTATATTACAGAGCTGATAATACCAAACCGGTTGTTACGATTAGTTCTCCTGGCGCCGGTACTACTATAAACGGCAACCAATATATAAGCGGAACCGCCAACGATTGGTCTCAGGTTGAGGCGTTGTATTTTGGATATTTTGCTTCGGCTAATGCTCCGGATATGTTAAGTTATTATACTACTAAGAGCCGGCTCGACGCCGACAGTATTTTGTCGACGTTGGATCCGGCAATCGACAAGTGGCACAAGGTTGAGAGTCCTTCTATAAATTGGAGTTATGTTTTCCGAACGGAGGAGGTTACTACCGACATAGACGCCGGTTTTAAGCTATACGTTGCCGCCGTGGACAAGGTAGGAAACGTCAATTATGCAGTCAGAGCGTATACTATAGACCAGGATATGGACAAACCTATGATTACCATAACTAATCCCGGTTATAGCGGGGCAGAGCCTGCGGTTGTTAGAAACGACGGCGAGATGGCGTTTATACCTCGAACTTACGTTATGATGGGGACTGTACAGGACGGCGATCAAGACGGTATTAGAAACGTTCATATAGATATCGATATACTAGCGAATAACGGCGATCATAGCGCGGACGTTTATCCTCCGAATGCGTCTGGGGATACTGGGGACGGTTATAACAACGTATCGTCTATTGAACCTATGATATTGGGGGATACTCCAACTTCGTGGACTTATAAAATATCCAATTACGCTCTAAGTCTTCCCGGGGAGTTTTATAGAGTTAGGGTAAGACCTATCGACGCGCATGGTAAATTAGGTCTTGTAAGGAGTTCTTATTTTGTGGTAACGAACGTAGCTCCTGAAGTTGAGATAATATCTCCTAGTATATTGGATCCCGATACTCCCGAGGCTACGAATCCCGACGTTTATGGAACGGTTATATCGAACGTAAAAGACGATATATACTGGGACGCAGATCCTAATAACAATCTTATCTATTACGACGACGATTCAAATAGAAGGAATTGGGGTTGGAATACAGATTTATTTGAAGAATCTTTTAATATATTTAATAATACGGTTCCGGGGTCAGCCGACGCTACAAGGTCTAACTATTACAGAATGATATTTAGAGCCAAAGATAACGGCAGGATCAATACTGTTGAGATAAGCGTAGACGGGGGCGCTAATACTGCCGCAGAGTTGTCTTGGTCCGGCGGAATAACTAGCGCCGACGGACATTTTAACCAGACGATACACGATAGCGCTAAAATAAAAGCTGTAGACGTTATGAAAAGAAAGGTTTTGAAGGGTAACTATTTCGATTATACATACGAGAATATGGATACTACAAACGACGCTACTTCGGATTGGGTTTATTTCTTTGTCGATATAGATACTACAAAACTGAGTCCTAGCGCTATGTTGAAAGTAACCGTTGGGGACAATAACGATCCTTCTTCTTATGAAACTACGGCTTCCGTTCAGGTCAACGTTGACAACAGCGCTCCTACGGGCAGTATTTTAAATTGGGGTATAGATAGTTTGACTGAGAAACACGAGTTTAGTAAAACAGGTTCGGCGTATCAATATATAGCGGGAGATTTGTCCGACTTCGGCTCCGCCGGAGTAAGGTACGCGAATCTGTATTTCTGGAATAATATGGAAACCGATCTGGACGCTATGCCGAACTATAAAGAGAACGGAAGCGGTTTGATAACCGTCAACGATCCTACTAACGTTCCGTCCGGAGTTCATAAGGTCTCGATACCTGAAAATCTCGGGAGCGTGTTGGTTAAAAACGGCGTAGGGGATATCGGGGACGTTAATCCCGCCAGTTCGTTTTCAGATAATTATCCGAATAGCTGGATAAGGGCGTATAAATATCTATCCAGCGGTTGGAGGGTCAGGTATATATATACTAACGACGAGAGTCCGTCCGACGCGGACGGCAATCCGGGTACGTACTACGGTATTTCTACTAAATACGGGGATGTTTATCCTTCAGACGGCAAGAAGTTGATATGTCTTGAGGTAGTTGATAACGCGGGCAATAAGGCGAGGAAGTTCTACGAGCATACGTTCAGCGAATATCCTCCTACCGTTACGGACGCTAATATATCGTGGGGGTCCTTACCTGAGGAGCCTGTAACGGACGAGACGCCGGCGGGTAGAAAGTGGATCGGCAATAGTTTTTCTATGAACGGCGTCGTTGAAGACTTTGCCGCGGGAATTAATCGGGGTATAGAGAGAATAAGAGTCTATATTATGAAGGACGACGGAAATCCGAACTTTACTCAGAAAATATACACTTCAAAAACGTCGGATACAGTCGCCGATCCGATGTACAATGATAAAGAGCCGGTAAAAGTAATCAATACTGCGCCCGATATATCCGTATCCCCGACGGGAACTGAAGCTCCGGTAGCGTGGGGGTTTAATTTGCCCCAAACCATAGATTTGAGCGACGGCAACTATATGATAATGGTCGAGGTAAGGGATAAAACGGGCTCTACCGCTAGGAAGAGGCAGTATGTCTATCTGGACAAGAGCGCTCCTACGTTGGTAGTAAATCAGCCTACTAACAATCAGGTAGTAAAAGGGGACTTGTTTGTTATAAGCGGGACTGCAAGCGACGCGGCTGGCGGCGGATTTAACGCCGGATGCGTGAATATTAAGATATTAGACGCTACAAGCGACGCTCTTAAGAGAGAGTGGAATACGTCTCTTGATTCTTCAAACAACTGGACGCAAGATTGGAGTTTGATACCCGACGCGAGCGACGCATTTAACGTAGGGCAAAGCAGGAAGGTAAGAGTAACGTTAACCGATAAAGCCGGCAATACGCATCAGTTAGGGGATATTACCGTAACAAAAGGCGATCCTCCGAGTTGGCCTACGTTTACGGCAAACGGCAGTTCTACCTCTTTTAATAACGCTACTTTCAAGAGTAAATATACGACTATAGGCGCTTCGGATCCTCTCTTTATGATAAGAGGAGCGACTAGTACGTTTCAAACTAAGATAACGGACGGCGTCAATTTTACCGGAGCGGAACTAAAAGTTACCGGATATAGACAAAGCGACGGAGCTTACCTGAGCTCGGCGACTCCGGGGTTTGGAACCCTATTGGCGACAAAAACGCTTAATCCGAATACCGGAGCGTCGGTAGGTCAAAGCTCGTCCTACTCGTATGCGGGGTTGCCCGACGGCGAGTACGAGTATAAAGTTGAGTTGCATCAAGAAGCCGCGTTAATTAATATGCGAAAGTATTTTATAGTAGACAATACCAGGCCTAATATCTGGGTGAAGAAGATCGAGAATACGGATTACGTTCTCGACGGCGCGGCTAAATTGGGACATGTAGATAGAAACGAGGACTTTAGCGCCGCGGGATATACGACGGGAACGGACGCGGAAACGGGTATTGTCGGCGCAGATATGGTTTCTGGAGTTATTAGATTTCATATTAAAGCGAAAGATAACTACCGACTGAAAAGAATTAGGGCTAAGATGACCGATTTAGCGTTTATCGGAGCGTTAGACGGCGGGTATTATACGCTCGCGTATAGAGACAATACGGATAATTGGACCGTAGCGGCTCAAAGAGGAAGTATAACTTCAGGCGTCGCAACGAGAGATTATATGAAGGTAACAAACGTTACAGGTTCGGTTATAGGTCATAATTACGACTATGTTTACTTAATAGTTGAGTTTAATACGGCTCAATTGACTAATGTCGCCGGACTAAACAAACATCTGGAAATTGTTGCAGAAGACTGGGTTGGAAACTTGACGGACTATACGGGCGGGGCTCGTCCCAAAAATACTGGAACTATAAGCGATTCGTTGTTTTATGGCGCGGGGACTGAAATTATAACTAAAGATTCGAATTTGAGCGACGACAACGCTAAGGCGGTTAAATTTGTATTGGACGTCGTCCCGTATATAACTGAAATTGAAACAGCCGATAGACTAAACGGCGGACTCAAGAGTAATAATATAAGGTCGGCAAGCGGCAAATATTCTATAATTCAGGGAAGCAGCGGTTCATTTATAACGGTAAGAGGGTATAATCTTAATCCTATAACAAACGGAACAAGGATTGTCTCTAGCGCAAGCAGTTATAAAAATGGATTAAACGGAACTGCTTTACAGGGAGTCTATATAGCTTTTATAGGAAGCGGCTCGCCGTACACATCGCTGACTCTAACAAATAACTCGTCAAACTCGGGCTATCTTGCTATTGTCAGCGGTACTGTCGCTAATCCGGTTGGGTCTATCAATAATGTTAATTCTAACAGCGTTGAAACAAACAAAGAAGCGGATCATTATATTACAAGAAATCCGACGCTGACAGACGATAGATATTTAAGGTTTTTCTCAACAAAACAGACTCCAACAAGGAATGGGTACTATCCGAATATGATAATGGATAGCGATGATAATCCCGTATTCGGATATGTTGACATGAGCGGCGGAACGGCGGCTTCCGGCGCCGGAAATTATTTTCCTTCACACGCCATGCCGCAGAGAACTAAATATAACCTGTCTGATGGGACAAAGAATGATACAACAGAATATCTTGTAAAAGCGTCTATTTGGGAACAGATGGGTATGGCGAAGGACGATGGAGGGAGATACTATCATGCAACCCTTTATAATCGCGATGGTTGCGGCTTTGCTTTAATTTATGATAGATTTGCAGAGTTACATGATACAACTAATATGGTAGGATGGGGGGCCGGCACTACTTATTCTAATATTACTAGTTATCCGCAACGTTCGGCGGTACAAGATACAGGTAATAACGCCATCGCTCTTGAAACAACGAGCTATAGTTCGTTGTTACTGGACAGATACAAGTATCCAAAATTAATAGCAAAAGGTAACTCTGCTACAAATTATGCGACTTTGTATATGTTATATTTCGACGATAATACGACAAATAAAGATTTGATATTTAGAAATCTACAAATCGGGACAAATGCCGGGAATAGGACGACCGCTCTTCATTCCGGTTACGGTAGATATACGAATTTTACTGAAAATACCGGGAATTCCGATTCATGGGAGAGCGGTCGCTTAACCGCGGCGTCGGGAGCCTCTCAATACTTTGATATGGCGGTTACTTCCGGCAATATAGTGGTCGTCGTATACTATGACGAAACGGCGGGACGACTTAAAATGAGATATTCTGACGCCGCAGTTACGGGAGCCAATCCGACAACGGCTATAACATGGAATAATTCTCCGGTAGTATTCCCAAATTATGTCGGCAATTATGTGTCTATGGCTATCGACGCCGGCAACGGCATACATATTGCGGCGTTTAATGCGACAGACGCGGATCTAACCTATATTTATGTTCCGAATCATACGGTTAATAGTAAGGCGGTTGCAACGGTTGACGCATACGGATCCATAGGCCAATGGACGCAAATAAAGATGAGAGGCAACGTTCCTCATATAGCGTATTACAATAGTACTGAAACCGGTACTCGAGAATCAATAAAATACGCTTATGCAAATTTTAACGTTACTGCGGTGGGAGACGTATTGCCCGGAGTTGATGCCGGCAACTATACAACAGGTAACTGGGAGTATATGACTATTCCGGCATTAACTCCGCCTCAGGGAGGAATACCAAAATTTAAACAGGTAAATCTTGATTTTCATAGTAGCGGAAGACCTGTTTTTGGCTATCTGGGAACTTTTATTGAGTTTTCAATGCCTGTTGCCGAATAATAACCTCAGTAAACATTGAAACGGCGCAGTTGAAGTAGTTTTATTTAACTTTCGGCGGGCTTGTCCCGCCGATTTTTATTACTAGCCCGAAAAGCCGCTCGAGGCGAATGAAATTCCTATCGAGCGGTAGTATTTGTTGTATGTGATCGATAAGCGGGGGGAGTCTAGCGGGAATTCCCGTTTTTCTTTATCCAAGATTAATCTACCCATCTTCTTCAATCCATGAATTTTCATAAATTCCCATACGTCAAACTGTTCCTTTTTAGTAGAAGTTTCATTTTTCTTACATAAAATTACTAAATAGGAGAGAAAAGACTCTATATTTTGATGTTTAGATATATTATCTATGAAAAAATCGAGAATTCTTCTAATAATAAAGGCTATGCTATAAGAATTAGTATCGTCGTGTATTTTTTTTAATAAAAGATAAACCTTATAATCAATGCAAATGTGAATTTTTTGATCCCATGAAATATTTTCATAAATCGGGATATATTCTTCCGTTACTAAAAGGTAACGTTTGATATAGGGGTACATAAGATTAATAATCTTAGTAATAGTTGTAGACGTCCGATCTGTATCAAAGAATTTTTGAACATTATGAATCGAATCCCTAATATCGCTATTAATTGTTAAAGAAAAATCGTATTTCATTTTATCCGTCCTTGAAAAATATTAGAAAGCAAAAAACTTTCATATATAATTAACAACTAAAAGATGAAAATGATTTACAAAAAGAAGGAAAAATTTAAAAAATAGCGCTAATAAATTGGGAATTCCCTTTTAGAATATATCAATGTTTCGAAACACATTTCTCGTCGGAAATATTCGGCGTAAAAATAAAGCGCTTTGATAAAACATTTCAACAAAATTTTACGTATTTTTCAAAATTTTTGAGAATATTTCTATACTAAATTTGAATTTAATACTTTTATCAATTATAATTAAACTGGATAGATTTGCATATAAACTAATTTTGGAGGAAGGAAATATGTTTAAGAAGTTAGAAATCTTATTAGGTTTTATTTTAATAGTTATCGCGGGGCTTTTTATAAGTTGCAACGTGAATCCGTTTTTTGGCGTCGGCGTCGAAGTCGACCTTGAAGAGCCGAAGTTGGCGGTTACGTCCCATATAAGCGGAGATTTTGTAAATTCAAGTTTTACAATTTCGGGGACTTGCCGGGATAACAAGGGTGTAGTGAAAGTTCAAATACAGCTCAACGGAACTAATCCTTTAGTTACATGGGACGCTACTATAGAGGGCAATACAATAGAAGGGGGAACGTGGGTAAGGGACTTGGTATTTCCGGTCGACGCTATAACGAATACGCGCGAGGGGGATAAACTTTTAGATATATTCGCCTACGACGAGCGGGGCAACCGCGCTCAGACGAGGATGTATCTGACCGTAGACGACGACAGTCCTACGGTTACGATAACCGATCCGATTTTAAAGACTCCGGAATTTTTCAATCAATTGATAGCGTCGGACGCTTCCTCCGATTTTATAAATTTAGAATATTTTTCTAACGGTATTTTACAGATAAAAGGTTATGCCGATGATACTTTTATAATTAATTCTACGAAGCTTGATATATACGATTCTGAAGATTTAACGACTTCCGTAAAAAGCGTAACGATTAAAAAGGACAGAGCGCTGCCTGCAGAGGCGGGAGAAAACAGTTTTCCATCCAAATTTACTTTTAATATAGATACTACCGGTTTTACTAATAATAGGGCTTATTTGGTAAGCGTTTCTACCGAAGATATGGCTGGTAATAAGAACAGTCAAACGTCGATGGGCTATTTTTATCTTGATCAGGACAAGGATCGCCCGAACGGTAAGATTAGTTCTCCGTCCGGTTCTCCCGCCATAACGTTTCCTCAATCGACTGCGTCGGGTACTATATGGGACGACGACGGATTGAGCGGTTATTACTGGTATTTGGGTAATGTTGATACGAATACCGCGAATTTCAAGAGTTGGAAGACTCCGAAAGGTTATAACGCCGAGGGATCTTCTATAGTAGTTACCGACGAGGTCGCTTGGGGCTACGTTGATTTGAGTTCGGACGTTCCTCCCAAGATATTATCTTGGCAGATGGTAACTGCGAATGAAAAAGGGACTTTTTATATGTATATAGTTCCCGTAGACGTAAACGGTTTAACTCCGGTAGTTCCGATTAGTAAGATGTTTGTTCAGAAGACGTCGGACGCTCCTACTTTGTCTATAATCTCTCCCGATTCCAGAACCACTCAGAGGGGGGAGATAAAGGTTGCTTTAAACGCTACCGGCGGAGAAGATAAAAAGGTAACTCTTTTGAGTTATAGGATAGAGGGTATAGTTAAATATCCTAGCGACTTATCTAGCGATTACCAAAAGATAAACGTAATCGGCGATACCGATTCTAATGGCAACCTAAACGGGTATGTTATACCGATTGATTCGTTGTTGTACGTTAACGACGTTTCTCACGATATAAAGTTGAGCGTATATTGTACCAACGATAATAGCGAGGATTCTCGAATATTGGATTTTTATTTAAGGGCGGATAATACTCCTCCTGATATAGAGATAACTAGT
>MWDO01000034.1 GCA_002070605.1 Spirochaetes bacterium ADurb.Bin133
AACAATCTTTCATCGTACTTAACCAAACTTGGTTCAATTATAACCGCTTTAGCAGATTTAATCAATACTTTTACCTTAGCATCATATGCGGCGCAAGCGCTTCTCGATAAAAAAAATGACACATATGTGTCAAAAAAAATGAAGTATATGCGACGCGCCACGATAAAAACGGGAATTCCCGTTTTGAATAATTTGGCGATATATTCTAAAACGCTTTCTCCAATAAGGCGAGGGCGTCGCTATAATCCATCTCGACGGGATTGTATGTTATAGACGCATCGCCGATTGCGGTTTTGGCTATCTCTGCAAATTTATCTTTGGAGACTTTTCCGGTTTCGCCGAGAGTTCTGGGGAGTCCGACCGCGCTATATAACTCGTCTTTCAAATTCCTGATAAAATCTATCGTTTTTACGGGACGATCATTAATAGCCGTCGAAGAATAGGCGTCGGCGCCGGCAAGCGGAAGTAGAAGTTCGCCGACGTAATTCGAAACTTTAGGAAGATTGTATTCTAAAACGATGGGGAGAAATACGTTCATCGCAATACCATGATGGACATGACAAACCGCGCCGACGCTGTGTCCCAACGTATGAACCAATCCCACCATCGAGTTTGAGAAGGCTACGCCGGCCATAGTCGAGGCGACGGCGAGATTATACCGCCCTTCTTTGTCGTTTGGATTTTTGATTACTCGCAAAATATTTGGCGCTATTAATTTTATCGATGAGGTCGCGTAAGCGTCGCTTAAAGGATTTTTTCCGAGACAGGTAAACGCTTCGATACTATGAGTAAGAGCGTCCATCGCCGTCGCCGCGGTAATTATCGGCGGTAATGAAAGCGTCATTCTGGGATCAATTATAGCCGTATTGGGCATAAGATATTTTGATAAAAAAAGGGATTTTTGATTTTTTTTCTTATCGGCTATTACCGCGACCAGAGTAGCTTCCGAACCGGTTCCCGAGGTTGTCGGAACTACGATAAAAGGATTCAACGTCCGCTTTATAGTTCCGGCTCCGGCGTATTGCGCAAGATCGTCCGTTCCAAGCGATGCGAGAATATTTGCGCCCTTCGCAGTATCGATTACGGAACCGCCGCCGACCGCGACTAACGAATCGCAATTTTTCGCCCTATAAATTTCCGCGGTCTCGCGAACGGTATCGTATGAGGAGTCCGACGGAACGTCCGTAAAAACGGCGGCGACGGTAATTTCGGTTTCGTCAAACGCTTTCAGAACGGTTTTTAACAATCCCGCGCCCTCCACCCCTTTGTCGCTTATTATCATCGCCCGTTTTCCGCCGAGTTCCGCAAGTTCGACGCCGATATTGTCAAGCGCTTTATAACCCGCGCATATTTTTACGGGATTCTGAAATTCGAAATAATCTTTCAACATATTATACTCCAATTATTAATCTAACATAGATCAAGATTCTCAAAAATATTTTAACAAACCAATTTTGGCTAGGGTATCTTTTCAAAACTCTTTTAACGATAAATCCGGGTAAAAGGTAATATTCCACGAGGTTCAGGATTCTCAAAACGGCGAGCGTCTCGGGGAGTCCTCCTTTAACAGATAAACCGTTTTGCGCGTAGGCAAGCGCCGAACTTATCGAAAAAGTAAAGACCTTCATCGCGGAGTTTATATTTCTGAAGTTTATAACGACGTCGGATTTATCTACTAAGACTTTTTTGTTCATTCCAAGAAATTTGAAAAAATATTTTACTTTTATAAACGAAACGCTTAATCCTGTCAAATCGATATTGAGAGAAAACGAGAAGTTTTCCGGCAGTTCGAATATCTCGTTTTTTATATCTTTTACGCTTTTTGACGCCGCCTGAAATCCGCGTCCCAAGACGAATAGAAGTATCGAGAGATATATTCTGGGAAACATCTTTTTTCTTGACTTAATATCCGGGTAATTTAGCGCTATTTTTTCATTTATCATCTTTTATCTCCGCTTTTTTTAAAGTTTTCGCGGTAGGTATACCGTTATCGTCGTATCCCCGCAGTTTATAGTATTTATTAAGCATTGCGTTAAGCGGCACTTTCGACTTCCGTTTATAATCGCTCTCGTCCTCCGTCAGAAATCTTTCCGGCAACGAATCGTCCTCCCTGGCGATGCCGATCTTGTTGTTCATATAGCGCTCCAAGATATGTATCCTCTTGCCCGCTTTCAAGAATTCTCTCATACTTGTCTTATATCCCGTGATAGAAGAGTAAAATGAACTGAATATGCTCCAATCCATAAGATTTATAGCTATAATCGGGAATAAACGCATAACTACCGATAAAATCGGCTTGGGAGTAAACCTAACAAGCGGGCGTTCCAGAATGTAGGCAAATCCGGTAAAGAGACACGTATGTAAAGAATTAACCGCCGAATAGAGATTCTCAAAAAAATAGACCCAATAGTGTTTGCCGTAAGTCGTATAGGAGTTGAGATAACGGAACATCGCTTCGGTCGCCACGACAAACGACGACAGATGACATCCGCCGCGGTTCGCTACGGCGTAGTTGAGCCCCTGTCCCCACGCTCCTCGCGGATCGTACGCCGCCATCTCAAGCCCCTTGACGTTTATTGCGAACTCCTTGCCGCCGTATTTTTGAGCCAGCCGTTTTGAGCCGTTCGCCGCCTCGTCGCCAAGGCCTCTTCTATAAGCGACGTCCTTAATAAAATCTTCAATCCTATCGACCGAGCCGAATTTCAGATTAGAAGCGATCAATTTTTTTTCCGTAGCTTCCATAATGTAAGAGATTGTCCCGGCGGTCGAAATAGTATCAAGCCCCATATCGTTACATAGATCGTTCCATTCGGCTATCTTGTCCGAATCGTATATGCCAAGATTGGGGCCGAAAAGCCCCGCCGTTTCATACTCCGGAATCTGTCGGGTTTTGCCGTCGGGATACTTCCCTTTATGACCGCACACAATAAGGCACGGCTTACATGGACTCGGCTTGGTGTCGTATTTTTTAGCCATATTCTCGCCGGCTATCTCTTCCGAGCGCTCGTCGGTCCTATATCTAAAGTTATTTACCGGCAGCAACCCCGCTTTATTACAAATCCGGACGTTATATGTCGTGCCGTATTTTCTATAAGAGTCAGATGTGAATTTATTCTGATTTATGTATTTTGAGGCGATTTTCTTTGTTTTTGAGAATGTTACCTCGTCTACCGGCTTTATCGTATATTTTTTACCTTTTACGACGATCGCTTTTATCTTCTTAGCGCCCATTATCGCGCCGAAACCGCCTCGTCCAAGATATCGATGCCCCGATTTGATATTAGCGTACAGGACTTTATTCTCGCCCGCCGGTCCAATTACGCATTCGCCGTCGTCTTTACCGAGCGCGAGTTTCTCCTGAGTTTCGGTCGTCGTCAATCCCCATAAGGACGAGGCGTCTTGAAACTTAACTTCGGCGCCGTCGATGAAAATATTTACCGGACTATCCGACGCGCCCGTTACGATAAGTCCGTCGTAGCCCGCCGTTTTTAGAGCCATCCCAAACGGACCGCCGCACGACGAGTGGCACATAATACCCGTGAGCGGCGACTTTGATACGCACGACCAGCGGGCGGAACACGGCGCTCCCGTTCCAAGCATTACGCCGAGAGAAAATACAAGCATATTCTCATCGCCCAACGGATCGCATTGGAGGTTCATTCTATCGTAAAGTATCTTCAATCCCAACCCCTTGCCGCCGAGATACTTTTTTACTAACGTCTCGTCTATGTCAAATATCTTACTGATCTTCGTCTTTACGTCTATCTCTAAAAATTTATTTGAAGTCCCGATTATTTCCATGTTATTCCTCCAATATCTCATTTATTATATCAAAAGTTTTGTGAATATTAAAACATTTAGTTTTTTTTGCTTTTATATACGGTTTATTATACCGCATAATTTTAACATTTTCCACAAAAAAAAGACTGCTCTATAAGTCGTTAGAGCAGTCTTTTTTTTTATTGAATAATCGATTAATTTGAACCCAAAGTCCAAACGCCTCCCTGTATAGCGTTGCAATCTGTTTCAGCTTCGGCTTTAGCTTGGTCGGAAGAGTCGTTGTAGATAACCATGTAATAATTATCTCCGGGGTCATCTTTAGTAACCGTACATTTTCCGTATATGTTCGCCGTCGGACAAGCGGTAGATAAAGCGCCGTCGTAATTCAAGCAATAAGTTTTTACTTCTAAAGACGAGTAGTTCTCGCCAGAATAATAAGCGCAAGCGCTCTCGTTTTCTGTAAACATGATGCAAGCTTTTTTTGGAAGAGTGGTCGTCGTGGTAGTTGAAGTAGGCGTCGTAGACGTAGTCGTTGTAGCTCCGTCGCCCACAGTTGTCGTTGTCGAGCCGTCTCCCTCCGTCGCCGTCTTCGGTAACTGACATCCGATCAACGCGATAGCCGCAATTATTAAAATCAAAGATACGATCTTTCTCATTTAAAATCTCCTTATTTGTTAATAGCAAATAATATAAAATATATAAGTAAAATTGTCAATACCTTTTATATGTAGTATTGGTAATCCGTCAGTTTTTGGGGCGGGAAAATTGACACATATGGGAGAAATATTTTCGAATAAGGCAACTTCAGCGCTTTAGAAAGTAGAGGAAATTGACACATATGCGCCGCAAGCGCTCTTTGATGAAAAATTGACACATATGGAACAAATATTTTTAATCAGTAAATTATTTGTCATTTTCTAAAAAATTATCCAAATTTTTGTAAAGAGTTTTCTACTTTTAGTTGTTATATATATTTAAGAAAAAAAGGAGAAAATTTTATGAAAAACAAAAAACATTTATTCCATTTTATCGTGTCAGAATCTATGAATAGTAACGTCATAGATTTTTTGCTAAAAGAGTTCAAAATTAATACGTTCAGCGAGTTATTTGAAACTATGTTTCGTCTCGTTAACAAAAAAATGTCAAAAATGAAGAGAATAGTCGGGAATCATCGCTCTGAATACGCCGTTATAGATAGCGCCGACGATAAAAGGCTGAATAAATACCTCAGGATTAACGAAACGGACTATCTTCAAATAAAAAGATGGCATTCTTTGTATAACGAATTCGGTATGGCTTCGACGGTTCGAGATATTATCCTGTTTTTCTATAACGGCGTTATGAAATATGGGTTGGAAGGATTTCTTGAGCTTGTTGGTAAGAAATTGAGGATTGATAAATTGAAAAATGACTTTTTGGATAAAATGACACAACTGTTAAATATCGCCGATCAAAAACGGCTATTATACGCGCTTTTAATCGAAAATTATCCCAAATACGTCTACCTTACCTAAAATTATTTTTTTATTCCGCCAAAAAATCGATGGGGTACTATAAGATTAGCTTCTTTACAAGAAGAAATTAATAAAAGCGAAAACTATAAATAGAATAAAAAAAGCCAATTTTACATATTTGAGGCGTTTGCCGAAGAAAGTTCCAATTTTTTTTGACGATATTCCAAAAAAGACCAATAAAAATACTATAACCAGCGGAATAATGAAAGAAAGATTGTAAAATATTAGATATAAGAATCCTTGAGCTCTGCTGTCCGAAGACCTGATCATATATCCGATAATGGGAAAATAAACTTGTCCCGTGCATACCAATTCAAATAACGAAATAATAAAGCCGAGAAATAGCGATCCCGCAATAATTTTAAAATCTTCCATCTGCGTTCTAATGGAGCTTCTTATCTGTTTTTGTAAGAAATTGGGCAGTTTTAAAATCATTTTGTCGTTATCGTTTTTGAGCGAGCAAAAAAAATCGTATAGCGATATACCCGCTAAAACAAGAAGCAATACCGAAAGCGCGTATTTTAAGGCTATTGAAAAGTAAATAAACGCCGTAAGTTGTCTTAACGCTTCAAAAATACCTATCCCGATGAGAAAATAGGTGAAAAAGACGGCGGTTATAAAAAATATACCCGAAAGCAGTATCGCTCCGCGGTTTTTTAGATTAATCCCCAGATACGATATCAATAAAATAATAACGGTAAACGCGCAAGGATTGATACCGTCGAGCAATCCGGCGATCATAGTTCCCAATAAGTTTATTTTTTTTATATCGTTTCGTTCGGACGACGCTTCTTTGTTGTTTAATAAATTTTCTATCTCTTTTTTTCCGGAATATTTAAGCCCGTTGTAAACTAAAATCGGCAATTCGACTTGCGAGCCGTCCGCCGATAACATTTTGTTGAGACCGGTCTTATTAGATTGGTTCTCTAAAGCGTAGAAATCTATATTTGACGCTTTATTCCATTTTTCGACAGTTTTGTAAATTTTAACGCAGGTTTTACACGATTTATATGAAATAAACGCCGTCGTATCTTTATCGATGTTGTCGACGTCTAAATTTTCTTTAAAAACGGCTTTTTTAAAAATACCGTCGGATCGAGCGGGGGCGCTTGTTTTGCCGACAACGTTGCCCGCGATAGTCAAAACGCTAAAATAGTCGATCGACGAGACGGATATAAACGCTTCGACGGCGACGGCTCCCGAATAATCCGCCGAATTAAAAGAATAATTTACGATAATTTCGGTATTCGGAGAAATAATAACGCTATTTTGATCAAAGACCAAACATGCGCAGGAAGTCGTTATAAAAACGTCCAAATCGGCGGCTGATAAGTTTTTTATCGTAACGCTTGATTCGACCGAAGCGCCTTTTTCAACGTCGCCGAAATTGTAATATTCGGGATCGACGACCAAATCGGCGCTAAAAACGGTAGAAGCAATTAAAATCGTAATTAAGGTAAATATTTTTCTGATCGCATTCTCCGGTTATTCTAAAAAATCTTTTAAAAGCCATTCCATACGCATTTCGATATGTCCTGAATACTTTATCGCCGCTCTTTTTATCATATAGTTATCCGGCGACGCCAAAATCATAGCCGGAACGGAAATGAGCCCGTTTGCTCTCATGTTTTTTACGCCGTTTTGGTCGAGATAAAAATCCGCGTTTATTCTATTATTTTTCATATATTCTTTTGTCTCTTCTATCGCCGTCTTTGAGTTAGAATACATCGTATTAACCGCTATTAAGCTAAAATCATGCTTATTTTTTAGTTTTGTAAGATATTTTAGTTCTTTTTTACAGTATTGACACGAAGTATTAAAGAAAACAATAATCATTTTTTTTCCGGCGTATTTTGATCCGTCGGCGTTAGGATTTATCGTTTTCTCCCTATTCTCCAAATCAACAACCCTAAACGGGTTTAGCGCGGTTTTTGTTTTGAAAGTAACGACGCTTTTAAGAAATTTTTCTTTGACGACGCTCTTTAGCGCGCCGATCTCTTCGCTAAATTTCTTTTTATCCCCTTTTATTTTTAAATAGTCAAAAAACAGCTCAATATCTTTAAAAAGCGACTTATCTTCCAGAGTATAGTAAGAAAGAGCCTTTGTTTCAAAATATTCTCTCCAATTTCCCGTATTTTTATACACGTCCAACGCTATTTTATCGTGAAGCGTTACGGGCGCGATCTTTTTAGCGGAGCGTAAGTAGTTGTAGATCGTTCGCCAATCCTCTTCCGTTTTATTTTCAATTCGTTTATACAAAGAGAGCCATTTGTATAGATTATAAAAAAATAAATAGTTTTTAGCGTCGTTTTCGTCGGAATTTTCGGAAAGTTTCAGATAATAATCGGCTTGAGCGTCAAAATATTGGTTATACGCGTAGCGGTTGATATAGTATAATAACGCCCGCAATCTCTCTTTATCGCCTAATTTATCAGATATTACTTTCTCAATGTCTAAATTTCTTTCATTTCTTTGCGGTTGATAAATATTCACATAGAATCTTAATAATTCGTCAAATATCTTAATCTCATCTCGGCTCCCCTTTGCTACGTTATCCAGATTTTTGTAGAATATTTTCGTATTAAACTCGCCGGTTTTTAAGCAATCGTCGTTTAAGTTTTTAAAGACTTCGTCGTAAGAGAATAATCTAAAAATCAAAATAAAATATACGATAAAAATACAGATTTTTTTTATCACGCAAATCCCCGCTCAAACTTAAAATAAGTAATCCAATGACTTTAAATTGTCAATGTTTATTTTGACAAATTTGAATTGTTTTTGTATTATTTATCGGGGGGAGGGAGCTATGAGTAAAAATTTCTATTTATATTCGGTATTTATTTTTTTTATTCTGACCGCCGGCGTTTTTGCGAAAGATTCGCCAAAAGATTTATATCTCAAAGGAAAAGAGAGTCATTTTAACGGAAAATATGAAGAGGCTATCTTTTATTTTAAGGAGTCTCTTTCGCTTAACCCCAATTACGCCGAGCCGCTTTTGGAATTGGCTAAAATCTACGACGAACTCGAGCTTTACGACTATTCTTACGATTATTTAACAAAAGCGGCTTTTTTAACCAATAATACCGATATGACAATTTATCTAGCCGATATCGAAACGAAGCTCGGCAGATACGATACCGCCGAAAAAAAATATAAAGATATTTTATCTAGAAATCCCTTAGAAATTAGAGCGTCAAACGGACTTGCCAATATATATCTTCGGACTAACAGAAAAATATTGGCAAAAAAGAGTCTCGACGAAATATTAAAAAAAGATCATAAAAACTTTTCGGCGCTATCTAAACTTGCCAAATATTACGAAGATATTGATTTGAATAAGGCGGAAAATTATTACGTTGCGAACGTCGAAAATAATTCGTTAAATCCGGATTCGTATCTTGAATATTCGATATTCTGCTTTAATAACGGAATGATAATCAAAGCGATCGATAACGTCAAAACAGCCGTAACTATTTCGGATAAATCGATTTATAAAAAATATTACGCTAAATATCTTCTATTTATGAACAGAGGGGACGAAGCGCTAAAACTCTTCAAAGAGATACTAAAAAACGAGGGGGAGGTTAATTACCTCTCTTATTACCACTTAGCTTATTGCTACTATCTGTTGTCGGACTTCGACAACGCAAAGTTATCTATCAAACGCGCGACGGGGCTTAGGGGAGACGACGAAACTTCTCAATATTTTTTAAATTATCTCCTTATTAATAAATACGACGTCGACGACGAATCGAGAAAAAACGTTTCCGACAATTTGTTCTCCAAAGCGGTCGCTTTTAAAAGGGAGTCAAAATACGATCTGTTTATCAAT
This sequence comes from Spirochaetes bacterium ADurb.Bin133, assembly GCA_002070605.1. Classification (GTDB taxonomy): domain Bacteria; phylum Spirochaetota; class GWE2-31-10; order GWE2-31-10; family MWDO01; genus MWDO01. The sequence goes on from MWDO01000034.1 coordinate 9,127, forward strand.
AATTTGAAAGAGTCTATCAGGGTTAATCCTAAAAATGTCGCCGCCCGCTTGGAACTGGCCGATTATTTTAAATCTTCCGGTTATTTTGAGAGGTATCTAAACGAGCTAAAAGTTGCGGCTATTTTTTCAGAAGACGAGGAGCTCTCCGATAAGATCGAGCTTGTTGAAAATTCCATAGGTTACAAACTTGAAAACGATTGGAAAATCAAACAATACGATGTAAAAAACGACGTAACGATAATACCGATCTTTATCAAAAATGAGATTAATAATCAACATTACAATTTTAGTAAAATTTACGCCCGGCTTTTACAAGATATAAGTTATGAGAATCATAAATTTGAGATAAAACTTTTCGACGAAGAAGAGTATTCTACGCCGGATAAAATCAGAGTATCAAAAAAAGAGAATTCTCCTTATTATCTCGATCTATACGCAAAAGAAGAGGGCAATTCGGTCTCGGCGTCTTTGAATTTTCTCAATTCTGAAAGCGCTGAAATAATAAAGAATTATCAAACGTATCAGATGGGCAACGACCGATTGCTTATAACCGCCAACAATCTTGTTAAAAAACTTGCGCAGGACGTCCCCTTTCGCGCCCATATTTTGAAGATTATCGGCGATAAAGCTCTTATAAATTCCGGCAAGCGCTCGTCGGTAAAGTTGAGAACTAATCTCATAATATTAAAAAACAAAAAGTATAATATAGATCTAAACAGAGCCAAATTTATTTACAACAATACCGACGTTAAAGGCGGCGCGACGGTTGTCAAAGTCGACGAAAATATTTCAGAGATAATTATCAGAGATAACGATTATTTTAAGGATATCGACGTCGGGGATATAGTTATCGTAAAATAAATTTTAAAGGAGAGCGCTTCGTTATATAATTTTTTTCAGAGCGACGGAAAGCGTTAAAAAACTTCAAACAACTTATGAATATAAAGGAATGGTTTCAGAATTTATTATCCGAAACGGAAGAATTTAAATCAATTATCGAATCTTCTAAAACTAAAAAGATTGTCCGGATAGGGGAACTTTTTGGAAGCGCTATATCGTTGCTTGCGCTCTCTCTTTATAAAAAGACGGACAAATCGATACTGTTTTTGTGCAAGTCCGACGAAGAGGCGGAAGAGTTTGTTCAGGACTTTGTCTCTTTCGGGATAGAAAAATGTTATTACTTCCCTTCGTTTCAAACCACCCCATATTCCGACGCGGTAATGAGCAAAGACGTCTCGTCGCAAAGACTCGAAGTCTTCAAACGACTGTTAAATAACGATAAAAAAATCGTAGTATCTTCCGTCGGAGCGGTATTTACGAGCGTTACTCCCAAAAATAATCTGCTTCCTTTTATACTTAATCTTAAAAAGGGGGATTTGATCGAAATTGAGGAGCTTGTAAAGAGATTAATTCAGGCGGGATACTCCAGGGTAAACAGCGTTTCGCTTTCGGGCGAGTTTGCCGTACGGGGAAATATCGTCGATATATTCTACTCTACCTTTAAAAGCCCCGTCCGATTAGATTTCTTTGATATAGAAATAGAAAGTATCCGCTCGTTCAACCCTTTTACTCAAAAAAGCGAAGACGCGCTTGAAGAAGTAGTAATCCCGCCGCATAAAGAGATAGTTTATAACGAAGCCGAAATGAATATCGCCGTATCAAAATTAGCCGATCTCGAAGGGGATCAAGAGTTAAAAAAAATAATTAGAGATAAAATATTAAATTATCAAAAATTTGACGGCGAACAATATATTCTCAATTTACTTTATGAAAAAACTTCGCTATGTTCTTATTTTGAAGAGGATATACTGATCGTAAACGATATAAATTCGATAAAAAAAAGCGTTTCTACTCTTTTTTATGAATTTGAAGAGAACTATCATTCCTCGGCTTTCCGCAAAAAGCCGAAATTAGAACCGAATAAAATATTGTGGACGCTCGAAGAGATCTACGGAATGCAAAATTTTATTGTCGAATGCAATTACCTAAACGATCCAAATAATCCGTTTGATTATCGTTTAGGTTTTGAAGGACTTCCGATATACCTCGGCAATATCGAACAATTTTCAAACGATCTAAAGCGTTTCTTAGAAGAAGGGTACAAAATATTGATATTTGCCGTGAACGACATACAAAAGGAGCGGTTGACGACAATATTCAGGCAATTTGAACCCAAAGACGACCGAAACGACGTTATTCAATCGGGGTTATCTATTCTTCCCCTAAGCCTTAACTACGGTTTTTTACGCCGTTCGGATAAAATTTTATTTATCAACGACTACGAGATTTTCGGGAAAAGAACAAAAATAAGCAAGCATTTCTATACAAAACGGACGGAAGTTATCGAATCTTTTATAGATTTGAAACCCGGCGATTATATCGCGCATATTCATCACGGAATCGGACAATTTTTGGGAGTCGAGAGAGTCAAAAGTCTGGGGACGGAAAAAGATTATATCTCGATACAGTACGCCGAGGGCGACAAGATATTTATACCGGTCGAGCAACTGAATTTCATCCAAAAATACCTCTCCAGCGATATGAGCCGTCCAAAACTCGATAGAATCGGAACAAAGTCGTGGTCTAAAACCAAAGAGAGAGTTCAACGCTCTATAGAAGAACTTGCAAGAGAGTTAGTTCAACTATATTCCGAACGTATAAAAGCAAAAGGGTTCGCGTTTGCAAGCGACGCGCCTTGGCAGAGAGAATTTGAAGCCAAATTCCCATACGAAGAGACGGAAGATCAACTGCTCAGTATCGAAGAGGTAAAACGCGACATGGAGTCCGATAAAATTATGGATAGATTGATATGCGGCGACGTCGGTTTCGGCAAAACGGAGGTGGCGATCCGCGCCGCTTTCAAAGCGGTAATGAGCGGCAGACAGGTAATAATTCTTACTCCGACTACTATTTTGACGGAACAACACTACGAGAATTTTTCGGAAAGACTAAAAGACTACCCCATAAAAGTCGAGACGTTGTCCCGTTTTCGCTCGGAACAAGAACAAAAAGTTATTATAAATGAACTTAAAAACGGAGAGATCGATATTATAATCGGAACTCATCGGCTTTTATCCAACGACGTGGTTTTTAAAAATCCGGGTCTTGTAATTGTCGACGAAGAGCATAGATTCGGCGTAAAACACAAAGAAAAATTAAAAAAAATACGACTTACGATCGATTCTATCTCGATGACGGCGACCCCAATTCCCAGAACGTTGCATATGTCGCTGGCAAAGATTCGCGATATGTCCGTTATAAACACGCCGCCGAAAGAGAGAATGAGCGTTGAAACATATGTGATGGAATTCAACGAAGATTTTCTTGTCGAAGCTATAAGAAGAGAACTCGGGCGAAACGGGCAGATATTTTTTATTTACAACAGAGTTAAGACTATTTACGAGATGAAAAAATATCTTCAAAGAATTTATCCGGCGGCGCGCGTAGTAGTAGCTCACGGGCAGATGAACGAGGAGGACCTGGAAGATATTATACGTCAATTTGTTCATCGCGAATACGACATACTTCTTACCACCACAATTGTCGAATCGGGTATCGATATTCCTCGCGCCAACACTATAATAATTGACAGAGCCGACAGATTCGGTCTTTCTCAACTTTATCAACTAAGAGGCAGAGTCGGCAGATCAAACGTCAAAGCGTACGCTTACCTTTTTTACGACGCAAACGGCGCGATTACCGAAGACGCGATGAAGCGGCTCCGCGTAATATCGGAATATACCGACCTCGGAAGCGGCTTTAAAATCGCGATGAAAGACCTTGAAATACGCGGAGCCGGCAACCTTTTCGGTCCCGAGCAGTCCGGCAATATTTTGGCGGTCGGCTTTCATCTCTATTGCAAACTACTAAGCGACGCCGTTAAAGAGATCCAAAAAAGCGAAGATTATAAAGGAGAAAAAATCGAATACGACAAGGAGGTCTATCTCGAACTTAACTATAAAGGATTTATTTCGGATAGTTATATATCGGACGTAAAGCAAAAAATAGAGTTCTATAAAAGAATAGCCGGCGTCGTTTATCATAGCGACATAGAAGATATAAAGAGGACTATGGAAGATAGATTCGGTCCGCTTCCGGAAGAGACTCTGACTCTTTTATTCATAGCCGAAATAAGAGTTATGTGCAAAAATATGTCTATTACGGAGATGATAGAAAAAAGCGACAAAATAGAGATAGTTTTTGATAAATTTTCAAGTATAAATCTCGAAAAACTGATGAAAATCATAACAAAATCGAATGGAAACGTCTATTTACTCGGAAAAAAGCCGAACTCTCTATTTATTAAGATATTAGACGAAGATATCCCGTTTAAAGAAAAATGGGATTATATAAAAAATATTTTAACGGAGATCAAAGAGTGAGATATGCGGTATTATTTTTATTTTTGATATTTTTTAGTTGCGCTAACGAATCTTACGAAAATCGGCTGATTAAGTACCTAAATTATCTAAAAGCTGAAAAATACGACAAAGCGTATAGTTTGCTGTCTAAAACGGATCAAAACGCCGTAACTCTCGAAGAATTCAGTTCAAACTTGTCAAGTATCGATCGAGTTATCGTCCGTAAAACCTCGAATAAAGTATTAGAATCTTCGACGTCCGAATCCGGAAGCTCCGTTACGGTTACAGTCGAAGTAAAAAAGATCGATATGCGTAAATTATTCTTAAATATCCCCGAACTTGCCGTAGACAAAAAACTATCCGTTAAAGAAGTCGAAAAAATTATGAATAAAAATCGAAATAATCTAAATAAATGCGTAGTAATCTTTAATAAAGACTACAAATTGATAAACGAAGAGGATAAATGGGTTATTAAAGCCGATTTAGACATTATTAAATATATAAACGATAATCTCAAATCGGCGATAGAGTATGAAAAAGCCGGAGAGTACGATAAAGCTATGAGCGCGATCGAAAAAATCATAGACTACGAAGAGGTCGATCGCAAAGCGGTAGATATATATTCCGCCGCTATGGAAAAAAATAACTATAAAAATAATTACCTGAAATTATCATATCAAATTGAAAGCTCGACAATCGTCGCGCGAATAACCAATACCGGAACTTACGCATTGAAAGAGCTGTCGGTAAAAATGGAAGTTTACGATAACGGCGCGCTGAAAGACGAAGCGCTTCTAACTCCAATATCGAAAGAAAAAGAAAAAACGCTGGGTTATAACGAGAGCGCCGAAGCGCGACATACTTTTGAAAACCTAACGCCGAACGACAAAATAAAAGTTTACGTTATGTCGATAAGTTTTTAACGCATATGTGTCAAAATAAATTTGACACATATGTAGCTTTGATTTAACGCATATGATACGGCGGATATACAAGCGAACTTCGCTTGTATATCCGCAATATGCTAATTATCCCTCCTGACAATGCGAAAACCATTGTCAATATATAGGAACGAACATCGCGACGACGCTTTGGAATACATATCCCGCTCCGGGCGGAAGAGTCGATAAGCGACTCTTCCGCCCGATATAGACGGTTCGATTAATTTTACGTAGCGCCGATCCGTTTTATTTTTATTCGTCGTCGCTCAAATCCCCTCGAACTGTAGGAATAGCGCGCGCAGGGAGATTAGGCCCAACCGCGCTGTTTTACAGCTTCTGCCACGCGGCTGATGGCGATCACATACGCCGCGTCGCGCATATATAGTTTTCTCTGCGTAGCAAGCTCGTTTACCGCCGCGAATGCCGAAGTCATCTTCGCGTCCAGCTTGGTAAGGACTTCGTCTTTTTCCCAGAAGTAATTCATGTTGCACTGCACCTGTTCAAAATAGCTGCAGGTTACGCCGCCGGCGTTGGTAAGGAAATCCGGGCAGACGAAAATACCGCGTCGCTTTATCTCTTCATCAGCTTCGGGAGTTGTGGGACCGTTCGCCCCTTCGGCAATAACTTTCACAGTTTTCGAGATTCTGTTTACGTTACTAGCGTTGATCTGGTTTTCCATGGCGGCGGGAATAAGGATGTCGGCTTCCTGCTCCAGCCATACTTCGCCCGGCAATCTTTCATATCCGAGCTCCTGCGCTTGCTTCTTGTCAATCCCGCCAAACTTATCGGAAATTTTTCGCAACTCGTCGACGCTGACGCCGTCCTTTTTACGATAGGTGTACGAGGCTTTGTCCGCATGATCCCAGCAAGAGATTGCTACGATCTTACCGCCCATTTGCGTATAGAGCTGCGCCGCATGTTGCGCCACGTTGCCAAAACCCTGTATGCTTGCCGAGCTCTTTTCGATGGAGAGCCCTAGAACCTTGAGCGCCTCGCGCAGGATATAGATAACGCCGAATCCGGTCGCCTCGGTTCTGCCTAGCGATCCCCCCATGCCTACCGGTTTGCCGGTAATGAAGCCGGGATAGCGACCGCCGTGAATCGTCTCGAATTCGTCAAGCATCCAGAGCATGTGTTGGCCGTTGGTCATCACGTCGGGGGCGGGCACGTCGCTTACCGGTCCTACGTTTTTTGCAACCTGGCGGATCCAGCCTCGGCAGATCTGTTCCTGCTCGCGTAGACTCAAATGATGCGGATCGCAAATAATGCCGCCCTTGGCGCCGCCAAGAGGGATGTCTACCACGGAGCATTTCCATGTCATCCAGAGCGATAAAGCTCTCACCGTATCGACGGTCTCCATCGGATGAAAGCGGATCCCCCCCTTTGCGGGACCGCGCGCGTCGTTGTGCTGCACGCGAAACCCTTTGAATACCTTTATCTTTCCATCGTCCATACGTACCGGAATGGTGAAATGATATTCGCGCATCGGTTGGCGTAAAAGCTCCTTTACGCCGTCGTCAAGCTCCAATATATTAGCTACTTTGTCAAACTGAGATTGCGCTACCTGATAAGGATTATACGAATCTGTCTGCATATGTTCTCCTCCTTTTCTTTGTATTAGCAAAATATTAGTTATTATGAAACAACGTCTACGAAAAACATCGTTAGTCATACTATCATTAAATTATATCAAAAACAAATAAAATAATGAAAATATTTTTGACACATATGCGTCGTTTTATTTTTTTGACACATATGGCGCTTTTTTATTTATCGATGAACTCAGCGTCCCATATGCGTCGAATTTCTTTCCCTCCCCAAAAAACTGACGGATTAAGGATATTTTTACAAATTAATTTGATATTCGTATAAATATGTTTTATATTTTCTTTTATCAGACAAGAGGCGCGGCCGGTAGTTGGACGGTTTAACGGAAGGAGCTTTATGAAAAAAATATTTACGATAATAACTGTTTTATTTGGCGTTTTCTTTACGTATTCGTCAAACCTGGTCGATATGGAGATATTTTACGATCCCTTTATGAGAGAAATTCTTGGAATTAAGAAATTTATTTACGACGAAAGCGACAACATCGTCTCCATAGAGAATTATAACGAAGATAACGAAATTTACGCCAGATTTGAATATAAGTATGAATTCAACTCGGCGCTTGAAGTTTATGAGTATGCAAATAAAATAAAAGTTAAATACTCTAAGTTTCTCTATAACGGCGCGACGGTAATAGGTAAAGCGGATTACGACTCAAAGAATGCGCTTGTATCAAATTTTAAATATATTTATGGCAACGACGGGAATCTCAAATCTATTTTAGAGTATTCTAAAGGGGGAGAGCTTGTCGGAAAGAAGGAGTTTATTATCGAAGGCGATAAGGTTGTTGAAGAAAATCAATACGACGGGGAGAATAAACTGTTGATTAATAAGAAATATCTATATAAGGGGGACAAAATAAACAGAATAGAATTCTATCTATCAACCGGAAGAAAAATCAGAGTTATAGAGAGAAAGTATCTGAATAAAAACGGAATGACTTCGATTTTCGGATATAGAAATAATTTTATGGACTTGCGATAGTAAAGTATCTTATGAAAAAAATATTAACCCTTTTTCTTCTTTTAAGCGCCGCCGTTTTAGCTTTCCCGCAACAATTGTCGTATATTCCTTATCAAGGGGTAATGAAAGAGATAAAAACGCCCAATTTTATTATACTTTTCCCCAAGAAAAATGAAAAACGGGCTCAGATAGCGGCTAATTATTGCGAAGATATTCATAGCAAACTCAAAGATTTCTTCGACTGGAAGCCTTATGAGAGGACTACCGTAGTATTAACGGACAATACCGATTATCCAAACGGTTTGGCTTCGCCTACGCCGAGGAATACGATATTTATAAATCTTGCCTTTACCGAATTGAATCCTAATTTAAGAGATTACGAGGATCCGCTCTATACGCTTTTAGTTCACGAATATACCCATATTTTACATATCGATCAGATACGGGGCGGAGCGTGGTTTTGGAGAGTCCTATACGGCAAACTATATTTTCCAAATAGCGGGACATTCAACTGGTACATCGAGGGGATGGCGGTGTTGATGGAAACTCTGCATTCCAACGGGGGGAGATTGGAGTCGGCGTATAACGAAGCGCTTATACGCTCCGCCGCAAAAAATAACGCTATACCGTCGTTCGACAAAATTGTAAATCCGGTAGTCGATTGGCCTCATGGTATGGCGGATTACCATTTTGGAGCGAGATTTGTCGAGTATCTTTACGATAAATACGGCGAAGAGAAATTTACAAGTTTTTTTAAGGATATATCAAACGATTTTTGGCCCTTTGTTTTATTGTTTGTTATGAAATTTAAGAAAATATACGGTAAGCCGCTGAAAGAGCTCTGGAACGAATGGATTGAGTATGAAAAATTAAAATACGCCGACGTTTCCGGCGACGAAATCGAAAGCCAAAAAGAGTTTAACCGAATTTCATATCTGGAGGGGGAGATCGCTTCGTTCGACGTAAAGGGGAGTGATATATTATTGGCTTCATACAGCTACAAAAACGACGCCGGTATTTACGAATATAGCGGTAATTCGATAAAAAAGTTTAATAACGACAATATACGCTCAATTTCTTATTCAAACGACGATAAATACATATATTATACCAAAAGCGTCTATAATAACGACGGCTATATCTATTTTGATCTGTTTAGTTACGATAAAGCGTCAAAGATCGAACGGCGGTTGACCCGCGCCGAACGCATTAATTATATAGCGCTGTCAAAACGCGAGCCGATCGGCGTTATGGTTTCTCACGGGGATTCGGAAAGTAAAATGTATCTGTTTAAACACAAAAACGGTAAAATTATCGAAAAAACTCGGGTAAAATTTGACGAAGATATTAAATTCATAGACGCTCCGTCTCTGGACGACGCCGGGGGAAACGTCGCTTTTTCCGCAAAAAGATCCGATAACTCGACGGCAATATATATTCTCAATCTAAATACGGGGGTTTCTTCATTAATTGTTGAAAATATAGTATGTTTTGGCGTAAAATGGATAGATTCAAACTCCGTTAGTTTTATAATCGCGTCTGAAAGGAAAAATATTTTATGTCGGTTCTCTATTTCGGAGAGTAAGATTTATAAAATATTAGAGTCCCAAAATTCTATTTTGAGCGCGGGCGTTTATAACGGCAAAATTTATTTTACGGACTATACTCATAAAGGGGAAGAACTTTTTTCAACGGAATATATTGAGGACGGTTCTACCGATTTTGCCGTAAGTCCCGTAGAGAAAAAGACGCGCTTCGATAAACCGTTCGAGGAGTACGAGGTAAAGAACTACAACTTCGGAAGGTATGCGCTCCCGCCGATTTGGGCGTTTGTTCCGGCGGCGTTAAACTCAACTTTTTATTTTTACGCCAACGGAGCGTTGTCGCCGCCGATTCCCTATATCGCTCCCAAACTTATTTTTTTAAACTCCTTTCCGCTGGGAAGATTTTCTTATCAAGCGTCGGTCGCGCTGGATTATATCAAGATGTATCCGGAAAATTCTTTCTCATTTTCGATAGCGCTTCCTACGGTAAATATTAATTATATCTGGAATAATTGGATGGGCGGGACGAAGTATTCTATCAACGAAAAATATTTTGAATCGAATAAACGGGGGGATAGGTTTCCGATTAATTTTTCAAACTACTTTATTTTGAGTCAAACGCTCTCTTGCGGAGGTTACGGATTCTTTTACTGGGGAATTTCGGCTTATCATCTTTTTGAGGAGTATAACGAAAACAGATACTATTCCAATAAAATTTCTTTTACGGAACAGATCGGTTATTATTATAGAGACTCAAGGATTAAATCCTCAAGGTGGGATAGAGGATTTTCGACCTCGCTATTTTTTTATCAATCGATAGAAGGCGTATTAGACAACGCGCCGGCGTATGTAATAAAAGGGGATTTTAAGGCGCGGATTCCTTTTAAAAACGTTTTCTTGTTTATCAACAATGAAAGCGGTATAGAGTTGAATTGCAGGAATGTTTTTAGAACCGACGCGAGTTTGTTTGCCGTATCCGATTCGATACTCGATAGCGCGTCGGCTTCCGGAATAGGGGTGATTAATTCTAAAGCGTTTAACGCTACCTTTAACGCCCCCAACGTCGGATTTGGATATATAGCGAGCGATATAGGTTTTGATATAACCATTTACAAAAGGTCTCATTATATACATTTTGCGACGCTTGGATTTAAAGAGCTTTTTATACAGGTTTACAACGAATATATTTATCTGTTTAATTTTGTCAGAAAACCGTATGAAAATATATTATTTGATATTTCTTTTGATTTAACGCTTGATTTATTTGCCGCTTATGGTAAAATAATATTTAGAACTATACTGGGAGGCGCGATCGGTTATAGAATCGGGGATATGACCCCTTCGTGGGGAGTTAGTCTCTCTTTCAGTATCGGGCTTGATTATTAACAAATATTCTATCTTTACGAAATAGTTAAACATGTTCAGGGGAGGGTTGTTATGTTTAATTCCAAAAATCTTTTAGTAGCGCTGGTTATCTTTATCTTTTCGTCGTCTCTTTTTGCCGTCGACGATCCCGATAATCCTAAAGATCCCGTCGTTGGCAAAGGCGGTTATAACATTGAGTTTCAGAGAGAAAACGGATTTTTCTCGAAAGGGTATGCGAAAGACTTCGAAAATTTTTATTTGAAAAATCTTACTTGGAAAAACAATCTTAAAGGGGAGCAGAAAATATCTATCGATAGCGTGAAAAGTATCAGAATAAAGGGGTATAGTCCCAAGAAAGTTAAGAAGGAGAATTTAAGCTTGGTATTTTATATTCCCTACGTATTCGATATAGAATTAACAAACGGAACTAAAATATTAGACGCTTCCGGAAGAATCAACGAGATCGAAAGTTTTTACTCTTACGACGAAAAGGGAAAAGTTAAGCTCTATACCTACTTTATGAGGTACTGGCTTGAGGATAAAGGGATTTTTCTGCACAATAACTCGAACGACTTCGACGAATCGCCTGAAGTTCCGGAAGATACGGTCGTCTATGTGGAATTCGGCAAACGGCCGAAATAGCGCTAAATTTCGTCGTTTTTTACTACTAAGTCTCTGGAGAGCGCGACTTTCCATCCGTCGTACTTCAGACGGTCTTTGTTTATCGGGATTTTTATCTTACCAATCCTTAGGAAATACATAATTTTATTGATATTTTCTAGTTTTTCAAATAAAATACCAAATTTCTGGCAACATTCGACTGTAAGATTGTCTTTTAGGCAACTTTCGCAATTTTTTTGAAATTTAGCTTCGGCGTTGAATATCTCATAGCATTTATTTTTATTATTAAGTATCGCTTTTACGAAGGATACGTAGTCTTCGTTTAAAATCTTATTCAGATCAATATCGTTTAAATAGATACGGTCGTTTTTTAAAACTAATTTTATTTTCCTCATGTAAGAAATTTTTATCGTATTATAGCAGAGTATTACAATCAGCAGCAGATCGTACGCGTTATAGAATATTGATTCCAGCCATCTGGACTCGGTTCTAGTCATTATAAAGTATCCTACGACGATTTCCCATACTAAAAGAGCCAATATAAAAACGTAAGAGGTAATTTGAGCGGCTTTTAAATAGACTCTTTTTAGCGAGACGAGTCTATATTTTAAAATAAAGACAATATAATGAATCGTAATAATTTGAAAAAGAATAGTGAAAAAGTATTTGTGAATTAAAAGCGCTAGCGCGACGGCAGAGGATACGTTTAACGCCGCCGAGGTAAAGAGTAAAATAAAAAAAAACAACTTCTTCTTTGAAGCGTAGATAAGCAGAATAAAGATTATCTGAATAATCGTCGCGGCCGCTACCATAAGCGCGTTGACGGGCGTTGCGATTCCCGCCTCCTTTAGGTCAAAACTAAAAAACAATACGACGGCTACCAAAGCGTAAGTCAACGAGAAATATAAAACCAGAGGATACAACTTTATCCTATTAATAACGCCGGCCACAACCCGCCCCTCAAAATAACGATTTACTAAGTAAAAAAAATGGGAAAAATCAACCTATTCAAATAACATCATAGCGCTAAAAATAAAAAAAAACAATATTCTACGTAAAAATATTTTTGCCTATTTAACAATTAATATTTTTTTTTTCTTACCGATAAAATAATATACGGTTTAAGTTTGAGGGTAACTATATGGTAATGAACGGAAACAACTCCTTTAAAATGCTGGACATTATGCAACGTTCTATGGGCGCGGCTAGTATGAGGTCGGACGTAATCAACAATAACATCGCCAACGCTACTACGCCGAATTATAAAAGGCAGGACGTAACTTTTCAGTCGGAACTGGAAAGAGCGTTGTATACCGAAAAAGCGTATTACGACATACCTTTTAAAACTACAAACGATAGACACATTCCTATAATGAGACCGAAAGATTATAGGGAGGTCAAAGCTAAAAAGATCGTAGAATACAATTCTTATCAGAATAACAACGGCAATTCGGTCGATATTGATAAAGAAGTAATGGAAGGGACTAAAAACTCGATGTATTACAACGCTTTGGCTCAAAGGGTGGCAAAAGAGTTTAATAAGATAAAATATTTATTAAAATCATAATTAAGGAAGTAGTATGGGATTATTTTCATCAATAGACATATCGGCAAGCGGTTTGACTTCGCAGAGATTGAGAATGGACGTTATAAGCAATAATATCGCCAACGTCAATACGACAAGAACGACGGACGGTAAGGTATTTCAGAGGTCTATGGTCATAATGCGACCAAGAAACGACGAAAGAGTCTATAAATCGCCGTTTTTGCCTGAAAGTCTAAAAACTCCGGCGGGTAACGGCGTCAAAGTAATCAAAATAGAGGAAGATACTTCGCCTTCGAGACTTGTCTACGACCCGGATCATCCGGATTCTATCAAGAGCGGACCGAAAAAAGGCTACGTCGAGTATCCGAATGTCAATATTGTAACGGAGATGGTCGATATGATTAGCGCGACTAGAGCTTACGAAGCTAACGTTACGTCTATCCAGAATAATAAATCGATGTTTGCCAAAGCTTTGGAGATAGGGAAATCGTAAAACCGAGCGACGATAAGCTCTTTTTAAGGAAGATATTTAGAATATAGAAAATATTTAAGAAATAATGAATTTTTTTAAATTTTTTCAATTTTTTTTAAAAAAGTGTTGCATATTAAGAAAAACTATAATATAAATAAAAACGGGGAGGGGTAGGATATGAATATTCTATCTGTTGATAAAATTTCCGGCGACGTTGTTAATCTCAAAGTTACAAATCAAAGACACATTTCAGGCTCTCAAAAAGAGGCGGGCGGCGGCGTTAGCGGGTCTTCATTCGGGGATTTGTTGAAGTCCTTTGTCGAGAAGACAAACGATCTCGAGTTAAAATCTACCGAATTGTCCAATATGCTGGCGGTCGATCCGGACAGCGTAGATATTCACGACGTTCAAATTGCCGCGGAAGAGGCCGAGATGGCGGTGCTTTTTACGAAAGGCGTAGTCGACAGGGCGATAAGAGCGTATAAAGAGATAGTAAACCTCAGATAAGAAGTCTTCTCCCTTAAATATTTGTAAGTATCCTTTGAATAAGATATTTCGGATTAAAGAAATTTTGAATTCAAACGATAAATATATTATGCGGTTCTAAATAACCGGGTATTTTACATTTGGCGAGGGGGGGGATATGTCGGCTTTTCTAAAAAAAATTATCGATACGGTAAAAAACATTTGGGATAAAACGGGACTAACGCAAAAACTTATAGCGGGAGCCGTTATTTTGGCTTTTGTCGTCGGGATTATTCTGTTGTTTTCATTTAATTCGGGTAGAGCCGGCGTTTCTTTGTTTTCTAAAGCTCTATCCGAAGAAGATTTTGAAAGGATAACGGCAAAACTCGCCGAAGAGAAGATTCAATTCACGTCGAAGAACAGAACAAACATATACGTAAAAAGTCAAAACGAGAAGAACCGAGCCGTTATGTTGTTGGCTGAAGACGGAAGCATTCCTAAAGGAAGCTATACTTTCAAAGATATAATCAATTCAAAAAATCTTACCTCCTCAAGATTCTTGAATAGCGTAAAACTAAGAGAAGCGCTTGAAGGGAAACTTGAAAAATTGTTGAAAGCGTCGGAACTTATCGACTCCGCCGACGTTACTTTTACTATGCCTGAACAGACTATTTATCTGAGCGAAAAAGAGCCGGTTAAAGTAGCGGTAATGTTGACTCCGGCGTATAAAGTAGACCTAAAAGAAAACAAGCGGGCTATAAAAGGAATTCAAGAACTTGTGGTTAATTCTATAGACGGCGCGACCGCCGAATACGTTACCATTACGGATAATTACGGCGTTAAACTAAACGATTTTTCCGACGAAGAGGATATAAACCGATTAAAAATCACAAAAGACAATCTTAAAACCAGAAATGAAATAGTTGAAAATTATAGAAGAAAGATAATCGACGCTTTGAGTAAAATAATATCGAACGACAGGTTGTCTCTGGTCGTCGACGTTTCGATGAATTTTGATCAGGAGAGGGAGAATACCACCGAGTTATTGCCGGTTATACTGAAAGAGGACGATCCAAATACTCCATACGACGACGGCGAGAGAAAGTATAGCGTTACTATCTCAAGAAGAACGACCAACGAGACGTTTGAAGGTCCAAACTGGATACCGGAAGGACCTCCCGGATTCGACGACAACGTGCCGCCGGCTTATAAAGGCGCCCTTGAACAGATGACAAAATACATCAAAAACGACGAGATACTAAACGAAGCGACGGGCGAAAGAAAACGGGAGACGATAAGAGACCCTTGGGAGATCACTAAAATAACCGCCAGCGTAGCGGTCGACGGAAAGTGGGAGATCGAATACGACGCAAAAAATAAGCCGATTCTCAATCCGGACGGCAGCAGGAAAAGAAAGTATATCCCCGTGCCTAAAGAGGAGTTAAGAAGTTTGAAGGGGTTTGTCGAACAAGGAATAGGTTTTTCCGTTGAAAGAAACGATAAAGTCGAAGTTTACGAATACCCAAAAGACAGAGCGGCTCAGTTTGCCGAAGAAGACGCTAAGTGGAAAAGAAAACAGCAAACTACTATGGCGCTTTTTGCCGGTTTGATCGCGCTGATCGTATTAATACTGGCGACGATTATTTATCGATTAATCGCAAAGGAGATCGAGAGAAGGAAGCGATTGAGAGAAGAAGAACTTGCCAGACAGCACCAGCTTGCCAGAGAGATAGCGTTGAAGAGCGCCGAAGAGGAGGGAGTCGAAGTCGAAATGTCTATGGAGGATAAGGCGCGGCTTGAGATGCAGGAGAATGCTATAAATATGGCGCGCGAACATCCCGAAGACGTGGCTCAATTGATAAGAACATGGTTGTCCGAAGAGTAATTATAAAGATAACGTAATATAAAATTTTGCGAGGTTAGTTATGTCCGATCATAAAGAAGACGTTTTAATTGGCGGCGGCAGTAAGCATAAATCGACTACTATCGGCGGCAAAGGGTCTAGTCATAAAAAAACTTTATCCGGAAGGCAAAAAGCCGCGATATTTCTTGTAACGCTGGGAGCCGAGGTGTCGTCTGAAATATTCAAACATTTGCGGGACGATGAAATTGAGTCGTTAACGTTTGAAATCGCGCGTATCGAGGTAGTCGAGCCGGAAGATCGCGATAAGGTGTTAATGGAGTTTCAAGAGTTGATGATGGCTAGGGACTTCATAACTTCCGGAGGTATTGATTACGCAAAAGATCTGTTGGAAAAAGCGGTAGGTTCGCAAAGAGCTACCGAAATAATAAATAAACTTACGTCGAGTTTGCAGGTTCGTCCTTTTGATTTTATAAGACGCACCGATCCGGCTCACTTATTAAACTTTATACAGGGCGAGCATCCTCAGACTATAGCGCTGATTTTAGCGTATCTCGACGCGACCAAGTCGTCGAGTATTCTTGGAGCGTTGCCGCACGAGATACAGTCGGAAGTTGCAAAAAGAATAGCGACGATGGATAGAACTTCGCCGGACGTATTAAGAGAAGTCGAGAGAGTCTTGGAAAAAAAACTCTCCACTTTGGCTTCGGAGGATTTTACGGCGGCGGGCGGTATAGATACGATAGTCGAGATACTCAATCTTGTAGACAGGTCTACCGAACGAACTATATTGGAGACTCTCGAAGAAGAAGATCCGGATTTGGCGGAAGAGATAAAAAGAAGAATGTTCGTATTCGAAGATATTGTTTTGCTTTCGGACAAGGATATTCAAAAAGTGCTTAGAGAAGTCGACACGACCGAGCTTGCAAAAGCGTTGAAAGGGGTAAATTCGGAGGTTCAGGATAAAATATTTAGAAATATGTCTAAAAGAGCCGCCTCCGTATTGAGAGAGGATATGGACTTTATGGGACCGGTAAGAATTAAAGACGTTGAAGAGGCTCAACAGAGAATAGTAAGTATCATAAGAAGACTCGAAGACAGCGGCGATATTGTAGTCGCGAGGTCCGGCGAAGACGAACTTGTAATATAGGAGGCGGATAATTGTCAAAAAATGTTTTTAAATATGGAGAAATAGGTAAATCTTCCATTAAAATATCGATTGATACGCCGAATTTTAAACCTGAAGGGGATAGCGTTCAGACTATCGATTACGAAGAGCTTCTTGGCGGAAGAACTATTGAAGAGCTCAGAAGCGAGAAGGAAGCCCTTGAGAAAGAAATTGAGAATCTCGAAGATAACATTAAACAGAAGATGTCTGAAGCGGAACGAGTCGCCGAGGATATTCTAGAAAACGCTAAAACCGAAGCGAATAGAATTATAAAAAAGGATAACGACCGCGCTCAGATAATTCGTCAAGAAGCCAACGACGAGAAAGAATCGATTTTGAGTCAAGCCCGGGAAGAGGCTAGTAGAATATTATCTGAAGCGGGAGAAGAAGCCGAAAAAATTAAGAAAGACTCGATAAAACAGGGGATAGAGAAAGGTTATAGGGACGGATACGAAAGAGAATCCGCCGAGGTAAAAAGATTAATCGAAAGAGTGCAGGTGATATTGAACGCGTCGATAGATAAAAGAAACGAGATATTTATAGAGACCGAGCAACAGATAATCGGACTGGTATTGCTTATCTCTAAAAAGGTAATAAAAGTTATATCGGAGAATCAGAAAAACGTCGTTATCAACAACGTCGTTCAGGCTTTGAGAAAATTGAAATCCAGAGGCGAAGTAGCCATAAGAGTAAATTTGGCGGATATCGAATTGACGACTCAACACAAAAAAGATTTTATTGAGATGGTAGAGGGGGTTAAGTCGATCAAAATTCTTGAAGACAGCACTGTGGATAGAGGCGGTTGTATTATAGAGACGGATTTTGGCGCAATCGACGCGCGAATTTCCAGCCAGCTTCACGAGATTGAAGATAGAATTTTGGAACTTATGCCTATTCAGTCAAAAGGCAAGCAGGATAATCCGGTATAAAATAATTGATATTACGGGGGAGGGGAATGTCAGATACAATACTTGATTTTGATATATCAAAATACAATAGCGTTATAGAACATATCGATCCGATAAAATACTCCGGCGTTATAACTAAAGTCGGAGGTTTGACCGTCGAGTCTTTAGGTCCGAAAGCCGTTATAGGAGAGACTTGTCGCATAATATTATCGACCGGTAAGGAGATATCCGGCGAGGTCGTTGGACTGGATAAAGATAAAGTAACTATTATGTGCTACGACGAGATGGAGGGGATAGAAATCGGCGATAAGGTTATAGCGATGGGGGAACAACTCTCCGTTTACGTCGGGGATTACCTTTTGGGAAGAATTCTCGACGGTCTTGGGAAAGATTACGACGGTAGAGGACAAATCGGTTCTTCTAACGTATATTCCGTATTTAGACTTCCAAGCGACGCCATGACAAGACGGATGATTACCGAACCGATAATTACGGGAATTAAAGCGATAGACGGAATGCTGACTATCGGCAAAGGTCAAAGAATAGGGATATTTTCAGGGTCGGGCGTCGGCAAATCGACCCTTCTGGGTATGATCGCTCGCAACGCTAAAGCCGACGTAAACGTGATTGCCTTAATCGGCGAGCGCGGAAGGGAGTTGCAGGAATTCATCAAAAACGATCTTGGCGAAGAGGGGTTGAAAAAGTCTGTAATTGTGTTTGCCAGTTCTAATAAAAACGCTCTTTGTAGAGTACGCGGGGCTTACGTAGCGACGACGATAGCGGAATATTTTAGAGATCAGGGGAAGGACGTTATCTTAATGATGGACTCTCTGACAAGATTCGCGCTCGCTCAGAGGGAGATAGGACTTGCTACCGGCGAACCGCCGACTACCAAAGGTTTTACTCCGTCGGTTTTTACAAACTTACCTAAACTACTCGAACGGGCGGGAACAAGCGATACGGGGAGTATTACGGGGATATATACCGTTTTGGTCGAAGGGGACGATCTGGACGAACCGATAAGCGACGCCGCTCGAGGTATTCTCGACGGACATATTGTTTTGACGAGAGATTTGGCTCACAAAAATCACTATCCCGCGATCGACGTGTTGCAATCTATATCCAGATTAATGAACAAAATTATACCAAAAGATCGTATGGAAAAAGCCAACGTTATTAAAAACTTAATGGCTGAGTATAAGAAAAATGAGGATATGATTACTATCGGTATGTACGTAAAAGGATCGAGCGCGAATATCGACGCGGCGATAGCCCTGAAAGATAAAATCGACGAGTTTTTGACGCAGGAGATAGAAGCGGGATACTCGTATGAAGAGACTATGATGTTGATGGACGAGATTATTGCATATTTAAGAGGCGATATAGAAGAAGAGGACGAGTCCGGAGACAGTTTTTTTAGCGACGATTCGTTTTTTTAATAAGAGACGGTATATATGAAGAGACATAATTTTAAATTTGAAAAAATATTAAAGATAAAAGAAGACGTTGAGAGTAAAATAAAGCTGGAATACGCTAACGTTTTACAACAAAAAATGAGGTTGCAAAATGAAAACGACTATCTTCTCAAATCTTTTTTGAAGGATAGAGAAAAAGATATTATGAGTAAAACATCCGGAGATAAATTGATATACTCCGATATTTATTTTGAAGCCGGATTCAATTCTGCGGTTGATATAAGAGTAGAAAAAAATAATGAGACTATATCGGATTTGGACGCGGAACTTGCAAAAATAAAAGAGAGGTTGACAAAAGCGACGATAGAGAAGAAAATGTTTGAAAAACTTAAAGAGAAATCTTTAGAAAGGTTTAAAAAAGAGGTAAATCAATTAGAAATAAAAAATACCGACGAAGCCGGCGGCGTTTTAGCGCGCAACAATATGAATGCCGCCGGAGCGTAATAAAATGCGTATTAAGGCGTTTTTTAAATTATAACTATATGCGAATGGAGATGAATAATGGAAGGTATCGACGGTTTAAACAATATATATAAAAGAATGAACGAGATAAGAAATACTGGTAAAAATCTTCGCAACATCTATAAGCCGGATAAAGTTAAAGAGTTTGAAAATATGTATAAAGACGCTCTCAACT
Source organism: Spirochaetes bacterium ADurb.Bin133 (assembly GCA_002070605.1). Taxonomy (GTDB): domain Bacteria; phylum Spirochaetota; class GWE2-31-10; order GWE2-31-10; family MWDO01; genus MWDO01. The sequence continues at coordinate 29,062 of MWDO01000034.1, forward strand.
CGTCGAAGAGCGCCGAGAAAAAAGAGAAAACCGTCTCGTCAAGTTCGAATTTATCGACGGAATTAGAGACGGACGCCTCCCTGAATTTGAAAGAGATTAATTTAAAAGACGATAAATCTAAAATTAACGACGCTATAGCAAAATCGTCGGCAAAATATAAGGTGGCCGAAGACCTTATCAGAGCGGTAATTACCGTAGAATCGGGATATAATCGAACTTCCGTTTCAAAAGCGGGAGCGATGGGATTAATGCAACTTATGCCTAAGACTTCGTTGGAACTCGGCGTTGAAAAACCGTTCGATATTTACGAGAACGTCGACGGAGGAGTAAAATACCTTCGAATGATGCTCGATAAATACGATAATAATTTGGAGAAAGCTCTTGCCGCTTATAACGCCGGACCGGACAGCGTCGATAAAAACGGCGGAGTTCCGGACATAAAAGAAACTAAAAATTATATTAGACTTATTAAAAAGAAACTGTTAGAATAATTTTAATATTTTTTGGAGCGCAACGGTATGGCCATGAGATCAAAAGCCGATAAACGAAAAATTATTTTACTATTACTACTAATTATTGTAATGCTAATTGCGGGGGTATTAGCTATCGATTTTGTAGGAAATATCTATGGAGTTAGAGTTCCAATACCGGGAATGAAATTTATAAAGAGTATGTCTCTAAAGAAAAAAATCAAAATAAGCGAAGACCCGTATTTATTGGAAAGGGAGGAGCTTTTTAAAGAAAAAGAACGATTGTCGATATACGAAGAGCAAATAATTAATAGAGAGAGAGAGCTTTCAGAAAAAGAGCTTGCTTCAGATCGAAAACTTGAGACTTTGAAAGAAAAAGAGGCTGAATTGGAAAAAAAAGCTGAATTGTTAAATCAAAAAGAGAGATCATGGCAAAACACTCAAGATAATATTAGAGAACAAGCGGTTAAACTTTATAATATGCCTCCGAACGACGCCGTTGTAATACTGGAAAAGCAGAAAGAGAGCGATATTGTAGATATATTGAGAGCTATCGACGCTTATAGCGAAGAGTTGGGGAGGCAATCGACTTCGCCTTATATGCTTAAGTTGTTAAACGATATAAATAAGGAAAAAGCGGCTAACGTTTTGAGAAAACTCAAATATATTTCGTCCGATTATAATTCGTCGGTGGAGTCCATAGAAGACGACGATGCGATACCCGCGCCGTAAATACGATGCGAAATATCAAATTAACTATCGAATACGACGGCTCAAATTATAGCGGCTGGCAAGCGCAGGGCAACACTCAAAATACGGTACAATGCAAGATCGAAACGGTTCTCTCCAGGTTGTTTGACGAGAAAACTTCCATTACCGGTTCGGGAAGAACCGACGCCGGCGTACACGCTTATTGTCAGGTAGCAAATTTTTTTACTAATTCAAATTTGGATACGCGCGAAATTCAAGAGTATTGTTACGATTATCTTCCTCATGATATTTTTATAAAAAAAGTCGAGGAGGTCGCCCCTAGATTTAACGCGCGTATTTCTGCAAAAAAAAAGTTATATATTTATCGGATATGGAATCATAAATTTAGATCGGTATTTGAAAGAAAATATCTGACTCATATAGCGGAGCCGCTTAACGTCGATAAGATGATAAAAGCCGCGCAGATATTCGTAGGCGAACATGATTTTAGAAGTTTTACAAAGTTGGTTTCAAAGAAAAAATCTACAATTAGGATTATTTTGTCGCTGAATATAACTAAAACCGGCAATATTATTGAAATACGAGCTGAAGGCAACGGCTTTTTATATAAAATGGTTAGAATGATTGTCGGCGCGTTAATTGACGTTGGATTGTCTAAAATTTCAATCGACGAACTAAAAACTATTCTTGAGAAAAAAGATCCTTCTATTATCAAAAATATCGCGCCTCCAATGGGGCTATTTCTTGCGTCGGTAGATTACTAAAAACGTCGGGCAGGGCGCGTTCCGTCGGTTTTTGGGGCGAGGGGAGGAAAATTGACACATCTATGGTAAAAGTCAACGATAATCTTTGTTTTTTTTTAACATTTTAATCTATCGTCTATAAAT
>MWDO01000035.1 GCA_002070605.1 Spirochaetes bacterium ADurb.Bin133
TTCTTTGTATAACGAATTCGGTATGGCTTCGACGGTTCGAGATATTATCCTGTTTTTCTATAACGGCGTTATGAAGTACGGGTTGGAAGGATTTCTTGAGCTTGTTGGGAAGAAATTGAGGATCGATAAATTGAAAAACGACTTTTTGGGTAAAATGACACAACTGTTAAACATCAACGCTCGAAAACGGCTATTATACGAGCTCGTAATCGAAAATTATCCCAAATACGTCTGCTCTACATAAAACTATTTTTTATTCCCCCCAAAAAAACCTACGAGGCGCTCTTAAAAGATATATCAAATTCTTGACAAATTCCGGCTAATAATAGATAATGGACTGTTTTATGTTATCAAACGGTAGTAGAAGGTAAAATTATGAAAAATTTAATTAACGATATAAAAGAGAGAGCCCTTGAAAAATTAAAATCTGCGAAAGATTCAAAAACTGTAGAAGACCTTAAAGTTTTTTATCTCGGAAAAAAAGGGGAACTAACTTCGGTTTTGAAGAGTTTGGGAACTCTTTCAAGCGAAGAGAGACCTAAAATAGGAGCGATGGTTAACGACGCTAAGAATTTTCTTGAAAAATTTATTGAAGAAAAACTCAAAGAGTTGAAAGATAAGGAGTTAAACGATAAGTTTTTAAAGGAAAAAATCGATATTACTCTACCCGGAAGGTTGTATAAAAGAGGCGCTCGTCATCCTATAAAGATCGTTATGGACGAGATCGAAAGTATATTTTTAGGTATGGGTTTTGATATTTCGGAAGGTCCCGAAGTTGAAACGGATTTTAATAATTTTAAATCCATGAATTTTCAAGACGATCATCCGGCTCGAGACGCTCAAGATACTTTTTATATTAACGACAAAACGTTATTAAGAACTCATACCTCTCCGGTACAGGCTAGAACCATGCAAAAAATGAAGCCTAATCCTATCAGGACTATCTGTCCCGGAAGAGTTTTTAGAAAAGACGATATCGACGCCACTCATCATGTTCAGTTTCATCAGGTTGAGGGGCTTTTGGTCGACAAAGACGTTAAGCTATCCGATTTGATAGGAATACTGCTCTCTTTTGTCAAAAAAATGTTTGGTCAAGATACAAAGATACGTTTACGCCCCTCTTTTTTCCCGTTTACCGAGCCTTCTGCGGAAGTCGACGTTAGCTGCATTTTTTGCGGCGGAAAAGGGTGCGGTTTCTGTAAAAAATCCGGCTGGTTAGAGATACTCGGATGCGGTTGCGTTCATCCCGACGTTCTCAAAATGGGGGGCTACGACCCCGATATTTACTCCGGCTGGGCTTTTGGAATGGGAGCCGAAAGGATTGCGTTGTTAAAATATCAAATTAACGATATAAGGCTAATTACGGACAACGATATCAGATTTTTACAGCAATTCAGATAATATTATTAGAATAAGGATAAATTTATGAAAATATCTTACGAATGGTTGATGGAATTAATAGAGATTGACAAAACTCCCGAAGTTATAGCGGAAAAATTTTATATGAGCGGTCTTGAAGTTGAGACTATGATCAAAACCGGAATCGGAAAACAAAATATAGTTTGCGGAGAAATAAAAAAAATAGAGAAACATCCAAAAGCCGATTTGTTATCGGTATTAACGGTAGATTGCGGCGATATTGGCGAAAAAACAATAATTACTAATATGACCGGAATGAAAACTAACGATAAGTTATTGGTAGGTCTGGAAGGAGCCGAGTTTAAATCCGGCGTAGTTATCAAACCGGCTAAAATTAAAGAGGTCCAAAGCGACGGTATGATCGTTCGATACGAAGATTTAGGGCTTCCGTATAAAGGGGATTTTGCCGTTTATCCGGATAAAAACGTTAAAAACGGAACAATGTACGCCGACATTGATAAATTTGAAGATACTATAATTGAAGTCGATCTGACCGCCAACAGGGGCGATTGTTTAGGACTTAACGGTATAGCGAGAGAAGTTTACGCTCAGTTTGGCGGAACTAAAAGAGATCAAGAAATTAGTTATAAAAAAACCTCGAATCATATAGATAACGAGATGAGAGTTGAAATAAGAACAAAAAATTGTCTAAGATATTGCGGAGCGGTCGTAAAAAACGTTAAAATCGCCCCTTCTCCTCTGTGGATGCAATTAAGATTGATCAAATCCGGAATTCGCCCTATTAATAACATTGTCGATATTACAAACTATATAATGATGGAGTGCAATCAACCGTTGCACGCTTTCGATATGGATAAAATTGCCGAGAGAAAGATAATTGTTCGCGACGGCGGAGAAAATGAGATTCTTACCACTCTGGACGAGATAGATAGAAAACTAACGTCCGACGATATAATTATTTCCGATCCGAAAGCGGGACTCTGCATCGGCGGCGTTATGGGCGGTCAAATCAGCGAAGTCGGAGATAAAACCGTAAATATTTTCCTTGAATCGGCTTTTTTCAGACCTCAAAACATCAGAAGAACTTCGAAAAGATTAGGATTAAAATCCGAATCCTCTTACAGATTTGAAAGAACGATAGATATTGAAAATTGCGATAGGTCGCTAAAACGCGCGCTGTATTTTTTTGATAAACTGGGAGTCGGCGAAATTTGCGACGGTATTATCGACGTTTATCCGGGAAAATACGAGGAGCGCAAAGTAGTAGTCTCTTCAGATTGGATCAATAATAAATTAGGAACAGATATTCCCGTAAGAACTATGTCCGATATTCTCGAAAGTTTGGATTTTGAAGTATCTACTGTTAATAACGAACTATGCATAGTTATTCCGTCATGGCGCGGCGACGTATCTATAAAAGAAGATATTTCAGAGGAGATCGCGCGAATATACGGGCTAAATAATATTAAACCTACGTATAAACCGAGCGAAAACGCCGCGCATTATACCCCTTTTCAAAAAATGGAGAGAGATATTCGCGATTTATGTTACGGATTTGGGCTTGACGAAGCGCTTAATCTCAGTTTTGTCGGAAGTTCAATTTTTGACAAAATGCGCCTTCCTACCGACCACGATTTTAGAAATATTGTAAAACTTGAAGACCCTTTATCCGACGAAGCTCAGGGGATGCGAAGTTCGTTGATCCCCGGAATGATTAGAACTTTATCGCTGAATATAACTAGAAAAAACAAATCCGTCTCTATTTTTGAGGTAGGAAATATCTCTATCCCTACGCAAAACGAGCTTCCCGACGAATATACGCATTGTTCCGTCGCTCTTGCCGGTATTAAATACGAAAAAGATCATACCAATGAAGAAACGTTATTCGACTATTACGATATCAAAGGGATAGCGGATTCTATTTTTAGATACTTCGGAGAAGTCCCCGCATATAGACAATCCGAAGAGGTATATTTGCATCCATATCAACAAAGTAAAATATTTATTAGCGGCGAAGAAGTCGGTCTATTAGGTAAAATCAATCCAATAATCGCCGACTCTTTTGATATCGATACAGATTGCTTTGTAATGGAATTTTCTATTCATAAATTATGTAAATTTGTCAATCCTAAAATATTTTACAAAGAAATTCCAAGATACCCTTCGGTGGAGAGAGACCTTTCTGTGATTATTCCTGAAAATATAAAATCGTCTCAAATTATCGACTCAATTAATTCTCTCAATATCGATATTCTTAAAAACATTAAAATATTTGATATTTATCGAGGCGGATCTATTGAAAAAGACAAGACTTCCATCGCGTTAAATTTTTATTTTAATAAGCAAAGCGCGACGCTAACCGATACGGAAGTTGAAGAAAAAATGACGCTGATTCTTAATAATCTGAAAAAATCCTTTGGAGCCGTATTGAGATGATTTTAAAAGACGTAGTTTTCATTTCTATGGAGGGGAAGAATAATTTCCGGATAGGTAATTTTAGAGTCAGAGAAGACGCGCCGCTTCCCGTTTTTGTCGAAGAGGGCGCTAAGTTCGACGCGGATATGATCAATCCGCAAAATATTATGACGGGTATGATAAAGGTTATTATGACCGAGCCGGATAATGAAAATTTACCTTATTATAGAGATTTTATCTTTTCGATTCAGCCGGATATCGAAAGCAGATTGGCTTCGACCGCCTATCAGGCGGAAAGAGAGTTTCATTTCGAAGAAGCTATCGATATGTTTAACGTATTAAGAGCTTTAAAACCGGATTCTTTAGAAACGGCTCTAAATTTGGCAGTTTGTTACGACGAATATACTCAATATCTTTATGAAAGAGGCGAAGATAAAGAGGCGTCTAAAAAAGAGGAAGTCGCTTTTAATTATTTTAAAATTGTAGATTCGTTTGAACATAAAACGGAAACGGCTCTTTTTTATCTTGGGCGATTTTACGTTGTAAAAGAGAATTTTTTAAAAGCGACGGAGTATTTCGAAGAATTTTTAAATATTTCGACGGATATAGAACGAAAAAAAGAGGTTGAAAATCTTTTATACGATATCAATTATCTCGGGGTCGCCGACGAAAATCTTACTACCGCTCAGGAGTTGGTTCAGTCCGATTTGGACGCGGAAGCTATCGAATATATAGATAAGTATATAAATAAATACCCAAAATCATGGCTGGGATATTTTACAAAAGGTACGATTTTTAAAAAAATGGAAAGATTCGACGAGGCGCTTAATTTTTTTGAAAAAAGTCTGTCTTTAAATAAAAAATCTGCCGACGTCCATAATGAAATGGGACTTTGTTATATGAATTTGGGCGTTTTTGCAAAAAGCGAGCTGAATTTTTACAAGGCGCTCAACTATAAACCGGACGATCTTTCAATATTATCAAACCTCGCCTTATTGTCGTATAAGAGAGGCGCTATCGACGTATCTAAGAAATATTGCGAAGTAATTCTCGATCTAAATCCTAACGATCTATACGCTAAAGATCTATTAGCGGCGCTAAACGAAAATACTTCCGAAAAAATAGATAAAAATAAAATTAACTAAGCGCTCCGTTTTTATCTATCAGACAAACTTGCTTCAAACTTACTTCAAACTTACTTTCGGCTTTTACGCCGTTTATTGTTTGAATCTTTCGTTTTTATGGGTATTTTATCTGCCTTGTTTGTTTTATTAGCTTTATCAAGGTTATACAGATAAATAGCGGCAAAAACGGCAACTAACATCATAATAATTGAAAGTATCTGTCCCATTGAAATTGATCCGAAAATATACCCGATATATTTGCCTTTTTCAACGTCGGCGAATTGAGAATCCGGCTGTCTAAAAAATTCAATAATAAATCTAAACAGAGCGTATCCAAACAGATAAACGACTGCGGAAAATCCTCTGAATAGTTTTAGTTTTCTGGCTATAAACCACACGATAAAAAACAGAACTATCCCTTCGAAAAACGCTTCGTATAACTGGGAGGGATGACGCGGAAGATTTATAAAAATAGTTTCAACGTTGTTTATAAACTTAATATCTAACGCGTTGTTTATAAGTTCGCCGGACGAATTTGCAACCGTTTTAGCCGCCGTATCTACCGTCCATCCCAGATCGCCGATAATTTTTTGAGCTCCGGCATACTCCAAAGGAACTTTTTCGGCGGTTGGAAACAATATTCCTATCCATGAAGATGTGATCCTACCGTAAAGTTCTCCGTTTATAAAGTTGGCAAGCCGTCCAAAAGTATATCCCAGCGGTATCGTCGGAAATATCAAATCGCATAGTTCTAAAAAGTTAATTTTTTTAAAACGGGCAAATAACAGAGAAGCGACAAATACTCCTATAGCTCCGCCGTGAAACGACATTCCTTGAAATCCTACAAATCGTCCGTCTCTAATGGGGATAAGAATTTCGTTAATATTTCGAATATAATAACCGAAGTCGTAAACAAGACAGAATATAATTCGAGCGCCAAGAACTAACCCTATCGCCGCCCAAAAATAGTAATCGTCGATTATCTGTTTATTGAGAGTTTTGTATTTCTCCTTTTTTAATAAATAACGGCTTTGAAAAAACGACAGCATAATAGCGACGATGTACATCAGACCGTACCATCTTACGAAATTTAAAAAATGTCCTTCGGGCAAATTGAGAAATCCGAAGACTTCAGGTTTGATCCATTGGGGGAAATTAATATACAGCATAAAGACTTCCTAAATTTTTAGATAAGGTACTACATTATCTTAATATTATCAACAAAAAAAAACGGTCTCTAACAGACCGCGTTTTTTTTATTTTTAAATTTATCTGTATGGAACGTCCATTTTCATTTTATTTTCCCATTGGTGATACAAAAAGACGTTGACGTTTTCCATCTCAGCGGTAGCTCTTTTCATCAGTTCTTCTTGATATATGCCGAATATTTTCTCTTCGGTCATAACGGACGGAATCAAATCCTCGCCGCTCGAAGATCTTATATCGACAAATTCTTCGTCAAATTCAACCGTAACCTCTTTTATCATAGTTACAAAGTTACCCGTAACTTCCGTATCTATTCTATTTATGATAAAACCTACAAGTTTAATATAGGGATATTCGTCGGGATAATACGGTCTTGTTTTTTTATACATATCTTTCAAAATTAATTGATTATCGTAATCCGGATTTGTCCAAGCTCGCGTTTGCCAACCTGTAAAATTTATATATCCTATGTAAATATCCCTCTCTACCCCTCTTTGATCTTTGATACGAACGTAAAGAGTATAATTGAAATTATTTCCGCACATAAAAACGCTAAGTTTTCTCATAATTCCAACGTTTCTTACAACCCCTTTGTTCAAAAACATTGTCCCCATATAATCGTCCTCTTTGTGAGGAGACATATAAAACGAAGGAATTTCAAAAGGCGTTTTGATAGTTATATTGCTGTTAGCGTATTTTTGAGGCAAAAAAGCTCTAACGGCTAAAACTTCAGATTCGATCGGAGACATTATCTTAACTTTTGCTAAAAATGGATAAGTTCTATTCCTTGACTCAACGTTAAACGACGACGAGTTAACAAACACCACCCATTTTGAAGGATGCAAATCGACGTTCATATATTTTAATTGTTCGGGAGGCCAATCCGCAACCGTAAATTTCGAAAAATCAATCGTCGTATCTCTAATATCGTTGAAGTCTATAAGTATCTCTTCTATAGAATAAACGGACCAAATCAAACTTAAAAAAGTAAAAATAAAAATTATTCTTTTCATATTCCCCGCCGGATACAATTTTTTTTATATTCTTTAAAAATATCGGAATAATTAAGTCATAATTTAATTATTAATATTAATTATTTTATTGTTTTTTTTATTTTTATATATTATACTAACTCTTCGCTATAAAATAATAATACCAAATGAAAAAAATAATTAATAACTTTAAAATAATTATCAATTCAGACAAACAGGTTATATGGCGCTCAAAAAAGATAACCGGATTAATAAGCTCTAAAAAAAAAGACTCGAAAATCGCCATTGAGGAGACGCTTTTTTTTCAAAACGACTCCTTTCGTTTGACAAATCTGATTAAAGAGGCGATATCTTCAAATAAAAACGTTTCCGGAGTAATAACGCTTAATATAAATAACGAATTGCTTTCATACAACGTCGATATAACTCCTCTTAAAAACGGCGTTAAAAAATACGATTATGAAATAAAATTTAAGACGGTAAAAAACCTCGATCGCGCTCTTTCGATTTTAAGCGAGATAGCGGCAAAAAAATATTCAAACGAAATCAAAAAAATAGCAAAAAAAATATGTAAAACCGTATCAAAAGATATAGCTCTTACAAACCTGTTTTTTTTTAACGACCAAAATTATTATTCTATAAAATATTGGGATATATCTTCTGAAACGAAGGCGCGGTTTATGACCGAGTCTGATAAGATGACCGTTAAATATTTAAAAAAACGTATAGATTATAATTATTTGTCTCTAAAAAAAGTAGACGATTTTCTTGATTTAATATTTGAAGAGGATTCGCCCTATTTTATAAATACGAACTCATACAAAGAAATTGCTTATCAAGATTTTAATAAAATAATAGACGCAGATTGTTTCGATATGTTGACAAATTATTTAGAAACAAAAAATTTAAAATATATTTCGTTTATCCCGTTATGCGTCCAAAATTACAGATTAGGCTTTATAGTAGTGTTTAACGAAAAAAAATTTTCCGAACTTGAATTTGATATATTAATTAACTTAAAAAATTTGGCAAAAAAAATTATAGAGGATTCCGGTTTTATCAAATTATACCGTTCGGAACATGAAGATATAAACAATATAAAAACCAAGCTTCCTAACGAAATATATAAAGCGCTATATTACGGTATCGCTAATATGAACAATATCAATAATATTTACGATCTGAAGATATTTTGCGCTAAAGAACTCAAAAAACTAACCTTTTCAGACACGGTATCCTATTTCGACATAGATATAAAAGAAAACGCGCTAAATCCGATTTTTATAGACGAATGCGATGAAATAAAGTCTTATCTTGAAAAACACAAACTTAATTTGAACGTCTCTTTGATGAAACAGATAATAAATTTGAGAAGTATATTTTTCTACAATAGCAATGAAAAAAATATTGATTATGAAATCTATAATTCGGTTAATACTTATTCTTCTTACCTTTTTTGTCCGTTATTTTTTAATTCAGAAACCCCAAGCGGTATTTTTATACTATCCAAAATAAATTCGCGTAATTACAACATGATCGAATCGACTATAGCCAACACTTTTTTTAAACACGCGCTATTAAAATATAAAGAAATTTTACTTATAAAAGAAAATATCGATTCAAAAATGAAGTACAAGGCGTTGTATGAGACAATATTATCGCTCAGTTCGTCGAGCAGTTTTTATACGACTCTGGATATAATAGCAAAAATCACAAGTAGCTTGGTATCTACGGAGACCGTTATTTTATACAAACTCGACAACGATAAAAATTTTCTTACCGCAATTTATTCTAATGAAAAAGTCGATATTCGTATAAAAACTTTCAAAATTAAAATTCCGATCGGAAAATATTTGTTGGGCGAAGCCTGCGCGCTAGGCGAAACTAAATTTATGAATTACGAAGATTACAATCCGGATATAGATTCGTGCCCGGATAAACTAAAAAAAGCGATGATGGCTATACCGTTAAAGATAAAAGGCGAGTTGATGGGCGGAATGGCGCTAGCGAGGTATAACCATATAAATTTTGACTATAACGATCTTGAAACTATTATTCCCTTCGCTCAGCAAGCGATTAATATAGTTTATCAGAATTTTTTATTACAAAAAAATAATGAGACAAAAGAAGTTTATAAAGCTCTCTACGAGATACAATCGGAACTAAACGATATAAATTCGCCGGAATTGGCTCTGCAAAATATCATAGCAAAAAGTTCGGCTCTGGCTCATTCAAGTAAGACTATAGCGCTATCTGTCGACGAAGAGCAAAACTTGTACAAAATAGTAAGTTGGATACAAAAAAACGCAAAGAAGGACGAAATAATCGGCATTATTTCAGATATAAAAGATAATATTATCGGTCGTTCTATACGGTCAAGAAAACCGATCATAACAAATTACGACGAGTCGATGGAAAATGAATTAAGCGAATTTGAAGAGAGTTTTTTGGAATTATCCAAATACTCGGCGCTTTTTTATCCCTTTATTTACAATAATAAAATAATTTGTATCGTAATTTTTGAACGGGGTAATCTTGAGAAATTTCTTCCTAACGACGTTCAAAAAATTTCTCTGTTTTTTGAAACCGTTAGCGAGACTATTTTTAAGGGCGCTATAGCAAAAAACTTAAAAATAAAAAAGTATTTATCTCAAAATTCGTTTTTTAAAGAAGAAACTTTATGATTTTAAAAGAGTATTTTAATTTTGAAAATGAAATAGCAAACAATTTACTTTCAGTTAAGCATTTTGAACATAAACCGTCGGAAAGCTTAAACATCCCCAACGATCTTTTTAGTTCTTTTTTTATTTTAATTAATATAGGTCATTTAGTCCAAGCAAATATGGACTGTAATACGGTATTGTGCCCGCCAAAAAACGGTTTTTTGGGAATAAATAAAAACGTCTCTTTAATCCTTAACGAACAATGTTATAGCAAATTTACCATGATTACTCTTTCAAAGATTTTTCAAGACGAGATTATCGAAAAAATCAACAGAGCGATCCCCTATCCTATCGATCTAATTTTTAAAAGCGCCAGCTACTGTTTTAGTTTCTCTCTTAACATTAACCTTATAGAGTTAATCGAAGAGTTATATAAAACTGCGAATTCAAAAAATTTTTCAAACTTTTACTATCTTGAAATTGAATCAAACTTTTTACGCCTATTAACCTCAATATTAAGAGTAATACTTTTTGACGATCATCGATACAATAAAATGACGGCAACGAACGACTCAAAGTTGCTCGCGGCTATCAAACAGATTATTAAATCAAAGCGTCAAAAAGAGGAGATACTGCCTTACGTCGATTTGTCCGTCGAAAAATATAACGAACTTTACGAAAAGTATTTTGGCAACGTCGATATATACGATACGACTCCTAAAATTTAAATTTTATGAAAAAGATTATTAAATCAAAAAAATGCGGTTTTTGCATGGGGGTAAAAAACGCGTTTACTAAATCGCTGGATTCTCTGGAAAAATACAAAAACGTATGTTGCTACGGCGAAATAGTTCACAATCGATTTGCCTTAGAAACTTTGATAGAAAGGGGCATAAAAATCATCGCCGATATTAACGAAATAATTAATGACGACGCGATTGAAAACGTAGTCGTTAGAGCGCACGGAATAACGCCGGGCGAAGAGAGACTCCTTAGATCAAATAAAAACGTTATAGACCTAACGTGTCCAAACGTAAAAAAAATACAGATACTTGCTCAAAAATATTCTAACGACGACTATTTTGTTATTATTTTGGGCAAAAAAGATCATCCTGAAGTTAAAGGGATCGCCGGTTATTGTTCCGATAAATTATTGATAATAAAAAATATTTCTGAAATAAAAGCGATCGAAGATATTTATAATAAATACGATAAAATCGCTTTTATTTCGCAAACTACGGCAAATCCAAACGATTTTGACGCAATTGTTGAATATTTTCATAAATATTACCAAAAAATTGAGATTAACAATACTTTATGCAAAGCTCCTATAAATATCCAAAACGAAACGATATCGCTGGCGCAAAAAGCCGACGTAATGCTGATTATCGGGGATAAAAAAAGCGCCAACACGACGGCTCTATTCGACATATCCCGATTATATTGCGAAAGCTATTTTATAGAAACTATAAACGATCTGGAATCTATCGATCTAGATCGATTTGAAACGATAGGCGTCTCCGGCGGGAGCTCCACCCCTCAAAAACAGATAGAAGATATCGAAAAGTATCTTAATAAAAAATACCCTTAATATATTTACTACCCCTTCACCGCTCCCGAAGTTATCCCTTTTATTATATATTTCTGCATAAAGAGATAAAATACGACAATCGGCGAGGCGGATATAACCAACGAGGCAAGCGCCAGACCGTATTCTCTTTTATACGCCCCGAAAAACGAGTACTGCGCCAGTTGGATTGTTTTAAGCTCTTTGCTTTGTAATATGATTAGTGGCAGTAAAAAATCGTTCCATATCCAGAGAACGTCGAGTATGACAATTGTCGCAGTAATGGGAGTTAACAAAGGAAACACTATTTTAAAAAAAATCGTAAAAGGTCCGGCTCCGTCTATCGCCGCAGACTCCTCAAGCTCTTTTGGTATTCCTTTTATAAAGCCGTGATACATAAAGACCGCCAAAGGACTTCCCACCCCCATATAAATCAATATAATTCCCGGTATGGAGTTTTTTACTCCGAGAATTTTCGCCGTTTCAACGAGCGGTATCATTATTGCCTGAAAAGGCACAACCATTGAGAATGTAAAAAACAGAAATATTATCCAGCTGAATTTATTTTTTACCCTTACCAGCGCGTAAGACGCCATCGAGCTTACCAATACGATCCCCGCCGCGCTGAAAATAGTTATTATAATCGTATTTAGAAAAACCTGAGGAAAAGTAACGAAGTTTTTTTTAGTTTTCCCGTCTATTTTTACCGGAATATTGCCGTAATTCCACGCTCCAACGTAATTATCTTTAATATTTTGAAAAACAGTCTTATTTATTCCATTTTTTTCAACTATATCTATAATTCTGTTATAATCTTCTTTTGCGATATTTTTACTCAACAAATAATATTTATCGACGCGGTTATATTTAGATCTTATAAAATTTTTGTCGTCGTCTATTAAAATCAAGTTCAATAAATCGCTCTCCAAATCCTCGACTTTTATTTTATCGGGAAGTCTCTTTGAGAATTTTGGGAACGATAAAGGATCTTTTAATATTTCAGAATTTGATTTAAAAGAGTTAAAAATAGTTAGAAAGACAGGGAAAAGAAATAAAATAGCGCATAATATTAGAAAACATTCAAATACGACTAGAAATACCTTCTTTTGAGAATTTTTCAACAACGATTTTTTTACTATCTCGTTTCCTTCAGACATATATCCTCCGTCTTAATACTCTATCTCTTTTCTTTTCATAACCGTTAATTGAATAACGGTTATGGTCATAATAACAAGAAACAATATTACCGCCTTCGCCGTCGCGTATCCAAACATATTATTAGCGAAGGCGTCGTTGTAGATATTTAAAACGTAACTCTCCGTCGCGCTTCCGGGTCCCCCTTTAGTAAGAGCCAACATTATTTCAAACGTTTTCAGCGAGTTAGTAAGCGTTATAAAAAAACTAATTGTAGCCGCCGGCAACAGTAGAGGAAGCGTAATGCTAAAAAACTTTCTCAACCCCGACGCGCCGTCTATCTCGGCAACTTCCAATATATCCTGCGGTATGCTTTGAAGCCCGGCAAGGTATATGACCATTATATACCCCATACCTTGCCAAACCGAAGCGATAATAACGGAATACGGCGCGACTTTAGGATCTCCCAGCCAGCCGTCGGTTCCGGGTATCGCGGGTATCACATTTTGAAATAGAAAAGTCCAAATAAAAGCGACGATTATCAAGCTCAAAACGTTCGGCATAAAAAACATCGCCCTAAGGGCTTTTTTCGTCCGAAATCTCATATCCAAAAGCAGAGCCAAAATCATTCCAAATAAATTAATCAAAACTACGTTAAATACGGTAAAAAATATTGTGAACGACGCAACTCTTGGGAATCTCTCGTCGATCGTAAAAATATCGATAAAATTTTGTAATCCAATAAATTTTATCGAAGAGTATCCTACTCTTGCAATTAATCTCCGTATTTTTGAAATTTCATACAACTTAATTTTATTGTCGAGTATATAAAGAGAGCCGTTATTTCTGTAAAACTTTTCGATATAACTTCTCTCTTTAGCCGATAGAGGTTTCCTAAAATTTATATCCGTTAGTATTTTGGATAATCTATCTCTATCCCGTTCGTTTATATTCTCTTTTAGAGCATAATTTTCTAGGGAAATTATTTTTTTAGTTTTCAAATATTTTATAAATTGACGCAAATCGTCGTACGACAATTGTCGCGCCGTATAAATATACTTGTCGTCCGCCAAAGAGTAGTAAAAATAAAACATCTCTTCATTATCCGCGCCGATTTTATTGCCGATTTTATTATCTATAATTTCTTTCATTAACTCGGAAGGATACGGCGGCAAATACAGCGATCTAACGAACTCTCTATCGCTTTCGATTTTTATTTTTTGTAAAATCGTTTTATGAAAATTATCGTATCTAATCTCTTTAGGAATGTTATATTTTATAATATTGTCAAAATCGTAACTATTTACCTGTATAGGTATCTTTGGGGTCAATCCGTTCCAATTTGTGAAAGAGTATCCTATCCCCTGTATAAAAGGATAAACAAAAAAAACTATATATAAAACAATAGCCGGTATAACGAAAAGATATAAAAAATATTTATTGTTTCTTTTGGTAAAATATTTTTTCATATAAAAAATTAACAAGGGGCTATTAACCCCTTGTTAAAGTATAATTTTACTTCATACCTTTAGAAATCTTCCAAAGATTGTCCAGATACTCCATAACTTGATCTTTATTTTTTTGTCCGCTGTAATACTCTTGCATAGCGACTTTAGACTGTTCAAAAACCGTTACGGGCCATATTGAGAAAGCCCACGGCATTATTTTACCTTCGTTAATATACTTCATCAAGTCTTGATACGGCTCGTCGAGACTATCGACGTTTGCGCCTTTTACCGTCGGTATAAGTTTACATTTCTCTACCCAGAGTTTTACCCCTTCGTCGCCGGTGAGGAAATCAAGAAATTTTTTAGCGGCGTCGATTTTTTCGGGACTTGCCGTCGCAGATACGGCTAACGTCGAGTCGGTATCTACGTATAGTTTCGTTTGAGACGGATCGTTAGTAAAAGGAAACGGAAAAAATCCCGCTTTAAGAGCCGGATTAACCGTTTTAGATCCCGTTCCGTAAGCCCACAATCCTTGAACCATCATAGCGTATTTTCCAGAAGCAAAATTTGTATATTGATTGTTGTAGGTCGTCTCCATAGCTTTTGGTCCTGCGTTATTCTTATAAAAATCAAATACCTCAAAAGCCCTGTTCATATCTTCGCTTTTAAACGAGCCTACTCCGTCGTTCATTGATTTAATCCAAGTATCAAGTTTATCTCCGATAAACGCCGTATGAGCCATTGAAAAAAAATGCCCCAAAGGCCAGTTGTCGCTGATAGATACGGCAAACGGTATTATACCGTTTTTGTTTAATACGTCGCAAACCCCCTTCAATTCGTCTAGAGTCTGCGGAATCGCAATGTTATACTTTGCAAAAATATCTTTATTATAAATAACGCCTATTCCCGCCATATCCATCGGAACGGCGTATTGACTTCCTTTAAAGATAACGGATTTCTTTGCTCCGGCGACTATTCTTTGCATAAAAGCCTCTTTTGACAGATCCAGCAGATACCCGGCTTCGGCATAGTCAAAAACGGTCGTATAAGACTGCAACATCATTATTTCAGGCGCCTCTCCCGATTGCAACTTTGTTTTTAACACGGTTTGAGCGTCGTTTGGAATAGTTTCCGTTTCGATAGTAATATTCGGATATTTTTCCTTAAATAACGCCGTAATCTCTTTTAATTCGTTAACAATCTCCTGTTTATAATGAAACAGTTGAAGTTTGACCTCCCCGTCGGTTTTATCCTTTTTACAAGAAAAAGTCGATAAAAGCGAGAGCGCGATCAATAATAAAAACGCTTTTTTCATAAAATTACCCCCTTCGATTAAATTTTTGATCCGTTTATAATAACGGTTAAGATTAACTCAAATTGTATGAAATTATAATAGCTTTGTAAAGTTATTTTTAATATTTATACTATACTATTGATTTTTTTAAATAATTATAGTACATTAGCTGAAATTTATATACTAGTTTAACTTAATAGTCTGATTTATTTTTAAGGAGAAATTTAGAATGGATAACAGAAAATATTTATTTACTTCGGAGTCCGTAAGCGAAGGGCATCCGGATAAAATAGCTGATCAGGTATCCGACGCGGTATTAGACGCATGTTTAGCCGGAGATCCGATGTCGAGAGTAGCTTGCGAAACTTTTACTACGACCGGTATGGTTTTAGTCGGGGGAGAGATCACGACAAAGTCTATAGTAGATTATCAAGAGGTTATCAGAGGAGTCGTAAAAAGAATAGGATACGACAAACCGGAATACGGCTTGGATTACGATTCAATGGCTATATTAAATACGATTCACTCGCAATCGCCGGACATTTCTCAAGGCGTTTCGGGAGTCGGATTGAAAGAATTTGAAGGACAACAAGGCGCCGGCGATCAGGGGATGATGTTTGGTTTTGCCTGTAACGAAACGGCGGAACTTATGCCCGCCCCTATAAAATACGCTCACGAGATTTTGGAGTACGCGGCGGAAATTAGAAAAACCGGCAAACTTACATGGCTAAGACCCGACTCGAAGAGTCAAGTAACTATCGAGTACGACGGATATAAACCGATAAGAATCGATACTGTAGTAGTTTCTCATCAGCACGACGAAAATATCGGATACGAAGAGCTCAAAAACGATATAATATCCAAAATTATCAAACCGGTATTAGAACCTACCGGACTTCTTACAAAAGATACAAAATATTTCGTAAATCCCACCGGAAGATTCGTTATCGGCGGACCTCACGGCGATTCGGGATTAACCGGCAGAAAGATCATAGTAGATACTTACGGCGGTATGGGCAGACACGGCGGCGGCGCGTTCAGCGGTAAAGACCCCACAAAGGTAGATAGATCCGCGGCGTATATGGCTCGTTACGTCGCTAAAAACGTAGTAGCCGCCGGGCTTTGCGACAGATGCGAAGTACAATTGGCTTACGCTATCGGCGTTCCGTTTCCGGTATCGGTTATGGTCGAGACTTTTAAAACGGCTAAAGTTCCGGAGCAAAAAATCGAAGAAGCCGTTAAGAAGGTCTTTGATCTGACTCCCGGCGGTATAATCAAAACTTTAGATTTGAGAAAACCGATTTTTGAAAAAACCGCTTCTTACGGTCATTTTGGCAGAAAGGGATTTTCGTGGGAAAATATCGATAAAGTACCAGAATTGCAAAAAGAAGCCGGTAAATAGCGAATTCATTATAAAACTAAAGACTATCTTTTGCGATAGTCTTTATTTATATATTTTATAATATCTCGTTAGATAAGGTTAATTTGCGCATTATTAACCGGAAAAATAATTTAGGAGGGTTTTTATGAAAAAGAAATTTGCGCTTGGGGCGTCTCTTATTTTTGTACTTTTGGCGCTAGGCGCTTGCAAAAAAGGGGCGGCCGGCGTCGTAGAGGAACTAACTGCGACTATCGACGAGAAGGTCCAGAAAGAATTTAATATCAACGGCAAAACAATGTCAAAATTGGTAGTGTGTACAGAAATAAAAGAGTACGACGACCGCGGAAATTTAATTTATGAAAACAACAGCTGGGAAGGCGAGACTTGGGCAGAATATGACGACAATGGAAATTTAACCCATAAAAAATACAGCTACGGATATGAAAAATGGTATAAATACGACGGCAAAGGGGGTAAAATCTATGAAAACGACAGCGATGGAAGGGAAAAGAGGTGGGAAAGGGAATACGACGGCAAGGGGAAAATAAGTTATTCTAAATACATTGACGATAGGGAGAGTTTCGAAAACTGGTACGAACACGACGATAAGGGAAATTTGATCTATATAAAAGACGGCGATGGAGGCGAAACCTTTTACAAATACGATAACAAAGGGAATCAAATCTATCAAAAAACCGGCAACTATGAAAAATGGGATGAGTATGACAAAAAAGGAAATTTAATTCACTCTAAAACCTCTCAAGACTATGAGGAATGGAATAAGTATGACGACAATGGGAAGTTAGTCTATAAACAGATGAACAGTAATGGGCTCAAGAGTTGGAAGGAGTATGAGTATGACAAAAAGGGAAATTTAATTCGCGAAAAAGACAGCGATAAAAACGAGTACTGGTACGAATACGACGGCAAAGGAAATCTTATCTATGGAGTAAGCGGCTATGGCAACGCATGGTGGCATGAAAACGCTTATCATCCCAATGGAAAATTAAAAAAAGTTATTACGTGGAATCCAAGTTAAAAAAATTAGGAAGATTTTTATGAAAAAGAGATTTTTACTTGGTTTTTTTTGTTGTCTTTTTGCGCTTTTAATAACAAGCGCTTGTAAAAAAGAGGCGGCTAACAACGCGCAAGAGAGCTCTGAAATTGTAAAAGAACAGACCGACGCCGCCGTAGATTTGGACGCTCAGACCGACGCCGTAGACGAGCAAACTGCCGCGGTTGGAGAAGAGGTTAATAAAGAATTTAATATCAACGGCAAAATAATGTCGGGATGGGCGGTATGCGCCGGGATAGAAGAGTATGACAACCGCGGAAATTTAATTTATGAAAATGGCGCTGAAGACGAAATTTGGTACGAATACGACGACAATGGAAATCTAACCCATACAAAATACAAATATGGATATGAAATCTGGCGAAAGTACGATAACGCGGGAAATATTATCTATGAAAACGACAATTCCGGAAAAGAGACTTGGTGGGAATACGACAGTATAGAAAATAAAACCTATCAAAAAGACAGCGACGGTCTGGAGTTTTGGTTCGAACGCGATAGTAATGGAAATTTGATTTATGAAAAAGACAACTCCGGAAAAGAGACCTTTTACGGATACGACGATAGGGGAAATAAAACCTATCGAAAAACCGGCGACTATGAAGAATGGTATGAGTACAATAGCAAAGGGGAATTAATTCACGAAAAAATCAATAACGGTTATGAAAAATGGAACGAGTACGACGGCGCGGGAAATTTAATTTGCGAAAAAGATAGCGATGAAAACGAGAACCGATACGAATACGACGGCAAGGGAAATCTTATCTATGGAATAAGCGCTTACGGCAGCGAATGGTGGCAGGAAAACTCCTATCATCCCAATGGAAGATTGAAAAAAGTCGTTACGTGGTATCCCGTAAATTAAATCTATTACGGTATATTACGAGGTATCGAGGAGAGTAAAACACAAGAGGCGAGATTAGCTCTATCTATTTAGGAAAAGACGAACGCCGCGAGAACGGCAAGTTTACCGGAACTAAATTCGATGTTGTCGAATTAAAATATAAAATATTAGTTAACCTTACGGTTGACTTTTTTAGGAGGATGTATGGCTTTTGATACAAAAAATATCAGAAATATCGCGCTGTTTGGGCACGGCAATTCGGGAAAAACTACTTTAAATGAAGCCGCGTTATATACTGCGAATATGATTACCGATATGGGTAGAGTCGACGATGGTAAAACCGTTAGCGATTGGACTGAACAGGAAATAGCTAAAAAAATATCAATCAATTCATCAATATCGTATCTTGAGTGGAATAAGACGCTAATAAACATTATAGACAATCCCGGCTCTCCCGACTTCGTCGGAGAGGTATCGGCTTCTATGAGAATAACGGACTCGGCTATATTTGTCGTAAACGCCGAAGCCGGAGTTGAGATAGAAACTCTTAAAATTTGGAGAAAATGCGATCTGCCGAAGTTAGTTTTTATCAATAAAATGGATAAAGAAAATGCGGATTATGAAAAATGTCTTGCAAATTTGAAAGAAAACTTTAAAGACGTAACTTTCGTGCCGTTATCTATACCGATTGGAAGAGGAAAAGATTTTAAGGGAATAGTAGACCTTGTAGAAAAAGAAGCGAGATACCCTGAAAACAACGGCAAAACTGTAAGAAAAGAAAAAGTCCCCGATAGCGTCGTTGGGCTTGAAGATTATTTTAAAGAGATGGTTGAAGTCGCCGTCGAAACGGACGACGCGCTTATGCATAAATATTTTGAGGGAGAGGAGTTAACTAACGAAGAGATAATTACGGGATTAAAAAAAGCTATCGTAACGGGTAAAATTGTCCCGGTATTAGTCGGGAATTCTATCATAAATTCCGGGACCGTGGCTCTTCTTGACTGCGTTGTAAACTATATGCCCTCTCCGGAAGATTCGGATTCTTTAGTAGGGATTAACGACAAAGACGAAGAGGTTGTTGTAGAGAATAAATCCGATCAACCGATAGCTCTGTTTGTATTTAAAACTACGATCGACCAATTTTCCGGTAAAATTTCTTATTTTAGAGTAAAAAGAGGAAAAGTTACCCGCGACATAGAACTTTTGAATTCAAATTATAATATAAAAGAAAAATGCGGAAAGTTGTATAAAGTTGTCGGAAAAGCCTTAAAAGAAGTAGAGTTTTTAAATTCCGGAGATATCGGGGCGTTTACCAAATTAGCGTCGGTTAATACTAACGATACTCTATGCGATCCAAAATCTATCGTAAAACTTCCTAAAATAGAGTTTCCTCAGCCGATTTATTCGCAAGCTATAACTGCGCCTAATAAAAACGACGAAGAAAAAATGATAAATCTTCTTCAAAAAGCGAGCGAAGAGGACCCGACTTTTAAGATCGCTTACAACGCCGAGACTAAGCAAAACGTTATATCCGGAATGGGAGAAATGCAGATAAAACTTATACTCGAAAAAATTAAGGATAAAAATAAAATAGAGGCTATTCTTTCCGATCCTTTGATACCGTATCGCGAGACTATCAAAAAGAGAGCTACCGCCGAATATACTCATAAAAAGCAGTCCGGAGGACACGGTCAATACGGAAAAGTCGTAATCGATATTTGGCCCTTGGAAACGGGTAAGTATTATCAGTTTGAGAATGGAATAGTCGGGGGAGTTATAAGTAAGGGATATTTTCCCGGTTGCGAAAAAGGGTTTCACGAGGCGATGGAAGACGGAGTTCTTGCGGGATTTCACGTCGTCGATATTGGAGTTAAACTCATAGACGGTAAAGAGCACCCCGTCGATTCGTCGGAAATGTCGTTCAAAATAGCTTCGCGGGAAGCGTTTAAAGAGGCGATGAGACAGGCGAGTCCGGTATTGCTTGAACCGATTATGGAGCTCTCCGTGTACGTAGAACAAAAATATGTAGGAGACGTCCTTTCCGACCTTTCGTCAAAAAGAGGCAAGGTTTTGGGGCAAGAATCCTTAGGAAATATCGAATTGATAAAAGCGTTAGTTCCGCAAAAAGAGTTATTGAAATACTCTATCGATCTCAAATCGATAACGTCTGGAACGGGCAGTTTTGAGGTAAAGTTTGACAGTTATCAATCGATAACCGGCAAGCTCGCCGACGACATCATTGCGGAAACTAAGAAGAATAGAGCCGAAGGCGAATAATTTATATATACTAGGATACTTGGTAAATTTCTGAAAGTTCGTTTATTAACGAATCAAAATATTTGACGGTATCCTCTATGGGACGCGGAGAGGTCATATCGACCCCCGCGTCTTTTAGTATATCGAGCGGGAATTTGGAATTTCCGGCTTTGAGAAAACCGAGATAATCGTCGATCTCCTTTTTGCCCCCTTTCATAACTCTGTTGAATAAGGCGATAGCGGCGGAGATACCCGTCGCATATTGATAGACGTAGTAATTATAATAAAAATGCGGGATTCTCGCCCATTCTATCTCAATTTCCTTATCAATTACAACGTTTTCGCCAAAATAATACTCGTTTAGTTTTCTATATTCAGTTTTCAGTAAATTTTCAGTCAACGGAGTATCGTTTTCGACAAAATTATGAATTTTCAATTCGAATTCTGCAAACATAGTCTGCCTAAAAAAAGTCGCTCTTATCTCTTCCAATCTCGAATTAATAAGATACGCCCTTACATTTTTATCTTTCGTTTTACCTAAAAGGTTGTGAATAAAAAGCTCTTCGTTAAAAGTCGACGCAACCTCGGCTAAAAAAATCGGATAACTACCGTATATCGGCGGTTGATATTTTTTTGTCATATAACTATGCATACTGTGTCCCGCTTCGTGAGCTAACGTTTTAGCGTCGTTGAGCGTTCCGTTAAAATTTAATAAAATAAACGGCATTGTGTCGTAACAGCCCGTAGAGTATGCGCCGCTTCTTTTATTCTCATTTTCATATTTATCTACCCATCTGTCGTTTTCCAGCCCCTTCTTTAATTCCGAATAATATTCGTCGCCCAAAATTTGAACGGATTCAAGCAGAGCCGTTTTGGCTTCGTCAAAACTAAATTTCATCTCCTGAGATTCGACAAACGGAATGTAGACGTCGTAAAGGCGCAACTCGTCCAACCCCATAGCTTTTTTCCTAAAAGAGAGATATTTATGTAATACGCTAATATTACTTCTTACGGTATCTATGAGGTTTGTATATACAGAAGTATCAATATTTTTATAAAAAAGAGAGGCTTCCAAACAGTCTTTAAAATTTCTAACTTTACTGTTAAATAGATGAGTTTTTATCTGTCCGTTTAACAAAGAAGCAAACGCCGTCGGGAATTCGTCGTATTTATTATGATATTTTTTGAACGCCGCTTCTCTTATACGCCTATCTTTATCGATGAGATACGAGTAGTAAAGCCCATGAGTCAACTCTTTTTCATTATTATCGATATTGATAGTCCCAAATTTCAGATCGGCGTCGTTCAACGAACCAAAAACGTCGTAAGCGGTCCGGAGCGCAGAGCCGGCCAAAGATATGACGCGCTCTTCCTTATCGGATAAAGTATAAGGTTTGGTTCTAATAATTTTTTCTAAATGAAATTTATACTCTTTTAATACGTCGGAATTTATATATTTGATTAATAGGGACTCTTCAATTGAGAGCAATTCCGGAACTAAATACGACGATAATTCGTCTAATTCTACGGAAACGTTACAAGCTTTTTCATAATAAGTTTTATATTTTTCGTTTTTGGTATCCTCGTCGCGTCTAGTATGAGCGTAGGTGAAGAGTTTGCCTAGTTTTCTATCCAAAAAAATAGATTTTTGAATAGCGTTTAAAATTTCTGTTTCGCTATTTTTAAGTTTTCCTCTAAACAGACTAATATCTTTAATCTCTTTTTTAAATACATCAAACTCATATTCCCACAATTCGTCCGTAGCAAATATACTTTCAATATTCCACTTATCGTTTTTTTCTATATCTTCTCGCCTTTTTGGCATCGTTCTCCTCCTTTTTGGCTTTAATATTTTTATTTATTTCAATTATTTTCTTTATTTTCTCTTTATCTTTAAGATTAAATCTCGGTTTAACCCCTTTATAATTTTTGTATTCGACTATTTTATTTTTTTCAATTTTTAGCGGTAGAGGAATAAAATCCAATTCGTAAGAATATTTTTTTAAATACCCCTCGTCGAGCTCGTTGCAAATCGAATAGGCTATCCCCTCCTCTTCCACCCTTCCGGTTCTACCAGCTCTATGAAGATAATCAAGCTCGTTAAGCGGAAGATTATAATTAATAATATAGTTAATCCCTTCTATATCCAAGCCCCTGCCAGCCAAATCTGTGGATACAAGATATTGGACTTTAGCTTTTCTAAAACTGTCAAGCTCTCGCTTTCTTTGCGCCGGCGTCAATCCGCCGTTAAGAACCGCCGTCAGATATTTTTTTTCCTTTAATAAAGAATATAGCCAATCGCTCTCTTTTTTGGTTCTGCAAAAAATAATACAGAGATACGGATTTATATTCTCAAGAATATTAAGAAGAACTTCCGATCTGTTAGCTTCGCTATCTATCGGGAAAAAATAATTTTTAATGTTGACGGGCAGTTTGTTTTTTGGATGAACTCTCGACGTAATATTTTGCTTATTGGCAATGTCCAATATCTTTTTTGTTTCATGAGACAAGGTCGCCGAAAAAGCCATCGTCTGGTAAACATTTTTAGAGAGCTCAAATATTCTCTCCAAATCCTTTTTAAAGCCCAGATCGATCAGAAAATCAATCTCGTCTAATACCATCCTTTTCATAGAAGATAATTTTAAAGCTCCAACGTCTACAAGTTTTATTATTCTCCCCGGAACCCCGATGTATATATTATAATCTCTTTTTAATTTTTCCTTAGCCGTATTGATATTTTCTCCGCTAATTAATAGAATAGAGTCTATATCCGAGCCCGAGCTAAAATATTGAACCTCTTTAAATATCTGCGCGGCGAGCTCCTTAGTGGGGGCAATAATAAGGACGTTCTCTTTTTTTCTTCGCAACAAGTCGATAATAGGAACGACGTAAGCTATTGTTTTGCCTGTTCCGGTTTTTGCCTGTCCTATAACGTTTTGGTTTCGCAGTATCTTAGGAATGACCTCTTCCTGTATTTCGGTCGGACTATAAATACGTCTCTCTTCAAGCAAATTTATCAGATCGTTTTCGATATTGAACTTGTTAAAACCATTTTCCATTAACGCTTATCCGACTTATAACATAAAAGATAGGTTTAAAAATCTTAGCCCTTAGGGGGATCGAACCCCTGTTTGATGACTGAGAATCACCCGTCCTAACCACTAGACGAAAAGGCCTTGTATGAAGTCAATATATAATATTTTTCATTTATTGTCAAATATTATTATACTATTTTTTGTATCCCGTCAGTTTTTTGGGGCGGGGAAAAGAAATTGACACATATGATGTTAAGGAGGAAATTGACACATATGCGCCGCAAGCGCTCTTTGATGAAAAATTCGACGCATATGGCGTTAAGAATAAAATTGACACATATGAAACAAATATTTTTAATTCCCCAAAAAACCGACGAAACGCCTTTGGCTTTGACTCCGTCAATCTCCGTATAGTTTTTTAAACTCTTCGATGGTAAGATCGTCGATAACGGTATTGTAAGAATCTTCTATAGTTTGTTTTTTTTTCATAACGGACTTATCGGAGTTTATATGAGATAATCCGAGCAGATGACCGATTTCATGAAGAAGTATCCCTTCTATACAGTAAGAATTCGGCGTCTTAGTCTTGCCGGTCGTCCACTTTACCGGCGACATATTAAAAATAATATCCGACTCGATAATCGTTTTATCTTTGCGCCAATTATAGCAATACGCTATATGCTTTTGATCGAGCGTCGCCGGAAATTCTTTAACAAAGGATACTGTGTTTTTTCCGTCCTTTATTATTCCAGCTCTGTTTCGTCCCCGATATATAAATTTTATTTTTCCGTCGATAGAATTTTCCCAGACGGCAAATCCCTTTTTTATCGCTTCCTCGGAAAGGAGATTCGCCTCATAATTTATATAGTATTCTACTATTTCTTCGCTGCGCTTATATTCTTTACGAACGCAGGAGAGGAGTAGTAAAAACAAAAAAAATATTATAGAGTTATAGAGATATTTTTTTATATTATTATAAACTTTTAAACTCATCAGATTCTATTATATCTTTAAGAAAATATTTGCAATCCGTATCGTTTAATATATAATCTTTCAGAACTTTGTTATTGTCGTTATTAAGCGCTAATTTTATATAGTCAAGAGCTTTTGTCTTATCTTTTTGAAAATAGTTATAATACATCCCTACGGTTATATATATAACGGGATTTTGCTTGGCGCTTTCGATAATTCGGTTTAGGTCTTCGAGAGATTCGACGGATTTATTGAGATAAAAATAAATTTTGGCTCTTTCGTGATAGGCGGAGACGTTATTAGGCATAATATTTAGAGCGGCGTTGTAGTCTTTAAGAGCTTCATCGTATTTGGAACGGGATTTTTTTATAAAAGCTCTGCTTATGTATGCGTCTACAAATCTATCGTTAAATTTTATCGCGCTGTTATAATCTTCAAGCGCTTTTTCTTTGTCGTTTCTCTCAAGGTATAAATTGCCGCGGTTAAAGTAGGTATTTGCAAACCCGGGATTTCTTGACAAAACGTAGTTGAAATCGGCTAGCGCTTCGTTATATCTCTTTAGCGAATAGTAACACAACCCTCTGTTGTTGTATCCGCTTATAAAATCCTTATTTAGACTTAGCGTTTTTTCAAAATCGTCGATCGCTTTGTTATACTCTTTACCGTAATAGTAGCTAAGTCCCCGGTAGTTGTAAGCGTCGATATCTTCGGGGCTCTGCTCGATTACTTTTGAATAGGAGAGAATAGCGTCGTTGTATTTGCCGAAATTAAAATAGAGAGACGCTTTGTTTTTATGAATGTTTACATTTTTGGGATCGAGCCGCAGAGCGGACTCATAATCCGACAGCGCGTCGTCAAACCGGCCTATATTCCGGAAAGCCAGCCCCCTCTGAAAATAGGCGTCTGAAACGTTGGGGTTTATCTTTATCGCGGTATTAAAATCTTCAATCCCCTTTCTAAAAAGCGAAATCGTCGTATATACGACCCCTCTGCGATAATATGGGGCAAAGTTTTTTTTGCCGGTCTTAGCCGCTTTTGTAAAATAATCGATAGCGGTTTCATAATCGTTGAGTTTGTAGAATGAAAGTCCCGTATTGATATAGTAGATCGATTCGTTTTTTTTAAGTTTGGACGCCGCGAAAAAATCTTTTATCGCATCTTCATATTGCCCCGCTATGAAAAATACGTTGCCCCGTCTAAAAAAAGCGGCATGATTTTTGGGATTGGCGGTAATTATCCTTGTAAAATCGTCCAGCGCATTTTGGAGTTCGCCGATTTCCGCAAACAACGCGCCTCTAAGCATATAAGCGCCTTCGTATTTGTCGTCAATCCTTATCGCCAGCGAGACGTCCTCGTAGCATTTTTGATACTCCTTGACGTTATAATAAACCTCCGCTCTTTCGAGATATATCTTTTTGACGCTTTTGTCGTCCGAGTTGTCGGAGATATAATTGTCGTAATAGTTCAGCGCCTCTTTATAATTTCCGCTCTTACCGGCCGATCTTGCAAGTTTTAGTTCTTTACTGTCTTTAAAAACGCAAGAAACCAAAAGAATTGACGCAAGTAATAAAAAAAACATTCTCTTCATATAATACGCCCTTTTTTTATAGTAAATATTCTATACCCCCCTCGACTTCTCCTTCAACCTATCGTTCTGAGCCTGTCGAAGAATCAGGTCGACGGCTCGCCGTTATCAGGAAGTTTGACAGTTTTCCAGGATCTTTAACAAATTTTTTGGTTTACCATTCCAAAATATCCCGGAAATCCAGATATTTGAGTCAATTACAATATTCATTTTTTACTTTTTCGATACTCTTCTATTTCTTTATTAATTAACTCAATATTTGCTTCCTCATCGTCGTCTATATCGTCGGTTATTCGAATATTATTTATTTTCTTTAAAACTATCACATCTTTATCTTTGAATATATAAAACCTAGCGTTTTCATTTTCCTTTAAAATCTCATCCGGAAGTTTTATATATCCATTATCAACGGTAGTTATATGCATAATATTTACCTCATATTTTGTTTTTAAATTTACTCAAAATCTTTTCATTTGTCAAATAAAAAGATTTACAGTAAAAAAGTTTAGCGCATACGCGGCGCGACAATTGTCGTATAAAATTTGACACATATGGAGCAAAGATAAAATTTTGACACATATGGAGCTGCATATGCGACGCAACGCCGGCAGGTTGCCAGTCAATTTCCACGTCCAAGTGAACCGTCGATTTCGCGTCCCGCGCGTATGCAAGGGGAAATCGACGGTTCAGTCGCAACGTCGCGCTGCTCCTCGATAAAATTTGACACATATGTGTTTCTTTAGTTTAACGCATACGCGTCCATTACCCGCCTCTACTTCCTAATTTTTTTCAACATAAAAACGGTCGATATAGAGAAAATTACTACCAGCAATACGACAAGCCCCATTAAAACGAAAACAAGATATTGATAGATATTAACGTTTGACTTGCCTCTCAAATCTTGAACGAGTTTATCCGGGGCGATAGTTTGCCCTACAGCCGCGGATAGCGTCGTCTCAAGTATTTTGAGTTTGTCGTTTACAAGAGACAACTCCTCTTTTTGCGCATCAATTATGGTTTGCTGTTCTTTCACAAGTTCAATTATATAAAAGGGAAGTTTTGCCACGTCAAAGCCTTTATTAAGTCCGTCGTCCTGAAAAAGTTCGGGTATTATATCTCTGACTTCCTCGGCAATATAGCTTATATCTTTTTGATTGTTACTTTTCCAGATAAACGATTTTGGTTGAAGTTTAAGGAGGCGCTCCGGCTTAAGATCGATATCTTTTATATTTTTTTTATACTCTCTCGACGAAGGATTAACGTTAGTAAGAATCTTATTATTAGAATAGACCGCGCCGTTTGTAGATAACGTCTTAATCTCAACGTTTGCATTTTTATATACGACAAAGGCGTTGCTTCGAGACGAAGAGTCGGCGCCGTTCCCTAATACAAACAGCGGCTCGGTATCTACCCAACTGTCTACCGTCCCTGATATAACATTATATCGCCCCGCAACCAACGAGGCGTAAGACTGCGCCGTCGTATAGTGTCCCATAGCCGTAGAACGCTGCCCGCTTGCAGTAGTACCGTGTCCCATAGCCGTAGAAATATTCCCGCTTGCGGTAGTACTGTCTCCCATAGCCGTTGAGTACCCTCCGCTTGCGGTAGTACCGTATCCCATAGCCGTAGAAGCAGGCCCGCTTACAGTAGTCGACCATCCCATAGCCGTAGAATTTACCCCGCTTGCAGTAACGCCGGATCCCATAGCCGTAGAATTTGTCCCGCTTGCGGTAGTATTACTTCCCATAGCCGTCGAACGGACCCCGCTTGCGGTAGTACCGCTTCCCATAGCGACGGAGTAATCCCCTATATTAGCGTCGTTCCATTGAGTTCCATCAACATATCCCGCTCTAAACGCCGATTTTCTGGGATACCATATCATCCTCGTCCCGGCGCCAAGATCGCTAAGCGTAGCCCCGCTATCTTTAGTCCCCCTCGCCAGTATCCCGCCGTCGCCGCCCAGCGCGAGGCTAAATTCGGGGGTAGCGGTATTTATGCCGACTCTGTTATTGGCATAGTCGATAAACAACGTATTTGAGTCGATATTGAGGTTGCTCGACAAAGTCCAGTTTCCCCCTATCGGCATCCGAGCTATCGCAAGATTGCCGCTGGTAAGATCAGCGGCAGACCTTGTCGTTATATCCGCCAAACTCGACGTCGACTTGTTTATCATAGCCCAAGTATAGTCGTTAGCCGCGGCGATCACAGCCCCGGTTCTTCCAAAAACGCTCGTTACGGGAGCGGACGGCGGAGACGTCCAACTCAACGTCCCCGAGCCGTCGTTCGTCAACACCTGTCCCGGCGTCCCCTGCGTAGAGGGGAACGAAATCGCCACGTTATTTATCTTCACTATATTACCGGTCGAGTTTACCTGAAACTGCGAGTTAGCGCCGACAGAGAGCGTCGACGCGGGGGTAGCGGTATTTATGCCGACTC
Source organism: Spirochaetes bacterium ADurb.Bin133 (assembly GCA_002070605.1). Taxonomy (GTDB): domain Bacteria; phylum Spirochaetota; class GWE2-31-10; order GWE2-31-10; family MWDO01; genus MWDO01. The sequence continues at coordinate 28,808 of MWDO01000035.1, forward strand.
TGTTATTGGTATAGTCGACAACCATCGTATTTGAGTCGATATTGAGATTGCTCGACAAAGTCCAGTTTCCCCCTGTCGGCATCCGAGCTATCGCAAGATTGCCGCTGGTAAGATCGCCGGCAGACCTTGTCGTTATATCCGCCAAACTCGACGTCGACTTGTTTATCATAGCCCAAGTATAGTCGCCCGCCGCGGCGATCACAGCCCCGGTTCTTCCAAAAACGCTCGTTACGGGAGCGGACGGCGGAGACGTCCAACTCAACGTCCCCGAGCCGTCGTTCGTCAACACCTGTCCCGGCGTCCCCTGCGTAGAGGGGAACGAAATCGCCACGTTATTTATCTTCACTATATTACCGGTCGAGTTTACCTGAAACTGCGAGTTAGCGCCGACAGACAGCGTCGACGCGGGGGTCGCGGTATTTATTCCGACATAACCGCCGTTTGTAATAACCATTTTTTCGCTTCCGCCGATTTTCATCAATATCGCTCCGCTACCGTTGGAGTCGGAATCGGCGGTTATCGCAACGTCGGCGCTATTCGATAAGGACGAGGCGCTTCCGGTCGCCGCGCTGGTCATAGCAGAGCCGTCGGGAAATACAAGACTCCCGCTTGACATCCTGATGCTCCCCGACACGTCGAGAGGATATACGGGAGCGTTATTGCCAACCCCGACTTTTCCGTTCTTAATAAATATTCCGTTACTGCCGCCGTCTCCCGAAAGCCAATAATTGCCGAGAGCGATATTTTTAGTCGCCGTATGATCCCCCATATTGTCGGCGGCGCTTCCCGAATTGTCCGTCTGCCAGGTTAGATTGCCGGCGCCGTCGGTCTTAAGTATATACCCCGGCTGACCGTCGGAATTCGGAAATTTATATCTATTGCCTATAACAAGATTTTGAGTATATATAGTTTTATCAATACTCACGTCGCCGTCGGCGTTGTAAAAAGGAACAAATCCAAATTTACCCCCAGCAATTTTACTCTGATCGATACTTGCATCCGCGGCTAGATTAATATTCTTCAGAGACAAAAGCAGATTATTGACCTCAATCTTAGTGTAGTAGTTTGAAAGATCGACGTCCGCCCCCTCTCCTCCGCTCTGAGACAAATCATACCGAAAAAAAGGATTGTTGAGAGAACAACCGACAAAAAGTAAAATTCCCAAAACAACCGTCAAAATAAAGACGCGACAACTCCTCTTAGACATAATAACGCTCCTTCTTTTAATTAATATCTATTTATATTTTAAAATTTTAATCTCAACCTTCCTTTTGACTTCAGACGCCCCCTCCCCTTTAATACCGCCGTATCCGGTCGCCTTAATCCTATTAGCCTCTACCCCTTTACCGCTCAGATAAAGCGCAACCTTTAAAGCCCTCTTCATCGACAACTCAAGTTCGTCTTCAAATTTTCCGACCGAATTTGTATAACCGCCAATCTCTATTACTATATTTTTCCTTTTAATCAGAATTTCGACGATTTCGTCAAGAACGGGACGCGACTCCTCCATTATCCTATCGTCGTCGGGATAAAATAAAATGTTGTTAAACTCGACGACGTCGCCGACTTCCGCCGTTAATAATTTTTTTATCGAGTCCTCCGTCGCATCGACAATCTCATATGCGTCGTTTTTATCATCAATCCCATATGTGTCATTTTTATTTTCAACCCCATATGTGTCATTTTTTTTAAGAGCGTCGTCTGTCGCGTCGGTAATATTCGGGGTATTACTCTTTTTTAGATTTACTTGATAATTTTTTTTATTTTTAAAATTATCATTCAAAACCAAGAACTCCGTTTTCATTTTGGGAATATCTAATTCAAACTGAATTCCTACGCT
>MWDO01000036.1 GCA_002070605.1 Spirochaetes bacterium ADurb.Bin133
TACTTTTAGTTGTTATATATATAAAAGAAAAGGAGAAAACTTTATGAAAAACAAAAAACATCTATTCCATTTTATAGTATCGGAATCTATGAATAATAACGTCATAGATTTTCTACTAAAAGAGTTCAAAGTTAATACGTTCAGTAAACTGTTTGAAACGATGTTTCGCCTCGTTAACAAAAAAATACCAAAATTGAAGAGAATAATCGGAAATTGCCGCTCCGAATACGCCGTTATAGATAGTTCCGACGATAAAAGGCTGGATAAATATCTTAGGATCAGCGAAGCGGACTATCTTCAAATAAAAAGATGGCACTCCTTGTATAACGAATTCGGTATGGCTTCAACGGTTCGCGATATTATCCTGTTTTTTTATAACGGCGTTGTCCAATACGGGTTGGAAGGATTTCTTGAGATTGTTGGTAAGAAATTAAGGATTGAGAAGTTGAAAAACGACTTTTGGGGTAAAATGACACAACTGTTAAATATAACCGCTCGAAAACAACTACTATATACGCTCGTAATCGAAAATTATCCCCAATACGTCTACCTTACGTAAAACTATTTTTCTTCTCTCCAAAAAACCGACGAGGCGCGATAATAAGGTCTATAATTTTTGACAAAATCTATATCTTAATTTATAATGCCTAAAATTAGGAGCGGGAACTCTTATGAATAAATTTTACGATTTAAGGGACTATCTTTTCCTTTTTGACATAGACGGAACTATATTAGATACGAAAGGCGACGGAAAGAGAGCCGTTCTAGAGGTTATCGGAGAGGTTTTGGGGATAAATCCGTCTTACGAGACAAATTTTGCCGGCGGAGTCGATTTAAATTTTTTTACGGATTTTTTTAATTTAGCGAATATAGATAAGGGAAAATTTAATGAAAAATGGGAGGTTTTCAAAAATAAATATATACGTTTATTGGAATCGTTTGCTAAAAAAAACGAGTGGTTTATTTATCCAAATGTTTACGATTCGATTGAATATTTATCAAAAAGAGCCAATATCGGACTTGCGACGGGCAATTTACGCGACGCGGCGTTTATAAAGTTAAAGAAATTTAATCTGGATATCTATTTCAACTGCGGGGGTTTTGGCGATACGGTATTAAAGCGAGGAGCGCTAGTTGCGAATGCGATAAAAGCGGCGGAGAGTTTTTATAACAGGAAGTTTGAGAAAAACAAAATAATACTGCTTGGAGATACGGACAAAGACGTGTTGTCGGCGCAAGAAAACGGAATTATTCCGGCGCTAATTGATTATAGAAGGAAGTATAAGGATTGTGTATCCGATCTGGGGGTCAATTATTACGGTCGATTTGAAAATATTTCTTTATTATTTTCGGCTTTAAAAAATAATAATTCCGTTTTCTTTGATTTTTCATAAAAATTATTACGGCTTTAATTTTGGGCGTCCCGTCGGTTTTTTGGGAATGGACGCATATGAAGCGCATATGCGCCGCGCCTTGATGAAAAATTGACACATATGGAGCAAATATTTTTTATTCCCCGAAAAACCGACGGCGCAATTTTAGTTGAGCGGTAAAAAAACATACAAATAACTAGATTAATATATCAATAGTTGATATTATATCTTTTCGTCGATGAAAAACAGAAGTCGATGAAAAAGCAAAATTAGTTTTACTGAAGTACTTTTTAAGGAATAAGAATGAGAGATAAGTTAAACGACTTAATTAAAAAATTAGGGACAATTCTGGTCGGTAAGGAAGATAAAATACTAAAAATAGTATCAAATATCATAGCCGGGGGGAATATATTATTGGAAGATATGCCCGGCGTGGGGAAAACGGTAGTTTCAAAAGCGCTGTCTAGACTTATTTTTAGAGAAGAGATCGGGAAACTGATAAAATTCTCAAGAATTCAGGGGACTCCGGATCTTTTACCTTACGATATTACGGGGGTAGATATTTACGACGCCGATAAAAAAGAGTTTGTTTTTAAACCGGGGCCTGTTTTTACGGATATACTTTTGGCGGACGAGCTGAATAGAACTACTCCTAAAGTGCAATCGGCGTTACTGCAAGCTATGGCTGAGAAACTTGTTACGATCGGCTCTAAAACTTACGCTCTTCCGGAAATATTTTTTGTTATCGCTACGCAAAATCCGGTCGAGACGGAAGGGACTTATCCTTTGCCTGTCGCGCAATTGGATAGATTTACAACCTGTTTGAGTATCGGCTATCCTGATTTTGAAGACGAATTAGTTGTTTTTAGGAACGGAAAGTCTGAAGAAAGGTTAAATAAACTGGAACCTGCTATATCCGACGCGGATTTGATCAAATTGCGAGGCGAACTCAAAAATATCGAAGTAAACGATAAGATACTTCGCATTATCGGAAAGATCGCTCAAAAAACAAGAGAGCAGAAAGATATAAAAATGGGACTTTCCACTAGAGCCGGGCTTATGGCGATAGATTTACTAAGAGCCAAGTCGTATCTGGAAAATCGCGAGTTTGTCGTCGATCAAGACGTTATAGATCTATGTGAAGACGTCTGGGCGCATCGGCTTATATTAATTAATCCTCAGCAAAAAGCTAAAGAGGTTATATCTAAAATAACCAGAGAAGAAGTTCGTAAAGCGATGAGGAGCGTATAACAAAATGCTGGTATTGGGTATCGAGTCTACTTGCGACGAAACTTCGGCAAGCGTAGCCAAAGACGGTAAAGAAATTCTTTCGAACGTTGTGGCGTCTCAAATAAAGGAGCATAGAGATTGGCAAGGGGTTGTCCCCGAAATAGCCGCGCGGCTTCATCTCAAGAAAATAATTCCGATAGTAGACGAAGCTATTCGAACGGCGGGCGTGGAATTGAAAGATATAGATCTGATAGCGGCGTCGAATAGACCCGGTCTTATAGGGGGGCTTGTTATAGGAGTCAGCGTGGCGAAAGCTTTGGCTTTTACTCTCGGAAAACCGTACATTGGAGTCAATCATATCGAGGGGCATCTCTATTCGCCGCATATAACTAACGAGCTTGAATTTCCTTACGTTGGATTGTTAATATCCGGCGGTCATACTCTGCTTGTTATCGCTAAAAATTATACGGAATACGAAGTCGTAGGCACTACGATAGACGACGCCGTAGGGGAGGCGTTTGATAAAGTTGCGAAGTATTACAATATGGGGTATCCGGGAGGACCGGCGGTAGAGAAAGCGGCGTTAAGCGGTAACGAAAAAGCGTTTGACTTTCCGATATCGAATTTATATAAGTCCGATCGTAAGTTTGACTTTAGCTATTCGGGACTAAAAACCGCCGTTATTAATCATTTGCAAAAGTACAAAAAGGTTGATACGTGGACGGTAAACGACATAGCGGCAAGTTTTCAAAAGAGAGCGGTCGACATTCTATATAAAAAAACGGAGCTTGTTTCGAGCGCGTTTGGGATAAACAGGGTGGCGGTTGCCGGCGGCGTTTCGGCAAACAAATATTTGCGGAGTAAATTTTCGACAATGCCCAAACGCGAAGTTTATTTCCCGGATTTAAAGTACTCGACCGATAACGGCGCTATGATAGCGGGCTTTGCATATCAAAAATTCTTGATTGAAGGAGAGACGCCGCTTGACTCTTCGGTTTATCCGAGAGTTCCGGGATTTAAAATATCTTTAGAAGACGGATACAGGTAATGTCTCTTAACTGTATTGAAATCGAAGAGGTCGTCGCGACTTTTCCTAAGCCGGGAATAGTCAAAAAGTTTGGTCAGAAAGATAGCGATTCTCTTTTTATCAATTACCAAATTCCCGACGGGGAGACTCTTAATCTGATAATCAACGTAGCTAACGGCTATAATTATATCTGTTTGTTGGAGGGACAAAGCCCCGAAAGCCGTTCTCTCAAATTTTCTCAATATCTGAACTCAAAATTTTTGCGTTCTAAAATAGAGAATATATATCAATTGAATCTTTCCAGGATAGTAGCGATAGAACTTATATACGACTCTAAAAGATATTATATAGCCGCGAGAATGTGGGGGACGGGCGGCAATATTCTTCTCCTTGACGAAAACTTTGTTATAATCGAGTCGTTAAAAAGATATCCGAAAAGAGGAGAGTGGATTGGCGAAAAACTCGATATATCGCTTTATAAATCAAATCGAACCGATTTTTACGTAAGAGACGAATTTAAAACAGATATAAATAATTCAATATTTAGTTATTACAATAGAGTTATAGAAGAGGCGGAAGCGTTAAACCTCCGAAAAAATTTATTGAATATTATAACTAACGAGATCAAGCGTATAAATGAACTTATCTCTAAAAACGAGTCGGGGGAATATGAAAACGCAGATAAATACCTCTATATCGGCGAGTCTCTAAAAGCGAATATTTGTAATATAAAAGATTTCTCCGATAATGCCGAAATATTCGATTATAATACTAACTCCAATATCAAAGTCGCTCTGGATAAAAATCTCACTGCGGTAGAAAATATTCAAAAATATTTTACAAAATACAGAAAATTAAAAGACGGTAAGATTTTTAGAGACGAACAAAACAGATCGTTGAAATCCAAACTTGAAAAATTCGACGCTTTGTTATCGGAGATAGAGCAACGTCCCGATCCGGAGAGACTGCGCGAAATAAAAAAAAGTCTGAACTTGACGAAGGCGGGAAACGACGATAAATCTTCAATAAACATACGCTCCTTCGCGCGGATTTTTAATCTTGCAAATAATTGCAAAGCATATGTGTCAAAAAGCGCTAAAGACGCGGATAATCTACTGAAGCTCGTAGCAAAAGGGAACGATTATTGGTTTCACAGTAGAGACTACGCCGGAAGCCACGTAGTAGTTAAAACGGAGAAAGGCAAAGAGCTTAGCGAAAGGACAAAAATCGAGGCGGCTCATTTAGCTGTTTTTTATAGCAAAGCTAAAAACGCTCTAGACGGCGACGTCTATTTTACTCAAATAAAATATCTTCATAAACCTAATGCTAACGTCAAAGGGCTTGTTTTCCCGACGAGGGAGAAAAACATAAAAGTTAGGATGGAAAAGAAAATTCTAGACTCTATTCTTAGCAACGCCGATAGTTAGTAGAGTTCGCGTCTGTTTTGTAACGCCCGTCGGTTTTTTGGGGAATACAAATAATTGTTGCATATGCGTCGATTTTTTAATTTGTCCCATATGTGTCAATTTTATTCTTAACATCATATGCGCCAATTTTTCTACGACAATTGTCGCGCGCCTACCCGTCTCATATGTGTCAAATTTTCATCAGGAAGCGACCGCGGCGAGTATAGCTCCATATGTGTCAATTTCCAAAAAACCGGCAGGGCGCGCGTCTCTGCCAAGCGCAGCATTTTAATATATTCAAAACGGGAATTCCCGTTTTGAATATATTAAAATGCTAAAACACACTTCATACCGGGACCTTATCGGGGCTTGCGCCGCTAAGAATAAAACGCGCCATATGCGTTAAATCGCAAGATAAAATACGACAACGCATATGCGTTATTTTCCCCGCCCAAAAAACCGACGAGGCGCTTTTCCGTGTTTATTTTTAGCGCTTTAATATCAAAAATGTTTTGCGCGTTATAAAAAGATATATTTCTTTACTTTTTTTGATATTTATTATATTTTTTGTAAAGCAAAACCTCTTTTTAGTTGTTATATATTATATAAAAAAAAGGAGGTTTAAAATGACTAAAACTGATTCAAATTCTTCGGGAGGGGCAGAGGTGAATATTAATCCAAAAGATGTGAGCGAAAAGTACAAGGCGTTGGAGTCTTCGATTCTTAACATTGAAAAATCCTTTGGCAAAGGATCGATAATGAAGTTGGGGTCTCGAAAGATAATAAACGTCGAGGTTATTCCAAGCGGCTCTCTGTTGCTTGACGCGGCGATGGGGGTCGGCGGATATCCGAAAGGGAGGATTGTTGAGATTTACGGCCCCGAGTCGTCGGGAAAAACCACTTTAGCGCTTCACGCTATAGCCGAGTCGCAAAAAAACGGGGGGATAGCCGCGTTTATAGATGCGGAACACGCGTTGGATCCAAATTACGCTAAAGCCTTGGGGGTAAATATCGGCGAGCTTTATATCTCTCAGCCCGATACCGGCGAACAGGCGCTAGAAATTGTGGAGCATCTGGTGCGAAGCGGCGCGGTGGATATAATCGTAGTCGACTCTGTGGCGGCTCTAACGCCGCGAGCCGAGATAGAAGGGGATATGGGCGACAGCCATATGGGACTTCAGGCGCGGTTGATGAGTCAAGCGCTTAGGAAGTTGACCGCGGTAGTGTCAAAGTCAAATTGCTGCATAGTTTTTATAAATCAATTAAGAATGAAAATCGGCATAATGTTCGGAAATCCCGAAACTACTACCGGGGGCAACGCTTTAAAATTTTACGCTTCTATGCGACTGGATATCAGAAGGATCGAGACTATTACAAACGGAACCGAACCCGTTGGCAACAAAGTCAGAGTAAAGGTTGTTAAAAATAAACTTGCGCCTCCTTTTAGAGAGGTGGAATTGGAGATTTCTTACGGAATAGGTCTCTCTAAAGAGGGCTCTTTACTCGACGCGGCCGTTAAGTATAATCTTATTCAGAAATCCGGATCGTGGTACTCATACGGCGACGCTAAAATCGGACAGGGCAGAGACAACGCAAAGCAATATTTAGCTGAGAATCCTAAAATTGCAAAAGAAATCGAGGAGAAGATAAGAATAGCTCTTGCCCCGAAAGAAGAAGATACAAAAAGCAATTCTCAAAAAGATCTGATATAAATTATGAAGGACGTATTTTTCTCTCTCGGATCGAATATAGAACCGAGAGAGAAGTATTTAGCGGCGGCTCTAAGCGAGCTAAATAAAAACTTTAAATTTATAAGCTCGAGTTCTCTGTATAGTTCGTCGCCCGTAGACGATTTGGCGCAAAGCGATTTTCTAAATATTTGTTGTTGGTATGCGGTCGACTTAGACGATCCTTTTGCCATATTGAATATTGTTAAAAAAATCGAGGATAATATCGGAAGACAGAAGAATCCTTTGCGCCCTAAAGGTCCCAGAACTATAGATATAGATATAATACTTATTGAAAACGTAAATATAAAAACTCCAAAACTAACCGTACCGCACGTAAGTTATCTGAATAGAAATTTTGTTGCGCTTCCTTTGCTTGAATTAATTAAAAATGTTGAAAAATATAGCGAGTTAAAAAATAAGTTATTGCGCGTCGTATCCGAAAATAGTAATCAACAGGTTAATATTGTTGGAGAGCCTATACATGGATTCGCAAACAAATCTTTTTCAGAAAACCAAGAGTAATTATCAGGTAAAAATCAAAGAGTTTGAAGGACCGCTGGATCTTCTTCTTGATCTGGTAAAAACCTCTGAAATTAATATATACGATATAAATATTTCAGAAATAACAAAACAGTATCTCGACTATATGGAGTTGTTGATCGAATACGATCTTGACAATATGTCCGAGTTTATAGATATGGCCGCCACCCTTATATTAATAAAATCAAGGTCTATGTTGCCGATTGAAATAGATTACGACGAAGACGAAGAGGATCCGAGGGGGCAACTTATTGCAAAACTTCTTGAATATCAAAAATATAAAATTGCCGCGGGGCTTCTCGATTCGATGGACGACGAGTCGGTTTTATCCGTTCGTAAAAACGACGAACCGATGCTATTCGACGTAGAAGAAGACAACGAGTCTAATTGGCGCTCGCTTACCGTTATAGATCTGATTACGGCTTTTGCCAAAGCGCTAAATACCAATACGGAAGAGGATTCGAGCATTAAGGTAACTCTATTAGAATTTACCGTTGAAGATAAAATAACTAAAATAACTAATAAACTTAAAGATAAAGAGAGTTTTGATTACTTTGAATTGATAAATGAAAAAATGTCTAAACTTGAGATAGTCTGCTTGTTTCTTGCGATTCTCGAACTTGTCAAAAAGGGCGCTATCGCGGTCAAACAACACAAAATATTCGGCGACATTCATATAGCAAAAAGAGAAGAATACTCCCGTCCAGAGGAAATAACTCTGCGCTAACCGGATGCGTCTGCGATGAAAACGATATTAGAGAGATGGTTCGCCTTCGTATGAAACTTGAGCAATAAAACGGGAGAGGGATTTTACTTTACGCTGAAATTGACCGTTTCAGCCAAGTTTTTATCGTTATCGTATATTCGCAGTCTGTATTCATTTTTTGATAATTGAATAAATTTTTTATACGGGTAATCGAGCTTTATCAAACCTTCGTTATTTAACGAATAGTATAGCGGTTTGCCCCCATTTTTGCATGAGACCGTTATAGTTAATCCCTGCTTTGACGCGCTCTCTCCCGGATCGTAGAAGAATACCGAGCCGTCGGTTGGAAATAGTATTTTAGGAGCGGAGTTTTCCATTTCGTTCTCTTGATATGCGCTAAGAAGCCCTCTGGATTTTGCCCAATGAACAAATTCTACCGGAAATGACACATATGCGTCGTTATTCTTACCAACCTTGTGATACGTACATATCGGTATATTTCCCGATATGGTTTTATCAAAATATTCGGTAGTCAAGGAGGCGCAGAGACCGTTGGGTCTCATACCGGATAACGAGCAGATACGGATTGCGGTAAGTTCCGGAGGGGGCGATATTTCGTTTTTTTGGATAGGAAGAATATCTATTATTTTTGACGCAATCTCCAGAGGTAGCGAAGCTCCGGGGACCCCTCTTACCGTATTTCCGTTAAAATTGCCTCCCCATACGGCGACTGTAAATTCTTTAGATAGGCAAATCGCCCAAATATTTCCAAACTGGCTTGAAGTTCCGGTTTTAACGGCTACTTTTTTGTCTATGAAAAACTGGCTGGCTCCAAAACCCAGCGATCTTGATTTGTTGTCGGATAAAATATCGAAAATAATAAAAACAGTTTTACTATCATAAATAGTTTTAGGTCTATATTCTTTAACGAACTTTTTCTGAATATGACTTTCAGGATCAAATTTAGTAAAGCCGGAATCGATCGTTTTTATCTCTTTAAATCCCGTAGATTTTTTGAATACTCCGTCTCTGCCAAATACCGAATAGGCGTCGGCTAATTCGGTTAATTTTACTTCGCTATTTCCTAGAGCGAGTCCGATTCCGGGATAATCCTCTTTATTTTCTATAATAGACAAAAAATTTAACGATAAAAGATGGTTGATAAAATTTTTTACCCCCAACCTGTTAAGCAGATAAACGGCCGGGATGTTTAACGACGAGGCGAGAGCTACTCTAAATCTTACCGGTCCGTTGGTTCTCAGGTTGTAGTTTTTGGGTTTATAGTTTTCTTCGCCGCCAAGATTTAGTTCGAAGTCCGGAAGTATAGTAGCCGGGGTAAATCCGTTTTCCAGAGCGAGGGCGTACAAAAACGGTTTAAGAGTAGAGCCCGGCTGATTTTTAATTTTTGTTCCGTCGATTTGTCCGCTAATATCTTCCTGAAAGAAATCCTTGCTGCCTATATAGGCGAGAATTTCTCCCGATTTATTATCTAATACTATTACAGACGCGTTCGTCAATCTGTTGTTTTTGTATTTATCCACGAGAGATTCGACAATATTCTCCGCCGATTTTTGCAATCGGTTGTCGATCGTCGTTTTTATTTCAACGGTCTTTTTGTATACGTCTCTGTTGAATTTAGTTTTTAACTCGTTTTGCAATAGATTAATGAAATGCGGGGAATCAAATTTCGTAGTTCGCTCTTTAACTCCGTCAATCGCGGCGTATAGCTTGCGTTCGTCGATCTTGCCGTCGGAGTTTAGCAGTAGTCTTTTAACGGCGTTAAAAACGACCTCTCTGTTTTTGAAAGGGTTGTATTTAGTAGGGGCTCTGGGGATAATACAGAGAACGGCAATTTCTTCTTCGGAAAGCTCGTTTATAGACTTATCGTAGTAACAGTAAGAAGCGGCCGGAAATCCGGCGGAGTTATATCCAAAAGGGACGTTGTTAATATATTTCTCAAGTATCCATTTTTTACTCTTTTTTATCTCTATCTGCGTCGCCCTCAGAATTTCGTATATTTTTCCGGGAATTCCCGCTTTATGAGGATACAAAATTCGCGCTAATTGCATAGTCAGCGTGGAAGAGCCGGAAACTATCTTCTTCTCCTTAATATTCTGGGCTAAACTTCGCGCAATCGAAATTAAATCAAAACCAAAATGCCAATAAAATCTTTTGTCTTCCGCTTGAATTATGGAACTAATCAATTTTTTTGGAATTTTATCGTAAGGTAGAAATAATTTCCATTCGCCTGTTTCAGACGGGGCGTATCTGAGAAGGACCCCGTTTCTATCGTAATATTTTACGCTGTTTGAATAATACTCTATTCCGTCTATTTTTTCATCCGGAATTATATAAACAATAAAGTTTATTAAGAAAATTGAAAAAAGAATTATCAGAATAGTAAAAGCAATTTTATTTTTAAAAATTTTGGATATTTTCATAAGCTCTATTTTTTTGCAATTTTATCGCCGTAATTTTCCGTAATAAATTTTTCTAACGCGTCTTTAACGTCCGGATTTAAAGAGTATAATGGGATTATAAGATCGTCGGTTTCGTTTATGTAGATCAAAGCGTAATTTTTAAGAAAAACGACCTTTTTAATTGAATTTACCGGGAATTCTTTAGGGACGCCCTCTTTTATAACGGTTATTAAATCATCGCTAACGTTAAGCTCTACTTCCTCTTTGTAGTCGGGTTTTTTACGGTTTCTCTTGTTTTGGCTGTTTATTGAATTAATGTAGAGATACGGGAAGAAAAAAAACCATAAAATTGCAAGAATTGGCAATAATACCAGAAAATATACGGATTGTTCTATAGGAAATCTAAAATAGCAGTATACGACGGATATCAGACAATACGCCAGAACGAAGGATTGACCGTTCAAAATATTTCTTCTAACGGCTTTGGAGTTCTTAAAGTTATATTTTTTGAAAAACATTAAATCGCGAAGAACGTTGACATATTTTATATTCATAGCGCCTCGTAAAATATATAAAATTAATTTAATTATTTTGCAATTATTATTTCCGTTCCTCAAAAGATCGGATCAATTTTTTATCTCTTTCTCTTTAAGATAAGATTTCCAGTTATGAAAAAAACGTCTGGACAAGATCAATAATATTATAACTATAATATTAAGCGATAATACTATTATCGTCGGAGCCATAACGTTTGGCGAAAAAAAATAAAAAAACAATCTAAACGCGACCCCTTCAAAAACCAAGAAAAAGAGAACAATAAAAACCGGAATCAAATAGTATAATAAAAAATGGTTCAAAAAAAGGAGCGGATTATTATATTTCTTCCAGATTTTTAACAGTTTCAATACAAAAAAAACGATAATTCCCGATATGATAGCGCAAATTACTATTATAGCGTAAGCTTTGGCAAAATATTTTGATAAAAGATATACAGGCAAAAGAAACGCGCAGGAAAATATAAGGAAAATCCCGGTAATCCCCGCAATCGAAGAGGTTATGTAGAGTATTTTTTTTAAATCGGATTTTAAATTGTATTGTTTCATATTAATATTGCTTTTATTTTTTACAATAATATACTATTATAATTCAAAATGTAAAGCGATTTTTTTGTTTTTGAGATAAATAATAATGAAGAAAATTCTTTTTCTGGTTTTCGTCGCGCTTTGCGGCGTGATATTTTATCAGATAATTTTAGGTCAAAACGGGCTTATCGAGGGGTATCGAGTCGATAAGGAGAAAGAGGCGTTATTTCAGTATAAACTCGTTCTTCAAAAGGAGAAAAAGGAGCTGCAGGACTATATATTCCAGTTGAAAAATAATCCGGAGACAGCGCTTGCTCTTGCCAACAAATTGGGGTATTTTGTTAATCCGGAATTGAATTTAATTAAAATTATCGACGAAATAGACGGCGCGGCGAAGATTTCGGACGGACAAAAACGCAAAGAAGAGATAGAAAGAGTATGGAACGAGATAAAAAGCGGTTCTCAGATTGAAAAGAAAATATCCAATATAAAAAACTGGGCTAGAATAGTCTTTTTTGCGTTTTTTGGAATGTTTGTTTTATTGATAATATTTAGCGGACAAAAAAATGAGTAAAATACTATATTTTGACGCAAATTATGACAAGAATTACGACGTAATAGTCGAAACTTTATCGAAAGGGGAGGTTGCGATAGCCCCTACGGATACTATCTACGGATTTCTAGCCAAACCCTGTCTGGAGGAGCGGGTCCGAGAATTAAAAATGCGGGATAATAAGCCCTTTTTATTTCTTATTTCGAAAATCGAGCAATTAAACTATTTTGACATAGATTATAAAATCTATTCCGATATTACGTCGAGATACTGGCCCGGAAATATCACCTTTATCATGGGCTGTAGAAGCGGTCGAACCGTAGGAATTCGAATGCCCGACAATATTTTTATCAAAACTATCGTTAGTAAATTGGGGGTTCCGCTTTTGTCGACCAGCGTAAATTCTTCGGGGGAGGAAACTATAAACGAGCCGGATATTATAACCGAAAAATTTGGCGAAGCGGTTCCGTTAATAGTAATCGACAAGAATTTTCACCCCGGCAAACCTTCGACTATTGTCGATATTTCGAATAAACCTTATAAAATATTGAGATATGGAGAGAAAGAATTTTTATGTTAATTAAAAAAACGATTTTTGCGCTGTTATTCATCTCTTTTGCGTTATTTTCAAGGGACTATAAAAAATACAGTAAGAGCGAATTTGCTATGGGGACAAATTTAGCCGTTACCTTTTTTTCTTACGACGGCAAAAAGAACGCTAATAAGATTCTGGCGGAATGTTTTAGATTAGCCGGCGATCTTGAAAAAAAAGTTAGCTGTAAAAACGCTACTTCAACCATATATAAGCTAAATTCCGTAAAAAAAGGCGACGTATCCGACGATTTTACATTAGAACTGCTTAAAAACTCGTTATATTACGCAGAATTAACCGACGGCCTATTTGATCCCGCTTTGTATAACGTTATCGAATTGTGGGGATTTGAAAGCGGCGAGAATAAAATTCCGGAGATAAAAGAGATTTTAGCGGCTTTAAAGAGCTCCGGATATAAAAACGTTGCGATCGACGGCAAAACGATAGTCTTGTCAAACGGCGCGTCGTTGGACCTCGGCGGCATAGCCAAAGGAGCTATCATAGGTAAAATTGCCGAATATCTCAAAAGCGTCGGTTTAAAAGATTTTTTGATAAACGGCGGCGGGGATATCGTCGTCGGAGGGTTATACGCCGGACAAAGAAAATGGCGTATAGCTATAGCGAACCCTTTTAATCAAAATGAAACAGTTGGGATGGTAGAGTTAACCGATTGCTCCGTAGTAACGAGCGGAGATTACGAGAGATATTTTATTTCTGAGGACGGAATACGATATCATCATATTATCGATCCCCGGACGGGAACTCCCGCAAATAACGGAGTTCATTCGGCAACTGTTATCGCCGACTCGCCCGTAAAAGCCGACGCGCTTTCGACGGCTCTGTTTGTCGCCGGCGTCAAAGAGGGGCTTGAGCTTATTAAAAAGACGACCGGCGTTAAAACGATATTTATTTCAGGGAATAAAGAAGATTTTAAACTCGACTATTCGGATAATATCTCCCATACTATTCGCGACGGCAAGTATTATTTTGAAGTTAAAGAGTAAAGATCAATTTTATGACATCGAGGGATGGAACCCGGATTTATAGATATAATCTTGACGGGAAATTAAAAAAAGTATATTATAGTTATAATAGAGAGCCAATAAATGATTCTAAATTTAACAATCTTAAAAATATCGGCGATAACGGATTTGATTATGACGAATATAAGCTAATAAAAGAGATAAAATATAATTGTAGCGGAATAAGAATTTACGAAATAAATAATTTTGTGGAAAAAGAGGAGATTGTTTATTATAACACGCCGTTTGGTTATCTTGGGAATAAGAATATAACCAAAAATGAGGAGAGATTGTTGGTAAATTATTACAGTTCATCAAGCGCTATTACCGCTAATCTTGAGAGCGTAAGCAATGATTTTGGGAACTCATCCGGTTATGCATATCAGAGTTCTATGATAAGCTATAATGGAGGAAATTTTGGAGTCGAAAGAGCGGCGATGAATCAAAAGATTCCTGTAACTATTGACGGGCAAGCATTAGGAGAAATTAAATACAACGGTTCTACTACTGATAATTTAACAATTGATTGGGGTAGCTATAATGGTCAATTGAGCGGGGAATCGATAACAATTATTACGAGTTATTCCTCGATTGTTTTGTATAATTATGTTAAGGATGAAAGAGGATGCGTAAGAGCTGTAACGGAGAAAAATACTGACGGCTCAATAAAAATAAAATGGAACGCTGATTACAAACCTTTTGGAGAACTTCTGATAGAAGCGACAACAATTGATTGGTTACCGCTTAAGACCTTTGCTCTACACGAATATGATACTATAACAAATCTTTATTATTGCCAGAATCGTTGGTACGATGCAGAGGCAGGCAGTTTTATATCGGAAGACCCTATTAAAGATGGGAATAACTTTTACGCTTACTGCGGTAATAACCCAATTGGAATGGTAGACCCGACTGGGTTGTATGGTCAACATAATCCATCCGGCGTCGGCTTTGGCGATCCGGATCAGTACTATAAAGATTTACAATATGGCGGATACAACGCAGAGCAAGGAATTTACGACTATAATAAATACAAAGCTGGTATTCGGCAATGGCAGGAAGGCGCCGCTACTAACCACGGGAATAGTTTTTCTTTAGCGGCGATGGGATATTCCGGATCTGGAACATATCAAGGGGATACAAGGTGGTTTACCGGAGATAGTAGCGCAAGAAATACAGCAATGTATGAGCAGTATCAAGATGCGGAATTTATGGCTCAATCTTGGATGGATTACTTAAAAAACCAAGATTTATCAACCTCAAAAATAGGGAATGGGAACTGGTATCAGGGTGATAGCGTTACATACTTAGCAGAGGGAACAAAATTTGGCAACTTAGGAGAGAATAAATATTTTCTGGATTCTAAAAATAATCCTGACAGTATCAATGCTGCAAGAGAACTTGGAAACCTATTTGGATCTTTAGATGGAATATTTTTTGGATGGAATGGGAAAAACTTAAATTCCGAAAGAGTTAAAGCGGCAAATATATTGCTTGGAAATATTTTAGATTCAAATTACTCTAAAAATATGGTAATAAACCTTGTCGGTCATAGTCATGGTGGGAATATTATGGTTATGGTTGCTAATGGATTGGAATCTGCCGGATATAAAGTAAATCTTCTAACCTTAGATGCGCCAGTAAGAGAGTATCAATTAAACGCTAATAGTACTGTTAATCATATCCAAACATATTCATCTAAAGACTGGGTTCAACCATTGGGAGGATTCCCCCCATTTACAGGTAAATATACTTTCAGTGGAGCGCAAAACATCAATGTTACTTCTGGCGTGAATTATCAGTTGTCAAATACTAATACATATCAGACAATAAACAATAATTCGGGTTGGTTTGGAGCTCCCTGTCCATATCATCAGATGACAAGAGCAATAAACTTTGTCAAGGAGATGTTGATATATGGAAAATAAAAAAGGTGTTATAATAGTATTTATCAGTATATTAATTGTATTAAGTATAACTGGAGTAGATATGGATTTTGGGGTATTCAATTATAATGGATCGAGACTAAAAGAGATTAGAAGGAAGGGAGAACATAAAATATCTTATCAATATGATAAAAAAGGATATCTGATAGGAAGAATATTAACTAAAGGGCTACAAAAGATATATATATCAGAAATAACCTATGATTTTGAAAATAATGTTATAATTGAAAAATTTATAAAGTATATAGGATTTAAATATGTTGGAAATACATATTTAAAATATTATTATGATAAAAATAAGAGGTTTATAAAGCTGATAAGAGAAAATGAGAATATAGATACAAAAATAATTGAAGAAACTATAAATATGAGTGTTGAATACAATGAAAATGGCGATATTGTAAGAATTTATGATACAACAGGAATACCTCAATACATATTTTTCCCGGGAGACGGAACCGCATACTGGAGTGATTCAATATTTAAATATGAATATGAAGACGATAAAAAAACTCAATATATATACAACTCTCCAAATAATAAATTACATGAAGATAAGGAAAGTGGATATTATGTATTTAAAGAATATTATTTTGATAATAAATACTTAAATAAAATAATAACATATCCGGTTTTTACTTCTGATAAGATATCGACAACTAATAGCTTTTTATATGACAAAAACATGAATTTAATCGAAACGATATTTTACCATTTTGATTATTTGAAAAACATAAAAACAAAAACAAAGATAATATATAAATATGATAATAAAAATAGGTTAAAGAAAAGAACCATTTACTATCCAGATAGTATATCGAAGAATAAAATTCAAGAAGTAGAGGAATATATTTATGAAGATGGTGATTATATTTATTACCCATACTTATTACCCCCTAAAATAAAAATGTATTTAAATCAGAATTATGAAATATCTGTTGATAAATATGTATTCTAATCCCCCAATCCCCAGCCGGATTGGAGTAGGATATAGCGGGGCGTTCTTCAATATAACGGTCGCGCGCTTTGCCGATAACGGGGTATTATGCCGACTTGCTTAGTCGGTTTGTATTTTAGGCGTAGGAGAGAGTTTTAAGAGAATAGTTTCTTAAAATCTTCTATTGAGATTACTTTTATTCTTGGAAATGGGATATTTTCTAAAATGTTAAAATGTTTATCATGAGAGATAATGAAATCAGCGCCGGAAGTATAGGCGCAATCTATAAATTTATTATCATCCGGATCGGTAGTCATTATGTTAAGTTTGTGATATGAAAAAATTTTATATACATTTTCGGCATTTAATAAAAAATCAATTGTAAGATTTTTTATTATGCGGTTGGCTTTTTTCTCTAAAACTTCTTCATACTCCATCAAAATATCATTTGTAATGAAAACATCGATTTCATCATCAACGATTTTATCTATAAGCCAACGATATTCTGACTTCTTGGGAATTGAGGATAAAAGAACATTTGTGTCAATTACAATTTTATACCGTTCACTACTCACTTAAATATGATTCTATATCTTTAGCAGTCTTAAACCCTTTTTCATCCCAGAGTTTATCTGCTTCTTCTCCCGCTCTGTCGGCAAAATATTTTGTAAGCAGTCTTTTAATTGCTTTTATATCATCTTTGCTTATGTTAGAGGGTATAAATTTTAATATCTCCTGCTGATAATCAGTTATTTGATAAGCTGTATTCATAATTTTAAACCTCTTATTAAATATACAGTATTTTAGAAAAAAATCAATATAATAAAATATATACTAAATATCTAAAAAATCAAGTTTTATTTATCTCATCGCCGTCCCCCGCCGGATTGAGGTAGGATATAAATATGAAGGAAAATAGATTATAATGGAATGTTACATTCTAAATCTGCGTCAATCGGCGTTCCAAGAGACTGTAAATAACTTTGTGTATTTAGCTAAATAATATATAAATGCATAGGAAATATTATATGGCAAAAATAAGCAAAGAAAAAAATGTGTTTGACGAATTACTTGACGGTATTGATTTCAAAAATCTTACGCCGGAGCAAATAACCGGTCCCAACGGAATTATTAATTACTTAACAAAAAGCATTCTTGAAAGAGCGTTAAATGCTGAATTAACAGACGAACTTGGTTGTGAAAAAAATCAGCCCAAACCGTCGAATGTAACCAACGCTCGTAACGGTTCAACTCCAAAAACTATCTTGCTGTATTTTATGACAGTAAAATACGCCTAAAAAAACAGTAAAATGCTATTGACTTTTATTAAATTATATGTTTTATTATATAACAGGCGGTAATAATTTGACTAAGGGGGCTTTTATGAAAAAAACTTATCAAACGTCGGTGTATTTAGACAGCGAGGAGAAGGAAAAATTGGAGTTTATCGCAAAAAGACATAAAAGAGCTAAAAACAACATCATAAAATATCTCATTGCAAAAGAATACGATAATGAAACTAGCAAACAAGCAAATAAAAAAAAGATATTAGAATCATTGCATAAAATAAGCGGTTTAAAATCAGATACCACTTTTTCAAGAAAGGATATTTATGACGACGATAGAATCTAAATATTTTATTGATACCAATGTTCTGATATATTCTACTTTCCCGGAAATAGACAAATATTATAACAATGCAAATAAATTATTGACAGAAAACAATAATCTATTTATTTCAAACCAGATAATACTTGAATATATAAACGTTTCAACAAACAATAAGATGTTTAAAAATTATCTTGATATAAAAACGGCTTTTAGCAATATAGAAAAATATTTGACTTTTATAAACGTCGTAGAGAATCATAATATCAACGCAAAAGAATTAAAAAACAGCGCGATAAAATACAATATTTCAAAAAGAGAAATATTTGACTTGAATATATACTTGACTATGAAGTTAAACGGAATAGAAAACCTTATAACTTTTAATGTTGACGATTTTAAATCATTTGAGGGCTTAAATATAATAAGCGCGTTATGAGAGTAAATATATAGTTTAAAAAAGATGCGAACGTTCGCTCTAAAAAGAAACTGAATATAAGAGGAACAGAATATATATGAATAAAAATGAAATTTTAGAAAAGCTATCTGATTTAAAAAACGAAGTGGAAATAAAGAATAAAGTAATAATTAAGGGAGTATTCGGATCTTACGCCAGAGGCGAGGCAACCAATAAAAGCGATATTGACATTCTTGTAGAGTTTAAAAAAGGGGCAAGTTTGCTTGATTTTGTCGATATTAGTATTTTTCTTGAAGAAAAATTGGGGGTTAAAGTAGATGTTGTTTCTGAAAGAACTATAAAAAATGAAATAAAACCATATGTTTATAGGGATTTGATAGCTGTATGAATAGAGAATATGATTTATATTTAAAAGACATTTATAAACGTAATTATTGACAAGTTGCAAGGAGATAATATATGGGATTTAAAGATGTTTTCAGTAACATTGTAACATTTGGCGCTCATAGTCGAGTACAAAATGCAAAAAAAAATTATGATTCTGTCTTAGATGAATTAAAAGAGATTAATGAGCAAATGGAATCAAGGAAAATTGAAATTAATAATATTTTGTTGAATGTTGTTGAAGTTAAAAAACGAGCCGTTTTTTCATTAAATAAAATAAAAAAAATAACAAAAAATCTTAAAGGAAAAGAAAGAAAATTTGTTATTAACCAAATTTCAGATGAAAAATTAAACTTGGATTTCGGTTATGTTGAAAATACTCTAAATATTGCAAATAGCGTTTTATCAGCAACAAAAGGTACTGGCGCGGGAATTGCGACAGGTTCTGCAGCATATTTTTTAGTTGGTCAACTTGCATATGCTTCAACAGGGACGGCAATCAGTACTTTGTCTGGCGCCGCTGCAACAAATGCAACATTAGCATGGTTGGGCGGCGGATCAATAGCTGCAGGCGGAGGAGGCATTGCTGCCGGCGCAACCGTATTAGGCGGAATAGTAGCTATACCGGCTTTAACTGTAATGGGAATCTTTAATCATTTATCTGCTAATAAACAAATAAAACAAATAAAAGAGAAGGAATACGAAGTAATTAAAATGACTGATGCAATAAATAAATAAATCATTTGATATTATTGATAGAGGATTAAAAGAAAATGACAAAGAATTAATATCTATGGGTTTAAATTCTTTAAGCGCTGTTGTTGCCTCAAGTCCATTTGGAAATTTAACTGAATTATCAAAATTACTTGAAGGGAATAATGTAATAGAAATTTAAAGATTGCAGAAACTGTCATAACGGGACTCTGTGAGGCTGTAAATAACTTTGCGTATTTAGCTAAATAATATATAAATGCATAGGAGATATTATATGGCAAAAATAAGCAAAGAAAAACCAGTTTGCGGTATATTTTGAGTATTGTATGTTTGGATAATAATTTATCGGAAGCTGTTGAGAATAAAGATTTATATTTTGGAATAATCGAAAACTTTGATAAATCGAAAAAAGAGGAATATATAAAAGATTTTATTAAATTGAATATAGAGCCTTAAAGTTATAAAATATGAAAAAAAATTATATTCTAATTTTAATTGTAATTTTATTAAATTCTTATCTATATAGCCGAACAGATACCCCAATAACTGATGATATTATAAAGATATTAACAAGAATCGAAAAAATTGAGTTTGATAATAAAAATATTTCAGGATATATATATTTTTTAAATTCATTTTCTTTAGATTATATAAAAAGATTTAATAATTCATATATTGTTGATTATTATTATTTTATAAATAAAGACAAATATAAAATGTTTTACATACAATTATATATTGAAAATCTGGATAAATACAATTATAAAGAAATAAGAAAAATATTAAAATCAATTATTTTCATTTTTTCAGATAATAAAAATAACCTTTTCAAAGATTTTAAGTATAAATTAATATATAATGGACAATTTTATGGCGGAACACGGAATAAATATTTTTTATCTTGTTCGTATATCGTATTTTTACCAAATTCCTTTTATAAATCAATAAAAGAAGAGTCGTTGTACTTTTATGTTTCCGAAAAAACAAAATTTGAAACATTAAACAAGAATAAATTTATATTATTAAATAAGTAACCTATAGAATACAAAAATATGGGATGAATAAATGTACTAGTTTTTTTATAATACTTGAAAAATTAAATTTTCCCGCCGGATTGAGGTAGAACATAGCGGGGTTTGTCCTTTGATAACGCAGAAAGGGACGCGGATCACGCAGACGAGTATTTGCAAATATAAAAATTTGGAGATAGGGAGAGTCGAACTCCCGGCCTGTTACTTGCGGAGCAACCGCTCTAGCCAACTGAGCTATATCCCCATAATCTTAAAACAAGATAAGTATATAATTAATTTTTATAATTTCCAAGAGAAATTTGGTAAAATTTGCGCCCCGTTAGTTTTTTTTGGAATTTGACACATATGCGTCGCTATGTAAAAATTGACCGACGCCTTGTCAGCGTTACGACAAACAGCGGGGCGATACCTACTGTTTTTAAAAAATGACACATATGCGTCAAATTAAGACATCTCCTTTAAAATGACGCATATGCGTCAATAATTTTTCTCTATAACGCCCCAATCCCCTGCCGTTTGATTTCTATCTCTTCTCCCGCAAGATTGATTACGGTAGTCAGGCGCTTAGGCAGCTCCTCGCCCGTGTCGATTATAAATTCTATTTCGGGTATATCTTCCAGCTCCCATCCCGATACAAATAGGTTTTCTTCCGCGTAGGCGTCGTCCCAAAGGGATTTGTCGGCCATTTTTCTCGACGCTGAAACTGAAAAAATAGGACGTCCCAATTCGTCGACAATTTTTCGCGGTATGTTAGTCGAAGGAATCCTGATACCGACTTCTACTCTTTTTTGGTTAATAGTTTTTTCAACGCTGTCCAACGCCGGAAGTATAAATACGTAAGGTCCGGGAACGTATTTTTTTATAAACTTAAAATTGCGGTTATTTAACTCTGCAACAAGAGTTATTTGGGATATTTCCGAGCATATAAGCGTTGGAGTGTAGTTTCTGAAATCTTTCTTGAGTTTTCTAAGTTTTTCAATCGCTATTTTCGAAGTAGTGCTGCAGCCGATTCCCCAGCAGGAGTCGGTCGGGTATGCGACCAGAGCTCCGTCCTTCAAAGCTTCAGCGGCTCTCTTTATGATGCGATTATCAATATTGTCGTCGTTAGTATAAAGAATCATTCTTGCAGTTCCTAAAAATACTATTCATAGTTATATTTTCGGTATAAAAACAAATTATATTATAAAAAGTATCGCCGCATAGTTTTTCTTATTCGTCTACGGAATGGACGGTCCAATCCCTTGAAGGGATAAACTCGAACAATTCGTTTTTTGGCGTTAATAGTACGACTCTCTTTATATTTGCGTTTGCAATGAGAGCTTTACATTGATTGCACACAACGCTGTGTCCCGTTATATAAATTGTCGAATCGCTTGTCGAGTGTCCGTTTCGAGCCGCCAAACTTATAGCGTTCGATTCGGCGTGACTGCCCACGGCGCGGCATCGCTCAAGCTGAGTCCCCGACGGAATATTGTTTTTGTTTCTGTAACAAAATCCTATCTCCAGACAATTTTTTTGGTATTGAGGAGAGCCGTTGTACCCCGTGCTGATTATATCCTTGTCCTTGACTATAACGGCTCCTACTTTATTTCTCAGGCATGAAGATCTATCCGCTACAACTTTTGATATTTTCAAAAAATAATCGTCCCAGCTTGGTCTTTCCATAATACAGTCCTTTATTTTAATTCATAAATAAAAATTTTATTGAATATTTCCAGCGAAAGAGCGTCAAAATTGTAAAGGTCGTCGACGGTAGTCAAATAATTAGATAACAAAACGTCTTTATTAAATACGCTTACGACTATTTGATTCCCGTTTATAACGTCTAAATTTAATTTAATTTCAGCCCCCGTATTGTGAACTATACCGCGAGATTTTAAACGATCTATTATTTTTTTACGTTGCGTTGTTGAAAATTTATCGCCAAAAAAAGAGACGTTCATCTTAATTTTAAAGTTATTCATCGGAATCAATGTCGGAAAAGCGATAAAAAGCTTATTTAGATAAAATTCTTTTTCATCCCCTTTCGACAACTTAACAAGCTCCGTTAAGGCGTCCGTTAAGAGACTTTTTTCCCATCTTTTGTCTATCAAAGGGAGAGCGTCGTTTATCAATTTTTTGTTATAGTTTTTTCCAAAAATATTAAACCTTCTGCCGTTAAGAATCGCTCTATTAATATCAAAAAAGCGCTTTTTCGCGGGAATCGCCTTCAACTCGATATCTTCGGTCAGTTTAAGGATTTTCAGAGCTTTAGCGGGCCAAATTCTTTCGTATGCGTCGTATATCTGATGAAGCCCCTCGAGATTACTCCCCCCTTTGATTTTTTCTTCGCCGATTTTTATCAAAACGTTGGTATATCTAATATTAAATAAAAGACTTTTTACTTTATAGTATATTTTTCTGAATATTCGGGTAAACCTGTTTTTAATACTGTTTTTCTCGGAAAAATTGACCATATTCGCTTTATATTCGTAAATTAAAGAGATATCCATGAATATTTCAGAATAATACGCCGCTTTATTCGTTCCGAAATACAACATCCAGCTAAAATCGTTAGTGTTTAGCAGGTCGTTTAGAAGAGTTAGCGCCTCGTCTAGTTTCCCGGCGAGCGCGTTTATTTTGACCAGCGACATTTCCGGAAATAAGGTGCGCGGCTCAAGCTGAGTCGCCTTTATTACTTCGTTGTAAGCGTTATTCAACTCCAGCGCTCCCAGATACAAATAATTCAGTTCAAGATGGGGAGAACTTCGGTTAATATAGCTTATCGCGGCGTTAGTCGAATTGAAAGCGTTGTCGTATAAAAGAAAACCGTGCTCAAGAAGCGCCAGATTGTAATAGGCGATCGATCTAAAACTATTCGATTTATAATCTTCGTATGAATAATCTATCGAGTTGAGATAACTCTCCTTTGACTTTGGATAATCCCAGGCTTCCGAATAAAGCGTGCCTAAAGTCATAAGAAGATCCGAAGATTTGGGATAAGTCTTAAGCCCCTCTTCGACAAGTTTTATCCCTTTGGAAAGATCGTGGACTTTATAATACATCCAGCCGAGATTATCGTACAGCTCTATGGTTTTATAATAATTATAGGCTTCCTCTAAAATTTCGACGGCTTTCTTATCCTCCCCGATTTTTCCGTAACAATTAGAAATTTCGGTATACAAAATTTCGGTCAAATACCCTTTGTCTTTCGCTTTCAACAGCTCTATAAGAGCGTTTTCGTTTAACTCGTTTGTAATATAAATTTTACCTTTCCGGTAGTTCGGTTTATAAGAATCGGGGAATTTCGACTCCGCCGCGTTAAGAATCGCCAGAGCTTTATCGTAAAAATTCCCATTTAAAGCGGTTTGAGCCATATTGATATAGGCGTCAACGTTGTCCATATCGGGGATATTAAAATTTATATCCTGCGAATAAATATTCTCGCCTAAAAATAGAATTAAGATCATTGGGATTATTTTTCTCCATAACCGCGAGATATTAAATATCGCCGCAATTCTCTTTTTAATATCGATTTCACCGTATTCTTTTTTAAATCTTGTTAGAATAGAATCTAGATCAACCGAATCTTCATAAATAGGAGTTTTTTCTTGAAAAAGAGCCTTCTGATAAGCTTTGGTAATATTTACAAATTCTATACCGTTTTCTTTGGATACCCTCTCGCCGAATTCCAGGATAGACTCGCCGCTTCTAACGGCTATGCCTATATCGAGTAGTTTGCCGGCGAGACTTTTATACAGATAGACGATTTTTTTTCTATAATTTTTTGTTAATTTATACAGAACCGAATTGATATTCTTTTTTATCGCAATCAAAGCGGTCAGGAATACGATCGTCATAATAAACGCCGTTAAACCAATCCATCCGATTGATCTCTTCAGATTATAGATTATTCTGTCGAGCGCAAAGCTCTTTTCGTCGAGTTCTTTTGTAATATCGGTCATTTTATCGCGATTTTTTAATATCTGTTCGACCAGATTTAGTCTCTCTTCCTCGTTTTTCAATGCAAAATCGTAATACTCCCCCGGAGCTATGTTAGACGAAGTCGGATCGAAAGTAAGCCACCCGTAGTCGTCGAAAAAAACTTCGACCCACGCATGCCCGTCGATAGAACGTATTTCGTAGAAATTTAGCGTTCGGTTTTCCATGTCCGGCGCAAAACCGACGGCTACCCTCGACGCGATACCGACCGACCGAAGCATCAAGGTCATGGCGAAAGCAAAATATGAGCAGTACCCTTTTTTCGATTCAAACAAAAAATACTCCAGCTGATTAGACGACTTGGAAAGCCCCGGTTTTAGAGAGTAGTAATATTCGTCGAGAAGGTATTGCTGGATCGCCAGCGTCTTGTATAGAAGATTGTTATATTTTTTTGTAATAGACTCGGCAAGCTCCTTTACCTTTTCGTTCTTTTTACCGCCGCCCCAGTCTAATAACAGTTTTTTCCTTTCGGGGTGTAAAGAGGAGAGAAATTTCTTCTGACTATTGCCGTCTCTTAGAACGTCGAGCGTCGACGCGCCGGATATCGAACAAAACGACTTATAAATCTGCTTATACGGAGAGTCGCTCCAGTTTGTAACCGGAACTACTTTAGTCAGCAGATCCGATCCCATCAACGACGCCGAGTCTATGTTGACAAGATATAAAATCTCAAGTATAGGACTCCTCCGTTTATATTCCGGAATACTCTTCATACTCCACATATAACCGGAAATAAACGCCGGCGGCGAAGTCGGATCTTGGTAATTATCCGCTACTTTAAAATTCCCGCGATCGGTGTACTCTTCAAGAGAGAAACGTTTGAGGTAAATCTGTCTATTCCACCCCTCGCTGATCTTTTTATTTGTAGAGGCGTCGAATCCTTGCAGTTCCATAACAAGCACCTTATCTTCCGACATTTTTATCTCGTCTTTCAACTCTACATAATCGGAAAAATCAAAGTTAAATAAGTTTTGATTGAATAGAGCCGAATTCCCTTTATTTGCGTTGCTTATATGTTTTTGAAGAATAACGGAAAATAAAAAAAATACAAGCGGTATTAATATTATAAGCGCCAACAAAAAGTCTCTTCTTTTAAACTTCTTACGATATATGTTTTGTATGAAGGCTATATGCCTAAACCCCAATAATAACGCTACCGTAGTTATGAGCGCGGAGTAGTTGAAATAATTTTTGAAAATTGTTTTGTTAATTTCCGAATCGTATCGAAAAACAAAGAAATATAACGTAACAACAATCGCCGTAGATAAAAAATAAAGTATTTTATTTACCTTTCTTACTCTCGATCCGTCGAAAAAAAAGTAAAAAACGATAAAAACTGAAGATAAAAGAAAGTCCCGTCTAAAAACGTAAGGTATTTTATCAAAAATATTCAATCTGTCCACCGGAGACGCTAAATAAGACAATAGCGCGACTAAAGAATTTATTACTATTATAATCAGTATTACAAAAATGAACCGTACAAAAATTCTTGCCTTTTTCTCCGACAGCCAATAGTCGATTAAAACCGACGTCGCCAAAGCCGCAATACCAATATAGGGATTGTAAAAATCCTTCAATTTCACGGACAGAAGATAAAAGAGAAGAGAGTAAAGCGCCGTAGTCGTCGCAAAGTATAGGAGATTATTCTTTAGCGTCGGCGTTTCTGTATATTTCATCGCTACCTCTATATATTTCCAATTCAATATTTTTTTTATACGACAATTGTTTTATCTCTTCTAAAAGAGTATCCTCCTTAGACTGATCTTTGACGATCTTTCTCCTCAATAAAAGTTCCATAAAGATATTGTCTCTTGCCAATATTTTAAAAATATAGTCCTTTTTCTTAGCGCCGGTCAGAGGATTTACAAAATATGAAACGAACGCCGCAGAACCGTTCAAATCATAATCCTTTACTATTCGCGAAAATTCGACAAACGACGCAAATATAATCGACCTCGAATCGGCCGGAATATTAATATTTTCAAGTTTGCGGTTTGAATTATCCGTTATCTCGCGAATCGCCTTTTCGTCGTACTTTCTTATCTCCCTTATCTCTTTCGAGGAGCTCGATAAGGCTTTTACGGTAAAATTATTTGATATTAAATAATTAGTCATAGCGAGAAAAAGCGACGACGTCTGCTCGTATTCGTAAGCGCTGTCTGAAAATGGAGCAAATATTACGTATATCTCTCCTATTTTCGGCGGAGTCTTCTCAACCTCCCTTATCTGGAGTTCGTTAAAACGGGCGTAAATTTTCCAATTTATCCTTCTCGGATCGTCTCCCGGAAAATATTTTCTGTTCTCAAAAAAGTCGGTAGAGTTTTCTTTAGCCGTTTTCTTAATAGCGACCTCTCCGCCGTCGTCCGAAAATATCGGGATTTTTATCTCGTCGGAGAAAAACGGCTGTACGGAGACCGTTTTTACGCAAGAGGTTTTTACGTCGAGTTCGGTCAATCCGAAAATATCTCTATATTTAACGGCAAATTCTTTCAAAACAAATTTTCCGTGTCTTTCAAAAATTGTATCAAATTTATAAACGTTTTTTTCGATCTTATTAAGATTTGCCGTCGTTTTGTTTTGAAAATTCCCGTTTTCATAAACGCGGTAAGATATATACAAATCTACCCCCGGAAAAAGAGCGATCTCGTTTTTGATCTCCGCGCGAAACTCCGCCGTTTGCAAAGGAAACGTCTCTCCGTCGTACAGCGCGGTAATTTCAATAGGCTTTATTCTGTTTCTAACTAAAACTATTATATAAAATATCGAAAAATAGATAAAAAGCGCCGTTAAGCTTATAGAGATAAATTGAATAAACAGGTTTTTTGAAAGAATTATACCCAAAACGGAGGATACAAGTAAAAAAAACGAAGTAATTTTCAGAAAATAAATTTTCATACTTGAGCAATCTAAAATTTAATTTTAAAAAATTCAATATAAATGTCCAATAATTAACGCGCCCCTCGGTTTTTTTGAGGACGGGGAAATGTCGCATATGTGTCAAATTTTTTTGACACATATGCGTCGGGCGCGCGGGACGCGTAATCTTCGATTTTTTTTTACCTATGAGAATATAAAAATATTCAAAACGGGAATTCCCATTTTTATCTCTCGCGCGTCCTTCAGAGCAAAACGACAAGTCGGGGAATAATTTTGACACATATGGAGCTGCATGCGTCGCGCCGCCGATAACGCGCGACAATTGTCGCATAAAAACCGACGCTTTATAAACCAAGATACTTTTTTATATGATTAACAAGAATATTATCTATTTCAGAATGTCTTGGAACAGGTTGTTGTTTACCATTAGATTTATTTAAATAAACATCATGTCTCGAGCCATTTCTCAATAAAACGCACCCATTCTTTTCAAGAAACTTAACAAACTCCTTTCTTTTCATACATAAATATCTCTTGTTTGAAATGATTTTGGAACATCTTCGTATATCATAATTTTATAAGCATCTTTAAGATTCTCTATTAACTCTTCTACAGTTTCGCCTTGAGTCATTATCTCGGGATATTCAAGAATTTTCCCTAAATAAAATTTTTCACTTTTCCAATAGATTGTTGTTAATTTTCTGTTCATTTTATAACCGCCTTATAAAATAAAATAACTATTATTTACTTAAAAATCAAGCAATTTGATGAAATTAAATATGATATAGACCTGACAGGCCTTGTTCCCAAATTCCTCTCGCAAGCGCTTGTTATTAGTAGAACTCGATTTCCTTCACAATTTGCCTCGCTAAAAGGCGAGGAAAATGACACATATGGCGCTAAAGATAAAATTGACACATACGCGTCGGGTGCGCGGCGCACCTCGATGAAAAATGGACGAATATGATACCGACAAACAGCGGGGCGCGCCCTACTGTTTTAAAAATTTGACACATATGGAGCTCATAGCCGCCGCGCCGCGCTTAATACGAGCTAATTTGACGGATACATAATTACTCATTTACACAATTTGAACGGCGTTAGGAATAATAATTTCTCCATACATTTTTTTTAGGATGTCTAATTGATCAATAGCAAAAAGAGCTATTATTGGAGTTGAGTTTGAAATAACCTTAAGCATTATCAATATCCCTAAGAATATCTTCCTTTGTAAAGTGTTGAAAAATAGAAACACTATTTTGAGATAGATATTTGATAAAATCTTCCTCAGACATTTCCGCTAATATGGAAGATTGACCTATAGATAATTTTTTCTCATTAAAATATTTCACCGCCGTAATCTTTTTCATTTCAGATATTAATTGCGATTCGGATTCCCTTAATGAAAATAATATTTCTTCCGGTATGCTTATAGTCCCTTTTTTATTCATTGCTTATCCTCCTGATAATTATTATACATTAAATTAAGTAATTATCAATTATATTTTATTTTCTCATAGATATAAAATCCCCCAAAGCGTTCGGATTAAATATTATATAACTCTCTCCTCGATACTAACCCCCTGAATAAAACATTAAGACATTGCGAAACATAATATTTACCTTCCTGCCGGATAACAAACTCGATTTCCTTCATAATTTGCCTCGCGAAATCTTACTTACATACCGCGTTAGTCAAAGTTGCCTGCCTTAATATCAAAATAGCCATCAAGGATAACGAATCTAAAATTTAGAATTAGTATTCAACATAATGACAAAATCGCCATCTAAATTCTACTCCAATATTAAGAACATAAAAATCTACTTGAGTTATATTTTGATATGTAAATGCTAAAAAATTTACAAATCCGTTAAATGTAAATAAAAATTTATTACTTGGGGATCTTTTTTCAAAACCTAAAGACATACAAGTTGCTCCAATACCAAATAAAGTATCATAAATATTATCTCCGCTTATCATTAATTTCCCGTTTGAAATAAATCCATATTCTATTAATAAAAACTTCCTATCATCATTATTTCCTATCTTATGAACCAAGCTGATGTGATTACTTAGATCCAAAGAGTGAACAAGACAAACTTTTGGCAATAATTTATAATTTACGCCAATCCCAAAGTTATTATTTGGAAAATATACAAATGATACTGGTATTGGAACCCCAAATTCTACTCCGGTATCATTTGAATTTGGTAGCGTTATCATTGCTGCTGTATATATTCCTGCTCCAATAGAAAATTCAAATGATTCTGTTGGCATAATGTAAAATGCTAAAACAAATAAGAAAACAAAACAAATTATTATTTTTTTCAAATTCACCATAATTCTCCTTTAAAATTAATTTTTAATGAAATTCATATAAAATAATTAACTGAATAAAAAAATAATATTAAGAAAAGCGCGCAAGGATGCGAGCGCGCAATACCAAAATATTTTTTTTTTGCTTACGAGTAAATTTGATAATTTTCCACATTTTGTACATTGCCATTGATGAGCTGCCATAAACTAATCCTACAAATTATATTTTAAGACTGCATACGCAATCTTTATTCCTTAAAGAAAAATGCAATATGTAATAAATCAAAATTGCTTTACGATAAGATTCTCGCTCGCAAGGACGCGAGCGAAACAGATTGTCTTCAATTCTTGCGGGTAATTTTGATTCGCTACAATATATCCGAGCCTCGAAGCGCTTACTCCTTATTAATTTATAATAAGGATCTAAAAACATATCAAATTTTTTAAAAAAATATCTTTTTAATACATTCTTATTAGAAGATAGATAGATAGATAGATAGATAGATAGATAGATAGATAGATAGATAGATAGATAGATAGATAGATAGATAGA
>MWDO01000037.1 GCA_002070605.1 Spirochaetes bacterium ADurb.Bin133
TAGGTCGGAAATTGCGTCAGCGATTGCGGTTATGTCGATGTATAGGTTATTGTCGTCGTAGCTGAACATAATCTACCTCCTTGTGTTTAAGATATATCGACTCCCAACGGGAGCGTTGTTTTGCATTATTTGCTTTTTATTATTTGCAATATTTGTCTGGTGAAATTGTTGTAATAATCCGTTACGGCTATCCGAAGATAGCCATAATATTTAGTCGCCATTACCTGCGTTTATAGCAGAAACGACTATGGTTGTAACGGAAGTTATTATAGCGAGAATGATTGGAACTGGCATAGTTGCCCTCCTTTTTTTTAAGATTATATGATAAGGCTAACAGCCTTTTTATTATTTGCAATATTTGTCTGATTAAAAACATTTGTACCATATGTGTCAATTTCACCGCCCAAAAAATTAACGAGATAATTATTTTTTAAAAAAAACGTTGATAATTATTAAATGTTTTTTAATAATATCTACAAGGAGTATTTATATGGCAAAATTGTTGATTGCTCAGGTCTCAAGAGATGTAATAGTACTTGCAAAATTATTAGAGGGGTTAACTCCGGATTATCTCTTGCTGTTTTCAACCGCTTATGCGAAAGAGCGTTGGATAGATAATAGAATATATTTTCTTGATAATTATAAGAAGAATAACAAACTTAGCGGCTATAAAATAGAGACATTGGATAATAATATTACTTCAAAGGAAATTGAGAAAATCGGGGTTAGTCTTGATGATTTCTTTAAAAAAACGCCTGATATTGAAGAGGTATATTTTGATACAACTACAGGTCTTGGTATGTATCGAGTATTGGGATACGAACAGTTTAAAAATGTTGCGGAGAAAAATAAAAAAGTAATGTATCTTACTCATCTCGACGGCGATAAGTCTAAAATAGATATATTTAAGATACCGGAATATACAAATGCGCCAAAGGGGTTGTCGTTTGATTATGGAGAAGATCCTTTAAAGTCAAGAATTGAGATATTTAATGTTGATATAGAGAAAAGTTCAGATAGTTTGATTTATGAAAATGGGAATGTTCGCGCATCGGATGTTTATAACGAGTTTTATAAAGATTTTTACGAGAAGTTAATAGAAGATGAAACTTTTAGATATTCATTTATATCTATCTTTTCTTTAGGCGAGCTTACCGAAGCATATTTGAAATTGATTGAGGATTCAAAGAGCGTTACAATTGAAGAGTTTATAAAAAAAGTTGAAGATGGAATACAAGATATTATACATAAAAATTATAGTTTAATAAAATTTAAAGATAATAAGAAAATTCAGATAGAAATTATCAAATCCAAATTTTTAGAAATACTCAAAGATTTTTTGCGTTATATTAAAGATAAAAAACTTAATCCAAATAATATTGATACATCAGATTCAAACAATATACTATCCGCGTTTAAAAGGAAAAAAGGGGATTATATAAGGAGAATACCATCAGCTTTGAATATTAATAATGATAATAATATTATTCAGGCAATTTTAAAGAATATTGAAAAATATTTGAGAGAACAGTTCAATTTGCTAATCTCTGATTATACTAATAGAGATAAGATCAATTACGAGAATTTTAAAAAGTTTTTTTCAGTTATATGTCAAAAGCGCAATATTGATTATGATGATTTCATAAAAATTAATTTTTTTAAGAAAGGTTTTTTATTTGAAAATCTATTGAGTTATATAGTCCTAGACAGTATAGATAAATCGGATAAAAAAAATAATATTAGAGCGGTATATAGAAATATCAAAGTATCTCAACGTCTTGAGAAGAATAATATAGAACTTGATATTACGATTTTCTTACAAAATGGGGATATTGTAGTTATCGAGGGCAAATCTTTTATAGCAGAGATAAAAGATATGAATTCGCGCCTTAGCGTTCTTAAAGATATTGCCGGCGGTTATTCTAAAATTAATATTGTTCATCCGTTTACGAAAAACGACTGGGAGAAGATCGATAAAAAAGAGTTTAAGAACGATATTATTTATAATATCAATGATTGGCAACAGTATTATTCATATATAAAAGACAGGAGAGATTTTTCCATCGTTGGAATTGATGAAATTGGTAAAGCTTTAAGATTATAAATTTTCAAACAAGTTTTAACAAAAAATACGAGCAATTATACCGACTTTTCGCTATCGCGGGGCTGCGGGGCGTCCCCGCGCCCCACAATTCTCGAGAATTCACTTACTGAAAGTGTGGTTAGCTAAAATCATATTAAGAGCCACCCTAACGTTTCAACAATTCTCGAGAATTCACTTACTGAAAGTGAGACTAATTGAATTTCTACAAACGAGGTTAGGTTTCAACAATTCTCGAGAATTCACGTTTGTCGGGAGGGACCGAGCCCCTTGTTCTTTTTGGAAAAAGAACCAAAAACTCTTAAGTAAATACCTCGCCGAGTAATATTTATCATCCTTTTTATCTATTTATTTTCAGATAGCGAAAAGCGTACGATAATTGCGAAGTTATTTTTTGTTTTGTTTAGCCAAAGACAAGTTTTAACAAAAAATACGAGCAATTATACCGACTTTTCGCTATCGCGGGGCTGCGGGGCGTCCCCGCGCCCCACAATTCTCGAGAATTCACTTACTGAAAGTGGAACTTTAAGCTTCCACCCAGAAAAATTGATCAGGGTTTCAACAATTCTCGAGAATTCACTTACTGAAAGAGATACGATATTAAGGGGGTTCTCCCGAATTACGTCTAGTTTCAACAATTCTCGAGAATTCACTTACTGAAAGAAATAATGAAAATAAAAATTCCGAAAGCACTTATTGAGTTTCAACAATTCTCGAGAATTCACTTACTGAAAGAGGAAAGGGAAACCGACGGAGATATGCGTCAGATGTCGTTTCAACAATTCTCGAGAATTCACTTACTGAAAGGTTTCAACCCAATATGGAGTTATAACCGTCTACCAAGTTTCAACAATTCTCGAGAATTCACTTACTGAAAGAAAATAAATTTATATTATAATATTGCAAGGAATCGGTACCGTTTCAACAATTCTCGAGAATTCACTTACTGAAAGCTACATGAAAAACCAAAATAATAAGAAAAGACTCGTTTCAACAATTCTCGAGAATTCACTTACTGAAAGTTACCATACTCAATGTAAATGGTAAACACTTAGGTGTTTCAACAATTCTCGAGAATTCACTTACTGAAAGAGGGCTCGGAGTAGCCCTATACATTTTAGGTACGTTTCAACAATTCTCGAGAATTCACTTACTGAAAGTCAACTACGAGAAATGGGGGATATGGAGTCTCTCCCTTCTGTTTCAACAATTCTCGAGAATTCACTTACTGAAAGAGATCATGAATAACACGTACCAAAAGTACAAGATTGTTTGTTTCAACAATTCTCGAGAATTCACTTACTGAAAGCTATGAAAAATGAAAAGTCTATTACTGTGATTACACAGTTTCAACAATTCTCGAGAATTCACTTACTGAAAGAAAAATAATAGAATAGAATATAACGGTGATTCTTGTTTCAACAATTCTCGAGAATTCACTTACTGAAAGGTATTAAAAGGAGGACATATGAAAAAATCAGAAACTGTTTCAACAATTCTCGAGAATTCACTTACTGAAAGGAATATCAGATCTAGTAAAAGAGAAGCACTCTTAGTTTCAACAATTCTCGAGAATTCACTTACTGAAAGTTAAAATTTATCCAAGAAAATAAGAATTCGTTATGTTTCAACAATTCTCGAGAATTCACTTACTGAAAGTGAATAATAAAAATAAAAAAGGGCTTGGTATAGGTTTCAACAATTCTCGAGAATTCACTTACTGAAAGCCGCTCAGGGATCAAGTGGGATGAAAGCTTGGCGTACAGGTTTCAACAATTCTCGAGAATTCACTTACTGAAAGAAATATTAGAAACAAATTTAATATCAAGTGGGCAGACAGTTTCAACAATTCTCGAGAATTCACTTACTGAAAGAAACGTATTCAGAAATAAAAAAGAAGTAACTACGAGCGTGTTTCAACAATTCTCGAGAATTCACTTACTGAAAGTTACAGATCTACTAGAGAGTTCACTCTCTAGTTGGATAAAGTTTCAACAATTCTCGAGAATTCACTTACTGAAAGTTAAAAGGAGGACTCTATGAAAAAATCAGAAAATGTTTCAACAATTCTCGAGAATTCACTTACTGAAAGAAAAGGATCCTGGATTATTTTAAAAATAATCCTGCGAGTTTCAACAATTCTCGAGAATTCACTTACTGAAAGTTGGAAGAATAGTAATAGAATAGATTACAATGGACCTGTTTCAACAATTCTCGAGAATTCACTTACTGAAAGACTTAAATGAAAACAACATTTAACAAAATTTCCGACGGTTTCAACAATTCTCGAGAATTCACTTACTGAAAGTCAATTGGTAAGTTGGTACGAGAGAAACACTCGTATTGGTTTCAACAATTCTCGAGAATTCACTTACTGAAAGTAATTTACAATTACTTTGAGTGTCAAAGAAAAGAGTTTCAACAATTCTCGAGAATTCACTTACTGAAAGGATTAAAGCCCTCGAAGTTAAATAAAACTTTTAAAGTTTCAACAATTCTCGAGAATTCACTTACTGAAAGAATTTACTGAATGGATTGAAAAAAATAAAGCTTTGTTTCAACAATTCTCGAGAATTCACTTACTGAAAGTAGCCCTGTATATCTTAGGTACAGTCACCATGGTGACAGTTTCAACAATTCTCGAGAATTCACTTACTGAAAGTTACTAAGTAATGGTAAATACATTACTATATTTAAAAGTTTCAACAATTCTCGAGAATTCACTTACTGAAAGAAAATAAAAAAGGGCTAGGGATAGCCTTGTATTTGTTTCAACAATTCTCGAGAATTCACTTACTGAAAGACTGAATATTTAGAAAATTTAGTAATTTATCTATTGTTTCAACAATTCTCGAGAATTCACTTACTGAAAGATATGAATACTATTAAAACCTATTATATGAAATCTAGTTTCAACAATTCTCGAGAATTCACTTACTGAAAGTAGGTTGAGAGTTCGATTCCCTCCACTGGCTCCATTGGTTTCAACAATTCTCGAGAATTCACTTACTGAAAGTGAAAAGTTTGACATGCTTGAGAACAAGCTTGTTAAAGTTTCAACAATTCTCGAGAATTCACTTACTGAAAGATTTTTACCCCAATGAAGGGGTATCTTTAATTGACATGTTTCAACAATTCTCGAGAATTCACTTACTGAAAGTTAAAACTTAAAGATAGAAAATATACTTGTTTATGTTTCAACAATTCTCGAGAATTCACTTACTGAAAGTCGATAACGCGCGACAATTGTCGCGCGGCGCTCCTCGTTTCAACAATTCTCGAGAATTCACTTACTGAAAGATACAATCTGTGGTTACTTCCATCAAAATGGTTCGTTTCAACAATTCTCGAGAATTCACTTACTGAAAGAAAACAAAAAATGCTTAGAGGTAACAATCGATAACGTTTCAACAATTCTCGAGAATTCACTTACTGAAAGTTCTGATAATTTGGAAATTTCCGACAAAATTTTTGTTTCAACAATTCTCGAGAATTCACTTACTGAAAGGAAGAGATATTTATGAAGTAGGAGGTTCAATATGAAAGTTTCAACAATTCTCGAGAATTCACTTACTGAAAGAGCCGCCATTGCGGCGCGCTAAAAATAGACAAAAAAGGGCATTTATGCAATAACGAGGACATACCTATCCCTATAAACATAAATTTCATATATGTTTTACCCCTTTTTTATTAAGATTTGAAAGACCGCCGGAAGGCGTATCGCGCCTACCGGTTACTTAGTTTACATCTGCTTACTACCGCTAATGAAATAAACATAAACGGCAATGTAAAAAAGTAAACTATACTTTAGCGCCGGTTAAAGCGCTAAAGACATTCATAACCTCTGATCCCGCTTATAATACCAATCTATCCTCTATAAAATTATAAAAAACAGACCGCAGAACCCTAGGGATAAACGCGAGCGAAACCGCTCAACTCATCATATTCCGGATCCGGCGTCCATTATAAAGCGTTCATACTAATAATAATATAATTTTATTAATTGTCAATAAAAAAATCAAAAAATTAAAAAATTTTCAGGCATACTGTCGTCAATTTTTACCGAACGCGACGCGCAATTAGCGCATAACGGGAATAGAGCAATTTTGCCTTTACCCCCGGTAATCCTTGATATTCCTCTCTGTACCTCCTTTATTTTCTTTGCATTCGAATCTATCGCAAATACTGATTTTTGGAGTCTTAATCCATTTTTTTCAAGAAATCGGGCTAATTTTCCCCTGACTTTGTCGTTTTCTATATCATAAGCTACTATGTAAGTCATCTTTTTCTACCAATAAGGGCTCATATTGCGTCTCCATACGAAGAGCAAATTTTAGGTTTTCAATCATCTCGTCGAGATACGAATAAATAGACAATTTCTTCCCGTCGTAAGTAATATTCTTATTCATAGTCGACTCAAAATTTTTTATATAAACCCTAAATCCCTCTCCCGTTAATCTCCATAACCTCTTCTTATTTATCTGTTCGTCGGTAAAATGTTTTTTTTCCAACAGCCTCTTTTGTATCATACTGATTGTAAAATGATCGATAACAAATCTCAGCTCCTCTATAAGATCGGAGGCAAGACAGGCATGACGACCGTGTTGCTGATGAAAAAAACCTATCCTTTCGTTAAATCCGGCTACTTTTAACGCGGCGACAATTCGATTATACAAAAGAGTATAGCCGAATGATAACATAACGTTTACCTCGCCTTCCGGAGGATGATAAACTCTTTTTTCAAACTCAAAAGGATAAATAAGTTTTGGCAATTCCTCAAAAAATATACTCGCCGCATATCCCTCGTAACCTCTTAGACTATCCATATCTTCGCATTTATCTATTTTCTCGAGCGATTCGGTAAATTCCTTTCTATTTATGCCATATTTTTTTAATACCATATTACTATTATAGACCTTGCCGAAGATAAACCTCTTTGCAAATTCGAGAGACGCCTTTTCATTCGTCGCGTACTTTTCTTGAATACGCTCAAGGTCGTTAAAAAAATATCTTGCTGGATATATATGTCCTCTTACTACTCCCATAATATCAATAAAAGTTATCGGGATATTTTCCTTAACGGCTCTCTGTATTACCCCTCCGCTATAATTTGCTCTGCCTATAACGGTAATTCTGCTTACGTTATTCCATATTACCTTTTTTTCGCAAAAATTATTATTTTCTCCTCCCAAGGTTTTCACTACCAAATGCGCTCCGTTTGAAAATACTCCCCTACAATTAGTTGTTAGATATATAGGCGAGCCTTCAGCCCAGTTCTCTTGAAAGCCGTTATTCCATAAAGATAAAAACGTATCGGGCTCTTTTTCCTTAAGTTTGAGAACTTTATTTGATACCGTATGACCAAGAAAATTTATTACTCCTCCCGATTTTGTTATCTCTATTTTTTCTCTTTTAAGTTTCAATTCAAAACGTTCAAGGAATTTTTCTATTTTTTTTATCCCCTCTTTTTCATCGCTATCCTTAGCAAGTAGAACTACAAAATCATCGCAATATCTTATCATTCTTAAACCAGCGTCGGTTACAACTCTGTCAAATCTGTCAAGATATATATTTGATAGGATAGGGGAGAGCGGCGACCCTTGAGATATTCCGTTTATTCCGAGTTTATGCGAATCCGATAATATTTTGTTAATTAACCGGACAAGCGGTTCAAACGGGAATAGTCCCTCTAAAAGAAATACAAGCGTTTTGCAGTTTATCGAACCGAAAAAGTCGTCTATATCGGCTTTTACGGCAATATTATACCCCTCTTCCATCTCCTTTTGTAGCGATCTCAGCGCTTTTTTAGAATCAAGTCCTCTTCTGTAAGCAAAAGAGATAGTCGATAGTATCCTCTCAATAGTATCGTTTATCTGTAACGCAATAGCTTTATGAATTACTCTATCGCCTAGATTGTAAAGTATTATCTCTCTATATTCTTTCTCGTTATCTTTTTTAGGTATGTAAGCTCTTTTTATCTCTTTAGTTTCGTAATCCGGGGATATTTCTTTTGATATCTTTTCTATCCATTTTGCCCCTTTTTGTTTAAACTTTTTTACGGTTATTCCGTCTTTCCCCGAAGCGCTGTTATCTTCAAGTCGATTTAAGGCATTTGTGAGACTATGAGTCGTAAATGTTGATAAAAATAGCGTCTTATGTCTAATTAACGGTTTTATTACCGCCGCATCCTGCAATTCGGGGATTGTATAATAACCGAGTCCGAACGATTCCGATTTGCCGGCTCCCGCATATTGACCTAAAACAAGATTTATCGCCTCTTTTTTATTTAATCTCCCTTTTACGGCTACCTTGCCAACTACTCCTCCAAAATTCTTAATGTCGTAAGTTTTGTCAGACCTGTTTGTATAAGTCGCGTCTACCCATGTCAATCCGGATTGTTCTATTTTAAGATTTTTATTATTACCTATATCTTTATCATATCCCGCTTGCAACAGATCGGACCAAACTGTGTTCTTCTCTGTTTTATTTCCTCTAAAAAAATAGCGCTCTCCATTTTTTATGTACGTATTATTAAACGCTTTTTTGTTTAATACAAGTTTTTCGTAATAACCAAACTCTTCGGAAGTTAAGACGCTCGGGAATATTCTTATTCTTTTTAACAGATACGATATAGGATTTATGAGCGGATCTTTTTCCGATACAAAATAGTCGTCAAAATAGCTGTGTCCGTCTCTCTTCAATCTATTTTCAAGAGACAATCTTAAAGGAGAGTAAAAGTATATTTCAAAAGAGGTTAATCCTAATATTTTTTTGATTTCAGGAATTATATGCTCCGCTTTTAACGAATATTTATCGCTTAAATTCCATTTCTTACCGCTAATTCTACATATTACGGATTCGAGTTTGACCGTCTCTTCCGGTTGAAAATATCCTCTGAACGCCGCCGACCGTTTTATATTTGAGAGAGCCTTATGGACCTCCTTATTATATTTTGAAGGGAAATTAAGTCCGACCTCTATTAGATCCTCTTTTTTGTAATGATTTATACCGCTATCTACGGTTACTATTCCGACGTTAGCGTCGGCAATCTTTGTTCCGCATGGGAGATAATCAGCAAATACATTTCTAAAAAAAGCGTTCCACTGTCCGCCGTGAAAATGGGGTAGGTTATGAATGTCGCTGGTCGCGCGAAATGTCAGACTTATTAAAGTCAAATTTGGTATCTGTAACATAGCTTATTGCCGTCGGGATTTTATATCATATATTTATTTCTTAAGTTTGGCTTAATATAATCCTTTGTTTTGCTATTATTGAAAGGCTTTTTTTTATTATCTTTCGGGAAATTTTTTGTTATTTCTCTTTTTCTAAACATTAGATCGCTATTCCTTAATTCTGAATGCCAACCCATAATATCATTGTTTTTTCCGCCTCTTGGATAATCATATTTATTTTCTGTGATTTTAAATAATATTTTATTTATATCATTATTTTCAGAAAATTCTTTTTTATGATTCTTTACTCTGTCGATTATTTTTTCTTGATTCTCTGAAATTGAATGAAGTTTACCGTCCTTTTTCTTTACAATATTTAATTTATCGGTAAAAATCTTTATTGCGCCCATTCCATAGTTTTTTCCATATCCTATCTGATGACAATAAATCTTATCATACCAGTTATTTTCACATACAATTTCATCCGAATCCCCAAGATTCAAACCGAAAAGTAATAAATTTAATTCATTCTCAGTTAAATTTTCAAATCTAACTTTAAATCTAAATTCTGCGCAATTATCTGATTTAGATTCTATATACTCTTTAATTATTATATTATAATCATCATCTTTGTTATAAATTAAGGGTTTATCATTTGTTGATTTCTTATAAAATTTTCTCCCGGATAGTCTTGTTTTATCTATATCTTTTCTTGCAGTATCCCCATAGGTATTTAAGAATTTGGGATAATTATTTAAATCTTGCTGAATATAAAATTCATAAGCGCTTGCTTTTGGAGAGCCGGGACGAGGTAAGATTAGATTGTTTTTTATTTCTCCTCCCGTAATATGTATTGCATTGTTATAATGAATTTTACCTGATTTTGATTTCATCTCCTTGTTATTTTTTATTTTCTCTTTTATCTTTACAATTTCTGTATTTTCGAGAGTATATCCAAATAATTCTCTTGATAATCTTACTTTCCAGATACCATTGTTATTTATAAATTCATTTTCTAAAATTGGTTGATAATCATTTTTCATATTTTGAATTGAGTTTTCATAAGCCCATTTGTATCTGAAATGTTTACCAAAAGACAAAATATTTTTTTTCTCATCTGCTTCAAAGAAAATAATATCCCCGACTTTTAATTTATTTTTATCTAATAATTTTTTTAGATTGTTTTTTATCTGTTTTTCATCAATATCTTTAAGAGGATAATCAAGAAAATGGTAATCTATTAGAGCTTTGATAGTCTCTTCATATTTTTTATACAAATCATTATTTATCGTATAATTTTCATCTAAATCTAATTTATTTTTATTTATTGCTATTTTATTATGATATACTTGCTCCTTTTTTTGATCGTTGTATACTTTCAAATACTCTTTGGCAAGCGAACCTTCCCCATCTATTCCATTGTGGTAATCGAAAATATAATACTCAATATCTTTTTTTAAGAAATTATCAAACATCAAACCGCTTTGACAAAGAATATTTTTATTATAATTATCTTTTTTTAGTTTCTTAATTTTTCTAGATATATTCTTCTTTGATCCTTCTACATTGTCATTCAAAAATTTACAATTCAATATCGGGAATGATTTTACTTTGAATGTATTATTATTCTCAGATGTAATGATTCCTCCTCGAATTGATAACTTATCTATTTCGGTATTTGGTCGAAATGTATATTTTCTCTCAATTGTTTTTTTCATTGATTCTTGTAAAAATGCCGTTATAAAATTATTAATACATCCCGCTATACTTGAAGATTGAATAATTGTTTTATTATTAACTGTTAAAGGTTTAATATATGTTTTTTTCTCGACTTCATCAGTTATATGCTGATTGCCAACGCACAACTTATTTAAACCATAAAGAGTACAGTTAATATATCCGGATAAAAGATTCTCTTCATATTTATCTAAAGGAGTAATATCAACTAATTTATTATTATTTTTTACAGGTATAAAATCGTAAGGTAAATTCTTTTTTGCGCTTTCTATTTTATTTTTTAAATCACTCATGATAAAACCTCCATTTGTTGTTTTCTTCATTTACTAATATTTTTATTGAGTTTTTTTCAAGATTTTTAGGGATTGTTCCGATTCGGACCGCAAACTCAAATCTTCTTTTATCGTCTTTTGTTATATTTTCAGGTTCGATAAGGTTGTTTTCTACTTTTTTTATCTCATTTTTGTTATAAAAAAAACTGCCGGGATTATCTTCGTCGGCAAGGCAGAAAACTTGATAATCTTTGTTAAAAAAATATATCTTGTTTGATTTCTCCCACTCTTTGAAATTCCTTATCTCATCGTCTTTAATAAGTAAAATCCCTTGCTTATTATTAGAAATTATTTCGTTTGGATTACTCCATTCATTCTTCATAATGAAGATATTATCCTCTATACTCCATTTTTTCTCGATAATCGCCCACAAATTTTTTGTCTCTTCTATTTCATTTTTTATTATTTCGTCTATTTTTTTTGATTTCATACTTCCTCCTTTTTTATGACAATTTTAGGATAACATCCGCCGGAGCCGAGAGAGATTAGTCCGTTTTCGCACCCCTGTTTTATATAAGAGATAAAATCTATATCTTTTATTTTTTGAGGCGCTTCTTTGTATAATTTTAGATTCTTTCTTATCCTTATCTTTCCTGAAAATGTTGTATAAAAAGCCCTCTCTTCGTTAAACTTATTAATAACGGCTCTTGTAAACTCGCATTCGCTATGCATCTCTATCAAAATAAGATTCTCTCTCTTAAAGTTGTTATCGGGATAGAGGTCTTCTATGAGAAGATTTCCTGCATTCTCCTTGTTCTGTCCGGTAAAGTCTTCCCATTCATTGTATATCTCTCTAAAATATTTTTTCATAAAAAAATTAAGCGCCCCTTTGAGAGACGAGCCGGGAATAAATATCTTGCTGCCGGTATTGATAAATATTCCGTCCGCAAGATTACCGACTATACTCGTATGCGAGTCTCCCCCTTTTATTAGAAGCGAGTTAGTCCCGTATTGTTCCGGCTCGTCGTCTATTACGATCTCTACTTTATAAGTATCATAAAGCTTTGCGGCTTCTGTTGTCTCCATCTTGACAAAATCCAATTTATCATCGAGATAATTTTTGTATTGTTCAAATGTTGTTATCTTACAACATTGAGCGTCTATTAATTCCGCCCAGCCGTTGCCGT
The DNA here is from genome assembly GCA_002070605.1 of Spirochaetes bacterium ADurb.Bin133. Classification (GTDB taxonomy): domain Bacteria; phylum Spirochaetota; class GWE2-31-10; order GWE2-31-10; family MWDO01; genus MWDO01. The sequence continues at coordinate 12,470 of MWDO01000037.1, forward strand.
TAGAACAAAATCCGCCAAAGGTTATCCCTTCCTTTTCCCATGAGCCGGAAACGTCGTATACCCATTTATCTATTTTCTCGACTTCTTTGTTAGTAAGAGACAGTTTTTCTTTATATGATTTTGATATATTATCAAGCTCTATTTCTAACTCTATCGGATTTAGATTATCCGGAGTTATCTCCCAGTTAGAAAATTTTGCGCCGTCCTCCGCCGATTTTACTTTACTGTTGATTTTTACTCTATCTCTAACTTTTTTTACTATTCCGTCTTCATTTGGCTGTAATATAGCGCTTCTGAAAATCAAAAATGAAGCTTCAAAATCATTTTTTTTCGAATCGTCGATATTCCTCAGAGTTAACTTTCTATATAGTTTATCCGTTTTGATAGTTTCTCCATAAATATTTTCAAGCGTATCAAAAAAGAGTCCGGCAATAGATGTTCCGGGTATTACAAACTCCCCAAGTCCGTTTTTGAAAATATTTCCGGCGCCGGTTGGAGAAATCTCGCCGACCCCTATATGTAACGCAGTTTTAAGATTTAATTTTAATTTATATATGATTTTATATGTGTTATTCATTATCTCCGCCTCTCTTATTATTTTTTGCAATCTCAAGAGCTATTTTTAATACTCTATACGTCTCCTCCTGATTTTTGCTTTTTTCAAACTCAGTATTTAGGATTTTTAAGAAATCGGCATAAAGTTCGCCATTTTGATTTTCTTTTCTATCTTCAAGTAGATTAATAAAATAGTCTATTTTAATATCCGATTCTATTCTACTTATCATTGAGTTGATGAATGTCTTAGATAACGAAGAGATTTTTCCAATTTTTTCTTTTTCGATAATTGCCGCTTTTTTATAAATCTCTTTATTAGTTTGAAGTTTTATTTTATAATATTTATCTAATTCAACCTCTTCAAGTTTATAACTAGCGGTATCGCTTTCTTTCCCTCTATTAAAAAGATGAATGGGATGGTTGACCAATATTCTGCCGAATCCCTCGTTTTTTTTAAATCCGATCCCTTTTTTTTCAATTTCTATAAGTTTATCTACAATATCTTCTATTTTACCTTTATATTCAAAAAGATACGAGCTCCCTTTTTTTATTACTATATCCGTGAATTTTCTCAACCCCGCAGTTCCCAAAAATCCTTGTATTATATCGCTAAAAGACGCTTTATTGATTATAGAGACGTTACTTTTATCGATATTTATTAATCCCGCTATTATATCGCTACTTATATCGTCTAGTTGATTAAGATTTTCGTCGTATAAAACAACATCGCTTAAAAGCGTTATAGTAAAATAGGAGTCGTCGGTTTTGTTATTGAGTAAGTTTTTAATTGATTTGTTATGTAGAACGATGTTGTCGATTGCAGAAATATTATTCTCCTCAAAAACATACTTTACTCTTATAGCTTTGCCCCCTCTGCCTATATGAAAACTATAATTCCCATTCAGATAGTCTTTGAAATCGGCAATAAACTCTTTTTTATCATTAGCGCTTTTAAATTGAATAGTTCCCATAAAAAAACTGTTTTTTTCAATCTGCTGTTGAGTAAACAAAGCATTATCTTTTGTAGTTTGACTTGCTTCGTCAACACGATTTCTCATTATTGCTTTTAGTTTTGGAGAATAAATAATAGATTCCTCAATCTTTTTATCAGTTTCTTCTATTATGTAGCCCCCTTTGAAGCTTTTATCGCTTGTCTTGTCTTCCCCCTTTTTTGTAGGTATCAGAGTCGATTGAGTAGCCAAATTTTTAACAATTTTAGGAAGATTATCTTTATATATCCAGTGCGGAATATTTTTGTTTATTAAGGAAATATTATTCCCATTTTCTTTTTTGACATATCTATCGGCATCTTTAATTTTTCTCAAAGAAAATGGAATGGGTATTATATTTTTTATATTTTTATAATCGATATTATTTGAGGGAATAGGATAAAAATCGGTTATCGTAATAGCGCCATCGTCGAGATAATCAGACAAATTATTTGCGCCTTTTTTCATACAGCAAAGATTTTTTCGTAACATTCCAAAAACTGTAGACGAGGGGATATAGTCAAGAGTCGGAGTATAGTTTCCCATCTCGCTTGCGCTTCCGATAGTAACATTGTCAAGAAGTTCAATAACTGCCTTTATTTTACAATTGTCGCTTTCTTTTAACTTTTCTAATTCTTTTTCATTATTGTTAACATTTTTTTGTTCTGCCAAATTTATATCCAAAATCCTAACCAATCCGAGACCTCTTCTTCTGTTACCGCCGATTCTTTTTATATTTTTTAGTCCATATTCTAATAATTCAATTGCAATTTTTTCTTTTTCATCATTCCATAAAATATATCTTAACTCGCCGTTAAAAATAAGCCCCTTTCTTGCGCATTCAAGACTTCTCAAACTTTTTTCTTTAGTAATACCCGTTACAGAATCTACTTCGTTACTCGTATGGATTATAAAATAATCCTTACCCTTATTAATATCTGCCTCTCTGTCGAAAGATAAAGATATATCGAGAGATTCAAGCGCTTTATAATCAAAAATCATACTAAAAATATCGCCATAATTTGTATCGGTCTGCTCAACTTTTGCGAGATTTACTATCTCTCGGCAACTTTGTCTCAAAAGTCCTTTAAATGTATCAGAAGGTATGCATGGTAGATTATTCTCTTTTATCTGACCGTCGTCGTAAAGACCGATATTTAATTCGCCTGAGCCGATATGAAAGTCTTCGAGAGTCTCGAGTTTAAAATTAATTATTATCTGTTTCATTTTTGTTATCCTTTTTATTGGTTTTGTAAAAATCCATAAGTTCGATAAGATCGAGAGAGCTATTAATTCTAATATATGCGCTATTTTGATCTATTTCATCAAATTCATATAACTCTTCAAATTTATCATTTTCAAAAATGAGTTTGCCATAATGTTTTGTCATATCGGCGCCCTCTTTAAGATAGTTTCTAAACGACTTAAATTTATTTCTACCGGAAGTATCGGATTTATCTTTTTCCCTATCTTCAATTTTTTTATTATATTCTTTTATTTTTTCAATATTTGAAGGTATGTCTTTTAATAAATATGGTCTTTTCGTTAGTATGTCGTAATGTTTATCATAGTTTAAGATATACTCGTCTTTTCTTATTTCGTTAATATCTTCATTAAAACTGCTGAATAGAATATGCCAGTCAATAGCCGACTTGCCATCATTCAACTTACTCTTAACTTTAGCGGATGAGAGAAGAGACTCGGCAAGCTCGCGCCCATGCGAAAAAGGGTAGTTGTATTTTACAAACGCTATGCCCGCCGATATTGTAAGATCTTTATTGTATTCTTTTAAACCATTTTCAAAGTTAACGACAAAATCAAGAGCAATCTCCGGAACTGTAACAAGTAATAGATCGTCCCCTCCAAGCATTAAGACGATGTAAGGAAGTTTTTTATTATTTTCGTCATTACTTTCGTATTTTTCCTTATTGGGAATTTTATCTATTGCGCATTTTAACCCTCGTCTAAAAGACTCCCGCGCTTTAAACCAGAATTCCTCTATTTCGACAAACGATTTCATTATATTTTTATCATCAAGTTCCTCCCTTATTTTTTTAAATCTGTTACCCATACCGTTGCCGTCAATAGCTATAATTGCAATCTTATTATTTTTTTCTATCAAACTCGATTTTCTAAGCTCGTCAAAATTATACGGGATTTTTTTTTCATCTATTTTTAAAATATCTTTATAGAATCTACAAAGATAATCATTAGTTTTAAGAGAGTAAAACTTATCCCCCTGTTCTTCTATATCATTCACGGTTATACTTTTTGACTTAATATTCAACTTATTTAAAATTTCAAATAATTCTAATTTTTCAGCAGGATTAATATCGTCATCTTTTAATTGATATTTTTTATCTTTTTTATCACGGTAATATTTTTTTATAAAATTAAAATCATTATCGTTTATCCTATTCTCAACAAAAATTATCTCAGGAATATCTATAATCCCGGGTTCTTTCCCATCTTCAGAGCATTGCATAAAATAGGGGGAATCGTAAGATAATATAGAGAGATTATCTTTAATCTCCTTATTCAGAGATTGGGATTGTATTTCATTAAAATCTTTTAAATTTTTAGTCTCATCAAATTCTTTAATATAACATGATATCTTAATACCGGGGATTTTTTCTTTTGCTTTTTTTAAAGCTTTTTCTAAGAAATCTTCTGCTTTTTTTAAAGCATCTTTTAAGAAATCTTCACAGTTTTTTCTGTCGTCAAATATAGCTTCAAAATGTCCGCCGGCAGACCCGATTATTCCTTTTTCAAAGTTAGAATAGATATCGTCGTAGCTATGAGTCAATTTTTTTTCTGAATCAATGCATTCAATTCTTTTTCCATTGTTTTTAATTAAATCGGGCAGGTCTTTTGCAAAATATTCACCAAGCGCAGAATTAGCTCCAAGCATATATTTTAGCTTTGGAACTCTGAAAATAAAACTTTGAGTCTTTTGGACTTCTAATTTTAGATGATACAGCATATTTTTACCTTTATTAAATAGTTTTATTGATATTCGGCTTTAATCATATTAAAAATCAAACTTTAAAACCTAATATTTTATATATATTATAATAATTCCTCTTTCGTAACCGACACGGCGACGTTGTCGAAACGAGGGGGGATTAAAAAAGAAATAGAAAACGCGCCTTGATAAAAAATTGACACATATGGCGTTAAGAATAAAATTGACACATATGCGACACATACCGCCGCGTCGCTCCCCGATAAAGTCCCGACATGAACGTTGTTTAGCATTTTAGTATATTCAAAACAGGAATTCCCGCTTTTATCGGGGCGCGACAATTGTCGTATAAAAATTCGACGCATATGGTACAAATATTTCCAACATAACAAACGCCCTATCGCTATTTCCAAAAAAATCTAAATTCATTTGATAATTTATATAAAATTTGTTATAGTTTCTTATCTCAAAAAAGAATTATTTATCAAAATTATTCCCAAGTAGTTTGGAGTTATTATGATTAACAGAGGATTAACGGCAACCGCTAAGACGATAAGATCTTTGACTATAGACGCAATTGAAAAGGCTAATTCGGGACATCCGGGATTACCGATGGGATGCGCCGAGATCGGAGCGTTTCTCTTTGGAGAGACGCTAAAATATTATCCTAAAGTTCCCAAATGGGCGAATAGGGATCGCTTTATACTGTCGGCCGGACACGGCTCTATGTTGCTCTACTCTTTATTATTCCTTTCGGGGTATAACGTTACTCTTGACGATATAAAAAATTTCAGGCAACTCAAATCCAAAACCCCGGGGCATCCGGAGTACGGCTGGACGGAAGGCGTCGAAACCTCTACAGGTCCTCTGGGACAGGGAGTCGCCAACGCCGTCGGTATGGCTTTGATGGGAAAACGAAACGCTCAAAAATTCAATATGAATGGCTATACGATTTTTGACAACAGGATATTCGTATTGGCGAGCGACGGCGATCTGATGGAGGGATTGTCGTACGAAGCGGCGTCTCTTGCCGGACACCTCAAATTAAACAACCTTATTTTAATATACGATAGCAATAAGATCACTATAGAGGGAAGCGTCGATCTGACTTTTACAGAAAATATTGAGAAGAGATTCAGATCTCAGGACTGGGCTGTTATAAAAATGAACGGACACGACTGGGAAAATATCCGACGCGGTTTTGAACAAGCGGAGTACGACAGGATCGCCGAAAATAAGCCGGTTATAATCATTGCGGATACGATAATCGGAAAAGGCTCTCCGAATAAGCAAGCTACCAACAAATGCCACGGGGCGCCGCTTGGCAAAGACGAATCGGAACTCTGCAAAAATATACTCAATATCAAAGAGGACTTTTTCGTAGATCCCGAGGCGGTCGCCTATTTTAACTCTAAAAAAATAGAGCAAGAGAAGATATATAACGAATGGGTCGATCTGTTTTCAGAGTGGTCTAAGAAATTTCCCGAACTGAGAAAACTTTACGACGATAATTTTTCCCTTTATATACCGCCGGATGCTTTTCAAAATATTCCGAAATTCAAAAAGGGGGACTCTATACCGACCAGAAACGCGTCGCAAGCGGTATTAAACGGCGTTTGTAAAGACCTCGATTTTATAGCGTCGGGAAGCGCCGATTTGGGCAGTTCGACAATGACTATCATAAAAGACGGTAAAGAGATAACAAGCGACGACTATTCAAAATATAACGTTCAATACGGTATAAGAGAACACGCTATGGGATCGATTGCGACCGGTATGTATCTTTACGGCGGCGTTCTTCCGGTAGTCGGAACTTTTTTATCGTTTGTGAACTATATGCTTCCCTCTATAAGAATGGCGGCGATAATGCGTATCCCTACGATCTACCTTTTTTCGCACGACTCGATATACGTAGGAGAGGACGGTCCTACCCATCAACCGGTTGAACACATATCTTCTCTTCGTTTTATGCCGAATGTGAATCTGATGCGCCCCGCCGACGCTAACGAAACAATTACGGCTTGGCAAATAGCGCTTGAGCTGACAAATCATCCGAATATTATCATTACGACCAGACAGAAAGTCCCGGTTTTGGACGTTGATTTCAGCATAGATAACGCAAAACGCGGCGGATTTATTATAAAAAAAGAGAAAAATGAGACAATAGACATAATTCTCATCTCAAGCGGCTCGGAAGTATCGATTACGCTTGAAGCCGCCGCCCGGCTTGAAAAAGAGGGATACTCCGTCAGAGTCGTTAATATGTTCTCAACGTATCTTTTCGACAGACAGAGCGGCGAATATAAAGAGAGCGTTTTTCCTAAGAGAGTTAGAAACAGGATAGCGATCGAAGCGGGAATTCCGGATTATTGGTATAAATACGTCGGTCTCGACGGGGACGTTATCGGAGTTAGTAAATTCGGCATATCCGGTAAAGCCGAAGAGGTGGGTAAATTTTTTGGATTTACCGAAGAGAATATCTATAATCGCGGCGTCGCTTTGATAGAAAAAAATAGATAGAACAAGTATCCCGTCTATTCTAAATTATGAATGTAATAGAAAAATACAGACTTGAGATTAAAAAGTATTCTTTTAGAGACAGAGATATTTTATTATATCAGACTGAAGATGTGGACGAATTCCTCGACCGCATATCTAACGAAGAGTATAATAGAGACGAAAGATTCCCGTTTTTTATAAGGGTGTGGGACTCCGGCTACTATTTAGCTAAATATCTGTTGGAAGAGACGCCTATATCCCAAATCGAAGGGAAACGGTTTCTCGAGCTCGGCGGAGGGTCGGGAATAGTCGGCATAGCGATACTACTCCTTGGCGGCAAGGTAATATTTTCGGATTACGAGGAAGACGCTCTGAAAATAATAGACCTCAACTGCAAACTTAACGGTTTAAACGAATTTAAGACGATAAAAGGGGATTGGCGGGATTTTCCGGCGCTCGACGAAAAGATCGACTTTTTGATCGCTTCGGACGTCTTTTACGAACAGAGATTTCTAACGCCTCTTAAGAATACCGCCAAGAGATTTTTAGACGGCGGCGCTCTATTCCTCTTATCGGATCCCGGTCGAGAATATTGCTACGAATATCTTCAAACTATTCAGAAAAACGGCTATAAGACGGAGTTAAAAAAGGTTTATAAAAATCAGACGACCGATATGCGAAATATCAATATTTATCATATAAACTTATAGCTCCGTAACGTAAGGGATGGGGGTAATAAACTCGATAGTATCGCCCTCTTTTACCCCGATTCTTTCAAAAAACCCTCTGTTTACTTCGAGAGCGTACATACATCTCTTCTTTGATCTGACGGTGGTCTCGTCGAGAGGGTTCATAGATTGAATATCGACAATCTTAAAACCGCCGTCGATAAACGCTATATCGAGAGGTATGAGAGTATTCTTCATATAAAAGTCCATTATAGTCATATAGCTGTAGACAAAAAGCATTCCGCCGTCGGGATCAAGTTTTTTACGAAACATCAGCCCCGTCCCTTTTTCTTCTTCTGTCAGAGCCAATTCAAATTTATATATTTTATTATTTATTTTGGCTTTTACGTACCTCTTTTCCGATCCGCAATTCGTTAACAAGAGCGCGAGCAGAATACAAAGAAAGATTTTTATACTATATTTTGACATAAAGCGACTATACCATTTATTTTGGTAAATATAAAGATTTTAAAAAAAAATCTTTATATTTTTATTTAATTTAGTTATAATGCCGTTATGAAAAAAGTAGTTTTGTTTACCGCGTTTTTCTTGGCGCTGTCCTGCTCTACTTTTGAGTTTGGCGTCAAGTCGAATATGTTTGAAGAAAAAAAATCCGAAGGGATTCGAGAGTATAACTTAAATTACCAATACAGGATTATGGGCTTTCTTATAAAAGGGGAAAAGAGCGTCGTCGAAGGATTTTGGGCGCATCCGGACGGCGCGACGCAGTTCATTTTCATAAGTTTTCCCAAAATCGGCATATTAAAAACTACGGATAACGGAGAGACCTTTACGTCAAATTTCTTTAGAATATCCTCGATAGATAGACATTTCGGTTACAGTTCGGAAGAAAAAAACGAAAACGCCGGCAACGCCTTTACGCAAATTAATAACAGATTAACGGTAAAATTCTTCCAATCCCCCGACAATCTTGACAGAATTATAGTCTCTCTAGGCGACTATATTTTTATAACGGAAGACAGAGGAGAAAAATGGGCGTCGAAAAGAATTTTCTACGATACCGATAAATCCAGAGTTATCGACGTTTTGATAACAAAAAACGATACGATTGTAGTTTTTTCGGAAAATAAGGTGTCGTTTTCTACCGATTTTGGTAAAAAATGGAAAACTTCATACATAAAAATCGGCGGTTTCAATATTTTCAGCATTAAATATATAGCGGGCTTATACGACGAGTCAAACGACGCGATATTTGCCTCCTTTATACATAAAGAGGAGACGGACGCCGAACTGTCTAAAAATTCATACGAATATTTCTACAACGGCTCGAATATTAAGAATACCGGCGGCGTCTATTATACCAAAGATTTCGGCGCAAACTGGACAAAAACCGCTATTAACGTTCCGGTCGTATTGTGGAAAAATAACGGACAAATTTACGGAGCGTCTATCTATCCTACTTCGTTATACAGAGGCGCTTTTTCGGATGATTTTAAAAATTCAAACTTTTATAAAAAAGCCGAATTCAAAAAAATGTTAAAAACTCACAACGAGTATCTTGATTTTTTTCTCGCCTCCAACGCCGACGGGTTGTCGTTGATACCAAAAACCAATAATAGGATATTAAGATTCAGACTTCCCGACGATAAACCGGAGATATTTGAAGAGACGAACTTCGATAATATTTACATAGGGCTATCCCTCCTTCAAAATCTCGACTATATTCAGGCCGATAAAAATTTATATTACTCCAAAAAAACGGAAAACTTCTTTTACGAATACGATCCTTACCGTATGTTCAAACTCTGGACCGGAGCTCAGACCGGAGCTCCGGTTATAATATCAAGGGACGAGTCCGGGGACTATTACCGAATCAGACCTGATGATAAATATTGGGATTCGTTCGTAAAATATTCGATAGAGCATCAGATCAGGATCAATAATATAAATCCTTTTTTGAAAAACAGCGGCGATATTGAGTTTTTTGATCCGGCTCGAGATCCCACAAACGGCTTTCCGGTCGTTATAGAAAAATCCGCCGATAAAGGCGAAAGCTGGAGCGCTATCGCCGACTCAAAACTAATCGGCAACATTATCGATCCGCTGGGAAATAAAAGATCCGGTTTTTACTGGTATAAAAACGTCGAGCAAAAAAAGAGTTTTAAACTCCAATTAAGCTTCGGTTTTGATCAGGGAATAAGTTTTTTTCAATATCCGTTCGATATTGAAATTTTACATAATAACGCGATATTGATAACTAACTATTTTACGCTTAGCGCCAGTTATAAAGATATGTATATTATACCAATTAAATAGATTAAGGATTATTTGTATGGGGTTCTTTAAAAATAAATTTTTCGACGCTCTTTTCAATAAAAAAAGCGGAAAACCGGTTCCGATAATAATTGAAAGTTCGGAGCATAAAATAAAAAAAAGTTCTATCGAATTCAACGCCCTAAAAGTCGTTTATAGATTGAGAAAATTCGGATTTGAAGCGTATATCGTGGGGGGCGCTATTCGCGACTATCTGCTCGGCAAAACGCCCAAAGACTTCGACGTAGCCACCAACGCGTCTCCAAAGGAGATTAGAAAAATTTTTACTAACGCGAGAATTATCGGCAAAAGGTTCAAACTCGTCCATATTATTTTCAAAGACTGTATTATCGAAACGGCGACTTTCCGCGCCGACACGAACGACAACGCTCATGGGCTCGCGCTTCAAGACAACGACTTTGGCACTATGGAAGAAGACGCTATAAGGCGCGATTTTAGTATCAACTCATTATACTACGATTCGGAAAAAGAACTAATTATCGATTTTGTGAACGGTTACAAGGATATTAAAGAGAGAAAGATTCGCTTACTAAAAAAGCCAGAGACGAGTTTTGTAGAAGAGCCGGTGAGAATGTTGAGGGCTATAAAATATTCCGTTTTATGCGACTGCTCGATAGATAAGAGTACTTTCGGAAAAATTATTAAATACTCCCCGGAACTTGCCAAATGCCCCGCTTCGAGACTCCTTGAGGAGATTAATAAAATAATAAAATCCTCCAAATCTTCGCAAATTATTAAAACGCTTTGGGAGGCAAAATTAGCGCAATATTTGATCCCTTTTTTGACCGACGACGTTTTAGAAAAAAACGGAGCGGACTTATTTCATAGACTTGAGAAATTCGACGCAAAATTAAACGGTTTATTAAAAGAGAATATTTTTGAAATGTTTTGGAATATCGTTTTTTCGTCGATTTTTGAATTTAACAAGACTTATCTGTCGGACGAAGAGGCCGCGGCGAACGTTAAAAGCGATTTTTACTCTAAATTGGGACATATCAGAGTTCCAAACAAAATTATTGAGAATTCAGCCAGATTGTACTATTATTATCAAAAATTGTCTATAAATACGGATAAGGCTTTCTACAACAAGATCAGAAAGTTTCAATTGCTTTATCTATTGCCGACGTATTCGTCGATAATGGGTAACGAAAAATTGATGGATTTTTTTAAAAACGTCCAAGTTAGCGTAAAAAAGGGCGCTAAAAAGAAGTATTCCGTAAATTCAGGCGCGAAAAAATTTGTAGTAACCAAACTTTATAACAGTTCTATATAAAAAATATGTAAATAAGTTGATAAAATTCCTTTATAATTATATATTCGTTTGGTTGTATCAAAAACGCTTTTAACTTTCTTTATTATAAACTAGGGGATCCGATGAAAAAAACGTTTATGCTTTGTATCTTTCTCATAACCGCTATATTTAGCGTTCATTCAGAAAATATATATCTCTTTTCGCGTCTTACTTTTGCAAATTCGCAATTTTGGGAGAAAAACGTACTAACAGACTCAGGCAACAACGTAATAAAAGCGCGGAGAGTTTTCTCAAATTTTTTTACCGGATCGATAGGCGCCGGAGTAGAAATGGTTATTTGGGATAACGGCATAAAAAGAGGCTCTAGAATTTATTTTAAAAGCGGACTAGACGTAATCTTCGCCGGACCGTCCTTTTTTGGAATTATGGAAGGCGATTCTCCTATGGGAACGCTGACTTCGTCCCCTCTTAACGGCGGCGCTTTTTATACCGGATTTGATATGGACCTATGCGTCGGCGGAAGTTTTCCTAAAACCAATTTGCTTTGGGGTTTCGGCTGTATGTTTTACTTTACTTTCCCCGGATACTCGCCTCTGATACCCGTCTATAAATTTGACCCTACCGAGAGGTTCGCATTCTACGCCGCGCCCTTTATCTCTTTGGCTTACGACATATTTATACCGGATACCGGCTTTAAAATTACCCCGCAGATCAGGACGGGTATTACGTGCAATCCTCTTATCCCTAACGATCTGGTCGGCGGTATGAATCAATACGACTTAGCTAAAACCGAAATGTACAGCGGTTTTTACGTAGATATATCCGTCGCGTTTAGTTTCTATTCTTTCCAGTGGAAGAAGTAACGTTTAATAAACTAAAACTACTACTATTTTCGCTTTTAATATCTCTAAATTTTCAAGTTTTCTCGCTTGAAATAGAAGATATAAACATTATATTCGACATAGAAGATAATATAAAAGATCCGGTCGGAGAACTATTTGACTTTGAAAGTAAAACCTTTTTTCTTGAAACGCGCGACAGTTACAAATATGAACGATGGAATCTATCTTTCAAAACCAAAATAGAAAATTCCGGAATTTTTATCGATACCGAAAATTTTTCTGAAAATATGGAATTTTTGTTGGACGATAAGGATAAAGAATACGACAAAAATCTGAAGCGTAAAGAGCGCTATAACGCTCAAAAAACCGAATTTCAGAATTTTTTAAACAAAATCAGCGTAATATCAAATCTATCGATTTTTTTTAACGAATACAAGAACTTTAAATACAATCTTGAAATATTTGACAAAACCAATTCGTTTGTAATCGGCGTATATTCCGATAAAAAGCATCTCGACCTGGCGGGCTCGTTCGAATTTGCGCAAAACGGCGCTCTATTCAATTTCAACGCGGGATATTGCAAAACCGATTCCGGCTCAATTTTATCAACGGGCTTTGGTTTCGGTCAAGAAGCCCGCGGTTTTAAAACTAAAGAGACCTCTTCATTCGAGTATGATTTTCAAAATGAAGTTTTTAACTCTTTAAATTCCTTCGAAATAAACTATCTGTCTCTGAAAAACGGCGGTTATACCAATTACATTGATAGATTCTTTCAAACAGGGACTTTTTGCTCTTTTTACCTTAATTACGTCTCTTTTGGGACATTATTAGACTTTAAACTGAATAATTTAACTTCGTTTATTGTTAATTTTGAGATTTTCCTTAGCTTCGCATATAAGTTTTTCTCTTTTTCTCTATTCAAATACGACGATTATCTCTCAAAAAATGAGTTCAAGGAAATAGTCGCCGAAACGGAGATTTTATTTGATAAAGACTACAAATCTCTCTCCGGAATAAAAATCGTCTTCAACTATAACAAATTCTACGCGGAGACTTTGGTTTTGTTTTTATGGAATAATTATAATTTCTCAATTAACAACTTTGAAACGTTTGCCCCGGAAAAGACCGATTTATACTCTCTATCGTCTTTTTGCTACGACTTTGATTTTTTCAAACTATTCAACTCATATCTTATATACTTTCAAGAATTTTCATCGTATTCCTTCGGTTTTGACACAGAATTTCGCAAAATAAATTTTAAATACGTTTACGTTAGTTTCGGCTCCGGTTTTTATGTTGAAGAAAATTTATCAAAATACTCGATAACCAATAAGTTTGTTACCGAAACAAAATTTTCTCCTTTCTACAGTTTTTTCATAATCCTAAATAGCAAAACGACGGTAAACGTTCCGGTTTTCAAATTATCCGGAGAGTTGGGAGTTAAATTTCTTTGGTAAATATTTTAAATTATGCTATATTTATTCGTCTAGGAGATTTTGATGTCTTTATCAACAATAGTGGTAATTACGCCGATAATAATTTTTTCAATTTTAGCAATAGCGATAGTAATCGATAGATTTAAGTTTTTGTATAAAAACCGAATTAATATGACGGATTACGTTCGTCCCGACGAATCTATCGCCGAGCTTGCCGATAAGATCAATAGCGGAGAGAAATCTTTGGTAAATAATACTCTGCGTTCGTTTGTAAACTCAAGTTTTACAACTAAAGAGGAGCTTAACGAGTTTGTCGACGCCGAATTTTCATATTTGCATTTAGAATATTACAAAAGAGTTGGTTATTTAGGAATATTCGCCAGATTATCGACGCTTTTAGGACTTTTTGGCACTGTAATAGGAATGATCTCGGCGTTCAACAACATTGTCGAAAAGGGAATCAGCAACGCGGCGATCGTCGCCGAAGGCATATCTACCGCTCTAATAACTACGGCGGTCGGTCTTGCCGTCGCTATACCGTCGACTTTTTTTCACGACTTTTTCGAACGTCAAATCGAATCGGAATTAAAGAAAATTGAAATAGTCGTCTCGACGCTTTTTCAAAAGAAATTCAGAAAAAGGATAGTTTCCAAAACATGAAATTCAAAACTGCTAAAACTAATAAACAGGGCGTCGATTTAACGCCGATATTAGACATGATGTTCATCATCCTCATTTTCTTTATGGTATCGGCGACTTTCGAACTAAACAGATCAATTAAAATGAAATTACCTAAGTCGTTTGCCGGAGAGAGCGACATAAGTAAAGAAAAAATCTTAATTGAAGTTGATTCTGCCGGAAATATATCGCTAAACGGAGAAGCAACCGAAATTCACAATTTATCAAATAAAATAAAAGAAATAGATAATTTTTCAACCTCGACAATTTATCTATTAGGAGATAACGATACGGGTTATAAAAATATTATCGCTATACTTGATATATTAAAAGTAATGGGAATATCCGATATTTCGCTGGTTACCGAGGAAAAAACAGAGATAGAATAAAATGACGGGCGGAATTATTGAAAAAGATTTTATAAAATATCTGGCGCTATCCTCGGCGCTTCATCTTGCCGTAATTTTGATTATCCTTTTGATCCCAAATAAAGTTAAATTTCTTTACGACAAAGAAGAAAAAACGGCGAATATTGAAGTAACAAAATTTTCCTCAAAAGAATTAACCAAAATAAGGCGGTCGCTCTCCAAATCTTCGGGGAGTAAAACGATCCATAAAGGTTATAAAGATCAAATCGATTCGCTACCTTTTAACTACAAAGCGCAAGTGGAAGTAGAGAATAAAATTTACCAAACGGAGAATACTTCTTACGCGCCTAAAATCGCTCCTAAAACTATAACAAAACTCTTCGACGACGAAGATTTGGATAAATTCCTTGATAAAGAGATTAAAGAGTTCGATATAGATCCGATCAACTGGAAAGACGGCTCCGTCAGATCGCTATTGACCGGTTACGAAGACGAATTAAAAGGGATAGACATACAATCCAACGTCAATATGAAATTCTCCATCGATATAGACTCTAGCGGCGACGTTATAGCGGTTGAAATTCTTGAAACGTCCGGAGATTTCGAAAAAGATAAAAAAATTATAGCGATTATCAAAAAATGGAAGTTTGAAAAATCCCAAAAAGACATACAAACCGCCGTAATTAATCTGAATTATTTATTGGAAAAATAGAAATACGCTTCAGATACGCCCCGCCGGTTTTTTGAAAGCGCCATATGTGTCAAAATAAATTCGACGCATATGTGTCAAAAAAAAATCGACGCATATGGAACAGATATTTTTGATTAGTAAATCCCCAAAAAACTGAAAGGGTACGCTTCAAATATAGTTTTATAATACCGCCCAGATTACAAGAAAGTTTTATCGGCAAGATAGAGGTCGTGAACTCCCCCCTCTTTAATGGAAGAGGCGCTTCTAACTTGTAATTTCAACTTACCGCTTCTCATAAAATCGCGCAGTTCCGGAATGCTCCTAGCCCCGACGTCCTGAAAAGCGTGTTTCAATCCTTGAGACAAATATGGAATAAAATCAGACAAACCTCCCCTATCGGTTACAGCTCCGGATACCCCTTGAGATACTTTGATACTTTCATTGTCGGCAAAATACCTCTTCGCGCCGCCGTCCTTCATCGCGTCGAGACTAGCCATGCCGCGATATTTTTTGAGACGCATTCCATCTTTGTACACATACTCTCCCGGCGACTCTATTGTTCCGGCCAAAAGTCCCCCCATCATAACGGATTCCGCTCCAAAACTGAGCGCTTTCATAATATGCCCTATAACGCTGATCCCGCCGTCGGCGATTACAGGAACGTTATAATTATAAGCTACTTTTGCCGTATGATAAACGGCCGTCGCTTGAGGTCTGCCGGACGCCATCGTCTCCTGCGTAGTGCAAATCGAACCCGGTCCCATACCAATCCGCAAACCGTCGGCGCCCTCTTTTAACAACCCTTCCGCCTGCTCTTCGGTTACAATATTTCCGCAAATCACGTCTATATCGGGGTATTTTCTTTTTATATACCTCAAAGCGTCAATCTGATATTTATTATACCCCTGAGCCGAATCGATAACCAAAACGTCGACGCCGCTTTTATACAACTCCTCTACCCGCTCTTTATCCTCTTCCCGCGTGGAAACAGCCGCTCCAACTCTCAACTGCTTATTTTTATCCTTCGTCGCTAAAGGAAAATCTCTGTTTTTCAGAAGATCCGTTCTTGCCACCAACGCCCTCAGTTTGCCTTCGTTATCAACTATCGGTAATTTGCCGACTTTTTTTGTCTTTAAAATATTGTTGGCGTCGCTAAGATTGATTCCAACCTTAGCGGTAACCAACTCGGTAGTCATAACCTCTTTAAGTTTTTTGTTTACGTCTTTTTCAAAATCTATATCTCTACCGGTTACAATCCCTATCAATTTAGTATTTGTCGTTCCGTCTTCCGTTATAGGAATCCCCGAAAAACCGGATTTTTTCTTTATATCCAAAATATCCTGTATTCTATGATTTGGAGAAAGAACCACCGGCTCATTTATAAAACCGTTTTCAAACCGTTTTACTTTCCTGACCATCTCTACTTGCTCGTTAATCTTATTATTGTAATGCAGTATCCCGATACCGCCAAGCAGCGCCATATATATAGCCATCCTCTCCTCGGTAACCGTGTCCATAGGAGAGGAAACAAAAGGCAACTGCATCGAAATGTTTTTAGTCAGCCGAGTCTTGAGCTCGACGTCCCCCGCTTCAAAATCAAAATACCTGGGTAATAAAATCAAATCGTTGTAAGTATAACCGATAATCTGATTAAAAACAGTCTCGGCTGTAAATCCGTCGGCAGACATAGGCATATTACCGTCCTTTTCGAACCATACTAACAAAATATTGTTTTTTGGTCAATAGAATTATATTCAAAACGGGCGCCTGTTTTTTGGAGTTGGAGAAAAAATAGTTTTATGTATATTTGGGATAATTTTCGATTACGAGCGCGTATAATAGCTGTTTTCGAGCGGTTATATTTAACAGTTGTGTCATTTTATCAAAAAAGTCATTTTTCAATTTATCAATTCTTAACTTCTTCCCAACAAGCTCAAGAAATCCTTCCATTCCGTATTTTACAACGCCGTTATAGAAAAACAGTATAATATCTCGAACCGTCGATGCCATACCGAATTCGTTATACAAGAAATGCCAACTTTTAATTTGAAGATAGTCCGATTCGCTGATTCTAAGGTATTTATCCACCCTTTTATCGTCGGAGCTATCTATAACGGCGTATCCGGAGCTGTGAT
This sequence comes from Spirochaetes bacterium ADurb.Bin133, assembly GCA_002070605.1. GTDB lineage: Bacteria > Spirochaetota > GWE2-31-10 > GWE2-31-10 > MWDO01 > MWDO01. The sequence goes on from MWDO01000037.1 coordinate 29,903, forward strand.
TTCCTATTATCCCTTTCATTTTTGGTATTTTTTTGTTAATAAGGCGAAACATAGTTTCAAATAACTCGCTGAACGTATTAATTTTGAACTCTTTTAACAGAAAATCTATGACTTTACTATTCATAGATTCTGACACTATAAAGTGAAATAAATGTTTTTTGTTT
>MWDO01000038.1 GCA_002070605.1 Spirochaetes bacterium ADurb.Bin133
TAAGATCTGCTATTGCGACTAAACATCATCCATCTATACAGGCTCGAAGCCTATGATGTCGCTTTCGATGTAAGATTGACCGTTGATTAAATATATTAATCATATGTACGAGCTCGAAGCTCATGCGTCCTAACAATCTTTCATCGTACTTAACCAAACTTGGTTCAATTATAACCGCTTTAGCAGATTTAATCAATACTTTTACCTTAGCATCATATGGGGCTAGAATAAAATTGACACATATGCGCTGCGCCGATAACGCGCGGCGACTGTTTTGAAAAATTCGACGCATTATGGAACAAATAAATTGACACATATGCGTTATTCTCCAAAAAAACCGATGGGATACTTATTTTTGTAATCCGTCAGTTTTTTGGAGAATAAAAAATAATAATAATTTTCTTGACACAGTCGCTAATCGTGATATTATAAAAAAGACGAATCGAACGCCGAATGTTTATTTATCCGAAATAAAGAGTTCCGACGTTGATTGACTGGAGGAAAAAATGGAGGACCTGAAGGAAAGAATAGAAAAATTCACAGAATTGGAGCATGCGTTTAATAAAGATTTTTATAAGAAACTAGAGACGCGACACGCTCCGCACACGCTCTTTATCGGTTGTTCGGATTCAAGGGTAGAGCCGGAGACTCTGTTTCAATCTGAACCGGGCGAATTTTTTCAAATGCGAAATATTGCGAACATTGTTCCGAGGGAAGAAGAACCGGACACGCACCCTTCGACAGTTTCCGCTATCGAATACGCCGTTCAAGAGCTTAAAGTCAAAAATATAATAGTCTGCGGCCATTCCAAATGCGGCGGTTGCGCGGCTCTCAGAAAACTGAAAGACTACAAGAAAAAATATCCATATACCGGCGAATGGCTTATGCAAAGCATCTCGATATCCAACTATATCGACGAAGAGTATCCCGACATGAAAGAAAACGATAAAATTATCATGCTCGAAAAATTAAACGCCGTTCAGCAATTGGACAATCTTATGACGTACGACTTTGTTCGCCAAAAAGTGAAGTCAAAAAAACTCAACCTCCAGGCGTACTATTACGACATTGGCAACGGAACCGTCTCAGTCTACGATTACGACAGCGTGTTCTCGGACATCATAAAGGAAATAACCCTGAAGAGAAAAGATTTCATTGAGGATAACAATAATAATAACGGGGAATGATTAGATGATTACGCGAGGCTAATACCCTAGTCCTTGCAGGTCGCGGTAGTACTTCGGCAGAGTTTCCGACCGACATCTTTTGCAAATCTCGGTCGATTCTTCTTTGCAGAGAGGAAGTTTGCCGTTTGCCCTTTCGTAAACTTCTTTGTTTACCGCTTGACCGAAGCAACCGATTTTCGGAGCGCCGATTATGCCGTTCATTTCGCTCCACAATTCGGCGACGCTTGTTTCTTTCACGGAGCCGAAACTCATCGGCACGAAGTCGCAAGGATAAAGATCGCCGGCGGCGCTGATATAGGAGTGTTGCGTTCCCGCGCCGCAACCGTATTTTTCCTCGCTCTCCGTATATGCAAATGTGGTAATCTTTGGTAGGTTGCGTTTTTTATTTGCTTTATGCTGAATCGCGATAAGCTTTTTTCTGTCTTCTTCCGTAAACATTATCTTCGATAAGTCTTTTGTCGAAAGCAAGTTCCCGCTCAATATTGGTTCCAAAATTTTCACTTCATGCGCGCCGTTTTCGCCTGCAAATTTGAAAAGTTTAAAAAGCTCTTCTTCGTCCAGATTTTCTTTTAATACAACGGTTTGCGACAGAGTATAAAGCCCGGCGCTTCTCGAAGTTTGCATCGCTTTGACCGCATAGTCAAAAGCCTTATCGCTGTTTCTGTTTTTGTTATGCGTATCTTTATCGTATGAATCTAAACTGATTCCGACGCTAAAAAGCCCCCTCTTTTTAAGTTCTCGCGCTTTTTCAGGGGTAAGATTTATGCCGCTCGTAAAAAGGATTGAAGCGCTTCTCTCGTCAATCGCGCCGACAATATCAAAAATATCGTCGCGCATCATCGGATCGCCGCCGGTCAAACCGATAATCGAAGTTTTCATATCCTGCAAATCTTTGATTACCTTAATCCACTCTTCGGTAGTCAACTCTCCTTCGCGATCTCGATGTTTCGCGCTGCAATATACGCAATTATTCGGACATTTATTTGTTAGACAGAGATAAATTGAAATCGGCGCTCTTCGCTTAGCGCGTATTTGTTGAGTAAATATATTCGTCGGCTCGTTTACCGCAAGAATATTTTCAATAAACGCCTTCGACGGAAATGGCGGCAAAAACGGACTTATAATATATTTCCCTTCAAAGCGAACGATTTTTTCCCCCTTGGCCATATTTCTCATTGCGATAAGAAGTCTTTTTAAACTGAAATTTTCATCTTCTTTGAATATGCTATAAATCTCAAACAAAGATTTTCTTACATCTTTATCAAAAATCATTCGCGTCATTATTTTAGTTTTTTCAACGTTCATTTTTTTCCTCCGTTTGTATAAAACTACGGCAATTTAAAAATGCCGTATGCAAATTTATGATTTATTTCATATTTTTCATTAACGCGTTTTTCTATTTTAATCGCCTCGATTAAATCTTCCCTTATCTTCTCATACTCCTTAAAAATGCGCTTGGTTCCGGCCGCCGCTCCCGTTTCATTCAACCAATCAAGCAAATCTTCAGCTCTTTCAAACGAAACTTTAACCTCGCCGTCGGAAAGCTTAACTTTTTCAAACCCATATTTCTTCAGCCAATTTTCAAGCCCCGCGCTTCCCGCAGGCAAATTAAAACCGATGCTCATCGGCTTTGCAATTTCGTCTTGATTGTTATACATCACTTTTAAAAAAATATCCTCAAGGCGGGAAAGCGTTCCCTCGACGTTGCAAATTATCCCGAGTTTTCCGCCGGCTTTCATTACTTTTTTAAAGAGCGGGAAAAGTTTTTTATGATTAAAATATGGCAAAGCCCAACCGAAAAAAACGACGTCAAACTTCTCGTTTGCGCTTTCCAAAAATTTAATCCCATCCGAGTGGACGACGGAAACTTTATCGTTTTTTAAAAGTCTCAAATGCTCCAGCATATTTTCCGAATAATCAACCGCAGCAATTTCTACATTCGCATTTTTTTCCAACAGCTTTCGGGTAATATAGCCCGTTCCGCATGCGAAGTCTAGAATTTTGTATGTTTGATTGCTCTCCAAGGGCATGACGATTTCATCGGTAAAGCGGCTCATTTTATCCAGCCACCTACCGTAAGTCCTCGAAACCTTATTATATTCAGTCCGATAATCTTCCTTATTAACTACCTCCTTTTTCATAAAACTGAGAGCAAGTTTAACTAAAAACTTAATAGTTTTAAACATTTTTTTCTCCGACTATAATATAATAATACCCTTTTTTTATAAAATCTACAATTTTAAAATACTTTTCCGTTAAACTGCGAGCCTCGTCGCTTGTCATAAAATAAGTCTTGCCAAAAAGAAAAAACTCGCACGCCCGCAAGATCCTCGTTTTAAAATTGTATTTTTCAAAATCGAGAATCAAAAGCCTGCCGTTCGGTTTTAGAACTCTCGCGATTTCTTCAAAAAGTTTTTCATGGTTTTTAATATGGTGAATTGTATCGCTCATAATCGCAATATCAAAACTCAAATCCTCGAACTCCAAATTGCGCGCATCTCCGAATACGGGAAACACATTCGACGCCTTTTTCACCCTTGAAAGCATACCCTCGCTTTCATCAAGAATATAATACTCCTTGCTCTCCGGCGACAAAAATTCGGCAAGCCTCCCCGTTCCGCCGCCAACGTCAAGAACGATCTCGTCGCCCTTCAATTTCAAAGCCTCTTTAATCTCTTCTTTTTTATTCAGATTGAAAAATTTAATAGCTCCGTCATAGTATTTATATATCTTGTCAAATTTTTTCATATATGATTAGCGCGCCTCTCTTTCAATGTCAGCGATTATACTAAAGTTTACTCCTATTTGCAAGACGAAAGAAACAGGTAATCCGTCCAGTTTTTTGGGGAATAAAAAATATTTGTTTCATATGTGTCATTTTTTTTGAGACAGACTCGCGTTATCTATTTCCTTACCCCAAAAAACTGACGGGATACAAATTATATGATTTACATATTGCATTATTTACGATAATATCGTAATCTTATGAGGTATATTTATGAGAGATAGAATTAGATTATTAAGCGAAGAGGTATATTCAAAAATAGCCGCGGGCGAAGCGATAGACAGACCGGCCGCCGTCGTCCGCGAATTAATCGATAATTCTATCGACGCCGGAGCCAAAGAGATTGTAATAAACGTAATAAACGCCGGTATGGACCTTATCGCGGTTTCGGACGACGGAATGGGGATAGATAAAGAAGATCTAAAATTGTCTTTAAGCGAGCACGCGACGAGTAAAATTCAAACTGTCGACGATATATTTTCGGTTAAATCTATGGGGTTTCGCGGCGAGGCGTTGTATTCTATCGAAAGAATTGCAAAGATTAAGATTTTTTCTAATACCGACGAGACGGGTCAATCGATCGGGTATAAAATTTCAAACGACGATTATCAAATAGAGCCGATTGCGTTTAAAAAAGGGACAAAAGTAACGGTTACCGATCTGTTTTATAATCTGCCGGCAAGGAAGAATTTTGTTAAGTCTAAAATTGTCGAATTAAACGCTATAAAAAAGGTCGTAATCGATAAGGTTTTATCAAATCTTAACGTTTCTTTTGCGCTTTACAACGACGATAAGATTGTTTTTAGATCGGACGGTAAGGGGGATTTTCAATCGGCGTTTTTCGACGTTTATGGGATAGAAGAGCGGTTTGAGATAAAGTCGAGGAGCGCGGTAATCGACGACAAAACTTCGATGCGTATTTATTATTCCGACGCTAACGTTTTTTTTTCTTCGAGGAAATATCAGGGGTTGTCGGTAAATAACAGAGCCGTTTACGCCGGTTTTTTATATTCGGCAATCGACGCCGGAATAAAAAATTTCATATCGCCGGGAAGAAGACCTTTGGTCTTTATTGAACTCGATATCGATCCTTCGCTAATCGACGTAAATATTCATCCGGCAAAAAAAGAGATAAAATTTTACGATCAGCAGAAAATATTTGAATCTATAAGAATTAATTTATATAAAGCCTTTGGAGAGGGGATAGGTAGAGAAATATTTATAAGCGGCGCCGACGACGCTAAATTATATAAAGACGAGAACAATTTTTTGAATTTTGACAAACCGGCTTCGTTTGAATCTCAAAAAAAATATTTTGATTATCTCGTAGAAAATGATTCGACGAAAGAGATTATAGACAACGAATATATAGACGGAAAAAATTACAAAATATTGGGGAGCGTTTTTGAGAATTACATAATAATTGAAAAAGAGAGCAAAATATTTTTTATCGATCAGCATGCCGCGGCCGAGGCGATCATATACGCCGATAAAAAATCAAAATACGAAAAAACTAAAACTATCGAAAAATTAATAATACCGATAATTTTTGAAGTTCCAAATTGGAATGAGACGACGGAGCGCAAAATTGAAACGCTAAATAAAAACGGGTTCCTTATCGAAAGGCAGGAGGGAACTACTCTTTCTCTGAGAGAGGCTCCGGAAGTTTTAATTAATAGAAAAGATTACGATTCGATAATTGAAACTATACTGGCGTATTTAGAAAAAGATTTTGGAGATAAGGATAATATCGTAAACGACGTTCTTATAGAGGCTTCGTGCAAAGAGGCGATTAAAAAGGGGGATTCGCTTAATTTATTGGAGATTTCTGAAATTGTCGACAAATATTTTGAAAAAAATATTACAAATTGCCCTCACGGTAGACCGGCTCATTTTGAGTTGTCTGAAGAAAATCTGGAAAAATACTTTCAAAGAAGAAAATAATGTTATATAATAAACTTAGTTGCTAAAATTGTCGAGCGATTATTTTAGCAAGACGGAGCTATATATTTGGGAGAGTGTTGTGAAAATCGGATTATTGAACGGACCAAATTTGAACCTCTTAGGCAAAAGAGAGCCGGCTGTTTACGGGAATTTTAGTTTAGACGACGTTTATAACAATTTAAAAAAGATCGCCGGAAAATCCAACGAAATTGTCGCGTTTCAGTCAAATATCGAAGGGGAGCTAATTAATTTTATACATTTGTGTCCGGATAGCGGCGTTAAGTATATTATTTTCAATCCGGGAGCTTACGGTCATACCTCTATAGCTTTACGCGACGCGATAGCCGGCGTCGATCTGAAAGTAGTCGAAGTTCATATTTCAAATATTTACAAAAGAGAAGAATTCAGGCATAAATCTTTGATTTCGCCGGTTTCGATTGGAGTAATATCGGGATTTGGCATATATTCTTATGAAATGGCTCTGGAATATATTTTAAAAATCGAAAATATTAAAAATTGACGGAGAAGTATTATGATCTGCAAAAGCTGTAACTCGGAAATTAGCGACGACTCTGAATATTGCCCCGTATGTAACGTTTACGCCAGCCCCTATAAATTAGAAACATTGGAAGTTATAGATAATTACGAGAACGTATTGCTGATAGACGACGGCGGAAAATTCAATCTTCAAGTTGATAATAAAAACGAGATACTCGCCGGAAGAGCAGACGTTAATTCTAGTCCCGATATAGACTTGGGACCTTACGACAAGGGACCTTTCGTGTCGAGGAGACACGGAGTTTTTTTCTGGGAAAACGGGAGATTATACTACAAAGACGTTAGTAAAAACGGCTCTTTTATAAACGGAAAAAAAATCAAACAAAACGAGCTTATATTATTGAACGACGGGGATTCGATAGTATTCGGCTCCGTAAAAGGAAGGTTAAAATTAAATTATTAAGATCGATTTTGGTAATCCTCTTTTTTTTATCTCAAAATATGTTTTCTAATAATATAGACGGCTCCGCTTTTGACGGATTATCTGAAGATTTCATCAACGTAACGAATGTCGACGCTTATACCGGCGAGATAATAGATAACGATTTTACCGATGTAGATTATTTAGATTATTTTAGATATTTTGTAATCGTATCGGAAAATATTATAAATTACGATTTTTTGCTGAGTTGGTTTTATTCAATCGAAACCGATATTGATAAGAAGTTAGTCGAGGAGTTTGGAGGCGGTTCTTACAAAGATTTTACTTTAGAGAACCAAAAAAAGTTTTGCGAAAAACTTCTCTATTTTTTACACGAAAAGTGTTATAAAAAATACGACACATATTCTACGACGATTAACAATATATATGAGAAAGGAAGATATAATTGCGTAAGCTCTTCAATATTTTACGCGACGTTTTTAATTAAATACGGGATAAAATTTAGCGCGGTTGAAACGGTCGACCACGTTTTTATAGAAATTGATTTTGATTCGGAAGAGATCGACGTTGAAACGACCAACCCATACGGTTTTGATCCCGGCAATAAAAAAGACGTTCTGGATCAGTTTGGAAAGACGACGGGGTTTAGATACATTCCGAAAAGAGATTACAAAAACAGAAATAATATAAACGCAAAGCAGTTGCTCTTTCTCGTATATCACAATTTATCTAATCTCTATTACAAAAAAAAGCAGACCGTTAAGTCGGCAAATCTTAGTTTTTTATCTTATATTGGAAGAAACGACAAAAAAGGGAGAGACGAATTTTACGTCTATTTTAACAATCTCATAGTCGATCTTTCTGAAAAAAACGATTATAAACGGGCAATTTTAAATATTAATTCTTTCAAATATTACTTTAAAAAAGACGATTATTTTGACAATATGAGATTGGATCTTCTTGGCAATTATATCAACAGCGAGAAGGACTATTCAAAATACGAAGAGATAAAAGATTATATTCTACGGGAATATTCAAGGTTTGACGGAGCCGATAAAAAGAAATTTGAGGAAATTTACGTATTTTATCTATACAACGCTGTTAATTTTTTAATAAACAAGCAGGAATACGAGAAGTCTTTTTTGTTAATATCAGAATTCTTAAAAGATTTTTACAGTAAGGACGTAGAAAAGGTATTTGGAAACGCTCTTGCCGGCATAACTAATAATACGTTAAAAAGCGGGGATTTTGAAACTTCCGAAGCGTTATTGGCAAATTTAAAGCGGGATTTTCCGCAATATAATAGTATCATAGAAAATAGCCGTAAAGCGCTATCTTTGAATAAAATATTAGTTTTATCAAATTCTTTGGATTATGAAAAGGCGTTGTCGTTTGCAAAGTCTATATACGAAGATTATAAAAAAGACAGAGATTATTTGAATTATCTAAAAAACTGTTATATCAAATACGCGGTTTATCTTTTTGAAAACAGGGATATAGAGAATCTCATATTTTATAACGAGGAGGCGTTGAAGTATTTTCCAAAAGACTCGACGCTTACCAATAACTATAAAGCGTTTTTTCAAAATATTATTTACGAACATATAAATAGCGGTTCTTATTCCGAAGCTAGAAAAATAGTCGATATCTCTTTGGCGCGGTTTCCAAACGAGTCGTTTTTTAAAAAGTCCGACGCCATTTTAAAAGAAAAAAAATATTAATTTTGGGTAATTATGACGCCGACGATTCTAAAAAACATAAAAATACCTATTCCGACAAGGCAGATATTTGCCAGATTGGGATATCGCGTATCAAACGAGATTTCTGAAAGTGAAAAAAGTAAAATCAATAACGCTATAGAAGAGGCGATAAAACGAGTAAATCTAAGCGCTTCGTATATTATAATCCCTATTGAGTCAAATACCGGCGAAATAGTATCTTTTAGTAATAATTTTGTAGTTAATAGCAAGAAATTAGCTGAATATCTCAATAAATCTAAATCCGCATATCTCGTCGGAGTTACGGCGGGAACGGATATAGTAGCGTTTAGAGACGACAACTTGAGAGACGAAAAAGATATGTTTACCGCGGTTATAGCCGACGCGGTTGGGTCTGAAACGGTCGAAGGGGCGATCGATTACGTTCACGAAATGTTGATTAAGCAGAACGTTCGTCTGGGGAAAATCGTCAAAAGCGCGCGCTTCAGTCCGGGTTACGGAGATTTATCGTTAGTTTACCAAAGGGAGATAGCGCGATTGTTGGCGCTCGATAAATTAGGCGTGTCGCTTTCCGAAACAAATATCTTATATCCCGAAAAGAGCGTAACAGCTTTTATAGGCTTGGAGTAGGGGATTCGTTTGAAAGATATATCCCTTTTTTAGCGGCGCGTTCGTCCATTTCGGCGAGTTCGGCTCTCATTTCATCGTCGATTTTTTCAAATTTATCGATTTTTCTGTAATAGTTTTTTTCTTTGACGCGTCTTTCGTCTCTCAAATCAAGGAGAGCCCGGATCATCTTACGTCTGGTAATAAAAGAGACCTTGCCAAAATTGAGGTCTTTGTAATTTTCGTATTTGATCGGGTCTAATACGCGAATAGCCGCTCTGGTATCTCTTATCCAAAGAGCGCCGGGACGTATGCAGTTCCACGTGTCAAATACGACGGGGATTATATCCGCCTGATTATCTACCGCAAGTTTGAATGTCCCGTGGAAAAACTCGCCGATTTTACCGTCGCGACTTCTGGTTCCTTCGGGAAATATGATAAACGGAATGCCGGCTTCCAGTTGTTTGCCGGCTTTTTTAAATAAATTAGCGAGCTCCGCCGCGGTCATATCGTCTCTCACGATTAGATTCTTCGCCAAATAAGCTATCCACCCTACGAGCGGTTTTTTTGCCCATTTATCTTTGAATATAAATTTTATCGGTCCCGGGAGAAGATACATAAGTATAACGTCGTATTGCGAAGCGTGATTGATAACGTATATTCGTTTTTCTCCTTTTTTTGGCGCTTTCAATCCGTTATCCTGGTAATTGATTTTTTCGACAAAATATAGAAAGAAAAACATATTGGAAAAAAATTTAGTCATATAAGGGAAAATTATACGATTTCGGTCAAATATAAAAGTAAAAATAAGAACGATCGGCATAGCAATAAAAAATTGGACAATATTTATCGTAATAAATAAAAACCAACCGAGAATGGTAAAAAATATATGTCTGATTAAAATTTTATCTTCGCTAAACTTTCTTTTCATATCGCTCAACTGCTAAATATGTATATATCATATTTAGCAAAAAAATCAAATATTTTTTCTGATTTTAATTTTTTGGATAATAACAATAATCGTTGACTTTTATTCTTCTTTAATTTATAAATTCTTCTAATCTAACGGCCGATATTACAACTATCAGTATGAAAAAAAAATATTTCTATTTTGTTTTACTATTCTTATCGCTAATCGTATCCTGCAAAACAACGTCGAACGTTAAGGAGCGCGCGGTAAACGAAACGAAAGAGCGGTTTATCGAAAAAGAAACAGACGACGATAAAGCGCGAGAAGCGGATAATAACGCCGCTAGCGCCGATCTAACCGCAGAAAAGGATCGCATAGAGGTTAAAGAAAGTTTTACGATTGAAATAGAACTGATTGAAGGGGTTTCGGACGTCTATGTCGGGGACGATAAAAAAGGGACGACGCCGCTAACGCTATCTATCGAGGAGGGGGAGCGCGATATTATTTTAAAAAGAAGCGGATACGCCGACCAATTTTGCAGAATAACGGCAGATAGAAACAAAAAAATTACGCTTAAACATAACCGCGAGCCGGTTTTATTTAAAGAGGCGGGAGTTTTTGAATGCGGCGATCAACCTAAACAGGTGATTTTTTCGCCGGACGATAAGTTTATATTTCTTCCGCTTTTGGACGACCACGGTTTTCAGGTATTCGACGTTAAAGAAGAGAAAATAACAAAGTTTATCAAACCAAACAGATACTCTGATATGGGATTTGCCGAGGGGTTATTTCTGGTAAATAAATCGGGAGAACAAACTTTTTTTGTCTCCCAAATGACGACCGGTTACGTTTACGAGTATTCCTATCCCGATCTAACTTTCATAAGGGAGATAGCTACCGGCGGGATATGGCCTAAATTTATGGCGTATTCTCCAAAACTAAATCTGCTAGCCGTAACAAACTGGTCTACAAATAACGTTAGTATTATTGATTACGAAACGGGAAATGTTGTAAAATTGCTTGGGACAAAAGCTGCTCCGCGAGGGGTAACTTTTACCAACGACGGAGAATTTCTCATAGTTCTTTGCTTTGACGGCGGAGTTATTCATAAATTTTCGACAAAAAACTGGAAGGAAGAAAAATCTATTTTTAAGAAAAACGCCGCAATGAGGCATATTGTTCTGAATAGCGACAATACAAAGGCTTTTGTGAGCAATATGTATCATTTTGAGGTGTATGAAATAGATTTGGTTGAATTTAAGATAACTCATACTTACAAAGTATTTTCAAATCCGAACACTATCGACCTCAAAGACGATAAATTACTTTTTGTCTCGTCGAGAGGACCTAACGACCCCGAGAGTTACCTGAAAAGAAGTCCGGTAAACGGTAGAATAACGGTAATCGACGTCGAAAAACGGGAGATAATTAACGTTTTCGAAGGGGGCAATCAACCTACGGGACTCGACGTCAGTTACGATGGCAAATATCTGTGTTTTTCAAATTTTAGAGATAAAAATATCGAGATTTATTATTTAGAATAAGCGCCCCGTCAGGTTTTTTTGAAATTGACACATATGATACCGAGAATAATTTGACGCATATGGGACGTAAATATAGCTCAAATATTATTTTCCAATAATTTGACAATAAATATATATTTTAGTATAAACTGAGCGATGAAAAAAAAAAATATAATCGCTTTACTATTCTTGACGGCGCTTTTTGCGTTGGAATGTATAGTTTTAGAAGATAAAATCAGTATAAACAGGCGTTTGAGTTTAGTTAGGTCTTATATTAGGCAGAACGACGTCGAAAAGGCGCGTTTTATCTTAAATAGCATAAAAAATGAGAACTACGATTCTGAATTCGCCTCTATTTCAAATTATTATTTGGCGTTGATAGAATTCGAAAAAAATAACTACTATCAATCGTTATACTACGCAGAATCGGCTTACAAAAATCCTTTTTTTGATCTGTTGATAGATTACTATAAATCTGAAATAAGATATTTATTGGGGCTGTCTTATTATAAATCCGGTATGTACGACGATTTTATCGCGGTTTTTTCAGACGCTCCGGATTTTTTTATCGATAGCGTCGAGAAGAAAAGCCGTATTTATCTGATATTATCCGACATATTAGTCAGACAAAAAAATGAAAAGAACAAAGCGCTTTTTTATTATTCTCAAATAGACAAATCTAAACTTACTAAGGAGGATTTAGATTTATACGTCTATTTGGAAGATATTGTTTTGTGGGATAAGATTGATATTTCGCAAGTCGGTTATAAAGATCCTAACGTCAGCGCTATTCTCGTCGATAAGGATAATATTTTTATCGGAACTTGGAACGGCGGGCTGATACAATATAACTACATTTTAGAAAAATACAGTCATTATGCCGGCGATTCGCTTTCGTCGTCAAATATTCGTTATTTATATAACGACGGAAGGTATATCTATATAGGAACGGACGACGGGCTTAATTATTACGATAAAAGAGACGGACGGTTTAGGTTTTTTGAAGAGACCAAAGGGGCGTCGATCAGCTCGATTGCCTCCGACGAAGACAATTTATATATTGGGACTTTGGGGCAAGGATTGGTCGTCTATAATAAAAAGGATAAAAAGTTTTACGGCAATAGTAAAGAATTATTAAATAACGTTGCATATCTCTATGTTTTCGACGATACTTTGGCGATATCGACTTATTCGGGGGCTCTATACTACTATAACGACGGAAATATAAGCCGCGTTGATTCCTTTAAGATAAATTCGCCGATAACTTCTATTAATAAAATCGGAGATAATATATGGTATTCAAGTTTTGGAGGCGGCATAGCGGTATATAGTTTGAAGGAGAAAAAATACGTCTATTTTTCCACAAAAAACGGTCGGATAAAGGACGATTATATTTTGTGTTCCGGTTATTATTCTGGAAAGATATATTTCGGGACGCTCGGCGCCGGCGTATATATTTACGATATTGAACTTAAAAAATGGGATTTGTTTGAAATATCAAATTACTATTACGGAGTCAACATAAAAAATATAGTTTTTGGCGACAAAGTAATGTTTATCGGCACTTTAGGCGAGGGCGTCTTAAAGAAAATTATTTTGGATAACTAAAATCAGGTAAATATAGATGAAAAAGAATGTTAGTTATAGTATCGTTACGAAATACATACTTAAAGAGTTTCTTCCTACGTTTATTGTCGCTTTTTTATTCTTTTTCATAATATTCGTAATTAACCACGTTTTATATTATATCAAGCCGTTGTTTGAAAAAAATATTCCTTTAGATCTTATCGGAATGATGTTTGTAACGGCGTTTCCTCTCTTTACGATTTTGAGTCTCCCGTTTGGTATGATGTTGGCGACTTTGATGACTATGGGGCGTTTTTCAACGGACAACGAGATTGTAGCGTTTAGAGCTTTAGGATTTAATATAATGAGGGTTTTTGGACCTATATTTATTTGCGGAGCGATAGTTTCAATTTTATCTTTTATCGTTTACGATTGGATATATCCGATATCGATGAGCGAGCAGAGATACACGATAAGGAAAATAAGCCAGATAAAGCCGACGATAGACTTTAAGTCGAAAAAAATAAAAAAATACGGCGAGAAGACGTTATTTACCGACATAGTCAAAGATACGAGTATCGAGGGGCTTATTATTATCGACGGAGAAAATCAGGATAGAATTATTACGGCAAAAGAGGCGATTATATCGAATTCCGAAACCAGAAAAGGCTCTATAGAGTTGAAAATGAACGGAACTATGATACAGTTTGATAACGTCGATAGACCGGGCGAGTTCAACTTCGGTTATTCGGATTCAATATTTTACTACATCGATTATTTAGATTTTGAAAAAAGCGCTTCCGGAATATCGAGCAGCGAGCGAAGAACTTACGAGATTTTAGAACAGGTAAAAAAATATAAAGGAAAGTTTGCGGAGGATAGGAACGTTAAGCATAAAGAATATGTTAATATTTATGAGAATACCAATAATATAAAAAATAACAGTAAAAATTTTGTCAACAACAATAAATATACCGAAAAACTATATCAAATTGACAACAATATTGAAACAATGATAAAATCGGACTACAAAAAATACAGAGATAAATCGCTAAACAATCATTTGATCGATTTGTATAATAAGTTTGCCTTGCCTTTGGCGTGTATTATTTTTGCTATATTTGCCGCTCCGATCGGGATATTTTCCAGAAGAGCGGGTTTTTCAATAGGATTTGTCGTAGGCGTATTTTTATGCGCGATTTATTGGTTTGCGTATTACGGCTCCAGGATATTGGGGATAAAAAAAATACTTACCCCTTTTATTGCTATGTTTGGACCTAATATGTTTTTTTTAGTCGTCGGTCTCTTTTTTTTGATAAAAAGATTGAGAGAGTGATATATGAGATTTAATTTTTACGACCTATATTGCGATTTTATCAATTCTCTTAAAAATTTACCCAAAAGGTTAAAATTTAACTTTTTAAGTTTTAGCGCCGCTTTTAAAGCGTTTATAAAAAATTTTAATTTCATAGATTTCGTTAAGAAACTTGTTAGAGCGATAATACGTCCCAGATTGCCGTTTACTTTATACGGTATGTTGTTTAGAAGTTTTCTATATTGGTATGTGATGATACAAGGGCTGTTTGTCGTAATATTGTTAATATTTGATTTGTTTGGCAAACTCGATAAGTATATGAGCAATCCCGTATCGATACTGGATATTCTAGCAATTACCGCTTTGTTTATCCCAAAAACGATCGGTTTGACGATACCGGTGGCGATTATGTTTGGAGTATCGATGACTTTAGGGACTTTTTATCAAAATAACGAACTTATCGCTATTTTTACTTCGAGAATATCTCTATTTAAATTTTCATTTCCGATTATTATTTTCAATATACTTCTTTCCGTCGCATTAATTATTTTTGATTCCTTTGTGGTTATTCCGACCAGCAGATATAGAGACGATATGTTTGAACGGCTTACAGAGAAGAGCGCTTCCGGTAAAACCGACAATGAAAAACTTACTATCAGAGGCAAGGAGGACTATTTTTGGAATGCCGATAAATTCATATCTAGTAAGAATATGCTCGAAAAAGTCAAAGTATTTAAAATAGACGACGATTATAGGATAATTCATAGGATTGACGCCGAAAATGCCGTATTTACAAAGAGAGGCTGGCTGTTTCACTCCGGTATTATTCGCGAGTGGGACGCTACCGGCGATCTTACAAAGGAAGAGAAATTTCAGAAAAGGTATTTTGATTACGCCGAGAGACCGAGCGCTTTTAAAAAAGCCCGTTACGAGATCGATAATATGACGATACCCGAAGCGCGGGAGACTATTCAACTGTATAAAGATATAAACATCGAGCATAATAAAGAGCTTACGAATTATTATAAAAAGTTTTCTTTCCCCTTTACTCTTTTTATCGTATCTCTTTTTGCTCTTGGGGTATCGACTCTTTCAAGAACTAACATACTGATTTTGTCGCTGTTTTTTTCGATAGGATTGGCGGTATTATACTATGTTTTACAGTTGATACTCGATATTTTAGCGTCGACGGGGAGAGTTCCTCCGATCGTCGGGGCGTGGCTTCCGATTTTGGTTTTTATACCGTTAGGGATATATTTGATACAAAGAGCCAAATCATAATATTTTTATAAACAGGAGAGATTTATGAATTACAAAGAGATGGTATTTGAAATAAGGTCTTACGACGTGGATCAAAATAAGAGGTTGAAGATAAGCAGTCTTTTTAATTATATGCAGGATATAGCCGGTTGTCATGCAGAAGAATTAAATATCGGATACGGCGCTTTAATAGAGAAAAATCTATTTTGGGTGTTATCCAGAGTATTGATAAAACTGAATAGAGCGCCGAAGTGGAACGAGACTTTGAGGATCGTAACGTTTCCAAAAGGGATTAACAAATTATTTGCCGTAAGGGATTTTATTTATTATATCGGCGAAGAGCGAATCGGCGTTTCGACTTCATATTGGCTTTTACTGAATAGTCAGAATTTAAGACCCCAAAAGATAGAATCTCTTAATACGCAACTTCTTTTCGACGATAACGAGCATGGACTCGACGTATCGCTTGACAAACTCAAGTTTGATGGGAATTTGAGTTCGCCGCTTGAGAGAAACGTTTATTATAACGATATCGACGTAAACAATCACGTTAATAACGCTCGATACGTTGAGTTTATAGAAGATTATTTTTCAGCCGAACTTATGTCCGGTAAAACAATTGCGACTATTCAAGTAAATTATCTGTCGGAGGCAAAAATAAACGACGTATTGACTATCCAAAGCGGCGGATATTCGGAAGACGAACGAACCCGCTTTATAAATATCTCTAACAAAGACGGCTCCGCCAAAAATATTGAAGCTTTTATCGAGTTTAAAAATTAGTAAAAAGAGAACTATTAATGAAAAAGATTTATTTGAAAAAGTCCGTTGAAAAAAATATTAAAAGCGGTCAACCATGGATATTTTCAGGAGCTATACTTTCGGAAGAAGATATTGAAAACGGCGATTTATGCTCGATATTTTGCGATAAAAATTTTTTAGGAATCGGATATTACAATAAAAATTCTGATATCAGGGTCAGAATGTTGTCGCGGCTCGACGTAAAAATTGATATTAATTTTTTTATTAATAGGTTGACCGTATTAAAAACTGAAAAAGAGAGATATATACCAAACTGTAACTCATATCGTTTGGTTTACGGCGAAAGCGACAATATACCGGGACTAATCGTCGATATATACAATCTAAAATATATTGTTATTCAGGTTCATACGTTGGGTATAGAAAAATTGAAAAAGTTAATAGTAAACGCGTTGGTTATGATTTACAACCCCGAAATGATTTACGAAAAATGCGATATAGCGATACGCGAAAAAGAGAATCTTCCAAAGGAATCAAGAGAGGTTTTATATGGAAAATTATATAAAGAAGTAGAAATTATAGAAAACGGCTATAAATTCAGCGTAAATATCGTCGAAGGGCAAAAAACGGGCTTTTTCCTCGATCAAAGAGTAAACAGAAACAGTATCGTAAAATATTGCGAGGATAAAACCGTGTTGAATTGTTTTTCATATACCGGCGGATTTTCCGTCTACGCCGCGTCGGTAGCCAAATCCGTAACGAGCGTAGATATTTCCAAAAAAGCGATCGAGAACGCGGCGCTTAATTTTAAAATTAACGGATTCGATACAAAAAAGCATGGTTTTATAGCAAAAGACGTATTTGACTATCTAAAAGAGATGCAACACGGTCAATTCGATCTCATTATTCTTGATCCGCCCTCTTTTGCCAAAAACCAAAAACATCTGAAAAACGCTATCAAAGCGTATATCACTATAAATTCAAAAGCGCTTGAAAAACTTCCCGATTACGGCATACTTGTCTCGTCGTCCTGCACGTCGCATGTCGATCAAACGACGTTTATCAAAATTCTCAATCAAAGCGCCGTAAACGCCGCCTGTCAGTTGAAAGTTCTTGAGTCCAACGAACAACCGCTTGATCACCCTTATAATCTGGCTTTCCCCGAAGGGCGCTACCTTAAGTTTTTTATCCTGCAGAAATATCCGATATTGTAATTGAGATAGCGCCATTAATTGAAAGGGCGGATAAATATGTTAACGTTTATTTTATAGCTCGATTTTAATTTTATTTTCTGTATATTGACGAATTAATATACCTATTAATGTTTGATATGCGACTCCGGACTCTAACGATTTTGCCTTTAATTTTGTTAAATCTTTTTCTGATAATCTTATACTTATATGCTTTGATTTATTTATCGTATTATTTGCAATCTCTTTTGCTTTCATAATGTCGGCGGTTTTTGTTTTTGATTGAATCAATTTATTATTGTTATAATTCTCAAGAATTTCCATCTCTTCATTATCGTATTTATTGTTCATTTTTTTCTCCTCTATTAAAATATTTTTTTGTAGCTTTTCTACTTGGAATTATAGTTTTTAGAAATATCTTATCTTTGCTTTCGATAAATGGAACCAAGTAAATATAATCATTTAATTCTATTTCATAAATTTTCTGATCCGGATATTTATTTTGATTTGGATGTTCATAAACATTCACAATTTTATCTTCATTAATTGCAACCGTTATTTCTTCAAAACTTATATTTCTTTCATTGATCAAAATATTATTTTTTTCATTATCCCAATCAAAATCTTTCATAGTTAAAATATAATACAATGTATATACAATGTCAATAATATTTTAATAATTATTTGATTCCCGTCGGTTTTTTGGGGCTTGATAGTTAAAAGTATTTGTTTCATATGCGTCGAATTTTTTTTGTTTCATTGTCGAAAAGGCGAGCGTAGCGAAAGCAGGCAAGAGGAAAAATGGCCCCGATAGGGCGTAGCGAGGCAAATGTCGAGTGAAGACATACGCTCTGTTATTAGCATGTACAGATTGCCTTTTTTAAAGAAATCTTACACCGCCAAATTCTTAAGCCCTTAGACCAAGGACGATCTAAGGGCTTAAGAATTTTTTACTCTTCTGAAGAGAGATAATTTATTAATTGATTTTTGTCAAGAAATCCATCTATCTTACTTCTATAATCATTTAATACATTAAGATTTTCTATTTCAATCTTTCTATTTTTACTCATTTCCAAGTATTTTTCTTCAAAGTCTATTCCATAAAACCGTCTATTGCATAGATTTGCTGCAATTCCGGTTGTACTGCTTCCGGCAAATGGGTCAAGTATCAATGATCCTTTTTTTGTTGATGCTAATATAATACGCGCCAATAATGATAGCGGCTTTTGCGTAGGATGCTTACCTTGACTTTTTTCCCATTTTGCTATCGACGACAAAGACCATACATCAGTCATTTGTTTATCATTATTTATTCTTTTCATAAAATCATAATTAAAAAAATGTGGAATATTTTTTGATTTTCTAGCCCAGATTATTTGTTCAGTAGAATGTGTAAAATACCTACAAGAAAAATTAGGAGGCGGATTTGTTTTTTGCCAAGTAATTATATTTAATATTTTAAAATCTAAAAGATTTAAGACATTTCCAACATTAAAAATATTATGATATGTTCCGCTAATCCAGATAGTAGCATCATTTTTCATCTTGTCTTTGATAATAGATAACCATCGATAATTAAAATCATTAATGTAATTGTAGCTTGTTGCTTTATCCCAACTTCCTTTATTAACGCTTGCAATCTTACCATTTTCTATTGTCAATCCATCGTTAGAAAGAAAATATGGCGGATCGGCAAAAATCATGTCAAATTTTATATCTAATTGAGGTAGTAGATCTAAAACATCGCCAGATAAAAGAGAAAAGTTCTTATCCTTTGAGGTATAATAGGTTTTATTCATTTATAGTTCAGTTCTTAAAATATTAATAAATTCAGGCAGGCTTCGTAAGTTATAAACTTTAGGAATATTATTTATAGCTTCCTGCAATTTATTTTTAGCGGACAACCACCCTTGGCCGTCAGTTATCCAGACAAATTCAAACTTTGGATTGCTATTAATTTTCGGAGCTAAATCGCTATACGATCTCGCTACCTCATTTAATTTTGAACCGCCGCCGTTATAAAAATTAGCTTCTATTAAATATGTTTTTTTGTCAGTTTCGATCACGAAATCAAATCTTTTAATATCATCTCCTAAAGCTGTCAAATCTTTAAAATCCGTTATATAGACTTCTTTTTTATAAGGTATTTTGTTTGAAGAAAAGACATTTTCGACAACTTTTTCCATGCGCTTTCCGCCTCTGTTTTTTCGCGCATTTGTATCCAGACCAACCTCAATACCAAAAACATAATCTACCAGGTTTGTTATATTTTTATTTTTAAAAATATCTGATAATCCTGTTTCAAGAATAAACTCATAAACTTTTTCTGGGCTTTTAAAGTAACTATCCAAAGAAACAATATTTCCTGAATTATTAATAACAGGTCTATTATCTCTTACTGCAATTATTAAGTTCAAAACAGAAAAACAATTTTTATTTTCTTTAAACAGATCAGAAATTGCTTTTTTAAGTTCTTCTTTTCCTATCAAATAATTAAGCTGGTTTAATTTTATTGATATCCTGTTTATATTATCAACGACCTTAGAAAAATCAATAAAAGTATCTAATGTTAAATTTGTCGCGCTTAATTGAGACAAAAATTTTTCAAACGACATTTGCATATCCTTTATTGTTGGTTATCAATAACTCTGTTAATTTACCTCTTTTCTCTGAATCAGAGTTTATATTCCTTGTTGCAAATACTCTATTAATATTATAGGAAGCAAATAAGTTATCAAAGAAGTTGTTTTTTGGATCTTTTCCCTTTACATCTGAATTACTCAAAAGCCATTTTATACCGAGACTGTCAAGTTTGTCGCAAAATAGTTTCAATCTTATTTGTTCATCATCATTAAAAACGTCTTTTGAATAGGAATTAAAACTTGATGTAGCGGATAAAGGTTTATAAGGAGGATCAAAATAAAAAAAACTTTTCTCATCTGCATATTTTATAGTTTCTGTGTAATCCCCATTTAAGATTTCAACATTTTTGAGCGCGTCAGAAACGGCAATTAAATTTTCTCTGTTACATATTTGAGGATTTCGGTAGCTACCCTGTGGAACGTTAAATTCGTTTTTCCGGTTTACCCTGTAAAGGCCATTATAACATGTTCTATTTAAAAAAATGAATAATGCAGATTGTTCAACATTAGTTAAACATCTTTTATTGAATAAATCCCTGTTTTTATAATATAAACTCTTTCTTTCTTCCGATTCATGAGCTAAATTATTATATTCACTCTCATATTCAGCTAAAATATTTATTAAAGAATTAATATCTTCTTTAATGATTTTATAGCAATTAATTAAATCTGTATTTATGTCGTTTATTACCGCGCCTTTAATGTTTTTAAAATTATCCAATATCCAAAAAAGCGCGGCTCCACTTCCAACAAATGGTTCAATATAACTGAAAGAATCAGATGTTGTAAAGGGAACCAGTTTTTTTATCTCATTTAAAAGCTGTGTTTTGCCACCAGCCCATTTTAAAAATGGCTTTAAATTCATCTTAAATCCTTTTTTCGCTCATCAAGGAAGATGGCGTAACTATATAATAGAAAATTGAATTTGTCAAAAAAAAATCTTGGTACACATAATTATCATAATTTGATTGATTTTTTTGAATATAACTATTACAATTTTTTGTAGCGGAATTGACATTTTAACGGAAGACAATGATGCTTGGAAATTATAAGATATTAAAACTGATAGGCGAGGGGGGATTCGGACGAACTTACCTCGGCGAGCATAGTATTCTCAAAAAGAAGGTCGTTATCAAACAGTCGCTTTTTAAAGGACAAACCGCCTCTGATATTGTGTTAAACGAGGCGTCGCTACTCTGGGATATCAATCACTGGGCTTTGCCGACGGTAAAGGACGTTTTTCTCAACGACGAAGGCGACCTTATAATGGTAATGAGTTTCATCGAAGGGGACGAACTTTACAAATATACTAAAAATAACGGATTCCTCGACGTCGAGACCTGTTGCTGGATAACGCAGAGGATATTGAGCGCGCTGTATTATCTTCATTTTGCGGGAATAGTTCACAGAGACGTTAAGCCGGCGAACATTATCGTTAATTTCAAAACTCATATAGCGACTTTGGTGGATTTTGGTTTATCCAAATTAAAGCCGGACGGTTCGCCGGATATGAGCGGTTATACGCCCTATTTTGGGGCTCCCGAGCAGATCGACGGCAAGCCCCCCATACCGGAGAGCGATATTTACAGTCTGGGAATGACTATGATATATCTGTTGGGGGGAGATATTACGATAAAACGGCTTGACGATACCGTTCCGAAAATATTAAAAGACTACATATACGATATGGTAAAACAAAATCCGAAAGAGAGACCGTCCGACGCCAAAAAGTTAAACGACAATCTATCGATTATCAGAAAACAACTATTCAATAGAAAACATATTTATTAGGGAGGAAAACATGGCTTATTCATGGGACGACGACAACGATTTGGATAGCGGAGACGGAGGCGGGGCGTACTCTTTTCACGATGCGAGGAAATCTTACGACGATCTATCGGTAATTAACAAATCTTCATCCGCCAAAGCGTTGTATAATTTTAGAGATCCGTTTTTGAAAACTGACTCGGAATATCCGATTATTATCGGTATAGATACTACCGGTTCGATGGCGGAGTGGCCTAAAATATTTTTCGACAAACTGCCTCTATTGTATAAGGAGGCGATAAAGTATTTCCCCGGTTGCTCTATAAGTTTTCAGGCGATAAACGATTTTTACGCGGACGGCGAAGAGATGGCGCTTCAACCGGCTCCGTTTGGAAAAGGAGCGGAACTTGACGAATTAATCGCGAATTTATATCCATACGGCGGCGGGGGAGGCAACGGGGGCGAAAGTTACGAGATATTCGCCGCGTATAACTCTTTTTTAGAAGCCCCTAACGCTAAGATCAAACCGATAGCGATTATTTTGGGAGACGAGCCGCTTTTTAAATACGTTCCGGCCGAGGTGGCGGATTTTTATAAACTTTCGGGAGGCGCTAAAAAAATCAAGACAAAAAAAGTATTCGACGATCTCCGGAACGTTTGCGACGTTTTTTTGGTTAGAAAACCGTATTATGGATTTGGACTGGACGAGCCGGTGATGAAGAATTGGGAGGATTTCGGCGGATTCGACAGAGAAAGGATACTAAACATTCAGGATCCGAAAAGGGTAGTCGACGCGATACTCGGCATTTTTGGGGTATTAACTAACAAAATCGATAATTTTGAAGAGGAGCTGACGAGCAGGCAAAACAAAAATCAGGTTTCGGAAGTGTTAAACTCGTTAAAGTTATTGAAAACCAATTATTCGGTTAATTTGAATCCGCCTGATCAAAAGTCAAAAACGGTCGATATTAGCCAAAAATCGCAGAAAACTAAAGGATTGCAAATTGACCGATAAACTAAACGTTATCGTTACGCAGGGGCCTTATTCGACGTTTTTGGAGGAGATAGCGCAAATAGACGTAGTTTCGGGAATACGGCTCAATACCGTTATGCCTATAAAAGAGGGCGATCTGCTTGATAGATTAAAAATTATTAAATCCAAAGTTTCTGATAAACGATTATTTATAGATCTGAAGACGCGGCAATTGAGGATTACGGAATTCGCCAACACCCCTTATACTTCGGTAAAAATATCCCATAAGATAAAAGCGAGAACGCCTATTACGGCGTATTTCGACAACGGCAATATTACGGGGAAAATTGTCGAAATCGACGGAAATAAGTTGATTTTAGAAGATTACGTGGGCAGAATGTTAGGTCCCGGCGAGTCTGTGAATATTATCGACGAATCGTTGGAATATCTCGACGGTAATTTTTTTACGGAAAGAGATATGGAGTATATCGAAACTTCCAAAAAAGCCGGTATAGACGGTTTTATGCTTTCTTACGTTCAAAAAAAAGAGGATATCGACGCTTTAAAAAAATTATACTCCGGTTCGGTCGTTATGTCGAAAATTGAAGATAAAAAGGGATTAAAGAACTTAAAGGAGATAACGGCTAATTCCGACTATATTTTAGCGGGTAGGGGGGATTTATTTACCGAACTCGACTATCCGCATGAGATTGTAAACGCTTTGAAATATATCTATCATACTGCTGAAGAGAAAGCGGTCGTCGGCTCGAGAATGTTTCAGTCGCTTATTAAGTTTTCGTCGCCGTCGTGTTCGGACATTATGGATATAGCGTTTTTAAAAGATATCGGATATAGAGGTTTCCTTATCGGCGACGATATATGCTTTAAAAAGGAGCCGCTTATCCGCGCTCTCAATATATTTAAAGCTATATTTAGATAAATATTTTAATAATTTGAGGATTTATTATGATTAAGCCAAACGTTTTACCGGAAGATTTCTCGATCGTTTACAACTGGATAGCCGGTTCGATGCCGCCGCCGGCTCATACGGAGCATACGATAATTATTAATTCGTCGGGGGAGTGTTCGGCAGAGTATATACCCGACTATCCTTCGCAAAATGTTCCCGTATGGAAGGAGTCGTTTGAAGCGCCGATAGCTAAATTGGAATCGCTTTATCGACTTATGGTTGAGAAGGGGATATTTTCCAGAAAGTTTCGCGAAGTAAAAGCGAAAGATAGAAGAATAGGCGGCTCTTACGCGTGGATAGAGGCGACGGCAAATAATAAAACCGTTAGACTCGGAACGCATCTTGTAGACGACGACCGCGAAGCCGCGCAAGTTATATACGACGAGATCAGAAAAATTGCGCCCGACGCGGTATGGGATATATTTTCGAAAAAGCGGGAGAACTATAAAAAAGAGGTATACAACAGATAGCGTTATTCGTCGTTTGATTTTATTATGAAAACTAATATTTCTGCGACGATTTTATATATTTCAGGCGGAATTTCATTCCCGATATCGAATAACTTCTCGTATTGAAAGAATTCTTTGTTTTCAAATATTTTTATACCGTTTTCTTTCGCTTTTTCAATAATTTTATCGGCGAGTTCGTCTGAACCGAGAGCGGATATTATAGGAATATCGAGATTCTCTTTGAGATAAGTTATAGCCGCCGCTTTTTTTCTACTTTTTTTTATCATCGTAATTTCTCTTAACAAATTCTTTGCTAAAATTTATGAGTTCTTCCCAACTTGAAATTCTATATATATTCCAGCCCTGTTTTGCGGCAAACGCCAATTTAGGGACGGCTTTCCAATCTTTCCATAGATTTAGAACCATCGTTCCGCCCCCGCCGGCTTTTTCTAAAGCGATTTCGGAGATTTTTTCTCCGGATACGCCTTTTTCGTCGTTACCATACATTGTGTCTATCCCTTCGTCGGAAATATGCAAAATATGAACTTTTCTATTGTTTTTCTTTCTGTTTTGATAAGTATCGCGTAAAATGTGTATCGGAAATTGCGTGCTTCCCCCAAAGAATCCCGTTATTATTGAAAATATTTTTTTTTCGTCTCTGATAAATCCGTTTGTCGTTATAAATTGGGTTTTACCGCTCCAAAGGGTGGCTTGAACTTTCGAACCGGATCGTAGCGCCGATAGCGATATAATAACGCCGGCTAGAGAGAGATACGACAATTCTACCGAAGGATTTGGCATTGAGCCGGACGAGTCGATATATATATCAAGATCGATCGGCGTTATCTCTTTTTCAAAGCCGCTATCCGTCCCGTAATGAGTCTCGAAAGTAGTATATCCCGGTATAACTACGGGACTTCTAAATATAGTCTCCATCCAATTTATTTTCTCCAATCCCGAACCGAAATCCCACAAGTCCAATCCTTCATGTATCGGTTCGGAGCTTTTTTCGGTTACTTTTTTTGGAAATGATATCAAATACGGCATGGCTCTCTCTTTATAATACGAAGCCAAAATATCCTCTTGCTTTACGTTTAAACCGAGCGATTTGATTATCTCGCCGTATTGAAAAGGAGTTCTGTAATTGCCTTGGCTTTGTTTATTTACGGCATGTTCTCTAGGAGTGGAAGAGTAGGAGGATTTGCTGGAGCCGACGTCGTCGAATATGTCCGATAAATCGCCTTCGTCCTCCTCTATGTCCGTTAGACCTTCCGGTAGAGCGCCGTCGGTTCCCGGCTTTAAAGAATCGAGTATTCCTGAAAAATTTTCGACATTAAAATCGTTGTTGAAAATGTAAGAGTAGCAGATAGCGGCAAACCTTCCCGCCCCCCTTATCCAATCGTTAGAAAAAGTTCTTATGATACGATTCGCTAACTGCGCGTCCCCTTCCATCTCCGGAGTTATAGGTATCGAAGTCAAAAAACCCGCCGATAATCCCCAAAGTATCTCGTATATCCTCATATAAAAATTCCATAATTTGTCGTCGGATTTAAAATTGAGGTAAATCTTTTCGATACGAATCCCTCTATCTCTAAACAAACGGTCGTTAACTAGAATATCCGTATAGAGGTTGCAAATCATACTTGAATAATACTCCTTTCTCGGCATAGCGTTTCTTATTCTGACAATAAGACGAGCCATATCGGATATATTGCCGGGGCAATAGACGTGATGACCGATTTCATGGCTAATCGTCTCTATCGGATAATCTTGAAGATTGTATTTATATACGTTTCGTATCGAGATAAATATCTTATGGTCGGTTAATCTAATAAGGGCTACGGCATCCTTCATAGAGTAGGTTATATGCTCCTGTTCCGAAACGCAAAAAGTAGGTTTTTCGAGCCGGATATATTTGCTCCATATCGACAGCGCTTCGTCCCACTTACTTGTCCATAGATCGATAGTTTTATCGTAAATATTATCTTCCATATACTTAAATATTCAAAACATTCCTAAAAAATAAATTTTAAACGAGTTTTTTAGCGTATAGAGCAGAGTATTGTCGAAAAAAACAATGGATTTTATATCGTTGCGATTAAATTTAAAAAAAACGACGTCGTTTATTGAAGTTATTTTATCGTATTGAAAAAAATATTTGTTATTAATGACTATTTTTTCGTCGGTAAATTTTATATCGACGTCGTTTATAGTCGAATCAAAACCGCCTTTTTGGATTTGTTCAAAATATTCTCCGTAAAAGTCAAAATGCAGTTTATAAAACGACTCCTTAGTTTCAACAAAAACATCGTCGTTGTATAGTCTTATAACCGGCGGTTCGTTGAATTCTCCTCCAAAACCGGAGAATTTTCCGGCGGTTTTGAAATAAATCCGTCCCTTATCTGAAAAAGGGGTATACCAATAATTGCTCTTTAACATATTCAAATCGGGGCTTTTATTATTAAATATTTTAATTATTTTATCTTCGCCGAGCGTTTCTAAGATTTTTATTGATTCCTCCCGGTAGTTGGCAAGCCCGGAAATCCACGCCGATATAACTCCTATGCGATAGTAGTCTTCGGGCGACGAAATAACGTCTTTGTATTTAACTATATTCATATACCATCTAGTCGTAACGGCGTCTGAAACGTTTGAGAGATTTATAAGAATATTTATTGTTTTTCTCATCATATCTTCAGAGTTTTCAATAAAAAGCCGGCATAAGTTTTGAATTATGTTATAAAAGAGGTTTTCAATTTTATCGTTTCTAATAAAGATATTCTTCGCTAAAACCTCAAGTAAAAAATTGTATAATTGAGTAATTTTTTCAGATAAAAATGATTCGTTTTTATGTTTATAATCTCTTAATATTATATGCGCGAAATATTCGGCATATTTCTTAAATAATTTTAGAAAATATTCTTCGTCGATATACGAAAAGTAATTTTTATAATAATAAAAGGCGTCGTTTAAGTCTTTTCTGTTTCTCTTTAAAACCTCGATTAGTTCCGGATTTGTTATTTTTTCCACTTTAACCACCTGAGGTAGTTTGAGTATCGTTGATGAAGATATTTTAGATTTAAAATGTCGTCAAACATATATCCGTGAAACTTTTTATTTTTCACATATTGTTCCATCTGATTTTCTATTTTTAACAGTTGTTCTTCGACGGCGGCTTTAGACATTCCTTCAAGCCCTTTTTTAAAGAAATCGGAAAGTTCTTTAACCGGGTCTTCGTTATCCAAAGAGTAGCGATCGTATTCCGCGCAAGAAAGGTCGAAAAGTTTTCTGATCCAATTAACTTTGTCGACTCTAAAAATCGCGTTTTGTTGAACTTCAAAAAACGGCGAATCGCTATTTTGCGCAAGTTTGTCGTGTAAAACAAAAGGGAGCATATTGCGAACGTCTTCTAAAGATACTGCGGATTCTCCGCGAAAATACGCCAAAGACTTGATAAATATCAAGGAGGTCATAATCGCTCTAACCGATAAGCCGTTTTTTGTTTGCAGACCAATATCTTGCGATTTGCTTTTTCCTACGTCTAAATTTGACAACAAATTAAAATCAATTCCCGATAATTTGGCGTTATCTTTAGTCATATACTCCAGTTGCGCTCCGGCGGGTTCGAAAAACTCAAACTGACCGGCAAAAAACTCAATTCTTCTCAATAAAGCCGTAGGAATTTCGACTTGCAGTATATCGTCGTAAATTTTATCTATCTCTTTCTCGGTAAATATAATATCTTTGGGTATCATATTTTCCGGTTTGATTTTTTTATCGATTCTATTCAAAAGTTCGTCGATAAATCTTGTGTTAAAATGGAGAGCGCGAACTACAATATCGATTCTGTCTTTCAAGGCCTCTATAACCTGATAAGTGCCGCCTCCAGCGTCGTCGTTAGCCGTCAGATACCAAGCCGCCTCGGGACATTCGTAAATGTGATCAAGAATCTCGGCGTAATTATCCCCCATAACCGTTAAAAGAGCGGATTGAGTTCGGGTGGGGATACGGTTATACTCGTCGATAATTTTTACGCGCATTCCAAGCCATTTCCGCCATGAAATTCTGATGTCGTCCATACTTTCGGCTTTCATCATATCCGAGGGGATAGGATTCCCCAGCAGATCTGAAATCGTCATCTGAGGTTGCCCATGCTGTATCGCTCTTTTCACCTCTTTATTGTTGTAACCCGCAAGCAGTCCCATAAGAATTGCGCTCGCCGTTTTGCCCCTGCCGGGTCCCCCTATAAAGAGGCATCTCCTTCTGACGACCAGATTTAACAACGGCAATAGTATAAAACTCGAATAACTCTGATTAGAAGGGAATGTAATCGTCGTTTGATTTGTATCTCCCACAGAGTACTGCTTGACGGGACCGTCGTTATATTCTATATCGTAAAAAGGGGTGATTATAGCGTAATTTGTGATCCAAAAATAGGCTTTGCGCAGTTTCTCGTCGAGAGAAACTGCGCCGCTTTCGCCGTCGGATATCGTCATCGGACCGGAGTAGAGCTCCGATATATCAAAAACTTTTTTTTCACTTTTTGTCTGAGGATTAGTCGGCGATTGACTTACTTTTCCAAATTGTTCCATAATATTTTTTTATGACTGAATAAAATCGACGCTACTAAATAAGATAATTCTAGTTTATTATACAAAATTGTCAACATAAATATGGAAAAAATAAGGTGCCTGTCATTCAAAAAATGAAAGTTTACACTTATTTCAAAAAATGAGACTTGACGTTTTTTTTAAACATAATATTATTCAAAAAAACAAAAAATCTTTTGGGGATAATAATATGATATTAAAAAGGAATATAAATAGTTATATGGAAAAAATAAAGAATAATGAAATCTCTAAATCTGAAGCGGCTAGAAAACTAAATTGCTCAAGGCAATGGACGCATGAACTTTATAATAGA
>MWDO01000039.1 GCA_002070605.1 Spirochaetes bacterium ADurb.Bin133
GCATTATATGATTTTCGAAAATGCAAAAAATATAGACGATGCAAATGCCGTTCTAGAAAAATATGTTGAGAAGCACAATAATACATATTCCAGAGCTATAAATTCGACGCCTGAAAAAGTTTTTAAGGAAAATAATGATGTTTTTGAAGATCTTAACAAAAAAGATATCGAAAGCATCGAAAATGCATTTACAAAAAGAGCCATTCGTAAAGTAAGTAAAGTAAATGAAATTAGTTATAAGAATAAATGTTTTCTAATTCCAAAATATAAAAATTGTTCTCTTTCAAATTACGAAGTTGAAGTTAGAGAAAATCCAAATAAATGGATCAAGATTTTCTATAAAGATAATATATTGACTAAATATGATATTGGAGATATAGTATGATAAAAGAATTATTTCAAAGTGTAAAGTCTCATTTTTTGAAATATGCGTCAAGTCTCAAAGTTGAACGACATGTAATTTTACTCGGTATCGTATCTTGTCAGTTTTTTGGGGAATTAAAAATATTTGTTTCATATGTGTCATTTTATTTGTCCCAGACTCGCGTTATCCATTTCCTTACCCCAAAAAACTGACGGATTACGGGGGCGGCTTCTTTAAATGACACATCTATGGTAAAAGTCAACGATAATCTTTGTTTTTTTGAATAAACTAAACTCTTTAAAAATAAAATTAACCTGCTTTATCTCTACATATTATAGTAAAACAGCTAAAGGTCAATTTATACTTACTTAATAATTGTCATCGCGCCTCCTTATAAAATGTTTGATTAAGATCTGCTATTGCGACTAAACATCATCCATCTATACAGGCTCGAAGCCTATGATGTCGCTTTCGATGTAAGACTGACCGTTGATTAAATATATATTAATCATATGTACGAGCTCGAAGCTCATGTGTCTAAACAATCTTTCATCGTACTTAACCAAACTTGGTTCAATTATAACCGCTTTAGCAGATTTAATCAATACTTTTTACCTTAGCATCATATGGGGCTAAAAATAAAATTCGACGCATATGGGATGTCGTCAAATCCCAAAAAACTGACAGATAACGTCGCCGGAGCCATTGCTAGACGAGCCGCTCCCTACGGCTCGCCGTATTTCACAAGAACTACATTAGAGTCGCTATAAGCTCCCGCGACGTTTACCCCCGCTCCGTAAGTAAAACTTTCCCTTCCAACTTGATACCCCGCCGCGTAGATATTCCCCGAACTGTCTACAGCGACGGAATTAAAGCACGACCGACTCGTCCCCGCAGTTACGCTTTTCGCCCATAGAGCCGTTCCCGAAGAGTTATACTTCACTAGAACTACATTATCGCCTGAATAAGTCCCCGCGACGCTAACCCCCGGTCCGTAAGTATAACTTCCCGTACCGTTTTGATACCCCCCGCCGCGTAAACATTCCCCGAACTATCTACAGCGACGGAATTAAAGCGCGATATATCCGTCCCCGCAGTTACGCTCTTAGCCCATAGCGCCGTTGTCGCATATACTACGCCAAACGTCGTCTGCGGCGTTATCCCAAGCCCCGCAAGTTTTCCGTAGTATTCCTCCTCCGATAGCCTTCTTAGTTCGCAACTCATAAGAAACGATATTATCGCGATTGCTAACAAAACAACCGCAAATGTTTTTTTTATACTCTTCATATGTTACTCCTTACCAAAAATACTCTATACTCAAAACCTCAAATTCATACTAACTTCTACCCCGTCGGACATTCTCGTCTCGATCGCCCACGATTTCCCTTTATATACAAACAAAGGTATGGATATGGCTATTATTAGAAATCCCGTCCCCATCAATACTACCCCTGCGACAAATCCGTTAAGAAAATCAGTCTGGGCGTTATTATACGTATTATACGGAAGTCCGTTATAAATAGCTCCATCCATTATGCTTTTATAATACGCCAATGAGACTATAAAAGGGATCTTGCCCGCTAAGAATGTCGTTATTCCGATTGAGGCAAGGGCTATGCCGGCGTAATTCACTCCGTTAAGTCCGGAAGGAGACTTTGTTTTATTAATGGGCGGAGGCGTTTTCTCGGTTTTATTGGTCGCGCTTGCGCTCTCCGTTTTGGTTTTACCCCCTTCGTCGCGAGTTTCAACGCTCGATTCGCCCTTATTGGTTTCGTCAGCTTTAGGATCTTCGATAGCCGAGTCGTTTTTCTCGGCGTCTCTCTTTTCGTAAGCTCTCGTTTTATCAAGCGTTTCGTTGCTGATCGAGTCGAACGACGACTCGATATTTTCCAAGTCCGAATCCTGACCGAATACGATATTTATTGAAAAAATCAATATAGCTATTAAAAATATATTTCTTTTCATTTATATTCTCCTTTTTACTTTTAGAATAGTATACGGGGCGTCGAGATCCATCTCAAAGAGATGCCTACGTCGAAAGTCGCCCCAAATGTTGCTTCAACTTCTGTATCTCTAGTCGAGTTATTCCAATAAGTATAGTAAACCGGCGATCCAAACGAGCCCTCCATAAAGAGACCTACTTGAAATCCGCTCGTCCTCGTTTTATTTGACGATTCAAACATCCACGACATCGCAGGTCCGACAAGGAATGAACTCCCTGAACGTCCCCCCCCCCACAACTCAATTGCATTTGAATATTGCATCGTTATACCGATTTCGTAGACGAACTTTGTCAATTTTGTCGACTCTCCGCTCTTTATCGCAAGTTTAAACCTGTCGTTAAACTGATGAATATGTGGATACAACCCATAAACAAATACCGCCCTATATTCCAGGTCGTTCACAAAACCGACTTGAGCGTTTTTATTCACGCTGAACATCATCCCCAAAGGTAAAAACAGTCCAACAGACTGACTAGGCATCCCCCCCCCTCCCAACGGATAGTATATGGAAAAATTATGTTCTAATCCGAATCCTATATTAAACTCTATCTTCTTATAGTCTAGTTTAGAAAAGCCGATCCCTTTGTCTTTTACAAAGTATCTCAACGCTACGTAGTCCTTATTCGACTCTTTTATATTATAGAGCTCTATTACGTTATTATTTTCAGTAACGCTAGTCGTTCTGTTTGTTTGCTTGTCGATTTGAAACTCTTTTCCGATACTCCTAGACAAAGTTGCGATTGTCTCTTTGGTCGTCCTATAAGCAAGAACCATCTCCGCGATAACGCCGTCTTTTATTCTTATTAAGGTATATTCCGAACTCGGTTGAACCGTAAGAGGTCTATAAACTATTATCGAAGCATCTCTGTTCCTCTCTTCGTATGCCGATTCTCTCCTTTTTAGTTCGTTGATAACGTCGTTATATCTAGTTCCTAGTTTTATGCCGAAGAATTTCGTCTCCATTATATCGTCGACGGACAGACCGCCCCTTTCGACGACTACCGTCTTCTCCTGGATGATTACTTTTTCCTTAGTTTCGCTTGCGTATTTTTCCTTATAATATTCCTCTTCGCTGAAATATACTTTCTGTATCTCCTCGTTTTTGACTAAAAACTCATCGCTATCTGTTTTTACTTTTAATCCTTCGGCAGTCAATGTTATAATACTTCCTTTTATGATCTCTCCATTTTTTAAAAGTATTATTTGACTTTTTAATACGACCGTTTTTGTCTCTTTACTCTCTTCGCTTCTCTTCTTCGCTAGTTCGAGATCTTCAAGTTCCTTTTTATACTCTGCTTCGCTTTGATACTGCTTCTTGATATTATTCCGCTCGATTATTATCTCCTCATAACTCCCCAATACGGTAATATTGTCTTCGTCGAGTTTGATAATCTTCCCTTTGATAATACTACCGTCTTTTAGTATTATTACTTCCGGGAAAATAACAAACGCGTTTAGTAATAAAATAAATATTGCTATCAATATTTTTTTCATACCCGCCCCCTTCATAATATTTTATTCGTCGGACATCATCATTACAAACGCGTCGAGTCCTCCGTTATTTTTCTTATTATTGAGTTTGCCTCTTGTGTCCCCGATTATATAGTAAAAATCCAAACCGACGCACAATCCGTAACATTCGTCGTCTTCCGGCGTTCCAAAAGTTTTTGCAAACTTCAGATTCCCGTTAGCGTCGTATTTTCCGAGGAAAATATCGGCTTTACCGAAAGCTTTATTTGAGCCGATAACGCCTCTGGTTCTTCCCGTTACGTAAACTTCGTCCAATCTGGCAAATATAAAATATCCGATATCGTTGTCCGAACTTCCTATTTGTCTTGACCATAGCAAAGCGCCTTCGTGAGAATATTTTGTAACGAATATATCGCTTGCTCCGTAATTCTTATCGCCAAGTTTTCCCGCGGTTTCCCCCGTCAGATATACTCCGTCGTATCCTGCCGATATGCTGTTCACGTAGTCGCTGGATTTTGTTCCGAACATTTTAACCCAGACTTTATTCCCATTAGCGTTAAGCTTTAACAAAAAGCAGTCGCTATTGCCTTTATTTTTAGTCAAATCTAACGAACCCAAACTATACCCCGATACATATATCTCGTTTTCAGTAATAGCGATGCTGTTCGACTCGTCGTGAGACGAACTACCGTACATCTTGGTCCATTTCTTATTTCCGTTAAAATCGTATTTAGCGACAAATATATCCCACATTCCGGCATTAATATTGGCGTCGATTACTCCTTTTGTAGTTCCGGTAACGTAAATGCCGTCTTTACCGATAGCAAGCGATTTTGCTTTGTCTTTTTCTACGGTTCCAAATAGATTAGTCCATTTTTTATTTCCGTTGAAATCAAATTTCGCAATAAATATATCCGCGTCTCCGATCGATTTTTTACCGTCTATATCGCCTCTGGTAGTTCCGGTAAGATAAACTCCGTCTTCTCCGACCGCTATACCAGTTCCCGAATCGCTACCGGAGCTTCCATACATTTTTGACCACAGAACGTTTCCTGAGAAGTCTATTTTTGAGACTATTATATCCGAATCGCCGTTATTTTTTATTCCGCCGTAATCCCCGTAAGAATATCCGGTTATATAAATTCCGTCTATTCCTATAGCGACTGCTTGAGCTGAATCGCTTAGTTTTGATCCTAAGAGAACTGTAAATTTATTTGCCAATATTTTTTTTCTTTGCTCTTCTTCATACAACTTTGCAAGGAATTCCTGCTCCTTTCTTAATCTTTCCTCTTCTTCAAGTTTTTTTCGAGCCAATTCCTCTTCCATTTTTTTCTTCTCTTCAATTAATTTTAAGAGAGTCTCTTTAGACTTTGTATAATAAATATCATCGAGAAATTTATCGTTATTTGCTCTTTCGAGAAATAACAGCGCTAGTTCGTACTCTTTTTGAGCGATAGTTTTTTCGATAAGCTCTTTTGCCTCTTTACCGCTTCGTATATTCTTATAGAATTTATCGGCGACTTTTTTCATCTCTTCTTCAAGCTCTTTATCGGTAAGTTTCTTACCGGACGTTTTAACCATCAAAGCTTTGATAGTCGTAACCTCGTAACTGTCGGTAAACTCGTCGGTAAGTAGCATAACCAGATCCTCGTCGAAAACAAACTCCTCGTCGACAACTTCCTCAACTGCTTTATTCTCTTTTATCTGCTCTTTCAAACTCAGACCGTCGGAAGCGGCTTTTATTTTGCCGGCTTTAGTCACATATTCTTTCGCTTTTTCTTTATTCCCTTTTACAGTCTCCAATATCGATCGTTCCAACATCAAATTTCTATTTTCGGGATTTTCTACCTCTTTGAGCTCGATCAATTTTTCGTTTACTTTCAAAAATACGTCTTTCTGCGTATCAGAATATTTTTTCAATTCAGAAAGATCAACCTTTTTTATCTTCTTTTTGAAAGGACTCGAAAGAAAATCCACGACTGTATTTACCACTTTTGTTACTACATTCTCTTCGCTATAAACGATCATGGGGGCGGATAAAATCAGGATTGCCAATAATAGTATTATTGCGCTATTTTTTTTCATTTTGTTTCTTCATTTCTTCTTCATATATCTTCGCTTTATCAATATTTTCCAGGAAAAGTTGGTAATGCTTGCTCGCAAAATAGAAGTATTTCATCGCCATTTGCGGATTCTTATCTTTCAAAAACGCCGTCTCCATTTTTTCATATTCCGCTTATATATCCATCTGATTTTTTATAGCGTCGTTAAGCGACATATTCATGGGAGAATTTAAATTCGTAAAATACTCTTTTATAGTTTTAAAATTTTTGATTGATAATTCTACCAACGCGCCGGTGCTCTCCATATTAATATTTTCCGAAGATAAATAGTTCTCCCATTGCTTAAAAGTATCCATCTCGAGAATTAACGCCTCGCCGGAAACAACGCTATCTACCGTAATCTCTTTTGGACTTTTAGAACACGCAATCGTAAAAATACATAGCGCGGTTATCGCTAATAAACTGATTTTTCTCATCTCTTTCCCCTTAATCATAAAATTTAATTGTCGTTTGGAATAATGGTATAAACTGCCGTCGCTTGAGAAACTTGCTCTTTCGATTTGTTTTTAACGTTTTCCATAATAACGCCTCTAAGATTCTCCCCGCTAAATACCGGTATATCGTTTTCAAAATTGAAATCGTCTTTAAAATCGGTAGAACTCGCGACCGCTATAAGCATCTCGGTTCCGTAAGGAGGAGCCATTTTAAGCCTAAATGAAGAAAAAGTCGGATCGCCGATTTTATATACCTGATTTTTCTTAACAAAATTATTCTTATCGTAAAAATTGGGAAATAACAACAAGGCGTTGCCGTCCGCGCATACCAGATACACTCTCAGATAACAATCCTTATTAGATAAAAAATGCGGTATTAAGTATTCGCCCTCTTTATATGTCGAATAATCCCCTTTATCCGGCCATATTTTGATATTAAAAGACTGACTTTCAAACATTTTAGTCAAATCTTCGTATTTTTTACTAAATTCGTCTACGTTATCGGGATGCAGTTTGATAGAACTAAATTGTTTTTTATCGACGGCAAACATTTCGTCAAATATATATTTTTTTTCGCGCATATCGTAAAATTTAAGTTGAAACTCCAACTTATCCTGATTATCCCAATAACTGCCGGTTATGAATCCCTGAACTTTTCCGTAAAGATCGTCTACCGCTTCGTTTTTCTCAATGCCAACCCCTCTGGTTGTCAATCCCGACTGATCCAGATACCGATTAAATTCGGGATCGGTATATTCCGATATATAACCGACTTTTACAAATGCGCCGGATATTTTAGCTCTAATATACGAACTAACCTCGCCGGAGTAGTGTTTCCCTTTGTAGTTAAAATTTGAAATTACGACGCTTTTTATTTTCGGATATTGCTTGTGAAGCTTATCCAACATTTTTTTCACTTGATAGCCGATTGGATCCAGCGAATTTGCAATTAATTCAGGC
Source organism: Spirochaetes bacterium ADurb.Bin133 (assembly GCA_002070605.1). GTDB lineage: Bacteria > Spirochaetota > GWE2-31-10 > GWE2-31-10 > MWDO01 > MWDO01. Next base: position 7,355 of record MWDO01000039.1, read on the forward strand.
ACTTTTTGTTTGTCAATCGAAGCCAAAACATACCAGAATCTTTTCATTTTGTCTTCCTGCTGTTTTTCAAAAGCAACCCCGATTACTTCCGCGTTAGAAACTATCGTAAGCTCTTTCTTAATATAGTTCATAGTATTCTCTTCGCCGTTTTTCTCTATGCTGACTATATTGTCCTGCATAACCGAAGACACTTGACTTGATATAAAATTCGACACATTTTCCAGACAATTTTTCTTTGCGGATTCAAGACCGTCCAAAGATTTGCCAAGCTTATATTCCGAAACTCCGGTAAAATAATATTTAGTCGAGCTCGTAGGAACGTCCAGAAACCAATCCGGTCTCTTCTGCGAATAAGTTAAAAACGTAATAAAAATAAACAAAATCGAAAAAAATTTTGTTTTCATAACAGTTCTTTTTTACCTTCCTTATTTTTTATTTTTTATATAAAAAACATAAAAAGAGCAAATTTTGCACTTTTTATGAATATACCTCTATTTAATATTTAATCTATCGAACCGTAAATTATAAACGGAGCCCAAAAAAACGGAGCCGACAAGTCTTTAAAAACGCTTCTGAACTCTTTTTTTGTTTCAGATAGAGCTAAATGCCGGGGAATTCCCTCCTTAAGTTTTGTTAAAAATATTTTCATAAACTGTTGCGTAGAATTATCGCCGATACTCCACAACGTTACAAGAACGCTTTTTGCTCCGGCAATAAAGAAACTTTGAGTAAGACCGGAGACCCCCTCTCCCCCCTCTACTTTCCCCTTACCGGTTTCGCAAGCTGAAAGTATAACAAATTGATCGTCGAGTTTCAGATTAATAATCTCGTCGCTGGTTAGATATCCGTCGTCCACAATTTTATATTTATCCAAATCTTGAGCCGCCACTTTATCGGTCTGAGTTAATACCAAAGCGCTCATTTGAGGATTCTCTTTATCCACATATCCGTGAACAGAAAACAGTACTATTTTTGCCTGTTTCAACATACCGCTTTGAGAAATAAATTTAACCTTTTCTTCGCTAACCTGACTTCCTAGAAATAATTTAGCATTTTTACTGTATATGCCGCTTGCTATTATTATTTCATTCTTGGAATAAGGAAGTTCAAGCCATGTAAGTCCTTTCTTGTCAAAATAATCTTTATAATTTCTTCCGTCGTAGTCCTTTCTGATATCTTCCGTTACAGACTCGATTATCAACGAAAGATCCTTATCCGAAAGCGGCTCTTTTCTGAATACTTTTTTTATTCCCGTATCATCCGGTTTTAAAGTGAAAGGATAAGTAGGCGCTCCAAATCCTATAAGATCGTAAGCATATTCTTTGTCGATTTGTTTTTTATTTTTTAAAACGTTTAAAGTAGAGCCCGACTGTATATAACTGATTTCAAATCTATCTCCTAAGTAATAATAAGATCCGTCGTAATAGTCCTTTACAATAAGGGCTTCCACAGGCATAGCCCAAAGGTTTCCGTCGGGGCAGTAATATATCTTTTTAATATTCACCAATTCGCCGTAAATTTCTCCGGTGATTAGTTTTTCGGAGAAATAACCGTATAAGTTCTTTACAATCTCCATTAAATCGTCGGGGGTTTGATTCTGAATATTTTTCTCCATGCTGATTCCCCTCATCTTTTGAACGTTTTTACTTTCGTTCATAGCGTAGAGATTTTTACCCTCTTTCAACAGAGAATCCATAGCGGCAACATACTGTTTACTGTTGATTTTGTGAGAAAGATAAAGAGCGTTATTGAGACTCTCCCCAAAACTATCAATATTAGAGTCAAGTTTAAATATAAGCGGAGCTTTAAGATTCTTTTTACATATAAACACATAGTTGCTCTTTGATAGAAAAAAAGATAGAAACGCCTCGTCCTCTTTTAAAATCTTCACTATGTCTTCATATTTAAGTATTTTCGGGTTTCTTAGCTCTTTAAACTGGGGATATTTTTTTTCTATCCCTGCAATAAAGTCTTTAAATTCGGATCGATAAGTTTGAAGCTGATTCTCAAAAAATATCATCTCCATTATATCGCTAGTTCCGATATCTATTTTCTGTTGAATAGTCTTTATTTTATTGTTAATCTCGACGAATTTAGCAATCTCTTCTTCAGTAGCGTTTACATTCTGCAAGGAAGAATTTAAAGTCAAGTTTTTAAGAAAAAATCGCGATCGGGTCTGTTCGTAAATATTAAATGCCTCTTTTATGTTATTATTATCTATAAGGGCTAATATGAGGTATCTATACGCGTCTTCGATACTGCCGAAATATTTTTTCATTTTTTCATCTGTAACGGAAACGCTGTTCCTCATTTCTTCCATTTTACTAATAGTCTCTTTTAAAATCATTACGCTATCGAGATTTTGATTTACATTATAATAACTAATGCCAAGATTGATGTTTATAAGAAGAGTTTCCTTCTCGAAAGTCCCCTCTTTTTTTGCAGAAAGAGCTTCCTTGAAAAAGTTAATCGCATTGCTATATTTGTTTTCGTTAAAATACGTAATGCCGATCATATTACTTACTGTAAATAACGATCTTTCGTCTTTTAAAGCTTTTGCCAGATCGTATGCGGTACTAAGCGTTTCTCTGGCAAAATTGGGTTTTATATACAAAAAAGTCTCTGCGTAACTTATCAGTATTTTCAGTTTAAAGGAAAAATCGTTTGTTTCGGCGATATTTTGCAGACAAATCTCAAAAAGTTTCATTTTTTCTTCCGGACTTCCGGATAACTTCGCTTTAGTAAAGTAGTATTTTGTAATAATATTTTTATCTTTCGAAAAGAGTATCTCTTCTTCAATCTTCGCAAGCTCCGAGGCGTAACCTTTTTTATCTTTGGTTAAAGTAAAAAGATCGATTAGTTCGTTCAAAATCTTATAATACTCGGTTTTATTAACATTTTTCATAATCCGGCTTGCTTCGTTCATATAGTATATAGCTTTTTCATAATTATTATTTAATTTATTAACTATCCCTTTTCCATATAAAATAGTAGAGTATTCCTCTTTAAGTTCGTTTGTTTTAAAGAAATATTCGACCATATCGAAGTATTTATTCGCCTGGACGGGATTTTGAGAAAAATAACACTCAATAAAACCTAAATTTGCCAACCATTTATTTTTTAACGTCAATACTTTTTCATCGTTCTCCATTTTGTCGGCCAGCTTAATTGCTTTCGAGTAATTTATTTTAGATTCTTCGATAGAGTATCCCTTTTCGTAAGCTTTAGCTCCCGCGGCGTAAGTCAGCGTCGCCTCTTTTATCATATTTTCTTTTTCAAACAAAATCGCCCATTTTTCATACAACTTAGCCGCTTCGTAATAAAATCCTCCGGACATATACTGTTTGATAAGTTCATTATCGCTTTTATAAGCTTTTACGTCAATCCCGAAAATTATAAAACAAAAAAAACAGAAAAAAAACGTTATTTTAAATTTCATAATAACGCTCTCCCAATAATAATTTGAACGGCCGCATATACTATAACAAAAAAACATCCAAACAAATTTTGTTTTGGATAGAAATACGCTTTCTCCTTATTTTAATTATTAATTTCTTATTTGTCAATATTTTCATTGTTTTTTATATTTTGGGACTTCATTATTTTAATTGCGCTTTATCCAAGGTTAATGTATTTTCAAATTCATAAAATAAATTTTCTGAGATTATCCTCTCTTAAATTATCAAAATCGCAATACGACAAACTTCTAAAAAAATTATATATTATTATTTAGAAATAATTTATTGACTTCCGCCTTAATATGTTATAATTACGTGTAGCATAATAATTTTAATTTTTTTATAGAATGAGAAAAAAATACGGTTTACTATTAATTTTTTTAACGACTTTTCTTTATACCGACAGCGCTAATAAAGAAATATACTATATTTGCCTTGGGTCTTTTATAGCCGCTAATCATGTTTTTTTATTTCAAGAAAGAATGACAGAAAAAGGAATCGAAACTTTTTTGGAACAAATATATAAAGAAGGAAAGATTTATACTCGAGTTCTTGTAAAAAATTCTTACTCCGATTATAAAAAAGCGAAAAACGGCTTAGAAAAAATGAAAGCAGATTTAAAGAGTTTAGGTTTAAATATAAAAGACATTTGGATAAGAAAAGGAGTTCCAAAAGAATATAAATTTCCCGAGGATATAAAAATTAACTTTGAAAAAAGAACGATATACGACGAAAAGTTTTTCGAGTTATATAAAAAAGATTTATCTATAAAAGATATTTCGTCGGACTCAAGCGTCGACTTCGTTACGATAGCCCCGACCAAAGATTTAACGTCGGATGAAAAAGACGCGTCCGATATGTCGGGAGATGCAAGCGCGGACGTTAAGGTTCTGAAAGAAGAGGGATATCTCGAATACGAAGATTTAACTGTTGAAGAAGTTTACTCCGGCGAAGCGCTCGCCCTTGAAATGGAAACTTTCGATATGTGGAGAAATCTTTCGGCTTCTACAGAAATAAACGAAAAGACCGCGAGAGATTTACTGCTCGTATCTATCTATAATTTTAAGAAGATCAAAGAATATTTCTCTTCCGTAAGTTCGAAATACAATCAAGCTCTCAACGACGCCGTTAAAAATCAACTGGATCTATGTTTGGAATATGAAAAAATGGAGCAATCTTTCAACAACGATAAAGATATTCAAAAAGCAATGAAATATTTCTATTCGGCTGACAAGCATTTCAACCTTTTCATAGAGAATTTAGAAAAAGCTCAAGAGTGGGAAATTGCGCAAATCAATAAATAATTTATTAATTACGGTTCTATAGAGTCGCGAATCTAAATTTCCATAGAAACTTAAAAGGTCGCCAAATATTTTTATAATTCTTGATTTGCTCTATATTTTATATTACAATAGAGCTCTTATCTAAAAACGGCAAATGAGGTATATAAATGAGTGCTTTAAAAAAGATAAATAAGCAGATAATATTATTAGCGCTTATTATGTTGATTACTATAATTAGTTGCGACCTGATACGTCTAAGCGAAGAACAATATTATCAAAAGCTAAAAGACCTCGGCATATCTTTAGCTACTACAACTACGTTAGATACTGCTTCCGGATTTGTTACGACAACGACAATTTCGGACGTTCAACGCATCTACATGGTTGGAAACTTCAACAATTGGACTTTAGCCGACGATGCGGCAGAGCTAACAATGTCAGTAGATCCTACTTATGGGACGATCTATGAGATAACGGTTGCAGATAAATATATGTCGCTTTTCAAATTTGTCGGATGCGCATGGGGCGACGATACAGTAATCAAATCATGCGAGATTATTAACGAAGCTACGACGCCGATAGAAGCAAAAGACCCTGACAAAAATCCGGATTTAGTAAAGATTCCCGCAAGTTCAAAAATTGGCGCCGGCACTTTTAAAGATTGGGCTTACGGTATGATAGGCAACTGGGGAACCGATTTTAAAATGTCGGTAATTGGCGGAACTTATAAGTTTACCATAGGGGACTTAACTATTAATAGAATAACAGGCGCTTTTACGTCGACTTCCGGCGTTAAATGTACCAACGCAAGCGATTCGGATCCATTAAAAGAACATGATATGGTAGCGATAAAAGCGACCGAAATAGTCGCCGGAGTGGCTCCAAATCCCCCGACTTTAAACAATTATGCCGCCGACAAGAAGATTAGCGTTAGCGGTAGTTTTAATGGTTGGTACAAGGTTAACATGACAAGAAACGAGACCGAAAGTTTTGCTTACGCGACAGTTAATTTAGCGGGTAGTCATAATTTTGTTTTTAATTCAGTTTATTTAGTTGGAGTAGTCGGCGGAACGGACGTTACCGCAGATGCACGATGGAATGGCGAAGTAAAAGCGGTTGGCGAAGTTGGGGTTGGAACTTCTCCGGGAGGGGAAAGTTGTAGTGTTACAGGCGCGTCTGCCGGAGCTCATACTTTCTTGATTACATGGGAGTCTGCAATAGAAGCCGGCGCAAGCGCAACCGCTCCGAAATATAAGGTTGTCGCCGGAACGGTGACCAATTGGTAATATGCTTAACAAAATAAAGTTGAAAAAATATAGGACTCTAATGAAATTTTATTTGACGTTATTCAGTTTAATAATACTTATTTCTAGTTGCGATTTTTCCAGAAATATTACTAGGCCAAGCGAATTGCTAAAAAAAATCTATAAATACGATAAATCAAAAAAATATGAAAAAATAAAAGATCTGATTTTTAATATAAATTTTGTAGAATCGGGGAAAGTATATAAATCCTCGGAAATGATCGTAGACGGCATAATAAAAAGAAAGAAATTCAACCAATTTGCATATTCGGAGAAAGGTATTTTAAAACATATTAACTATGTGGACGACAATTGTATAAGAGGAGATAGTAACGATATAGATATATATCTGATTAAATCCAAAATTGCCGATAACTCGACCGAACTTATGAAGATTATTAAAGAAAAACCGGAAAATATCATATTTTATAAAGTCGCTTACACAGTTTTGGGCTTCGTCGCTACGGAGAATGGTCTTAAATTGTTGATGAGTACAAATTTAGCGGATACAGATTTTACCGATGAAGATCTTAAAAGATAATTGTGGATAATAAAAAGAAAACCGTTTTTTTTATTTTATATATATTTTCAATAATTACATTTTTTATTTTTCTCGAGATAATTTTAAGAGTAACTAATTATGGAATTATTACGGAACCGTATATAAAAGTTAAAGATAAAGAGGGGTATTTTACTGAAAATTCTTACTATATAAACAAATTTCATGTCGGATTTATAAATGAAGCCGAATCCGAATCAAGAGATCTATTTTCAAGTAAAAAAAGCGAAAATCTGTTGAGAGCGTTTGTCGTCGGCGGATCGACGGCTCAAGGGTTTCCGGAGTTATCAAATTACTCTTTTGGAAAAATAACTGAAGTCGCTTTAAACAATATAGATTTAAAAAATAAATTTGAAATACATAACATAAGTTATAGCGCGATGAGTTCTTATTTTGTTAGAGATACCGCTAAAAAATTATTAAAATTTAAGCCGGATTTTTTGGTAATATACTCGGGGCATAACGAATATTACGGAACTTTTGGGATTCAAAGCGGTAAATCGCATCTGAAAAAGTTAATTTACCTTTATCTAAAAGATTTTAAAATATTTCAACTAATCTTGAATATTTCCGGAGTAGAGAAAGCGAACAAAATCAAAAAAACTAATAAATCTTTGATGGAAACATTGCTAAGGAATAAATTTGAAAAAAACGACGAACTTGATAGTATAGTTAGCGAGAATTTTATAAAAAATATAGAATATGTATTAAAAACATACAAAAGGCGAAATATTCCTGTAATAATTATCAATCCGGCTTCAAATTTGATAGATATGCCGCCATTTATCGGGAAAGACGACGAATTATACAAAGATATAATAAGAGGTTATTACGAAGCCGTAATGGATAAAAATATAAAAAAAATAGAGAGTTATTACAATTTATACGCTAACGACGATAAACAAAACGCAAATATTGTTTTTTTAAACGGCGTTTCTTCATTAATTTTAAAATATGATAGTTATATTGATTATTTTGTTAAAGCAAAAGATATGGATTTGGCTCCTTTTCGGGCGCGAACAAATCTTCAAAATAATTTAAGGGATTTTTATAAAAATAATAAGACCAAATACCCTAATATGAACTATATAGATTTGGAAGGGGAAATATATGATCATATCGGGATAAACGCTCTAAGCAATTTATTATTTTACGATCAACTGCATTTAAATTTTAACGGAAATATTTTTTTATCGTACCTGATAATAGCAAAAATATTTAATCTGTATGGTATAGAAGAAAATAAATACGCAGACGTTATCAGAATTTTAGACGAAATAAAGGGCGATAGAAAATTGATAAAATATACCGATCTAAATGAACTGCTTTTATATAGGTCGTTATCTTCTTTATATAAAAATCCCCCGTTTAAAGATATGTCGATACCTTATAGAAATATGGTAAATATTTCTGAAAATAATAAAATTTATAACGATAAAGAATTATTAAAGAAAATATTCGATAATAGTTCTAATATGAGCTATACTATCGTAATTGAATACTTAATTGATAATAATATGTATAAAGAAGCTTTGGATTATACTGATTCTTTGAAATTTGTTTATCCGGGTTTTTATGGGGTTTATTACTATATTGGGCAAATATATGAAAAAACAGGCGAAATGGAGAAAGCAAACTCGTTTTACAAAGAAGCGTATGTTCTATCGGGTAAAAATAAAATTATGACTTCGGTTCTAAAGTCTAAGAAATTAATGAAATAGTCTGTTATAGCGCCGTATGTATTTTAGCAGAAATTTGAGGTTTAATTAAATAAATTTATGAAATAAATAAACTAAAATAAATTTTAAATTTACCGAAATTCAGTAATGAAATAATATTTTCTAGAAATTATATCTTGATCAAAAAAATTTATAAAACGGAGTTAGATATGGGAGATTACAGATCTGCAAATCAAAATAAACAAAAGAGTTTTTATTCGCTTAATTTGACGGAAGGGAGAGTATTTATAATATTCGTCTCGATAGTAGCTCTTTTGGTAATAACTTTTTTTTCGTTATTTCTGATTATTTCAAAAGTAACCGGTTCTTCTAAGAAAAACGGAAACGTCGTTACGTCAAATAATATTACGGATTCGACGACCGACAAGGAGTACCAATTTTCATTTTACGACGAACTTTCGGGTAGCGAAATAGAGTCAAAAGAGACGACCGAACTTCAAAACGAGGTATTAGAAGTAGCCGAAACCAAGAGAGATAAGACGATTGAGACCGAAGTAAAAGAGCCGAATATTGTCTTAGACGATTCTGAAATTTTATACTCGTCTAAATTTCGGAAAGAGAATAATGTTTCCGACAACGCCGGTAAACAAAAAACTACGACTACAATAAAGAGAGTCGTATCCGTTACAAAAACTACGGTAAAACAGACAAATAGCGCGGCGTCGAGTAATAAAAGATACGTAGTTCAATTGGGGTCTTTTCAGAATAAAGCTACCGCGGATAGTATAACGGAATTTTATAAAAAAGCGGGATATCCGATTTATTTGCAAGAATTTAAAAAAGACGGTAAATTATTTTATAGATTGAGAGTAGGACCTTTTAAGGATAAATCGTATGCGGAGAACTATCTCTCTTCTTTGAAGAAATCAAAATACGGCAAAAACAGCTATTTATCTATCATTTATATTTAGAATATGATATAATTTACAGCGTGAAAAAATATTTATACGTTATATGCGCCGTTTTTGCGGTAAATTATTGTTCCTATGCCCAGATAGTTAAATTTACCGTAATAGGCGATATTATGGCTCACGATAACCTTCAAGAGTTTGCTCTCGCTACTCCGGAAGGTTATTCGGTATTATTCAACACTACCAGAGATATATTTTTATCAGACGATATTACGTTTGCCAATCTGGAAGTTCCAATCAGAGACGATAGAGATATTTCGGGTTTCCCGCTTTTCAACGCCAAATCCGGTTTGGTTAAAGCCGTTAAGGAGGCGGGGATTGATATGCTATCGCTTGCCAACAATCACTCTATCGATCAAGGTTACGAGGGGATTAGTTCTACAATCGACGCCGTCGAGAGAGAGGGGCTTATATACGCCGGAACCGGGAAGACTCCGGCCGAAGCCAAAAAAGCCAAGATATTTCTCAAAAACGGGATTACTTTTGGATTTATAGCCGCGACGTTTTATCTCAACGGTATCTATATGAAAGAAAAGGAGGACGCCCCGTACGCCTATCTTGTAGAAATTGATAATACGGACGATATCGACGAATTTTGCGAGCGTATTCGTCAAACGAAAGCGGCGACGGACTTTACTATTGTGTCTTATCACTTCGGCGTAGAGTATTCAAGAAAGCCGCTTGACTCTCACGTAAAGGTCGTCGAGAAGCTGGCAAATTCCGGCGGAGACTTGATTTTGGGACATCATCCGCACGTTTTGCATGAAATAAAGTATTTTAAGACGACCGACGGGAGAAATTCGCTCATTTTTTATTCGCTCGGCAATTTTATCAGCGCTCAAGCGAGGTATCTTGGTAATCCCGACGCCGATCCGGAAAAACTTTACGATTCTCTACTTACCCGCACCGCCGAGTCGCTCGTCGCCCAATTTGACGTCGTTAAGTTAGACGGTCGAACGTCGATTGTTAACGTCTCGGCGATTCCGTTTTTCAATATGCGTTACGTCTACAAATCCGGCGATAAAACTTACGACGGCTTTGAATTGAGAAGAATGAAGGATATAATTGCCGGAGACGACCTGTCCGACGATAAATTCCGCAAAAACGCCAAACTGTTCAAGGAGATCGTCCTTTACCGTCTAAACGAAATATTCAAAAATATTTTGAAATTCTAACCGGCTCGGCGGCAGCTTAAAGTAGCGGAACTATGAACTGTTTTTATTCTGATTTGTTCTCGAGAGATTTAGGAGTTAAATACTTGTTCAGAAGAGCATCCGGGCAATTCGGATCAATTTCCAACGCCTTATCGTAGCAAACTATAGCCTCGTCGTATAGATTGAGGTAGGATAAGGTATTACCTTTTTTGTTATACGCGTATGCGTCGTTTGGATCGATCTCTATCGCTTTGTTGTAACAACCTATCGCTTCGTCGTATCTTTTTAGCTCGTTCAAAGCGATTCCCTTACCGTTAAACGCGTAGACGTATTTCGGGTCGATCTCTATCGCCTTATCGTAGTTAGTTATAGCTTCCTCATATTGTTTGAGGTAATACAAAGTTAGTCCTTTATTGTAATAGGCGTATTTATATCTCGGATTAATTTCCATAGCTTTGTCGTAGTAAGTTATCGCCTCGTCGTACCGCTTGAGGTCGGATAAGGCGGATCCTTTACCGTTATATGCGTCGGTATATCTCGGGTCGATCTCTATCGCTTTATCGTAGTTAGCAATCGCTTCGTCGTATCGCTTGACGTTTAGCAAGGCGTTTCCTTTACCGTTATACGCATATGCGCCGTTTGGATCGATCTCTATCGCTTTGTTGTAACAACCTATCGCCTCGTCGTATTTTTTTAGCCCGTTTAGAGCGCTCCCCTTACCGTTATGCGCATATGCGTCGTTTGGATCGATTGCCAGCGCCTTGTCGTAATAGGTTATCGCTTCGTCGTATTGCCCGAGGTAATATAAAACGAGCCCTTTATTGTTATAAGCGTCGGCATCTTTCGGGGCGGCGGTTATCTCTTTGTCAAAGTATCCGACCGCCTTTTGGTAGAGAGCGTCCGCTTTATCGTAAAGATACAAATTATACAGATTATCTCCTTTTAAACCGTTGGCGTAAGCGTATTCCGGATAGAGTTGGAGAGCTTTATCGCAATAACCGATCGACTCTTCGTATTTATTCAAAATACATAATATTCTCGCTTTTATATACGAAAACAAGTAATTATACGATATTTTGTCTATAAATACTTTAAAAACCGACTCCAGTTCGTCTAAACGACCCTCCTTGTCAAATTTATTGGTAAGGTTATTCAAAAATCTCCGATAGTTTTTATCGGCGGGTATGCCGGAGATAAAATCGGCAAATCCTGATTTATTGGTTAGGTAATAATCGTAAGCGGCTTTTTCCGGTTTAAACTCTTTCAGTTTATAATTCTTGTCGCATTCGGATTTAAATTCGGCTATAAACTCGTATATTTCTGCGTATCCTCCGGTTTTTAACAAGTTTTTCATTTTTATTTCGGCTTTCGTCCATAAGTCCGGTTTTTCGAGCCCTTCGACGACTAACCGGATTAGTTTTATATCGTTTGTTTTGCTCATTTCGTCTGCTTTTTTATCAGTAGCGGAGGGTTTGTCGTTAATTACGATATTATCTTCAAAATTTATCGACTTGTTTTCAATCGGCGTTTCTTTTATTTTTTGCGTCGTTTTTATCTCGTCGTTTATCCCGTCGGATTTTTCCGCGTTATCTTTCATTTTAGTTTTCTTATCAAATAATTTATCGCTTTCAACAACCCACAGGTCTTTGATTTTCAACTCTTTCAGCGACTCGTATAGCGCTCCGAACTCTTTTTGAGCGGACTTTTTGTCTTCAAACGGCTTATTATACAAAACTCTATAATACGTCGCGTCGCTTTGTTCAAAACGCTCTATCGCCGCGTCCGTATTGCGCGCTTCGACCTTTTCCAGAAAAGCCGTCGCCAGTTTTTCATTAATAAACGACGCCAAACATATGTAACGGTAAATTTTTGTCTGCGTATTTAGTCCGAATATCGAGAATATTAATAAGCATATTATTAAATATTTTTTCATTATCGCCTCGTTAGTATTATAGAAATATAATAAAAAATTATATTTTAGATACCAAGCAATGTCAAGCGGATAAAAGAGATTTTATTTCGTTAAAACATCTTTTAAATTTCTTGTTTTGACGTGATATTCAAACAAGTCGAATGCGGCGATCTCTTTTCCTTTTCCTTTCAAAACAAAGTTTTTATAAGGAAAATCAAACGAATTCAAAGATTTTATCTGCGTAATAATCTCTTTTGAACAGAGAACGCCGCCGGCGACCGACATCGATTCTAACCTTTGAGTTGTGTTTATAGGGTCGCCTATAAGAGTGTTGTCGTATCTTTCGTTTCCGCCGACGCTTCCTCTAATTACTTTGCCGTAGTGAAGTCCCATTCTGAAGTAAGTCGGGAACATCCCTTTTGATTTGCGTTCTTCGTTGTATTTAGCCAACTCTTCCTGAATTGATATTGCGGAGAGCGCGGCTTTTTCCGGGTATTTAAAAACGGCAAAGAATGCGTCTCCTATGAATTTATCTATATCTCCGCAATTTTTGTATATTACTTTTGTCGCAATTTCAAAGACGCAATTTAACATCTGTATTACTTCCGCGGGGCGCATCTGCTCCGATCTGGTGGTAAAAGATTCAAGATCGGCGAAAATTATAGCAAGTTCTTGTTCCTCTTCGGGGATTTCAAAATCTTGATTTTCCGCCAAGTCTTCGGTTTTCTCCCAAACAGTCATAGGGATAAATTTTCGTAGCAGGTCGAGTTGGATCGCTTTTGTTATATTTTTCTCGGATACTTCGCCCAGTTGTTTTAAGGTTTCGTCGAGCCGAATTTTATTTTTGATAGCCGAATTACAAACAAGGATAAATTCCTCTACGTCGAAATCATAGTTCAGAAAGATGTCTATGCCCATAGTAAGGTATTTTTTTCGATTTGAGATGTTTTGAGCGTCTAATACTATTATTATCGGTAGGTATTTAAAAGTTTCGTCGTTTTTTAGTTCAAAAATAACGTCGTCTTTATCCTCGACATCTTCCTCGATAATGAGAAGTATCAAAGGTTTTTCATCAAAAAAATGACCGGTAATATTTTCAAGCGAGTTATCGACGACAAAATCAATTCGGTGGGAACTCATTTTTGAGATTCCGTCTGAAATTTCATTAATATCCAAATCTTTTTTATTTCCTACATAAACAATCTTGTACATAAATATTCCTTCCTTTGAATTTATTTTGTTAAAATCGGCTCTATCCATGCCGCCGAATCGTCCTCATGGCCGTCCCCCGTGTCCATAACCATAAGTTCTATAGTAGACGCGTTTGAAACGTCGACTTCGAACGGTAGCGGAGAATTGCCCGTCGTTAATTTACCCGTCGTAAAGCGCAACTCTCCGTCGAGATAAATTCTCATTTCTAAAAAATTTTGTCTGACCGAATCTGTTTCAAGTTTGCCGGCTATTCCTGAAAATTTCTCAAATCCTATCCCCTTTATGTCAAACTTCATACAGCTGTTTGAAAATACCCCAAAACCGTTACGATAAGTCTTCCCGCAAATTTTAATAGGATCTCCTTTATAATCGGAATCGACCTTTATCGAGTAAAAATCTTGAGCGGAAAAATACGGTTTGATATCCGTCAATTTGTAATCTTCAAAATCGTTATTAGAAACTAAAATTTTAGAGATCATATAATCAAAATTCTCCAGATAGTTTTTTTGATATTCGTAATAGTTAGTCAGAATTTTCTTATATTTTATCGCAATATCCGACTCTATTTCCGATATATCGTCAAAATCGTAAATATTATCTTCAATATTAAACAAGCTCAACTTATTTTTATTAAAATTCAGGATGGCTTTATATTTTCCATCCCGCAATCCTATATCGACGTTTTTTTCGCCGCAGGCAAAAAAACGCATCTTTCCGACGTTTCTTTTTAGCAAAGACTCCCCTTGCGAGCCGACCGGCTGGCTAAGGTTCATAATATCTACGGTAGTCGCGAATATATCCGCCACGTTAGCGATCGTCTCCAATTCGTAGTAGTTATCAAAAATTACCGGATTAAATATAATTCCGGGAATTCTTACGTTCTCTTCGAAGATATAATTCTCGTGCCCAAAGTTGCCTTTGTGTTGATCGAACGCTTCGCCGTGATCCGCTAGAAAGAAAATTATCGTATCTTCTATAAGTCCTCTTTCCTCCAGTCCTTTATACATCATTTTGAAAATTTCATCAACAAAAAAGAGATTATTAAGATACTCGTCGTATAAATTTTGCGGATTCGGCTTATATTTAGGTATATCTTCCGGTATATCGTAGGGGTGATGCGGCGAAATCGGAACGAACGTCAAAAAAAAGTTTTTGTTATCGGCGATTTTTTTATCTATCCACTTTAGCCCCTCTTTTACCATATACCTATCGTCTATCCCCCAACTTGCCGTTTTTGCTTCGGGATAGAGTTGCTTAAGGTATTTAGCGTCGGCAAGGAGATCAAAATCTCTGTTTTTCAAAAACGCCAATTTGTTGTAAAAAGAGAAAGCGCCGCCGTGAATCAACGCCGATTTGTAGCCCTTAGTTTTTAGCAAAGAGCTTAGAGCCGGCGTATTTATATCGGGATTTATCAGAGTCAGCGACTTGTACCCCGGATACCCCCCAAGCCCGGTCAATAAAGAGATCAATGTGTTTATACTTCTTACCCCCGTCGTATAAAAATTCTTTAACAATAGGGCGTTGGACAACTTGCTTGTCATAAAAGGCGCGACGTTCTCTTTTCCTCCGTACATAGGGTAATATCCGGCGAACGTCGATTCGGAGAGGTAGTATATGATATTAAAGTTTTTATTTAAAGAATTTAAGTTTGACGTAATAACTTCTATCGTTTTTCTATCGTTGATAGATATGGGGAAAATTTTCGAATCGGCGTTGAATTTTTTTATTGTTTTCGGTTTCTTTATAACGCCTTTTTCGGTTTTTGCGGAGCGGTTATTTTCGATTTTATCTGCGATATAAGACGATACGACGTTAAAGACCGGTATAGAATTGATATGAGTTTTTGAACCGAGACTTATCAGATAATTCTGCGAAAATAAAAACAGCGAAATAACCATAACTATTAACGCTATTTTTTTGGTTATATAAAAGTCTTTGAAACTAAAATCGTCTTTAAACTCGTTGAAGAAATAAATTCCAATATACCCCGAAACGCCGATTAAGATAGCGCAAAAAATTATCGATACCGATAAAGAGGGCGTAAGATATACTAGCGCCGAATCCCAAAGATTTAAAATATTCCCTTTTACGAGGAGCATGGAATTCCAACTTATAGAAGCGCCTGAATTTTTAAAATAGATATAATCCGCCGCGTTAAACAAAAAAATTAATAGATAAAATATAACCGAAACGGCGCTTGTTAGCGCAAAAACAATTTTGTTTTTAGATATCCCCGTTATCGCTCTAATTAAAAAGTAGATTAAAAAACAGAAGAAAAAATCTTGGGCTACCGTTATCGAAACAAAAATAAAATCTTCGATATTTGCGATTTGAAGGTTGAAGACTTTGACGGCGTAAATAATCCTGTTTATTCTCAAAAAGATAAGAGAAAAAAAAAGAGAAAGCGTCGAGACGACGCAAAATATTGAGACTGTTGAAATGCCGCTCGATCTCTTATTCATAGTTAAAAATTATAGTAAATAATAATAATAATTTCAAATTATTTTATGAATAATTTAAAATTGTTAATTATTGTTAATTAATAAGATTATTGCTTTCGTCGTAGTTCAAAACAACTTTTAAGCCGTCTTTTAAATACAACGTTTCAGTTCTTGAACCGTCCTTGTTTTTTTGGACAAATTTTTTTAACCGGTTGTTTTCGTAGTAATACGTTTTGTCGTTTTCTCCGTCGGCGTCGTAATCGTAGCGAGTCTCGGTTTCCGTTAAATCTTTAATTATTTTATACGAGATAATTTTTTTATCTTTGTTATAATCGTAAAATTCTATCGTTTCAAGCGCATTATCGACGTAATTCTCAATTCTTATCTCTTTACCGTCTTTATTATACCACGAGTTGATTTTTTTATTCAAAACGTAGTTTATCTCCTCTCTTTTTTCTCGAATCCCTTTATTCGTGTAGGTATTATTCCATTCTACCTTCAAAGTTTCATTTTCGCCCGTTTGGCGAATTTCTCCGTTAGTTTCCTGCCCGTTTTCGTTATACCAAAATGTGTAAATTTCCCCTTTTAGCGTGTAGTACTCTTTTGATATAATTCCTTTTTCGGTTAAAAAGGATTCCCAATATACTACTTTGCCGTCGGGATATTTTTTTTCAATCTGTTTGATGCGGAATTCCGAGTCGTAGCGATATTTGATGGTAGTAGTCTGTTTGTTGAGCAGGTTGAGTACGGTTTCCAGCTCTACCAACCCCTCTTGATTGTATGCGTATTGAGCCTCTTTGATTTTTGACGAGTTTTTATACTCCTCCTCTTTGATCTTATGACCGTTTGCGTCGAAAAATGCTATATTTATCACTTTGCCGTCTTTGTAATAAGTCTCTTGATTTTTTATTTGATCAAAATATTTATATTCCCATTTTTTAAATTCTTTATTATCTTTATAAAGGACTTTTTTTTGAATAAGATTGTCGGTAATAAAAACTTTTAGAAAATATTTATAGTTTTTGATCTCTTTCTCCTTTATCCGAACCAGAGAAAGTCCGTTGGAATTTGAGCGAAATATCTCTATTTTATCTAAAGGCTCTTCGCTTGAAAGAAAGAAAACGGCGGTAATCGCGAAAAAATTAACCAAAAATCTTTTCAATAAACTCATGCCGTTTGAATTCCTCTATATCGCCTATTTGTTCTCCGTTTCCGATGAAATAAAACGGTATCCCTAATTTTTTCTGAATGGTAAATACGACTCCCCCTTTTGATTCGGCGTCGTATTTGGTCGCCATAATCCCGTCTATTCCGATCAGAGAGTTGAAAGCCTCCGCTTGTAAATAGGCGTTCTGTCCGGTAGTTCCGTCGATTATCAGGAGGTTGTTTTTGATAAAATCCCCCTTATTTTTGATAATTCTTTCAATTTTTTTTAATTCTTCCATTAAATTCGCTTTTGTGTGAAGCCGACCCGCCGTATCTATAAGAAGCAGATCTACCCCTTTCGATATTGCCGAGTCCAACGCGTCGAAGACTACGCTTGCCGGGTCGGCGCCTTCTCCCTGTTTAATAATCGGTATATTAAGTCGGGTAGCCCATTTGGTCAACTGCTCCGTCGCGGCGGCTCTGAAAGTGTCTGCGGCGGCTATCAACACTTTAAATTTTCTATCGAGGTAATAGTTTGCCAGCTTTGCAATAGAGGTGGTTTTGCCGACGCCGTTAACCCCCAATACCAAGATGATATTTAGCTCGCCCCTTTCAATCGGCGGATATTTATCTACGAGGTATTTTTCCATTTCATTTTTGAGGTAGTCGATAGCGTCTTCGATATTATCGACGCTTTTTTTCTTCATCTTTTCGATAAGTTCGTAACTGATGGAAGGTCCTATGTCCGCTTTGATGAGTATCTCTTCGATGCGGTCGATATCCTCTTCGTTCAGCGATTTGCCGCTAAAAAATTTGCGAAGTTTCGCTCCGAGAGATTCGACCTTAACTGGTTCTTTCTTATTTTTTTCGACGTTTTTTTTATTATTAAAAAATCCCATTGATATTCCTTGTTTATAGTAAGTATATTATTAATTTGGAAGAATTGTGAGAAATATAAATAAGATTTTACAATAAGTCAACAGTTATCTAAATTTGCGGAGAGCTTCCACCGCTTTTTTCCATCTGGCGTATTTTTGATCGGCTTCCTCCGGGGAAATTTTGGGTTTATAAACGACGATTTCTTGGTCTATATTTTCTATATACTTTAAAGATGGGAAAAATCCCGTGGATAGTCCGGCGAAAAAAGCGGCTCCCAGCGCCGTAGTTTCGGACATTTTCACAACGTTGACGTTCTCCTGTAAAATATCCGCCTGAAATTGAGCCAGATATCTGTTCTTCGAAGCGCCGCCGTCGGCTCTGTAACGCCCAATGTCCTTACAAAAATCGCTTTTTAGCGCCTCCAGCAGATCCTTCGCCTGATAGGCGATGCCGTCGAGCGCCGCTTTGATAATATCCGCTCTGTCCGTATCTCTCGTTATTCCGAATATTGCGCCTCTGACTTCGGGATCCCAGTAGGGCGTTCCAAGTCCCGAGAACGCCGGGACAAAGACAAGCGAGTCCTTTTTGTTCTCAAGCGAAATTTTTTCGGTAACGGCGCTGTCGTTTATAATCTGAAGCGAATCTCTAAGCCACTGCACGACGGCGCCGGCTATGAACACCGCCCCTTCGAGCGCGTAGGTTGTCTCTCCATCTATATTCCAGGCGATAGTCGTAAGCGCGCGGTTTTTTGATTTCTTGGCGGTTTTCCCGATATTCATAAGAAGGAAACATCCCGTGCCGTAAGTGTTTTTGATATCCCCTTCGTAAAAGCATTTCTGTCCAAAAAGAGAGCCCTGTTGATCCCCGACGATTCCGCCTATCGGGATTTTAGTTCCTTCAAATACCGGATGATCCGCGACGATTCCTTTGCAAGAATTAGGTACGACTTCCGGTAAAATTTCTTTCGGAATATTAAAAAAATCGAGCAAATCTTCGTCCCATTTTAGAGTATGAATATTGAAAAGCATAGTTCGGGACGCGTTAGAATAGTCCGTTACGCGATGTTTTCCGCCGGTTAGGTTGAAAACGAGCCAGCTGTCGATAGTTCCAAAAGCGATCTCCCCTTTTTGAGCTTTTTCTCTCAGACCGGCGACGTTGTTTAGTATGTACTCGATCTTTGTTGCGCTAAAATACGGATCGACTACCAGCCCGGTCTTCTCGAATATGGTTTTGTCGTATTTTTTTTTATAAATATCCGCGCATCTGTCGCTTGTTCTTCTGCATTGCCAAACGATCGCGTTGTGAACCGGTTTTCCGGTCTTTTTATCCCATAATACGGTAGTTTCGCGTTGATTTGTGATTCCTATGCAGTCTATCTCTTCAAAAGATATATTTTTTCTTTTTACGACGGCTTTGATTACATGAAGTATAGAATCGAGTATCTCCTCCGGTTGATGCTCTACCCAACCCGGACGGGGATAAATTTGTCTGAACTCAACCGACTCTATATCTACTATCTGAGAGTTTTTGTTAAATAATATAGCCCTCGAGCTTGTCGTGCCTTGATCCAACGCCAAAATATACTTTTTCATAAACGCCCCCTTATTATGGAGTATATGAAGATTAAAAACCATTTTGCCGATTTTTTCAACATATTTCTTTAAAAATTCTTGACTGTATTGCTTTTTAGCGACGCGAGCGCTCCCCGATAAAAAATTTGACACATATGGAGCTGTATGCGCCGCGTCGCTCCCCGATAGAAATTGACACATATGGATCTATACCCGCCGCGCCGCTCCTCGATGAAAAATTCGACGCATATGGGGTTGTCGGCCATTGCCCCATTTTTAAAATTTTTATTAATTTCTATTAACAATTTTAAACAAATAAGATATAATTTTATTATCGGAGATCTAATATGATTAAAACAAAAGAAAAATTGTTGTCAGAAATATTAAAACTTTCACCTGTGGATAAGGCTCAAATAGTTGAGGATATATTATCAAGTTTTGAATCTAGAGATAGAGAAGGTATTGATAAATTATGGGAAGATGAAGTTGAAAACCGTATAAGCGCTTATGAAAAAGGTCAAATAAAAACAAAACCTTTAAAAGATGTTTTTAAAAAATTTAAATAAAAAATAAAACAAAAGATATAATGAAAATAGAATTCCTTTCAATAGCTGAATTAGAGTTAAAAGATGCCTTTAATTATTATAACGAACAATCAGAAGGGTTAGGTTTTGAATTTTTATTAGAGGTACAAAAAACAATTGATCGAATAATCCAATTTCCTGAAGCTTGGACAAAATTATCAAAAAGAACTAGACGTTGCCGATGTAAAAGATTTCCCTATGGGATCATTTATCAAATACGAGAAGATTTGATTCTAATAATTGCTGTAATGCATTTACATAGAAAACCAAATAGTTGGAAAGAGCGAATATAAAAATGGCGCAACAACCGACAACACGGCATACAAGGTTTCGCGAGGTAAGCACGCTTTGCCTAAGGCGCCCTTTAAGATTTTTTTGTTTTATGGTTGATTTATTTTATTATTTAGAATATACATACAAGATGTAGCGGTTTGGGATTATTCGGGCGCCTTCTTGTATGTCGGGACGTCATATGCGCCGCTTCCCGACGAATAATTTGACACATATGGAGCTGCATACGCCGCGCCGCTCCCCGATAGAAAATGACACATATGGAGCTGTATGCGCCGCTGTGTTCATCGACGAATAAAATGACGCATATGAGTTACATACGTCGCCCCCCGACAAAGATTGACACATATGCGATGCATACCGCCGCGCCGCTCCCCGATAGAAATTGGCACATATGGAGCTATACGGCGCTGTGTTCATCGACGAATAAAATGACGCATATGAGTTACATACGTCGCCCCCCGACAAAGATTGACACATATGCGATGCATACCGCCGCGGCTACTCCCCGATATAAATTGACGCATATGGAGCTGTATGCGTCGCGCCGCTCCCCGATAGAAATTAACGCATATGGAGCTGCATACTCCCTTCCAAGCGAAGAAAAAGGTTGTCATAATGATAAAAATATTGTATCATTGGCGGAAAATTAACAACAAGGGAGGGGGTAATGGCAAAAGCATATTATTACAGAAGAAAGTTTGACGAATTAGAACCAAAC
>MWDO01000040.1 GCA_002070605.1 Spirochaetes bacterium ADurb.Bin133
ATGTTTTTTGTTTTCCATAAAGTTTTCTCCTTTTTCTTTTATATATATAACAACTAAAAGTAGAAAACTCTTTACAAAAATTTGGATAAATTTTTAGAAAATGACAAATATTTTGCTAATTAAAAATATTTGTCCCATATGTGTCAATTTTTAAGAGGCAATCTCAATCCAACGCATATGCGTCAATTTTTTTTGACACATATGCAGCTTGGTTTAACGCGTATGCGACAATTGTCGCGCGCGTTATTCCCGACTTCATAAAATCTTCATTTTCATTTCACGATTGTTTCATTCCGTATGGGTTATACTATTTCATATAGCAAATGGAGAAAAATGAGTGATAATGAAAAAAACAGCCGCAATCGCCGGCTTGGTTCTTGCCGTCGCGCTAACTGCGGTCGGTTACGATGCGACAACCGACGGCGACGGCAAAGTCGCTTTGAGTATAGATAGGGCGATAGAATTCGCTCTGCTAAATAACTTAGTTCAAAAAAACAACGCCGCCGATTTACAGACAAAGTTATTAAGCGTCGCTACGACCTGGAATTATATAGTCGACGCGCCTTCCGCGAGCGTTTCTATAAACAAGGGGCTATCGCATAGTTTTTCCGGCGACGGCGGCGCTTCGGCTTCGACCGAGGGGATTAATATCGGAATCAACGCGGGATTAACCGTAAGCGCAGGCTCGATATTCAAAATAATTCAGATAGCCAACGACTATAATAAGGGTAAATTAAGTTACGAGCAGTTGAAACTCAAATTCATCATTGAGATTAAAAGAGCGTATTATAATCTCATCGTTTTAGAAAAACAGCTCGAATTGAAAGAGTTGGCGTTGACTAACGCAAAAATTTTATTCGACGCCGCCGAGATGAAATACGATAACGGCGTTATATCCGAAATCGACAGATTGAAAAGCGAGTACGCTTATAAAACGCTAATTCCGGAGTTGAATAGATTAAAAAATTCATACAAAAATTCGCAAAATTCGTTTAAACAGATAATCGGAATCGATATAGCTCAGAAAATAGAATTATCTTCCGATATACCCGAATTTGACGGAGATATAGATCAAATTATTGAAAATTTTGAAATAGATAATAACGCCGCCGTCAGGTCGCTCGTTTACGATCTAAACGGCGCGGAATATTCCAGAAACAATTCTATCGCAAACATAGCGCCGACTTTCAATCTCGGATACGCTTTCTCAGGCTCCAACGACTTACAAAACGCCGACTGGAAACTTTCAAATTCTCTAAAATTATCAATTTCAATGGGACTCGACGGTCTATTGCCGTTCTCGCCGGCGCAGACGAATATAATCAACGCTCAATATAACATAAACAAAATCAAAAACAACATTATGAATCAAAAACAACTCGTTAGTCTTGAACTTAGCAAAACGGCGGATAATATTAACGAACTCAAAAACTCGATAAAATCTTACGAGATGAATATCGAAATAGCGGATAAAACTTACGAAATGACCGAAAAACTGTATAATTCCGGTAGATACGGCTATTTGGAGTTTAAACAGGCGGAAGAGGATAAATTCGACGCCCGGTTGAAATTATTAAATACTAAATATGAATTTTTATCGAGCCTATACGATTTGGAGTATTTAATCGGCAGAGAAATTATAAGATAATCAAAAATTTACGCAGATACGCGGACTTATTAATATACAAGGAGCTTTTTATGGATATAAATGAAAAAAAGAGAAAATCAAAATTAAGAATTAGATTATCGACTGCAATCGTGGGCGTTTTATTGATTTTTATACTAACGTCGATTTACTTCGTCGGAGCCAAACCTAACAATAAAAACAGTCTGATATTTACAACTTTTCTGACTACCGACGTTAAAACTACGGTTTCTTCTACCGGAACGCTAAATCCTAAAGGAATCGTCGAGATAGGAACTCAAGTATCGGGCGTCGTTGAAAACGTTTACGTAAATTATAACGATATAGTGAAAAAAAATCAGCTGATAGCGACTCTCGATACCAATCTCCTTAAAATAGCCGTCAATCAAGCCGAAGCCGACCTTATTAAAACAAAATCGCAATACGAACTTACCCTAAAGGATCTGAAAAGCAAAGAAGAACTTTTTAAAAACGCCCTCATATCCGAATACGAAATCGAAGCGGCGAGAGTATCAAAGGACGCGGGGTACGCGCAATATCTGAGCGCTCAGGCGGGACTCGACAGAGCTAAAACTAACCTCGATTACGCCTATATAAAGTCGCCGATCGACGGCGTCGTGATCGATAAATCCATCGAAGAGGGGCAAACGGTCGCGGCAAGCTTATCTTCGCCGACGCTCTTTATCATAGCCGAAGGGCTTGAAAAGATGGAGATCCACGCGCTCGTCGACGAAAGCGACGTCGGTAAAATAAAAAGCGGGCAAAAAGCGGTATATACGGTCGAAGCCTACGACGGTAAAGAGTTTTACGCAACGGTCAGAGAGATAAGGATGAATCCGACTACCGTATCTAACGTCGTTAATTACGTAATAGTTTTGGATTCAAACAATAAAGATAATCTCTTGTTTCCCGGAATGACCGCGAATATCGACTTTATAATACGCGAAGAAATTGGGGTAACCGCCGTCTCAAACAGAGCGACGCGATTCGCTCCCCCCGAAGATATGATTCGCGGATTTGATCAAAAAAACCGCGCGCAAAGGGATAAAAGAAAAAGCGATAATCTATGGTATCTCAATGAAAACGGAGAAATAACGGCTCTTCCGGTAATATTCGGCATATCCGACGATCAAAACACTCAAATTATAGGATTGCCGGAAGATAAAATGGAAATAAAAATTATAGCGGGAATACAAATTTCCAACAAAAAGACAACCGCTACTAAAGAAAATACCAATACAAATTCAAACAGAAGATTTAGAGGCAGAATGCCGCCGATGTTTTAATATACTGCGAGGGATAAAATGAGCGTAGTTATTGAAATAAAAAATCTGAAAAAGATTTATCAAATAGAAGATATTAAAGTCAACGCGCTAAACGACGTAAGTCTCAAAGTAGAAAAAGGGGATTTTATAGCGATTATGGGCGCTTCCGGTTCCGGCAAATCGACGCTAATGAATATTCTGGGGTGCCTCGATAAACCTACCGAAGGGAAGTATCTCCTCGACGGCATAGACGTAAGCGACCTCTCAAAAGATACCTACGCGGCGATAAGAAATAAAAAATTAGGATTCGTTTTTCAAGGATTCAACCTACTGCCAAGAACGACGGCGCTCGATAACGTCGAAGTTCCGCTTTTTTACGGCAATAAGAAAATTTCAAAAAGCGAAGCGGCGCAAAAGTCTCTGGAAGCTCTGAAAATGGTGGGGTTAGAAAACAGAAAAAATCACGTTCCAAACAAACTATCCGGCGGTCAACAGCAGAGAGTAGCTATAGCCAGAGCTCTAATTAACGATCCGGAAGTAATATTAGCGGACGAACCTACCGGCAATCTCGACTCGCAAACCTCCCTAGATATTATGAAGCTCTTCTGCGATCTTAACGATAAAGGGATAACCATAATTCTTGTAACTCACGAGCCGGATATAGCGGCGTTCGCAAAAAGGAAAATAGTAATGAAGGACGGTAAAATAATAGAAGATACGGCGGAAAGCGGTAAATATTAATGGGCGCATATGCGTCTTTGATTTAACGCATATGTAGTAATAATGAAATGACACATATGCGTTGAATTTTTATGCGACAATTGTCGCGCGTCGTCGACGCGACGCATATGCGTCGGGTTATTTTAAACTACGGCTATAAGCCGCCAAAAGGAGAATTACTTATGAATATCGGAGCGACTTTAAATATTGCGCTAAAAAATATAATTAAAAATAAGACGAGAAGTTTCTTAACGGCGTTGGGCATCGTCATCGGGGTATGTTCGGTTGTAATTATGGTTGGAATCGGCGCAGGGACTCAGAAAAATATTCAGGAACAGATAAAGGGGATGGGAACGAACCTTATAATGGTTTACAATAGAAACGTCAGATCCGGCGGAGTTAATATGGGGGGCGGGTCTTCCAATCGGCTGACTTTAGCCGACGTCGAGAAGATAAAAAAACAGTCCGCCTTCGTAGAATTTATCTCGCCTTATTCTTCAAATTCTATGCAGATTATCGCCAACGGTAGAAACTGGAATACTTCGGTATGCGGCGTTTCGGACGAATATTTGCAAATAAGAGATCTAAATATAGAATCGGGATATTTTTTTAATAAGGATGAGGTTAAATCTAAGAAGAATTACGCCGTCTTGGGTAAAACTACGCTCGGCGAACTATTTCCGAACGGCGATTATCAAGGGAAAAAGATCAGAATCGGGAAAAACATTTTTACCGTAATAGGCGTTCTTAAAAGCAAAGGACAGAGCGGTATGGGGCAGGATCAGGACGATTTGATATTGATACCGTATACGACGGCGATGAATAAAATAATCGGTTCTAAAAGAGTCCGAACTATTTACTTATCCGCAAAAAACGAATCGGATATCGATAACGCTAAAAGTGAAATTACTCAAATTTTGCGCGAATCTCACAATTTATCCGCTTATGCGGAAGACGATTTTTCAATCGGAACTCAGTCTGAAATCATCGAGCGGTCAAATTCAATTTCGGGATTCTTGACCATACTGCTCGGTTCTATCGCCGGCGTGTCGTTGATAGTCGGCGGAATAGGAATTATGAATATAATGCTCGTCAGCGTTACCGAAAGAACAAGAGAAATCGGAATAAGAATCGCCGTCGGGGCAAAAAGTAAAGACATTATGTTGCAATTTCTTGTCGAATCGCTTGTATTAAGCGTATTCGGCGGATTTATTGGACTGCTAATCTCTTTTTCAGCCGCGTTTATCCTTAATACTTTTACAAATATTGCATTAATTCTAAATTTTAATATAATACTTATATCGTTTCTTTTTTCGGGATTCGTAGGAATTTTTTTCGGATACTACCCGGCAAGAAAAGCGGCTAATCTCAATCCGATAGACGCTTTGAGATATGAATAAGGGAGTATAGCTATGAATATTTTAATTATCGAGGATAATATTAGAATTTCTGACAATCTTAACTATATTCTATCCAAAGAGAACTATTCCGTTACAGTATGCGATAATGGAGAAACCGGCTATTATACCGCTTCAAACAACGACTACGACCTTATCGTTCTCGATCTTATGCTTCCTGAGATGGACGGATACGAAATTCTCGAGGGGCTAAGGGCTAACAAAAAAGATACCCCTATTCTTGTTTTATCTGCGAAAGGTCAAGTGGAGGATAAAGTTAAAGCCCTCGATCTGGGCGCCGACGACTACCTATCCAAACCGTTCGCCGCGGCGGAGCTGTTAGCCCGTATCCGTTCGATACTGCGCCGAAAACATAACGTCGGCTTGACGACCATCGAGGTCGGCGAACTGATCGTCGACCTCAACAAAAAGGAAGTTAAAATTGGCGATAAAACCGTTGATTTAACGCAAAAAGAGTATGAAATAGTCGAATTCCTCGCTTATAATAAGGACAAAGTCGTATCAAAAGTAACTCTTGGGGAGCATATTTGGGGAGAAGACCTCGATCTATACGCAATGTCGAATTTTATCGACGTTCACATAAAAAACGTTAGAAAAAAACTAGAAGAAATAAAGCCTAAAAAATACATTCATACCAAACGCGGGTTGGGGTTTATTTTATCCGAAGGAGAGGTCGAATGAAAATCAGGACGAAGCTGACTCTTTTTTTTACGCTGGTTTTCTTGGGATTATTTGTAGTTTTTTTTGTTTTTTTATTCGGCAGTTTCAGATTTAGAATGACTAACATCCTTGAAAACCGTATAAATAAAATAACCTCGGATGTTATAAAAAAAAACAAATTAAACGCCGCGCCCTCTTACGACGAACTGAGAAAAATCAGTCTAAGTTTCAGGGAAGCCAAAAAAAATGAACCGCCTCCCCCTCGTCCGCCCTCCGACAAAGGAGGCAACAGATACGTTCCGTTTTTTTGGATTACGATATACGATAACGACCTGAATATACTCAATCAGACCGATTATGCAAAAAATTTTAACATAAAAATAAAAGAGTCTGATCTGAAAAAAAAATCTTTTATAATAAATTTTAAAAATGCAGAATCCGACAACCTGTTTACTTCAAACGTAGATAATATCAGTTTCGGTATTGCAAAATCATACGGTTTAAAAACGCTGGACGGCTCGGATTTTTATATAGTAACGCTTCACCCCTTTACCGAAGAGAACGAATACTTGACAGAACTTGAAAGAATTATTTTTGCGCTGACAATTGTCGTAATAGTTATAATATTCATCATAGGCATCTTATATTCCAAATATTCGCTAAGCCCCATTAATAAAATCATAAAACAACTAAACGATATAACAAACTACGACCTTTCAAAAAGAGTAATAACAAAAAACAATAAAGATGAAATCGGCGAACTGACTCTCAGCGTTAACAACCTTCTATCGAGAATCGAAAAGGCTTTTCTTATGGAAAAACAGTTTGCGTCGGACGTTTCTCACGAGTTTAAAACGCCGATTGCGTCGTTGCGACTCTCTATCGAAGAGCTAATCAATAACGAACATTTATCGGACGACTCGCTCGACAGACTTGGGCGGAATCTCGAAGTATTATACTCTCTTGATTTTCTGGTTAAAAAGTTGCTTTATATGTCTAAACTTGAACAGGGGATTATAAAATTCAAACCGGAAAAGTTTATTTTAAAAACGACGATCGACAAAATTATTAATAACCTACAACTAATTGCTCAAAATAAAAATCTCAAAATCAACTGTTTTATAGACGTTCATTGCGAAATTAACGGGGATAAAGAACTTCTCTATATAGCGCTTTACAATATAGTCGAAAACGCTCTAAAATATACCGAAAAAGGTTTTGTCAATATTACCGCTACGAACGGGGAGAATAAAATTATCATTTCGATAGAAGATACGGGACGGGGAATTCCGCAAGAGGATATTGATAAAATCTTCGATAAATTTTATAGAACTGATAAATCGAGAAAAGAAAACGAAGGCTACGGGATGGGCTTGACAATATCTAAAAGAATTATAGAGATTCATAACGGTAAAATATCTGTCGAAAGCAGGGAAAATTCCGGAACATTATTTACCGTAGAAATAAAAAAAATACAATATTGACAGATTTTTTTTTACGATGTATATTCTTCTTAATGCGTTGCGTCAAAATAATATTTCTCATAGTTATTTACGTTTCGTCAGCCCGGGCTCTACAATCAAAAGACGGCAAGTTAAATTTTATTTTACCCGATAATATTGTAGAAATTACTCTTGATTTAGGTTTAGGAACTTATCTGGGCGACTTTAGACGCAATATAGAAGCCGTCGGAACCTATACCGAAACGCCGGTTTTAGACCTTTATGTATCGCTTTTTATTATCAAATATTTCGGGTTACAGGTTTTTTTTAGTAGCGGGTGCGTGATTCACCCGTATTCCAAACCGATCGAAGGGACGATATTATATATGGGGGTAGAGATATTCGGCCAATACGAATATAAATATTTGTATCTCAAACTATTCGCCGGAGCGGGATACGAACACGCGACTTTACTGATGACTATTTACAGCTCCGGTTTTTTTGAATGCGGAACCGCGGTCGGAGTCAACGTTAACAAATGGATCGCGCTGATCAATTCTTATAAATTTCGCATGGGTTTTTTACACTCGATATTCTTACGAGGCGAAAGACTAATGAGTCTGACCATATCGCTCGGCGTCGTATTTAAAATTAAAAATTACCATTTAGCGTCCGATTATATTTGAGATTTTGAATTTACGCTTCTTTAGCGTCTTTTCAAAATATTTTGCCAAATACTCTCTCTCTTTCTTTATTTTAAGTATATATACGATCTCGTCTCTCAGTTCGTCGGCGCTTTTTCTACGTTCTTCGATAATCTTGTCTAACTTCACGATATGATAACCAAAAACGGTTTTTATTACGGGACTCAGTTCCCCCTCTTTCATATTAAATATCGCATCGTCTAACTCTTTAACCAACATCCCCTTCTCAATATATTCGGATATAGTTCCGCCGATATATTTACTCCCCTCCTCTTCCGAATATAATCTCGCCATTTTGCCAAAGTCCGCCCCTTCGCCAAGTTTTTTAACGACGGTTTGGGCTTTTTCAAATTTTTTTTGGGTATGATACTCGGAGAGGTTTTCCGTTAAAAAAAATATATGGCTGGCGATTGCTCTCGGTTTAACGTAAGAGAGCGAGGGATTATTTTCATAAAAACTTGCGATTTCAGCCTCCTCGACGTCGACGCCGGAGTTTTGGAGCAGATATTCCCGATACTTCTTGACGCTTCCCGATATCTTAGCTTCGTTTAAGAAAAATCTCCTTTCTACGCCGTATTTTTTATCAAAATATTCCGTCTCCCCCTCCGATATCTCGTCCAAAATATCCTCAATCTCAGCATCCGATATTACTATATCGCTTTTCAAAGATTCCATATAGAGCGCTCTGCGTAAAACAATATTTTTTACGGCGTCTTGAATAATTTGATTTATTTCGTCAAGTTCGACGTTTATAAAATAGTCGTCGCTCTGTTCTATACTCTCCAAAAAAAGATAAGGAACGACAAATTTGTTTGTAAAAATCGATTCTTTAGTAGAAGCTACCCGTATTTCTTTTTCAAGGTTGAAAATCTTATGTTTTCCGGACATTTTAGTTAAGTAATCGATAAAAATAGAGTTAGAATAATCAAAATCGTCTAATTGAGCCTTTTCTTTTTTGGAACAGCTATAAATAACAATAATTGACAAAAATATCAGGAATAGATTTATCTTTACGACTTTCTTCATCCGCTAACGCCCGTTTTGATAATTTAAGATATAATTTATAACCTCGTCGACGTTATCGGAAATAAAATAGAGCGCTCCATTCTCGTCTTTAGCAAAATTCTCCGCAAACAGTTTGTCAAACATTGCGAAAAGCGGATCAAAAAAATTGTTGAAGTTCCAGAAAGCGATCGGTTTATCAAAGTAGTTCAGCTGTTTTAGAGTTATTACTTCAAGTATCTCCTCAAGCGTTCCAAATCCTCCAGGCAACGCGACAAACCCGTCAGATTTTTCGATCATCATATTTTTCCTTTCGCTCATTGTGGAAGTTACGAACAAATCCGTCATATTTTTCGAAACGATGTGTTCTTTGTTTAATTTTTCAGGAATTATCCCAACGACTCTTACGGGATACCTCCTCATCGTCTCCGATACAACCCCCATTAACCCGGAGCCCCCCGCTCCAAAAACGAGATTAATGTTATTCCTTCCGAGATAATCGCCAAAAACGGCGGCTTTTTCATAGTACGCGCTATCCAGTTCGTCGCTGGAAGAACAAAATACGCAGATATTCATAATTAGTTAGTCTCCCCGCCTTTACCCGTAGCGATATCTTTTATCTCTTTTATAGACGCTTCGATCGAAGCTGAAGAGAATTTTACGTTTTCTATAGATAACCCTATCTGCGAACTTACGGCGGTCATATTATCCAGCTCTTTAGTTACAAGATTAGTTTCGGTAAGTATCTCGCTCATACCCGACGATATTTCGCTTAATCCTTGCGAGATATTGATAGTTCCTCCGATAATATCGGACAGATTTTTACTCGAACTCTCCGAAATAGTCGCCGATTGACCGATCTTTTTTAATATCTCGTTTAACGACTTCGAGATATTTTTAGCGTTAAGCCCCGTAGTCTCGGCGAGTTTTCTTATCTCGTCGGCGACGACCGAAAATCCTTTACCATATTCGCCGGCGTGAGCCGCCTCGATAGCCGCATTCATCGCCAGTAAATCCGTCTGTTCTGCAACGTTATTTATAACTTTTATCATATCAAGAATTGTCTCGGCTGATTGGGAAATTTCTTTTATATAAATAAAGTTACCCATCATATTGTTTTCGCTCTGTTTAGATCGGTTAGCCAACTCGCGCGATTGTTCGTCTTTATCTTTGACAACGTTGGTTACGTTAGATATCTCCAATACCATCTTCTCGATTGTAGAGGAAGATTCGGATATGGAGTCGGTAAAATTTTTTACCTGATCAAACAACGAACCCGTATCGACGTTTAGGGCTCTTAGCGATTCGTAAACAATCTCTATTCGTTTCTGGATTTCTCCCGATACTCTCTTATGGTTATCGTATTGCTCTTTGATTTTCGAAACATTATAGAAATGACAGTTCTCTTTTTTATTTAATCCGTTAAATATCGCAAAAGCCATCTTTTCGCAACTCCCGTATCCGCAAGACGCGCAATTATAAAAATCTCTTTTATTAAATTTATTCATAGATTTATAAATGTCGGACAGCTCCCTTTCCGACGGTTTTTTAGTTTTATTATTACCGGACAAATCGACATAACCCCGATCGTAAAGACCTCTTTCCCAATATTTATCCAACACCTTATCTATTTCGTTCTTTTTAGAGAATATACCTTTATTTCCTTTGTATTTTTCCCGATATTTTCTGTTCCTCTGCTCGACAAAATACTCTATTTCGTCCGGCGATTTATCAAGATTCAGCGTCGCGTTTCCGCCGTTGCACCCCATCTCGCAATTAAGGCAGTCTATCAGCAACGGCGAATACCCTTTTTCAACCATTTCGCTCAATTTATCCAGATAGTTATAGATAATTTCAGGTCCCTCGATTTTTCTAGATATATTATTAACTCCAGGATTATAGCGTTCCGCCGTCCTCAACAAACCTCCGGGCGTAGAAAACAAAACGGCTCTTTCAGCTTGCGGATTCGTAAAATCCTTCTCCGGATAATTGGCGAGCGTTATGTTATTTTTTACAAAATAGTCGCTTATTGATTTGATAGTTACGTTGTAAGTTTCAAGCCCGATTTCGTCAAACTCCCTTTTCTTAGCGATGCAAGGGGATATAACCGCGATTTTATGATCTTTATACTCAGGGTAATATTTTTTAATAAGTTTGATCGTATGCGCCATAGGACTGTCGCAAGGGGCGAGATATTTTAACAATTCGGGTTTATAAATTTCAATATAGCTTACTATCGCCGGACAGGGTTGAGCGATCAGCAATTTGGGATTTTTCTCATTCAAATAGTTCATATAAGATTTGACAGTCAATTCGGCGCCGAAACTTACGTCAAATACGGCGTTAACTCCAATAGAAGCAAGCCAGCCGTTGAGATTAAGCAATTGATTAGGAAAGCTTGACGCTGCCGCCGGAGCGGCGATTGCAACGATCTTCTCTTTACTTTTAACGCCCGCTATAAATTTATCAAAGTCGTCGACTATAAATCTGGCTCCATGAACGCACGCTTTTATACAACTGCCGCAACCAATGCATAAATTCTCATTAATTTTCACATAATCGCCGCTACCGTCGTTACAGTATTTTGTCGGACAAACAGAGATACACTTATGACAATTCACGCACTTTTTCTGGTCGACTTTGACTACGATTGACAAGTTCTTCATTTTGACGACTCCTAAAAAACTCCGAATAAAAGTAGAAATTTCAACGCTTGCTATTGTATTAACTCGAATAGGACTTGGTTTGATAACTACCCTTCCTATTGTAAGATATTTATTAAAAATTTTCAATTATTTTTCAAGGTTTTCTAGTAATCCGTCAGTTTTTTGGGACGAGGAAATCGACGCGTCTCATATGTGTCAATTTTTTCATCGAAGAGCGCTACGTCGCATACGACAATTGTCGCATAAAAATTCGACGCATATGGGACGAATATTTTTCATTTCCCAAAAAGCCAATAGGGGTATTAAAAAGTATCATAAAGTTTTTTTCCTTATCAAAACTTGCATAAATCAAGATATTGGTATCGATAAAATATTTAGATTCTATCATCGCTATAAATTAACTCCCTATCAATTTTAATTTCTGAGTTGTTTGTTTTTATTTTATGCAATGATTCCAATATCTTTTCTTTATTCGCCTGTTTGCTAGTTTCATCATCGTATTCTTTTGCAATGAGATATTTTATGATGTTGTCTTTGGCTCTTTTATGTTTTTTTGCTATAAACCCTAATTTTCCTTTTTCGTCAGAGTTAAGATATATCGACGTTTGATAAGTATTTTCATTTTAACCGGACGCGACAATTGTCGCGCGAGCGCGACTTGCGTCCGGCATTACGACTCCAAAAAAGATTGTTATAACTAGGGTAAAAATTAATTCTGCAATATAAAGAAGGCAATAAGGAATCCCCATAGAGACACCCCTTCCGCCAAGGCCGTCAAAACCAACGCCATACCGCCGGCTTCGGGCTTTTCGCTAATAGCGCCCATAGCGGCGGAACCGATTTTACCTACAGCCAAACCGGATCCGATCGTCGCGCATCCGATAGCTACCGCGGCTCCAAAATATTTGGCATACTTTGAATTGTCTTGCTTATAAATAGCCTCTTCGTTTTTAGTTTTAGTCTCCTCTGCGGCAAAAACCACCGTAGTTCCTAACAATCCCATTAACAAGAGATGTAAAGTAACGATAAACAACATTTTCTTCATGAATTTTCCTCCAATTTAGTTTTATTTATTTTAAAAGGGACAAACTGTTTGCCTTGTTCAGAAAAAAACTTCGAAAAGAACTCGTAATATTCCAGTCTTATGCTCTGAATTCCAACAATCATCCCCTCAAGAGCTATAACTACGGCGTTGCCGACTATCAACACAATTACGCCTCCAAAAGAAGAGACGGAACCGCCTCCGGCAATAGTCGCCAGTTTGATTACGGTAAAGCTCAATATAGCGTGGGCAAACGCAAAAGCTCCGACTCTAATAAAGCTTAGATTATTGCTGATAACGCTCAATCCCACTTCAAAAATCTCCACGATAGATAAAAATATCCACATTCCAAACCCCTTGTGAAATATCGGCTTTTTACGGCCAATTATGTTAACAAGAGGCTCTTTAAGAAAAATAAGAATAAGCGAAAAAATCAATAAACCGACAACTACTAAGCCGGTACCTTTTCCCAAAACAAAAAAATTAAAAGCTATAATACCAACCGAAAGTAATAGAAAAAATCCGGCGACGCCCTTTGGCGAAAAGAAATTCTCCAGCATATCTTTTTTTATAAAACTGTTAATAACGTTTATTAATATTCCAAGAAGATTGATTATAACTCCAAATCCGACGGTTACGTAAAATATATTGAGACTATTGGCGGGCGATAAATCTATGATATAGGCTCTATCCAGCCCAAACAGAGTTTTATTTATATAACGAAATACGCTAAGATGCTCAAAACAGAACACAGAGCCGTAAAGATAACCAAAAATCATGGCGGTAAAACCCACCGCGCTTAATACAAAACCGACGTCCTTCTTTTTTATAACATATCTGACAAATAATCCTATAAGAAAAATAACAAACCCTTGCCCTATATCGCCGTACATCATACCAAAAAAGAGGAGGAAGGAGAATGTAACAAAAATAGTCGGATCGATAGTTCCGTAAAGCGGGGTGCCGTAATTAAAAACAATCCCTTCAAACGGCTTGATGAATTTCAAATTTTCCATAAAAACCGGAACTTTTAACGTTCCGTTTTTTACATCTTCAAGTTCGCTTGGAGAGTATACCGCTATAGAATACGTCTCTCCAAACAGACCGTTAAGGTTGGCTACTAATTCTTTCAACTTTCTCTTAAGAACCCACCCCTCGATCATAGTAACGGACTCGGAATGGGAAACGTTCTCGTACACGTCCAGATAAATTTTTTGCAAATTAAAACTTGCCGAGTGTTTTCTTATACTATTTTTACTTTTCTTATAAAGCTCGCTTTTGATATTGTTAAGTTTCTCAATTTCCGCTTCGATTATCGATTTCTCTTTAACGTATATATCGATTATCTCTTTTGGGATAGCGCTCTCCTCGCCAGGAATTGCTCTCTCCTTAAAGGCGAGTTTTTTTAATTCGCTCTCAAGAGTCCATCTCCCTTTCTTAGCGGTAAATATAATGTAAAGATCTTCTTCCAAGTCGATTGAAATAATTCTGTTCGATAATTTTTCTTTAAGAAAATCCATCTCTTCTCTCGGTAAAGAGCCGACTACAAAATGTATATGCTCAAAAGATTCCAGAACGTTCCTAGAGATAGGAAGATTCTTGAATTTCTCCAATTCTCTCAATCCGTCGTCAAATTCTTTTTTACGCTTCGCTAACTCGTCAAGTTTTTCTTTATATGGAGCCGCGATCTCCTTTAAATTGCGGAAATATGCGTCTATGGTATTTATATCTATCAGCTCGCCGTTTTCTTTAGACGATTCTATTTCAAAAAAATTATTAATATACGACGCATTGTCTTCTATCTCCGAAACAATCGTATGTATCGAACTGAATTTTTCAACTTTCTCTTTTTGAGCCCTCTTTATCTCAACCCATCCAAAAGAACCAAGGTAATCGAGAGCTCTCTGAAAATCCCTTTGAAGAAGAACGAGCCTTACAAATTTCATTTTCCCGCTGACAAACATAATTACATCCCGATCCTATAAAGACGTTTTATATCTGATTGACTCGACAATCTTAACGACATTATTGTACTCTTTCATTTTTATATGAATAAACGCTATTATGGCTAAAATATTAAACTCTAAATAAAAATTCTTTATATACAACGAATATAGCCTATAATCGACGTCAATCTCCAATTTTGGAATATCTATATCCCCCTCTTCGGAAGTAGCGCTTTTTATTAACTCCCTATAAATCGTTGGGAATCCGCTTAATATTTTATCCTGTTCGTCTCTAATAAATTCCAAATCGAAAATTTTTGATATTTTCGCTTTAGATATCAAACCGCTTTCCGTAAGAAAACTTTGTTCGACGTCTGAAAATATTTTATTATAGTAAAGTTTTGTCCTCAAAGCCCAAACAATATTTTGCCAATTCATCTCTTCTAAAATAATCGGCTTTAATTTATCTCTCTCGGTTTTAGATAAGCGCGAAGTCGATTCAACCAACTTTCGATAATAAAATTTATCCAATTCGTTTTCTATAAAATATTTATCATTTTTATTCTCAACCAAATTTATTACAAAATTAAAAATCGTCGGTTCTAGAATTTTTTTAAGATTAGCAAAATCGGTATAGTCCAGTTTATTAACCATATCGTAATTTAAGGTGTTTTCCAGTTTTACTTCAAAAAGTTCAATATCTGTCTTTATTTTTAAAATATGGGCGTTTACCAAATTTTTTACGTTCTCAATTTCATACTTTAAAATCGTATTATTTATAAAAACGTTCTTATAATCAAAATATTTAGATAACTCGGTTATCTCTTTATATACCTTTATTTTAAATTTCTTCTCAATATCGGTATAAAGTCTTTTAGACGCGCCCCCGATTTTATCGCCGCCAAACAACTCTTTGTTGAGAGAATCTATCGAATCAATCTTCCTAAGACGCTCGTAATTATCGCCGACGACGCTCTTAGAGTGAATACCATGGATTTTGGCTAAAACAAAATCTATATCTTGCATTAAACTTACGCCTTATCAAATATTTTTTTATTAATATAATCAATTGCAATACTTTTTTTCTTTTCCAAATCTCCAAAACTCGAGATATATTCGTTAATTCCGGCTTGAGTCTCCTCTTCTCTTTTTTTTAGAGCCTCCTCGATCTTACTCGCTTTCAAATCGGCATATTTCTTGTAAATTCCCTTTTTTAAATCTTGAGTTTTTTTTGCGGCGGAACTCCTCGACGCTTCAATAATTTTTTCAGCTTCGGCGTTAGCGTCTTTGATAATATTCGACGCTTGATTTTCTGTATCTCTGATCTTTTTAAGTAAATCGTCCATAATTATCTCCTAATATCGGAATTATCAAAAACATTTGTCCAGCTCCTCAAACTCAACCAGCGCTTCGGAAAGTTCTTTCGCCGATTTGCATTTCATTAGGGTCGGATAAAAATTCGGATTGTTTAACAATATCGCAACGCCTTTCAATATCCTAAGATGGCCATTAGGATCGCTATCGTCTCCTATAAGCATCATAACCAGATGAACCGGTTTACCGTCAAGCGAGTCGTAATCTATCCCCTTTTGAGATATGCCTAAAACGCCGGCAGTTCTATTAATATTCGGTAAATGAGTATGAGGAATCGCTATATGCGGAGCTATTCCCGTCGAGAGCTTCCGCTCGCGCCTCCATATTCCTGAAAGTATCTCGTCTCTGCAATCCAATCCCTCGGCGTCCGCAAGGAAATTTACCATTTCTTCAAATAATTCTTCTTTGTCGGTACTTTCTAACTCTATTTTTATATTGTCCGGTTTAAAAATCTCTGATACTAACATATAAGTCCTCCAGCGTTATCAAAAAAGAATTAATAGTATTATATTTAATTTTAAAAATTAATACAACCATATTCTTCAAAAATATTTAATTTTAACTTAACGCCGAAAAAAGACAGAAATATTCTTTGATAAAAACCCTAATCCGTCAGTTTTTTTGGGGCGAGGAAATGACGACGCGCGACAATTGTCGCATAAAAATTAACGCATATAGAACAAATATTTTTTATTCCCCAAAAACTGACGGGATACTAAAACCGAAAATTACGACTTAATTTTTTTTACGACCGGTATAAATATTTTTTGCCCAACTCTGAGAAAATTTGAGTTTTTTATCTTGTTTATAGACATAATTAAAGAAATAGGCGCGTTAAACGCTTCGGCGATTTTCGATAGGGCGTCCCCCTCCTTAACAAAATATGGAATATAAGACGCGCTGACGGAGTTTCTCAGAACCTCGACATTTGCCTCTAACTTATCTATGTTATCTTTCGGCAATCTGATAAGATAATTATATTTTTCTTCAGGAACAAACCCGGATATTAACGACGGATTATACTTAATAAAGGTAGCGTAATCTACGCCGGAATATTTTGCCACCAAATTAGCCGGAGCCATAAAAGGCAACTTATAATACCTAAAATCCCCGTCCTCCTCCTTGTAATCAATGTCGTACGCATTAATATTTTTGATTATATAAAGCCCCGCGACAAAAGACGGAACGTACGACTGAGTTTCCGCCGGAATAGCCTTATATTTGACCAAATCATAAAAATCTCTGGTTTTTATCTTTTTTAGCCCTTTTTTAACGTTAAATCCGCCGTGATTATAAGCCGCTAGAGCAAGATACCAATCGTCAAATTTTTCATATAAAAATTTCAAATATCTAGCCGCATAACCGGCGGATACGATCGGATCGCGTCTTTCGTCTAGCCATATATTCATCTGCATCCCCAACCACCTGCCCGTGTCGGGAATAAATTGCCACATACCGACAGCCTTTGCCCGCGACTGAGCGTGATTGACAAATCCGGACTCTATCAAAGGGAGATACGCAAGCTCCTCGGGCAGTCCGTTTTCTATAAAAATAGACTTCATCTCCTTTATATACGGTTCCGCGTTCTTTAACGACCTTTTTAAAAAACTAATTTTTGTCGTAAGAAAATATTCGACATACTTCTCTACGTAAGAATTTATCTCCATAGGAAAAACCGACATCTTATCGGTTGCAAAATCGCCGGATACGTCCTCTACAACTTTTGCTACCGTCTCTAGAGCGTCGACGATTTCGGAGACGGAGGAGTCTGTAGAATTGTCGCATGACTCCGGAGCCGCCGCGTTATCAATATCGGCCGTAACGGCTTTGGAGGAAAAGTCCGTTTCGCCGCCGCGAAGAATTCCCCGAAGATACGCCTCCTCGATAGAAATATTATACTCTCTAAGTCCACCAAGATCTGAGCGACGCGCATCGCCTGTATCCCGTATATTCGGATAAATAAACGCGACGGACGTTAAAATAAAAAAAAGCGAAAATACCGTATATATAAATTTCATAAGCTCTCCAAAACATAATACTACTCTGTATAATATCGTACATATTTACCAATAATAAAGTTTTTGTCAATTATTATTTAAATTTACCGGTAGAATTTTGTTGGAGCGCGACAATTGTCGTACGTACGCCGCTCATTATTGATATTTGAGGATAGTAATTCGATACAATTCTTTCAACAAGATAAAGTAATGTGAAAATTTTATTTAATCATAATTTAGTTGTTATCAAATCAAATTGACATTTTGGTCTAATTATTATATCAAATAAACAAATATGAATCTGTTACATAACATTCAACTAAAAAACTTAACCTTAAATAATAATATATTTTTGGCGCCTCTCGCAGGTTATACGTCTTATCCGACAAGAAAAA
The DNA here is from genome assembly GCA_002070605.1 of Spirochaetes bacterium ADurb.Bin133. Lineage (GTDB taxonomy): Bacteria > Spirochaetota > GWE2-31-10 > GWE2-31-10 > MWDO01 > MWDO01. The sequence continues at coordinate 18,277 of MWDO01000040.1, forward strand.
TATACAAAATGCAAGGAAATTTTACGTGCTACTCCGAAATGATTTCAGCCGAAGGACTTAACCATAGTTTTAGAAAATCAGCCGAAATTATCGACACAAAAGCTCATGAGTCGCCGGTTGGAATACAGCTTTTCGGTCCCAATGCGGATAAAATTTTATCCGCGTTCCTGAAGATACGACAATTCTACTTCGACATAGTCGATATTAACTGCGGATGCTCTATAAAAAAAGTTCTCAAATCAAACTCCGGCGCTTACTTATTAAATAATCCTGATGAAATATACCGAATCATACTACGACTAAAAAATGAAACAGATAAACCGGTTACTATAAAAATACGTAGCGGATACGACAATTGTCGTAAAAATTATCTACAAGTTCACGAAGCTGCGGTAAAAGCCGGAGTTGATATGATTACTTTTCACCCAAGAACCAGAGCCATGTTATTTTCCGGAAAGGCCGATTGGTCTCTTATAAAAGAGATGAAAAAAATCAGCCCTGTTCCTATTATTGGTAACGGAGATATATTTTCAGCCGACGATGCGATTCGTATGATAAACGAAACAAATTGCGATGGCGTTATGATAGCGCGAGGAATAATAGAAAATCCATTTTTATTTGATGAAATATTCGCAAGATTTAACTCAAAAGCGTACAATTCCCCATCTGCAAGCGATAGAGTCGAAAGGTTATTGCTTCATTGTAAATCGCTTGCGGATTTCTACGGCGAAAACAGAGGAATCAGAGAAATCAAAAAATTTGTCAAGGGATATCTCAAATCTTTACCGGATATATCCATTATTAGACGCCGTCTTGGAGAAGTAAATAATTTTACCGACTTTGAAAATATCCTTAAAAATTTCTTAAAATCTCTATAAATTGATACTACTCATTTTTTATCTCTACGCCTATAACTTGGTAAGAATCGTTATACGCGATATTCATAACGGGTATTTTTGATTTAATTAACGACAATTGTTTGACAATACGCCCGGATTTTTTTAACTTCTTAAAAAAATCCGCTCTCTCCATATTAAAATATTGAAAAACTTTATTTCCGAGACGAGCCTCAATATCAAAAAACAGGTCTATCATCCAACGAACTAATTTCGCCATACTATAAAAATTCATATTTGCGTGAATAACTTTGATCTTTCTGTATTCCTCTTCGCTAATGTATAGGTGAATATCGCAGTCTGCATAAACTCTTGAGTATGTATTCCTATCTTCCTCTTCGTAATAGTGTTTTCTATCCAAATAAAAACTTACCGCTTTAACTAGGTTTCTAATTGTTTGACTAATATTATAATTATATTTTTTCCCAAACCGTATAATATTATTTTTCATGACAGAATTTGACGCAAAATGAAAATCTTTCATATATTCCCTCTAAAAATATTTTTTATATCTATATCTATAAATAACAATAAATATTTTTTTTATTATACAAATTGAACAAAAATATTTGTAAATTTTCTAATTTAGCGCTAATTTAGAGCTATCTTTATAAAAACGAGAATTTTATGACTACTTATCCAAAAAATTTTCTGCTCGATATCCCCAAAACCGATCTTCATCTTCATCTAGACGGCTCTCTAAGATTATCAACTTTGATAGATTTAGCGAAAGAGAATAAAATTACTCTACCGTCTACTACCGAAGAAGGGCTTAACGAGCTTGTATTTAAAAAAAATTACGAATCGCTCGACGAATACCTCAAAGGTTTTGGGTATACCTGTTCCGTTATGCAAAACAAGGAAGCGCTTGAACGGATTGCATACGAATTGGCATACGACAATTGTCGCGAAGGAGTTCGTTACATTGAGGTCCGTTTTGCCCCCCAACTCTTAATGGACGAAAAAAAGAGGCTTGAAGATATAATTATTGCGGTCGACAGGGGACTTCAAAGGGCAAAGAAGGAGATTAACTCTAATTTGAGAGAGGACGAACCGCCTTTTGAATACGGGTTAATTATCTGCGCAATGCGTTTTTTTAACGAAAATTTTTCAAAATATTACGCTTGGTTCAGCCAAATACATAGATATTCGTCGAAAATTGATAAGATTAAGCTTGCCTCTATCGAATTGGCAAACGGAATAGTCAAGATAGCCAACGAATCGGACGCGCAAATCGTGGGTTTCGACGTAGCGGGGAGCGAATACGGCAATCCCGCCGAGAATCACAAAAAATCATACGATATTATTCACAATCATTTTATTCATAAGACAATACACGCCGGAGAGGCGTACGGGTCGGAATCAATTTTTCAAGCGATAACTCGGCTCCATACGGAGAGAATCGGTCACGGGCTATTTTTATTCGACGAAAATATGATATTTTCAGATAAAATTCGCGATAAAAAGAGATATATCGAAGAACTTGCCAATTATATTGCCGAACGAAGAATTACGATAGAAGTATGTTTAACGAGTAATTTACAGACTGTTCCCTCTATTAAAAGAATATCCGATCACTCGTTTGGTAAAATGCTAGAGCAACAATTGTCGGTAACGCTTTGTACGGACAATCGCCTCGTTTCTCATACGACTGTAACAAACGAAATAGAACTTGCAACGCAAAATTTTAATATCCCCCCAAAAACTCTAAAAAATATCATTATATACGGCTTTAAAAGATCTTTTTTTTACCATCCCTACGTAAAGAAAAGAGAGTATGTTAGAAAAGTTATAGATTATTATGAAAAAATTGAAAAAAAATACGGAATCAATCAAGAATAAACTTCATATTTGTTGACAATTTATCCATATTTAATTATAAATTTTTGGAAATATTTATTAAGGATATAAAGTGAACAAGACAATTGTCGTTGAGGCCGGAAAATCTGAGAAAAACTACTGGAAAGATATATGGACTTATAGAGAACTTTTTGCGTTTTTAGCTTGGCGCGACGTCTCCGTCAGATATAAGCAGACGATTATAGGGGTATCGTGGGCGGTATTGAGACCTTTTTTAACTATGCTGGTTTTTACTTTAGTATTCGGCAAACTTGCTAAGTTTCCATCAGGCGGCGTTCCATATTCTATTTTAGTATTTTGCGGTATGCTTCCCTGGTATTTCTTCTCGACGTCTTTGTCGGAGAGTTCCAACAGTTTGATTACTAACAATAATCTAATTACGAAGATATATTTCCCCCGTCTTATAATACCCGCGAGTTCGGTTATTGTCTCTTTTATAGATTTCGTCCTTTCTTTCTTTATTTTGGGGCTTCTTATGGTTTGGTATAGATTTGTCCCAAGCGCAAATATCGTTTTTCTTCCGGCTTTTATACTTATAGCCTTCGCCTTAGCAATCGGTATGGGGCTTTGGTTTGCCGCGCTTAACGTAAAATACAGAGATTTTCGTTATATAATACCGTTTGTCGTTCAATTTGGATTATATATTTCGCCTGTCGGTTTTAAAAGCGATATAGTTCCCGAAAAGTTTATATTTTTATATTCTCTAAATCCTATGGTCGGCGTTATCGACGGTTTCAGGTGGGCCGTTATTGGCGATGCTATGAAAATAAACATACCGGCTTTTACCGTATCGCTCGCCATAACGGCGCTAATTTTTATTACCGGAGTTATGTACTTCAGAAAGACCGAAAAAAAATTCGCCGACGTTATTTAACGACTATAATATTAAAAAAGAGGCTGTCTTTTAGAACAGCCTCTTTTACTTATTCCGCCGATTCTTCTTTTTCGGCGTCGTCTACGTTCGCCTCTTTTTGCGCGTTGTCAGATTTTTCATCGTATCTCTCGTCGTATCTGTCTTCGTATCTTCTTCTTCTCTTCTGCCTTTTATCTTCTTTCTTCTCCTCGACTTTTGCGATAACTTCCAAGTCTACAGAAGCGGTAATATCTTCGTAAAGACGAATTAATACTTTATAATTACCGCTAAATTTAATATGCTCTTTTAACTCAATCTTTTTCTTGTCAATATCGTAACCCAGTTTTTTAATCTCCTCTTCAATCTGCATATTTGTTACAGTTCCATACAATCTTCCCTTGTCTCCGGAAGCGACTGAAATAGAAATTTTCTCCGCTTCCAACTTAGCTTTAAGTTCTTTAGCGTTCTCTTTTTTCATTAACTTTCGTTTTTCAAGAAGCCCCCTTTGCCTTTCAAGAATATTCCTGTTTCGAAGAGAATAATCCACGGCTAACCCGTTTGGAAACAGATAGTTTCTTGCATATCCGCATTTAACTACCTTTACGTCCCCCTCTTCGCCAAGATTCGCAACGTCTTTTTTTAAAATAATTTTAGTACTTCTCATCGTCGTCCCCTCTTATTGTTTTACGTAAGGTAAAAGCGCAATTTGTCTGGCAAGTTTGATCTGATCGGCCAGTTTTCTTTGGTGCTTCGAGCAGTTGCCGGATATTCTTCTCGGAATTATCTTACCGCCTTCGGTAACAAATCTCCTTATAGTATCAATCTCTTTATAATCAATTTTCAGATTTTTATCCACGCAAAATCTGCACACTTTTCTTTTTAAATATACTTTTCTTCTTGAGGAAAAATCGTCCTTAACATCGTCTCCTCTAAAATCGTCGTCTTTTGAATAATTTGAGTCTTGTCCCATAATTTATCTCCTTTTTTAATATCAAAATGGAATATCGTCGTCCGTTCCTCCAAAATTTGAGTCGGAAGAAAACGAATCGTCTAGAAATTCATCGCCGCCCGGAAAAACGTCGTCGTTCCACGGATTGGGATTCATAGTTTTATTTTGCGGTTTCGCGTTATCCTGTTTAAAATTATTTGTCTGAGGATAGTCTGACCGGTAATCGTTAGATATCCGATCGTCGGAGCTCTGAGATTGAAAACCTCCTATAAATTGAACCGAATTTGCAGTAATCTCAACTTTTGACGCGGTCTTACCCGTAGCGTTATCGGTCCATCTGTTTTGTCTGATATACCCTTCGATAGCAACCTGACTCCCCTTTTTTAAATATTTCTCGCAATTAACCGCCTGGTTTCCCCATACGTTGACGTCGAAGAAATTTGTCAACTCCTTCTTTTCGCCGTTCTGAATATAACTGGCGTTATTTGCAATTGCAAATTTTGCAATCGGAGTCCCAGAAGCGGTATATTTTATCTCCGGATCTTTCACTAACCTACCTATTATAATCAAAACATTCAAATCTCTTCCGGCCATATTACAACCTCAATTTAATCTTGCCTTAAAGTAAGATATCTTACTATCGGTTTATAAAGTTTGAAATCTTTATCAACTTTTAAAAGATTGCTCTGCTCTGTTTCAAAATGAAAAAGATAATAGTATCCTCTCTTCTTCTTTTCGATATAATAAGCCAGATCGCGCATTCCTATATCTTTCTCGTCGATCACATTAATACCGTTAGCCGAAAAGGACGCCTTAACAAACTCCTTTATCTCTTCCAACGGTTTTGCCTCTACGTCGTAGATAAGCATCATCTCGTATTTTCTCATAGTTCCCCCTTATGGACTTTTTGGGAGGCTTTATCCGGGAAAAACCGTTACTTCGTAAACAACGTTCCGTCCTAACCGCTTGAAAAATCCCGAAATCGCCCCAAGAAGGCTCGCTTCGCATTCGCCTTTCTATCACAAATACCGTTATTTGTCAATAATATTTAGCTCTACCCCTCGTAATCTATGATTCACAAGCAATAATGTCCCGTTGAATCGCGCGAGAAAATGTCCCAAAAAGGATAAAACATGCTACCTTGTGGAATGCGAGGTAATCATTATGAGAAAGGTGGAATTAACAATGGATGAACAAATGAAGTACGAAATAATCAAAAAATTGGTAGACGCAAATGCGGCGGAGAAATAAAATGGACGCATATGGGACGCGTCGATAACGCGCGACAATTGTCGCGTAAAAATTGACGCATATTGAACAAATATTTTTTATTCCCCAAAAAAACTGACGGGGAACTAGCCGTCCAGGTTATCCGATATAATTTTACAAATTTTGTCCGCTTTATCGTTGACTACCCAGGTAAAACAATTGTCGTATTCAGTTTTTGATAAATTTAAAAGTATAGAAGGAACTCTCGCGGCAAGAGCTAATGCGAAACCGGCGGCCGGCTGGACTGTTAACGAAGACCCTACGACGAATAACAAATCGGTATCAGGGCAATTGTCGTATAAATCATAAAATTCTTTTGGAAGACGCTCTCCAAAAAACGTTATATCCGGTTTAACAACGCCGCCGCATAAAGAGCAGTATGCGACTTTCCCATTTTCTAACGATTCTCTTATCTCTACAAGAGAATATTTTCTTTTACATTTCAAACAATGCGCCGTTGAATAAGTTCCGTGACATTCGACAACTTTTTTATTACCGGCTTTATTATGAAGTCCGTCGATATTTTGAGTTATTACCACCGCAATCTTCCCCATATCTTCCAGTCTCGCTATAAATTTGTGAGCGAGAGAAGGCTCTATTTTTGAACTCATCAGATCCTTCGACAGATCAAAAAACGGGGCGGGATTACTCCTAAAATACTCTATATCAAAAATCGCCTCAGGGTAAGGCAAGTTATATTTATCCCCTACGGTAGAATAAAGCCCGTTTTCGCTTCTAAAATCCGGAACGCCGCAACTAACGCTAATACCGGCGCCTGTAAATACGGTTATTTTAGTAGACTTTTTAAACAATTTTACAACTTCGTTTATTACGTTCGAATCCAATATTTTTTCCTCCATACTTGAAGTATAAATTATACGACGACTAATGTCAAGCGTTAAAAACGATTTTACGAATCCCGTCGGTTTCTTTGGGAGAGAAACGACGCATACGGGACAAACATTTTGTCGACGAGCGCGACAATTGTCGCATTAACCAATCAATACTTACGCCTTATTTCCACAAATTTTATGAAATATTTAATATTTAAAATAATATTTATTGAAAAATATTTTTTATTTTAATATACTATACGTATCATTTTAACGGGATAAGATTTTGTTGAAGAAAAAAATTTGTCTATTGGGCTCTTTTTCAGTTGGTAAGACGAGTCTTGTCTCAAGGTATGTTTACAGCATATTCTCAGAAAAATATCTTACGACAATCGGCGTAAAAATTGATAAGAAGTCGATTAATGTAGACGATACGGACGTAGATCTGATTATTTGGGATCTTGAGGGCAAGGCCGATTATAAAGATATCACGCGCAACTATTTTAGAGGAGCCTCAGGCGCTCTTTTAGTCGTAGACGGGACAAGGATCGACACTCTCAAATCGGCGATCGAATTGAAGGACAGAGTTGTAGAAACAACCGGAGAAATTCCGTTTGTTTTTGTCTTAAATAAGGTCGATCTTGAGGACGAATGGGAGATTAACGACAAAGCCCTCGGCGAAATCAACGCCAAATACTCCGTAATAAAAACAAGCGCAAAAACGGGTTTTGGGGTTGAGAGCGCTTTTCAAACAATAACAAAAATGATGTTGGCGGATAAATGCTAAGCTATCCAAAAGAAATTTCCGAATATTTAATAAACGCTATTAAAAAAAATTTCAATCCCGCATACCTTACGGTTGATAAGTCGGGAATTTTAGTTGATTTCAGCCCAAATATTACAGATTACGGTTTGACTTCGTTTGAAAAAGGCGCTCCGCTTGACCGTCAGACTTTTTATTTTGAAGGATTGCTCCCGTTAGAAGAAAACGCTGAAATATATCTGCCGCATATCAAATTTGAAGACAATCTTTCTGTAGACGTATATATTTTTTCTAAAGACGACAAGGATCAAATCATTCTATTTAACGAATGGGAAAAGGAAAAAGAAATTTTTTATATACAACAAAGGGCAAGCGAAACGTCGCTGATAAAAGATAGACTTAACGGTAAATTGAGAATCGCCTTAGACGAACAAACCGCTTTGGCAAACTCTTACGGAAGATTTGCTCCAAAAGAGTTAATTAATATTATAGGTAAAGAAATATTGTCCCAACCAAATTCAAAAGCGTTTAGTAAAATTAATGCCTCTTTTTTAGTAACGAGCATACTAAACGCCGAAGAACTATCCTCAAATAAAACGGATAAAGAAATTTTGGATTTTATTAATCATTATCAAAAAATAATTAACGACGCGGTAAAAGAAAACAAAGGATTTATAGAAGATTTTAAATACGATCAAGTAACGGCGTTTTTTACCGGAAAGATTGAAGACGCTATAAACTCCGCGATTCAAATAAATAAGAGTTTGATAGAATATAACAAAACCAGAACGTCAAACGGTTATAAAGAGATCGTAACTTCAACGGGAATAAATTTCGGTAGCGTCGTTTTGGCCGCCCTTGGAGAGGGAGAAAAAATTTGGATCGCCGCAATTTCAGACGACCTAAATCATACGACGCACCTTAATCAACTAAACAGGCGGTACAAAACTTCCGCTTTACTTTCAGAGGCGGCGTATAAATTATTGATTGATAAGGAGAGATATAATTTGAGGAGTCTCGGAAAATATCGTCAAAAAAACTTTGCTCCTCAAGAAATCTATGAAATTATGAATTGTATCCCTTCCGATAACGAATATTTTGAAAAAAATGAATATAAAAAAGTTTTTGAAAACGCCGCAGCCCTTTTCTCAAAAAGGAAATTTAAAAAAGCTATCAAGCTATTCAAACATCTCAAAAAAAAGATAAAAAAAGATAAAACGGTTGATTATTTCATAAATAGCTGTAAAAAAGAGATATAAATGGCGTATGGAGAGCTACAAGATATATATAATTCCATAAAAAATCGCATAATCGCGAGACTAAATGAATTTGTAAATTTATGGAATCGTTCCGGCGAGGAAGAAATATTTTACGAATTAGTTTTTTGTCTTCTAACCCCTCAATCAAAAGCGTTATCCGCAGACAAGGCGATAAAAACCCTTCTGGAAAAAAAATTAATCTTTTCCAACGACGCGCGCCAAATCGCGGATATTCTTAAAATTGTAAGATTTAGAAACAACAAAGCGCGATATATAATCGAAGCAAAATATAAGTTCATGGAAAATAATAAAATTTTTATAAAAAAACGGATAGACGCCAATAACATTTTTCAGACAAGAGAATGGTTTTGGAAAAACGTTAAAGGTATCGGACTAAAGGAGGCGAGCCATTTTCTTAGAAATATCGGTTTTGGAGATAATATCGCAATCCTCGACAGGCATATTCTGAGAAATCTGGAGAAATATAAATTTATAGACGAAATTCCAAAAACTATAACCAAAGATAAATATTACGCTATCGAAGAACGGATGAAAGAGTTCGGTTCTCTTATAAACATACCGCTATCTCATCTGGACTTTGTCCTCTGGTATAAAGAAACCGGAGACATATTTAAATAGTTATAAATTACTCTCTGTCATTCAAAAAATGAAAGTTTACACTTATTTCAAAAAATGAGACTTGACGTTTTTTTTAAACATAATATTATTCAAAAAAACAAAAAATCTTTTGGGGATAATAATATGATATTAAAAAGGAATATAAATAGTTATATGGAAAAAATAAAGAACAATGAAATATCTAAATCTGAAGCGGCTAGAAAACTAAATTGCTCAAGGCAATGGACGCATGAACTTTATAATAGATATATAAATAATGAAAGTTTGGAAAAACAAAAATCTCATAGACGAAAAATCTTATCTAACGATTTTCAGATTCAATTATCTGAACTATACAAACAGTTATCATATGAATCTAACGGGCTTTATCATACGCCCTCTATGGAAATATTAAAAACTATAGCTTTAGAAAAAATCATTGATTTCCCTGATATTCATATTCAAACAATTAGGAATTATTTAAAACTCAATAAACAATATCCCAAAAATATTAAATCAAGGAAATACAGAAGAAGATTTGAAGCAAAATATGTTGGGGAGTTA
>MWDO01000041.1 GCA_002070605.1 Spirochaetes bacterium ADurb.Bin133
TGAGGCTGTATTTATAGACGATAGATTAAAATGTTAAAAAAAAACAAAGATTATCGTTGACTTTTACCATAGATGCGTCGAATTTTTATGCGACAATTGTCGCGCGTTATCGCCGCGACGCATATGCGTTAATTTCCCCGTCCTAAAAAACCGACGGGTACAAATACGCCCGTTTATAAAATAAAATCCGTATTTATAAAGGAAGAATTTCTGTTTTTTAATATATTTCTTATAAGTTCCTTATTCTGATCGGTCGCCTTAGCCGCCGCGATTGTTCTTATAGAAAAGGCTCTCAACGCGTCGGATACGGACAAAGTCCCCTCCGCCGAGTCTTTTCTGCCGGTAAACGGAAATACGTCCGGTCCCCTCTGACATTGGCAATTTATATTAACGCGGCACACTTGATTGACCAAAGCGTCGACCAATCTTGAAACTCTTATCGGGTCTTTACCAAAAACGCTCGCCTGTTGACCGTAAGTAGAATGCGCTGCATACTCGATAATCTCTTCGTCCCTATCAAACTGAACTACCGGAACTATCGGTCCAAACTGCTCCTCGTTATATAAAACCATATCGGGAGTTACCGGATAAATTACCGCCGGCTTATATAGCGTCTCGCATATCTCGCCGCCTTTATTAACTATCTTAGCGCCCTTAGCCAACGCGTCGTCTACCATGCTTTTTAGCCATTCGGTCTTGCCCTCTTCCGGTAAGGGAGTTATAGAAACATCCTCGTCCCAAGGCATTCCGAGTTTTAACGCGTCGACCGCTTTTGAAAATTCCTCCAAAAATCTATCGACTATCTTTCTATGAACGAAAAGAATTTTCAAAGCGGTGCATCTTTGACCGTTGTAAGATAGAGACCCCGTAACCGCCTCCTTTACCGCTACGCTCAGATCGGCGTCTTCTAAGATAATAGCCGGATTCTTCGCATTTAGCCCAAGTATCGTTCTGAGTCGATTTGGATAAGGATGTTGCTTTTCTATAATATTTGCCGTTTTTGCCGAACCGATAAAAGCAAGAACGTCGATCTTACCGCTTTTCATTAACGGTCCGATGATTACTTTTCCGTCCCCGTATAGAGAGTTTACGACTCCTTTTGGGAAGCAGTCGCGGAATAGTTCCAACAACGGACGATTTAACAAAACGCCATACTTTGCCGGTTTAAAAATTACCGTATTGCCCATTATAAGAGCCGGAATAAGCGTCGTAAAAGTTTCGTTAAGAGGATAATTAAAAGGTCCCATACAAAGAACCGTTCCGTAAGGAGAACGTCTTATCTGAGCGACAATACCGTCGACTATTTGAAATCGAGACGAAACTCTGTCGAGTTCCTTCAACGCATCTATCGTTTCAACTATATACTGTATAGTTCGGTCAAATTCTTTACAACTATCTTTATAACTCTTCCCTATCTCCCACATCAGCAAATTGACTATCTCGTCGCGTTTTGTCTGCATGCCGACTACAAATTTCTGAACGCATGCTATTCTATCTTCAACGCTTTTTGCAGGCCACTCGCCCCGCCCCAAGTCCCACGCCTTTACCGCCGCATCAAGGGCTTCTAACGCCTCCTTTTCGCCGACTAGCGGGGTCGAGCCGATAACTTGCCTCTCCAACTTATCGCCGTCTCTTACGCAAATCGGAGATACTATCTCATGAGTCTGCCCGTTCCAGATTCTAATTTCTCCGTTTACCAGATACTCTTTTTGATCTACTCTTTTTACCGCATAATTTGCCGCTATATCTTTTCTTTCGGGAAAAATTTGTTTTAAATTCATATTCGCTCCTTGTTACTACTATTTATAATACTTCAAAAATTTATTCTGTCAAGTTTTAATAACGTCTAAATTCTCTCTTTTTAAAAAATTCATCTCTATTTTTTTAATTCTAAATTTTGAAACTAAAAAACTATACCCCGTCGGTTTTTTGGGAGAGGAAAATGACACATCTATGGTAAAAGTCAACAATAATCTTTGTTTTTTTGAATAAACTAAACTCTTTAAAAATAAAATTAACCTGCTTTATTTCTACATACTATAGTAAAACAGCTAAAGGTCAATTTATACTTACTTAATAATTGTCATCGCGCCTCCTTATAAAATGTTTGATTAAGATCTGCTATTGCGACTAAACATCATCCATCTATACATATGTGTCATTTTTTTTCATCGGGGAGCGGAGCGGATTTACGCCAATTTATAGATGTTCGTTATATTTCTGTAACTAACGATCCCTTCGTCTTTTTGGTTAATATTTTTTTTGGAATAATAGTTAATCCAGTGAAGGACTTCGAGATCTCTGACAATATTGTTGATTTTAGTCAGTTCTTCGCATTTTATTTCGTTTTTATTTAAAATGTCGTTGAAATTCGATTTTATCTGGCTCGGAAAGGTAAATATTATATTTCTATCGCTATATAATCTGTAAAAAAGATCGAACGTTTGGAATATGCAGTCGATTCTGTAATTGATTTTATTGAGGTAATCGTTATATTCGGCGTCGACTTTTTTATCAAAAGCTTCAAAGTCAAACTTCTTTATAACTTTTGTCATAATAAGCGAGTTGCGTTTAAAATTAAATTCCGGTTGAATTGTATCCAATTCGTTTAGCAAAGATTTTTTTAATATTTCCGCTTTATTAAAATGCATATCTCTGTTGTGGAAGAAAAAGAAGTTGACTTTCTCTCTGTTTTCCGTAAATATCTCGCTCTCTATATCTTTTAGATCCAGTTCGTCTGTAGAGTAGAAAACCGCCAATTTATAAAAATTTTTCATAAGCTCTTAATATGCCGACTGCAATATAGCTATCAACTCTTCCGTATCGCACGAACGGGGAATATAGTTAAACATTGAGAATTTTCTCGCGTCCTCCGCAACGTTGACTATATCGTCTCTCGTTATCTGAAATTCTTCCAACCGGGTCGGCAACTGTAATTCTAATACAATTTTTCTGACTTTTTCTATAGCTTTTAAAGCCGCCTCCAAAACGCTAAGATCCTCCGTGTTTTCTCCCAAAACCTGAGCAATTTTGACATATTTTGCCGGAACCGCATTTATATTGTAGTCCATAACGCGCGGCAACAGTATGCCGGACGATAGCGATTTGTGAATTTTAAACTTTGAGCTAAGAACGTAGGAGAGAGCCGCCGTTATACCGGTCGACGTCATGCTAAGCCCTAACGACGAGAGAAAGCCGGCTAGGGATAGGTTTGCCCGCGAAGTAACGTCGTTAAGATTGTTTGCCGCGTTGAAAATATTGTTGTTTATCAGTTCTAAAGCCTTCAAAAACAGAGTGTCGGACAAAAAATTTGACTTGGTCGACACGTAACCTTCGTAGGCGTTCGCCATTATGTCTATAGCGGTCGTAGCCGTAAGTCTTCTAGTCAGAGTCGTCGTAATCATAGGATCAAAAAGAGCGTATTTAGTCGTCCCTTTCTTTACGGGTAGGATGTAGCTGTTTCTATTGCGAACGTCGGTAATCCAAAATTCATCTCTAAACATAAAAGGGCTTCTGGGAGTAGAAGGTATTTCGACATAAGGGATGGACTCTTTTTCGGGAATTTTACCCTCTATATAGTCGACAATCTCGCCGTCGTTCGCGGCAAGCATAGCGATACCTTTGGCTATTGACAAAGCCCGAACGCCGCCTAGTCCTACGACGACGTTAGAATGAGAAGTTCGGGCTCTTTTCGCCCCGTCGTCTACTACGTCGCTCGCCGCGTTTAGCACTATATCGTCGAATATTATAGGATCGCATCCTTTTTTTATAAGAATATCTTTTATTCTTTTGATAGAGCCGGACTCGTACAAGACCCCCTCTGTTACCAGCAAGACCCTTGGGGTTGAATTAGGGTCTACTAATTCGACGACTACGTTTCCTAATCTGTTGATAACGTCTATACCGAACTTTAAATTTGTAGGAATACAAAAGTCAAAAACGTTCACAGTATCTCTCCTTGAACATATTAAATAAAAAACGGAGCATTTTGTCAATACTCCGTTTGAATTTAATATAAAAATAAACTAACCGAATAATTATATTTTAAAAACATCCATAATTTTATCAGCCACGCCGCTAATAATGGCGTCGTTTATGTAATTAGGATTCTTCATTCTCTCTTTTAATTCGGCTATTTTATCAAGTCTAACGTCCGGAGCGTTTTTTACTATTTCCATTGCTCTTTTAGCGTCGGCTTTGCTCATAGCCTCTTGAGATATATTAACGGAATCAGAAGTTAAGACCTTCTCAGTCTTTCCCTTTTTAGTAATCTTCTGATATTCGTTATAATTGTTAATCGGTCCTATCCCGCCTATGCTCATATAACACCTCGCTTCTAATATTCAATATTATTATCGGTTAAAAAAATCATAACTTTATTAAGTATAATACTATTTTTAATAATTGGCAATCAATAAAACAAATTCTCCTAAAATTTTTTCTTTAGCAAGAATTTCTAACGCATCTTTAGGATATCCAAAAATTCTTTTCTCATTTATCTTCGTTAACTCTTTTGTTACGCAGATATTTTTATCGGGATAGACTTCGCCGACGTCTTCAATCAGCTTCAATATCCTGTAGGGACTCTCGTATAGAACGATAGTTCCCTCAAAATTTTTTAATTCCTCCAATTGGTTTTTCCTTTTTCCGGATTTTAGAGAAAGAAAGCCGATAAATGAGAATTTATCCGTTCTAAATCCAGACGATACCAAAGCGGATAATAGAGCCGAAGCCCCGGGGACGGGAACTACGCCGATACCGCTTTCAAGGCATTTCTTGACGAGCAATACCCCCGGATCGGATATGCAGGGAGTTCCTCCGTCGCTGACTAGAGCGACCGAATTTCCCGAATTTAAAAGCGAGATTATCCCGTTGGCGGAGTTCTCTTCATTATAACTGTGATACGCGATAAGTCTGTTTTTAATACCGTAATGAGTCAGCAATTTTTTGGAATGCCTCGTATCTTCGCAGGCGATAACGTCGACCCCTTTTAAGACTTCGACGGCTCTGTAAGTAATGTCGCCTAGATTTCCGATCGGAGTAGAAACGATATATAAGGTAGATTTCTCGATTTGATTCATAAACTACGCTACCACTTTGTATCGCACACTCCAAGATAAAAAGCGATATGTCTTATCAAAATATGTAGGAAAAATGTCATAAATATTATTACAAGTCCGTAGCCTATCGGAAAATCCCAAACGATCCGCCCGACTAACAGTCCGCCTAGAACGCAATCTATTTGATCCCATGGAATAAAACTGTCTCCCGGCGGGATTTTCAATCTTCTTTTCACTAAAGATTTGACGGCGTCGCCCAGAATAACCCCTAAGCCCATTAGAAATCCTATCCAAAAGAAATTTACCTCGTTAAAATCAATTAATGAGAACTTAAAATTCGTATACCGATCTACCAGATATTGCCCGGTCATCAGTATTACCGAAAATAAAATTCCCGAAAAAAGCCCTCTAAAGGTCTTATGATCGCCTAACAGCCTCTCCCCTTTAATTGAAACGTAAAAATCAAGCGGATATGCAAGAACAGGTATCTTTTGAGTCAAAATTGGGGCGATATTAGCCGCAATTGCCGGAATTGTGGTATATACCGCCCTAAGAACGAAAATTAGAAAAATACCTATTTTATCAAAATCGGGCATATTTAACCGCGCAGTCTCTCTAACAACATAGCCATTATTACGCTTTGAATTAATAACGACTCGTTTGCGTCGGTCGCCTCCCCGATTTTTTCTAAAACAAACTTTCCCTCAAAGACCGCGGGGCGTTTTTTAAGTCTGAATACCGCCTTGCCATTTTCTTCTATAATATAGGAGGGGTTGACGAGCATAGATAAAAACGGTATTCCGCTAAGAAACGAGTCTAATACTTTTAACCAAGGATTCTCCTCTTTTATGACGCCGATTTGTTCGCCGGAAGGGTTAAATATTCGATAATCGGCTTTCCATATAGACTTCATTCCCTGTCGCTTTAAAGAGCCGACCGCGTCGCCTTGAGGCAGCGTAATATTGTATTGCGCAGAGAAATCGATAATTTTATTGGCATTAATATTAAAAAGTACGTTGCTTTGAGATTTATCGGAGAATACCTTAATGGATTCTTTAAGCGCCAAAGCTTTTTGTTTAACGTAAAAAACCTCGTTTCCGGCGCTATCGGATACGGAAACTTGCGGATTAAAAGCGACAATCTTAAAAGTAAAATTTAAGGGATAACTTAACATCTAAAACCTCCATAAAAACTGCTGTTTTTTTGTTTAAAACGCCGCTTATTGTATTACAAAATTTGATAAATATCAATCTTTATTTAAAAACTATGCGCGCCCGTCGTTTTTTTTGGGACAGGAAAATAAATTGACACATATGAGGCGCCGGCAAGGCGCTAGTCAATTTCCACGTCCAAGTGAACCGTCGATTTCCCCGCGCATACGCGCAGGACGCGAAATCGACGGTTCAGTCGTAACCGCCGCAAGCGCCCCTCAATGAAAAAATTGACACATATGCGTCAAATTACTACCCCAAAAACCGACGGCGCAATGAAAATAGATATTTTTTATTTTATTATTTCTTTTTTCGGTTATAATATAAGATGAAAACGAATATTACCGAAATTAATAGATGAAGCTCGGGAGGTTTATGTGGATAAAAAGGGCGGTATTGCAGTTTATATACTATTATGCTCGGATAACACTTATTATACGGGGGCTACCAATAATATAGAAAAAAGAGTCAAACTTCACAATCAAGGCAAAGGCGCGAAATACACAAAGGGAAGGAGTCCTGTTAGGCTTGTGTTTATGGAGGAAACGGAGTCCTTAAAAGCCGCTTTTAAACGCGAAAGAGAGATAAAAAAACTGACTAGAGCGAAGAAAACTGCTCTGATAGAGAACTACAAACCGCGCGTTATTTTATAGCGCTCTTGCCTATTGAAAAGGCGTTCCAGTTTTCGTCAAAAGCGCCGGCGGGGACTTCTTCCTCGATAGCTTTTTTCCACGAAGGCTCGTCTATTTTGGTATAGTTTGAAACGGCTCCGAGAAGCGCGACGTTGAAAAACTTAGGCTTACCGATTTTTTGAACTATTTCTTTCGGATCTACGGTAATTATATTTTTAAAAGTTTTTTTAAGCGCTTCCTCGATATTTTCAGGATAATCTTTAGACTCCGGCATAGCTACCCTGTTTTTGGCTAATATTATAATCGTATCTTTTGAGCAGAAGTCCGCCCATCTGACGGTCTCCATCTCCTCTAAAGAGACGAGGATATCGGTTTGTCTTAAAGGTATGACGGGAGAATAGACTTTACTCCCGTATCTAACGTGGCTGAATACCGAACCGCCTCTCTGGCTCATACCGTGAATTTCACTTTTCTTTGAATCAAATCCGGCAAGCGCCGCCGCTTTTGAGGCGATGTCGCTCGCAAGAATTATGCCCTGTCCGCCTACGCCGACTATCAATATATTAAAAATTCTGTCCAAAATAATCTCCAAATGAATTAATTACGGAATTAAAACATATTTAAAAATTTCTGTCAAGAATTTGAGCGCTATTCAGACGCATTTTATTTTGACAAAATGATTTTTTTGAGTTATATTAAAAAAATCAGGAGATTTTATGCCTAAAATCAAGTTGAAACCGTTAGAAAAATATAGTTTTGTTTATAAAACAAGAATTCATGTTCGCGACGTCAATTACGGCGGGCATCTGGGGAACGACGCCGTAGTCGGGCTTACTCACGAAGCGCGTATAGATATGTTGGAAAAAATGGGATTTACCGAGCTGAATATCGGCGATAATGAAACCGGGCTTATTATGGCGGATTTGGCGGTGAATTTTAAGGAGGAGGGCTTTCTTCTTGACAACATAGAGATACGCAGTAGAATAGACGAGATATCTGCGGCAAGTTTTAGAGCGTTTCACAAGATAACTAAAGAGGGAAGGACGATAGCGCTTATCGAAACCGGGCTTATAGCCTTTAATTATAAAAACAAATCCGTCGCCGAACTCCCGGAGCAGTTTTTAAAGAAAGTCGAAGAGTTTCAGAAGTAACAAAGGCGCGAGTATAAGAAGGGACAAATATTATTTAATATTCAACTTTATAATCTTTGGTATATTTGAGATCGCGTTCGATGTCGAATGCGGTCTGATCGAATTCCGGGTAGAATTCGGCGTACGACTTGTAGTTAAATTTATCAGATACGGCGAACGCGGTATCCACTTTATACCATAGCGTTTCGTCGCCCGTTATGTCTATAATATTCCACATATGAGCGACGCCGTTATCCGGGTCTTCTCCGGAGACTTTTTTTACTTTATATCCGAGCGACCGAGCAAGGGCGGCGAAGAGCTCGGCGAAGTCGTTGCATACCCCTTTTCTACGATCAAGCGTATGAGACGCGATAAATATATCTTCCCAACTGGTTGCGTCGAGATATCCGGGATATATATCGTTATAGTTTACATAAGAAAAATCTTCGCCAATATTGTCGTTTATGAAGAATTCATAAATTGATTTTACTTTATCCAGATCGTTCGTTAAATCTCTAGTTAAGAGCGCGGCGCGATCTACGATATTTTTGGCGCCCGAATTAACGTTTCTTGTCGGTATCAGATGCCATAAACTCTCCGGAACCCCTTCGGTTACGACGACGTTGAATACCAGAGTAGAGCTGTTTTCCTCGACTCTGTATTTACTATAAGGAACCTCGCTTCTTGGATAGAGCATATAGTCCGGAGTCCTAAAAGAATATACCTTATAATTACCGCTTTTTTTGAAATAGAGGTAACCGGCAAATTTATTATCGTCGTCGACCGGTATGGAAAAGTAAGCGTCTTCTACGGTAGCGTCGTCTTGATAATCCGCCCTAAATAGTACGGAGTGGTAATGCCTGTCGGTATATCCCGAATCGTAAGGGGTCGCTTCGCCGGAGACGCGCATATATCTTTTTACGCTTTGTTTGTAACGTATGAAGCTATCAAGCCGGACGTCGCTCGCTTCTCTATCATGAGCGTCGTTGTAATAATAAACCGAGCCCTCCGGATTTAAAATAACGCCGCCGTCGGGCGAGGCAATTTTTGGAACGATTATATCGGAAGATATTTCATATTGAACTTCAATTGTAACGGGGCAACCGACGAGAAACGATATGGCGATAGTAATAATTATAAACTTTAATTTCATAGCGCGCGCCGATAAATTATCGTTAAAGTTTTCTCAAATTATTTTTTGTCTATAGCGCTAATTTTACACGCCTTATAACACGCTCCGCATTTTATACAAACATCCTGATCGATCTGATGTTTTACTTTCGCAGAGCCCGAGATAGCCGCGACGGGACAAACTTTTTTACAGAGCTGGCATCCTATGCATTTATCGTTAATCGTAAAATTTATCAGAGCCGTACAAACTCCGGCGGGACACTTTTTATCTTTAATGTGAGCGACGTACTCGTCTTCAAAATATTTCAGCGTCGTTAATACCGGATTTGGAGCGGTCTGACCTAGCGCGCAGAGCGAGGAGTTCTTTATCTTAGCCGCCAGATCCATAAGATCGGCGATGTCGGACTCTTCTCCTTTGCCGTCGCAAATTTTATTGAGGATTTCAAGCATCCTTTTTGTTCCGATTCGACAGAACGCGCACTTTCCGCAACTCTCGTTTTGAGTAAAATTCAGAAAGTAACGCGCTACGTCTACCATACAGGAATCTTCGTCTAGAACTACCATACCGCCTGAACCGACTATCGCGCCGGTCGCCATAAGGGACTCGTAATCGACTTTTGTATCGAGTAGATGTTCCGGGATACACCCCCCGGAAGGTCCCCCCATCTGAACGGCTTTAAATTTTTTACCGTCCTTTATTCCGCCGCCTATATCGTAGATCACCTCTCTAAGAGGAATTCCCATTTCTACTTCGACCAAGCCGCCGTTATTAATTTTGCCTGCGAGAGCGAATACCTTTGTCCCTTTAGACTTCTCTGTTCCGTATTTGTTGAAAGACTCCGCTCCGTTTGATAATATGTAGCCGACGCAGGCGAAGGTCTCTACGTTATTAATATTCGTCGGCTTTGTCCAAAGCCCGCTGACTGCCGGAAAAGGCGGTCTGAGTCTCGGCATGCCTCTTTTACCCTCGACGCTCGCCATAAGCGCGGTCTCTTCGCCGCATACAAACGCGCCCGCGCCCTCTTTAATATGAATATCAAAACTGAAATTTGATCCAAGTATATTGTCGCCGATCAAGTTTCTCTCTTTCGCCTGTTTGATAGCGTCGATCAATCTTTTAATGGCGAGCGGGTATTCGGCCCTGCAATAAACGTAACCTTCGTTTGCGCCTATAGCGTAACCGCAAATCAACATCCCTTCGAGAACGCTGTGAGGATCCCCTTCGAGAACGCTTCTATCCATAAAAGCTCCGGGATCTCCTTCGTCGGCGTTGCATATTACATATTTTTTATCGTTTTTAGAAGAATTTGCGAATTTCCACTTCATTCCGGTCGGAAATCCCGCGCCTCCTCTTCCTCTAAGCCCCGAATCTAATACGATCTGAATTACCTCTTCCGGCTTTTTAGCAAGAGCTTTTTTGAGACCGTTATAGCCGTCGCGGGCTAAATAATCGTCTATCTTCTCAGGATCGATAACGCCCGTATTTCTTAAAACAATTCGTCTCTGCTTATTAAATTTATATTCGTTACTCGTATTTGAAAGTACGTATTTCTCGACAGGTTTACCGCCTTTAACGTGATCTTGAAATATCAACTCCGCTATCTTTTCATCGACGGGACCGTAGAGATATTTCTCGCCTGAAACGGCAACTTCCGCAATAGGTTCGACGTAACACATTCCGATACAACCGGTCTCCTCCAGAGAAATATCTTTATCGTTTAACGATAGCTCTTTAAATTTATCAAAGACTTTTTGAGCTCCGGCGGCGTTTCCGCAGGTCGCCGTCCCAACTTTTATCCTTATCATAATGTTTTCCCCTCTTTTTCAGCCTGAACGTAAGTATCGATAATTTTACCTAATTTCTCGTTTGTTAATTTGCCGTAAGTCGTATCGTTAATCATAACTACCGGAGCTAACGAACAACATCCGAGACACGCGACCTCCTGAATTGTGAATAGACCGTCTTTCGTCGTCTCGCCGTTTTTTATCCCGATTTTGGATTTCAACATAGCGTCCAAGATTTTAACTCCGCCGACATGGCAAGCCGTTCCGTGACAAACTCTTATAACGTATTTCCCGACGGGAGTAAATCTAAACTGAGCGAAAAAAGTCGCCACCCCGTAAACGTCGCTGGAGCTGATATTCAACGCTTCGGCTATAATCGTCATGGATTCTTCAGACAAATATCCGAAAGTCGCCTGCGTTTTCTGCAATATCGGTATAAGCGCCCCTTTTGATCCCGAATATTCGTCGATGATACTTTTGATTTTATTTTTGTCGTTATCCATAATTTTATCCATATTTAGCAAGTTTATTAAAATTATCATAATTGTTTTCAAATATCAATATTTTTTTGTTTTAAATGAAAATTAAAATTGACGCATATGCGTCGAATTTTTCTACGACAATTGTCGCGCGCTATCTATCCGCCGCGTCCCGATAAAAATGGGAATTCCCGTTTTGAATATACTAAAATACTAAAGCGCCCTTCATGCTGCGATCTTATTGGGCTCGCGCCGCTAGAAATAAAATCGACGCATATGTTTTTTTTAATGCCCGCAATTATAGAGCTACATCCCGTCGGGTTTTTTGGAGCTGGAAAATAATTTGACACATATGCGGCCGGGTTGGGGCGTCCCCTTTAAATTGACGCGTTATTTAGTTTTAATGAAACAATTATTTATAAAATTCTTCTATCAGAGCAACCAGTTGCTTTTGTACGTCTTTATCCGATTCGTTTACGATGACCTTTTCCTTTGTTACGACTATTCTTTTAAAATTAACTATTTTATCCATATCCGTAAAAAATTTTCTACGAACGTCGGAGATTATCTTTTCCGCTTCCCGATAAGTTTTGTTAAAAACTTTCAGGAAAAGTTCGTCGCGGACGTCTTTTATTTTTGCTATTTTATACTCTTCCGACGACTCCTTCTCTTTTTTTATTTTATTCAAAATCGGGATAATAAGTTTTAATTTGGAACCGGCTTTTCTCGTTTGTTCCTCAGTAAAATACTCGTAAACCGCTATGTAATAGTAAGAGTTGTTTTCCGACATTTTAAGCGCGATATTGGAATAAGTTTTGAAGTCTCTATAACCCTTTTCTTTATAGAGTTTGTTGTCGTTTATGTATTTGAGACGCTGACCGATAAGGTAGGTAAATTCTCCCCAACGACGCTTCAATCTGTCGATCTGCATCTCGAGCTCTTCAAGACTCTCGGGAACGTTAGACGACGTTATGTCCTGACACAAATCGGCTTTACTGGAATCGCTCTTTCCGGTATTTAATAACGATAAACCGTCGTTTTGGACGATAACGTCTTCATTATCGATTATTATAGTTTTATTATCTTTAAATTCATCCTCAAATAAATAATTTCCAGCCATAATTTTTTCCCTCCCCTTGTAAAAAAAAATAATAAAAAAATAATAATATAATATAAAATAAATTACAACATTTTTTTATTCGGAGACGGAGCTCTCGATCAACCGCTCCAAAACTTCGATAGAATTTTCAACGGTGTTGTCTATGAATAGATCGAATAGTCCCCTGATCTTATCGAGTTTTTCCGGTCTTGGAGATCCAAAAATAACTATAGGCGCTCTCCGTTCGTCCGGAATATTTTTAATTTTTTCAAGCAGTCTTATCTCTTTTATAAACATCTCGCCGTATAAACCCATTCCCGTTATTATCATAGGTTTGCTATAATTACCAATAAGCTCCTTTGGCGCTACCTCTTCCATCGTAGAGTCGAGTTTGCAAAAAAACGAATAGTTCCTCTTCTCTATCGAAGCGGATAATACTCTGGCTTTTACCGAAAATTTTCTTGATAAATTTCTTCTGGCGAACTCCGAATCTAAAAGAAGAAAAATATCGACCGGAGCGTACTCGACAATTTTTTTGAAAATAACGTTATTTTTTCCTCTGCCCATAAAGTTGTTTAAATCTGTATTCATCCCGCTCTTCTTTTTATAATATTAAAAAACATTTTCGACCAAAAAGTCTTTTAAGTTATTAACCGCGTCGCAACAATGTTTAAATTCCTCTTTAGTCAAAGAATCGCTTTTTATTCCTTTATAATGCAACAGCCCCGCGGCGACTTTTAGAGTATTGAGATAGCTTCTAAAGTCGCAAGCGTACTGATTGATCCAGAATATCGTCTCGGAATTCCTATCTTCAAAATTATTATAGTCGATGCCTTTACGGGATATATGACTCTCGATCTCTCTCTTCTGAATCCGATTATCGAAACCGATCATATTTTTCTCCCTATTTTCTAACAAATTCAGGCAGTCTCGCGCATATTCAAAAGATTTATCGTCGTTTTCTAAAACACAAAATTTTATTCTCATTGGTTAAATTATAACCCCATTTTGATAATTTTTCAATATATAATTTATTATAATAATTTTAACTTTTCAATATAAATAGAAAAAATATTTTTTAAAATAAGAAAAATATTTTTTATTTTCATATTTATTTACTTATTACATATCTTGTGATAAAATTATTTTACTCTGAAGTATCGGGATTGAATATGGATAAAAAAATTAAAACGTTGATGGTAGCGTCTGAGTCGGACAAAATCGCAAAAATAGGCGGACTTGCCGACGTAGTTTATTCGTTATCAAGAGAACTTGTAAACAAAGGGACGGATGTCGCCGTTATTATTCCATATTACGGCGCGATTGACAAAAAGGAAGAGTCGTCCGATAATATTGTTTTTTTTAAAAATTTCTCCAATTCTTTCGGCGGCAAAGAGTGGAAAATTAAGCTATACTACAAAACCGTCGATAACGTAAGATTCTACCTTGTCCAAAACGATTTCTTTTTCGGCGGAGAATACGGTAAAGTCTACATAGACAGCGAGAAACTAAAAAACGGTCCGTTTGAAGACGATTCAAAAAGGTTCGCCTTTTTTTCAAAGGTTGTTCTGGATTTATTGAACGAGGATAAGGATTTTAAGGATTTTAACGTTATACATTGCCACGATTGGCATACGTCGACGCTTATATTAAATCTTAAACTTAACAAGAGATACAAAGGGATTTCGAAAAAGAAAAAAGTTTTATACACAATTCACAATTTAGACTATCAAGGATTGCGTCCTTTTCACGATCAAAATAAATCGGGATTGTATTCCACGTTTAAAACATGGTTTCCCGATCTGTATGAAGATATCAAAAACGACAAAGAGGTTTTAGATAAAATTTTGGACAAAAAGACGAAGACTCCATGCGTAAATTTGATGAGATGCGCTATTAATTACGCCGACGTAGTAAATACCGTTAGTCCTACTTATATGTATGAGATTATGAAACCTGACGATAAAAAAAGAAACTTTATCGGCGGTAGAAATCTTGAAAAAGATCTAATCGACGTTTTTAACAGAGGAGCGCTATACGGCGTGTTGAACGGATGCGATTATAAAACTCACGATCCCAATCTTTTAGACCCGCCGTATAACAGAACTATTTATAATTGGCAGGATATCAAGAGCGCCGGCAAAATAAAATTTATAAAGAATTTTAAAAAGATCGTAGAAGAGACCATAGATGATAAAAATGAAAATCCCGATCTTAAAAATTATCAGGTAATAAAGAAGAAATTAAAAAATTTGAAAGATACCGATTTATGGCTAGACAAACCGCTTATTCTGTCCGTTACTCGCGTGGTAGATCAAAAAGTAAAAATATTACTGGAAGATTATGAAGACGAAACGGTTATCGATAAGATATTAAAAAAAGATATTGTATTTTTTGTTATCGGGAACGGCAATCTTGAAGAAAAACTGGAATTCATAAATAAATACGACAATTGTTTTTATTTTAGGGCGTTCAACAAAAAACTAGCCGACAGGTTATACTCCGTATGCGATCTGTTTTTGATGCCGTCGGATTTTGAACCTTGCGGAATAAGCCAGATGATCGCTATGGCTTACGGGACAATACCGATAGTAAATAAGATCGGCGGGCTAAACGACACCGTTTCAGATATGATAAACGGATTCGCTTACGGCGGAACAAACAGAGAGTCGGCAAAATTCAATTTAGTAACGCTTATTGATAAAATCTTATATCTTTATAAAAACAAAGAATTCTGGAGAGATATGCAAAACAACGCCTTATCGACAAGGTTCGAATGGTCTAAATCCGCCGATAAATATATTAATTTGTACGATAGGACGTTAAACTCGTAAATTTTTATTTGACTTATAACTATAATTTTCTATAATAATGACAATAAAAAGCGAGGATTGTTAAGAATGAGCGCAAATATTGTGAAGAAATTTTTATCCGGAAACGAAGCGATTTCGGTCGGGGCTTACAACGCCGGTTGTTCGGTCGGAACGGGATATCCCGGCACCCCCTCTACGGAAATACTCGAGAACTTCTGTAAATACGACGACGTTTACTCCGAGTGGTCTGTAAACGAGAAGGTAGCTCTTGAAGTCGGCTTGGGAGCCTCTTTAGCCGGCGCGAGGACTTTGGTTACAATGAAGCACGTCGGAGTCAACGTCGCCGCCGATCCGCTGTTTACCGCCGCCTATACTGGGATAAAAGGGGGGCTGGTTATCGTTTCGGCGGACGACCCCAATTTACATTCGTCTCAAAACGAGCAAGACAACCGCAACTATGCAAAAGCGGCTAAAATACCGGCGTTAGAGCCTTCAGATTCGCAAGAGGCGTATGATTTTACTAAATTGGCTTTTGAGATAAGCGAGAAATTTGATACGCCCGTATTTTTGAGGACTACGACGCGAATCGCTCATTCAAAGGGAACGGCGGAGTACGTCGATAGCAGAGAAGTCTTAAAACATAGAGAATTTGAAAGAAATCCTAAAAAATACGTTATGGTACCAGCTTTTGCCAGAGAGAGACATTTTGTCGTTGAAGATAGAATCAAACTTTTAGCCGAGTACGCGGAAACTTTGGATATTAATAAAGTAGAAATCTCAAATAGCAAGATCGGTTTTATTACTTCCGGGATCAGTTACAATTACGTTAAAGAGAGTTATCCCGACGCTTCGTTTCTAAAACTTGGCATGATTTATCCCTTGCCGAAAAAGAAGATATCGGATTTTATAAACAAGATGGATAAGGTCTATATCGTTGAAGAACTCGATCCTTTTTTTGAGACGGAGATCAGGTCTTACGGTTTTACAAACGTCGAAGGGAAGAGGTTATTTCCGATAACCGGAGAATTTAGTCCCGATCTTATCAAATCGGCGATAACCGGCGAAAAAGTCGAAAATTACAATATAGGCGTAAAAGTACCGCCGAGACTTCCCGCTCTATGCCCGGGATGCCCTCACAGGACGATATTTGGTATGCTGAGAAAATACAGCCCTATTATAACCGGCGATATCGGTTGTTATACGTTAGGGGTGATGCCTCCGTTTGATTCGTTGGATACCTGCGTCGATATGGGCGCAAGCATTACCGTCGCTCACGGGATAGATATAGTCGACAATAAACGGAAGATAGTATCCGTCATAGGCGATTCTACATTTGCGCACTCGGGAATAACAGGACTTATCAACGCCGCTTATAATAAAAGAAATATATTGGTTATTGTTCTTGACAACGGCACTACCGCTATGACCGGAATGCAACCTAATCCGTTTACCGGCGAAACGATAAAAAGAGAGGAGACGTTTAGTTTGGATTACGGTAAACTTGCGGAAGCGGTTGGGATAGATAGCGATAATTTTGCGACGGTAGACGCTTACAAACCGGTCGAGGTTGAAGCGGCGCTATCAAAACTAACTAAAACCAAAAAACTCTCATTATTAGTTATTAAAGGACCTTGCGTTATTTTGAAAGGTAAGAAAAAAAAATAAATAAACGGATAGATATTAATGAATTCATTTTCTACGCTTGCGGCTGTAGTTTTTGTTATAACAGTTATCTTCGGCGGTTATTCTTTATATAAAAATCATAAAGATAGGTTAAATATTGTCTTTTCTCTGATCTGTTTGTGTATTGCGCTTTGGGCGTTTAGTTATATATTTATATACAACCCTAAGTTTATAGCGTACTCGGCGCTATGGATTAAAATTTCGTCGATCGGATGGTGTATGCTATTCGGCGTAGGGACTCACTATTTACTTATAATTACGAATTTAGACAAAAAGATAAAAAATAAATATTTATACATATTTATCTATTTACCCGGAATAGTTTTTTTTATCGCTTCGCTTTTTACCCCGGTTGTAACTAAAGAGTATTACGTTTATAAAGATTACGTTATAGCGAGGGCGGCTTCGGATTCCGTTTGGTTCCGGTTATATCTTGTATATTTTTTTGTTTTTATTACAACAAGTCTTATATTAATAACGACTCGCCTGATAATATCTAAAAGAAAACTTCTGAGAAATCAAGGAATATTAATTTTTATTTTCGCCTTTATCCCTTCCATTATGGGATTTATTTTTAACATGGTCCTTCCTTGCATTGATAAATACAAAACGCCCTCTCTCGCGCCTCTGTTTGGTATATTTTGGACGTTAGGAATGTGGATAGCGGTCGTAAAATACAATTTTTTAGGATTTTCTCCTAAAATCGCTCTCAACGAGGTATTGTCAAAAATGAGCGATTTATTGATACTGATTGACGAGAACCGTAACATTATTTTAACAAATTCAAAAGTCGACGATTTACTCGAGAGCGATAATAGAAATCTGATCGGCAAGCCGTTGACGGACGTCGTGTTGGAAAAAGACGAAGTCGGCGAAAGGATGGATAGATTGCTGGACGGCTCGTTGCTATTTTGCGTGCTTAACATTAATTTTATTAACAAATCAAACGAGCCGATCTCCGCAATAGTATCGGCGTCGTTGTTGAAAGAGGAGACGGGAGCGCCTAAATGGATAATGCTCATAGGTCAAGATATGAGGCAGACTCAAATATTGAGAAATGAGATAATTGAAAGAAAAATCGTCGAGAATCAAGCGAAAAATTATATAACGTCCATTGAATATATTTACAATAAAACGTTTGAGTTGATAGAGTTGTCCAACGACGTCGACGTGTTTGAATATTTAACAAAGAGTTTGAGAGAAATTTCTTGTAATAGCATAGTAATATCGTCTATTTACGATTATAAACATAATCTCCTAACGTTAAAAAACATCGACGCCAACGAAGGCGATCTGCGCGTTATTAGGAATACCGTTAAAACAAAAAGAATAAGGGCGGTTTTACCGAACGATTTCGAGTTGTCGGAGAAACTTGTTAAATATGAAGGCAATCTGCATGAAATGACAAACGGGCGCATAACGATAGAGCAAAACGACTATTTATACAAAACTCTCGATATAGGCGATATTTATTTTATGAAACTGTCCAGATCCGGGCGGATATTTGGTTATGTAATTATAATTTCCAAAAAAGACTGCCCGATAAGAAACGCCAACATTATAGAAACGTTTATCAATCAGGTTTCCGTCGAGCTTCAAAGAAGATTAGCTGAAAAAACTCTCAGGGATAGCGAGGAGAGATACAGCTCGCTTTTATCTCAACTTCCGGAGATAGTTATAGCTCTTAAGGACGACTCTATCGGCTTTATCAATAAAACATGCAAAGATATAGTCGGTTACGAGCCAAACGAGCTAATCGGTAGAAAAATTATCGATTTTGTCTCTCCGGAGTCAAAAGAGGTCTTCCTTAAAAACTCGGAGCTTTTAAATTCCGGAAAAACCGTTAAAGAATATGAAATTATATTTATAACAAAGAGCGGCGCTGAAAAAACTTTTATAGCGCGATCGATGAACTCTACTCACGAAAACGAACCGGAAGTTATTATGGTGCTAATTGATATTACCGAGCGTAAAGCGTTTGAAATCGAGCTAAAAAGAGCGAAGGACGCTTCAGATCGCGCTAATAAGGCTAAAAGCGAGTTTTTGGCTATAGTGAGTCATGAGATACGAACGCCTATAAACGGAATTCTTGGTATGATCAACGTAACGTTTCTTACAAAATTATCCGAAGAGCAGAAAAATTATCTCGAAATGGCAAAGTCTTCCGCCGAGTCGCTTTTAAGAATCATTAACGACATACTGGATTTTTCTAAAATTGAGGCGGGAAAACTTGAGATCGATATACTTAAATTCGATTTGAACGATTTGATAGAGAAGACTCTTGACGAATTTTCATACAGAGTATATTCAAAAAACCTTGAAATAATTTACAAAATCAACCCGGATATACCTAAATTCCTTTACGGCGATCCTAAAAGAATAAAACAGATATTAATTAATTTGATCAACAACGCCATCAAATTTACTGAAAAAGGCGAAATTGTCGTCTCTCTAACGATTTTGAACAAAAACGAAAACGAAATAGATATAAGAATTTTTGTAAAAGACAGCGGGATAGGAATTCCGGAGGAGAAGCAAAAAGATTTATTTAAGAGTTTCAGTCAAATTGACAGTTCTTCGACTAGGAAGTATGGCGGAACGGGATTAGGTTTGGCGATTTCAAAAAAATTAATCGAATTAATGAAGGGAGAAATAGAGTTAGAGAGTCTTGAGAATGTCGGCAGCAATTTTTATTTTACTTTGAAATTTGAATATAATGATTTTGACGATTACGATCTTTACGATATGAATAAGTTAAAAATATTTTACTACGATCAAAATGAAACATCTAGAGCCTATTTTAAAGAGATTATTACTTTTTATAACGGTTCTATAGAGTATATCGACGATTTTGACAATTATTCTCAATATTTTGAGTCTTTAGATAAAAATCTTCATGCGGACAAGATTCCGGATGTAATCATCGTTAATAACATAGAGAAACCTGAGAAGTTGGCAAATTTTCTCAACGTCGTATGGAATAAAAAAAATCTAAAAATTCCTGTAATATTTTTTTATAAACTATATAAAGATCAAAATATTTTGGCAAAGCGGTATGAAAACTTAAGTCATTTTATCAAAAAGCCGATCAAAATAAAACATTTGATAAAATACGTATTATCGATCAAAGGGGACGATAGCTCGGATTCAAAACAAAGACTTATTGAAAACGGCTTAGTAGAAATAGACAACGCCGTCTTGCCCGATCGGTTTGAAAACAAAGCAAAAATCCTTCTGGCGGAAGACAATATGATAAATCAGCAATTCTTGACGGTCCTGTTTACTAAAAAAGGGTGGAATATAACGACCGCTTCGTCGGGTAAAGAAGCGCTTGAAAAATACCAATCAGAAACTTTCGATTTAATATTGATGGACGTCGAGATGTCGGAAATGGACGGCATAACGGCTACCAAAAAGATAAGAGAGATAGAAAAAACAACGAACAACAAAAGAACCCCAATTATCGCCCTAACGGCTTATGCGATGAAAGGGGATAGAGAGCGCTGCATTAAGGCCGGGATGGACGATTATCTCTCGAAGCCGATAATTATAGACGAGTTATTCAAGAAAATTTCGATATACTTAGAAGATTCGACTAACTAAAATATCTTCGTTAGCTATGATTTTCCCTGATTTTGACAATATTATTTTATAATTTCCAGTTTTTAGTCTGAATTTAGTCATATTACCGCCTATTTTTTCAAATAAAACTATCTTTTTATCTATTTTATCGACAATTTTTAATTCGTCAAAGCTGTTTTTGGGATATTGTATATATATAGGTTTGGAATTCAAGTACTCCCCGATTTTATACGGCTTACCGCTCTGGTAATAGTTGCCGATATAATATTTTACCTTAGGCTCGACGTTTTTATACGGCGGAAGTTTGATAACCCTTCTGGCAAAAAGATAACATTTTTTGTAGTATTTTTCATTTAAAGAGCTCTTTATCACTCCCACAAATTTTCCCGAAGAGGCGCTATGAATAAATTTATCCCCAAAAACGTAAATACCTACGTGACTGATTTTACCGGTAGTGTTAAAGAAGACCAAATCCCCCGGTTCGAGTTTATCTTTTACTAAAGTTCCGACGAATTGTTGTTCCTTTACGGTTCGCGGAAGATCTACGTTAAAAATATGTTTGTAGACGTTTTTTACAAAAGCCGAGCAGTCCACTCCGCCTTTGTCTTTTCCTCCCCAGAGATAAGGGGTTCCCATCCAGTTTTCGACGACTCTAAATAACTCTTGAACTATCTCCGTTCGGCTTTTTTCCGACGAATACGCCGCCGCGTACAATCCCAACAAAAGTAAAATAACGAATCTTATCCTCATAGTAAATAAATCGGAAATATTACAATAATATTTAGAGCTTTAAGAAAGCTACATCCTCTCTAACGAGGATATTCCGAGAAGATTTAATCCTGACGTAAGAATTATCAAAACCGATTTGGATATAGCCAGTCGGACTTTTTTTACAACGTCGCCTTCCGATAAAATTTGATTATCGTGATAGAATTTATTGTATAACTTTGAAAGATTGTAGAGATAAGAGCAAATTTCTACCGGAGAATACTCCGCGGCGGCGATTTTTACGGATTTTTCATATTCAAGCAGGTAAGAAATAATCCCCCATTCGTCTTCGTTAAAAGTATAGTCGTCGGGAATATCTGCATTGTCTACCGGCGCTCCCGATTTAGACATTAACGAATTTATACGCGCCGTCGTGTACTGGATATACGGTCCCGTATTTCCGTCAAAACTGATGGATTTTTCGGGAATGAACATAACGTCCTTAGCGGTTGAGAAATTTAACAGGTAATACTTCAAAGCCGATAATGAAATCTTCTCCGCAATAGCGCTTTTTTCGACGGCGCTTATTTCTCTCTCCTTATCGTTTATGGCGTCTAAAGCCATCTGATAGAGCAAATCCATAAGATTATCGGCGTCGACGACGTTGCCCTCTCTACTTTTCATTTTGCCCTCGGGAAGGTTGACCATACCGTAAGAGAGATGATAACAGTTAGACGCCCATTCGTAGCCGAGTTTTTTGAAGACGGCGAATAAGGTCTTAAAATGATAAATCTGTTCTGAGCCAACGACGTAAACGAGTTTGTCGAATTTATACTTCTTTTGTCTCTCGACGGCCGTTCCCATATCTTGAGTTATATAGATGCTCGTTCCGTCCGATCTCAACAAAGCTTTTTTATCAAGCCCAACGTCTTCGTTATTTACCCAAACGCTTCCGTCCGACTCCTTGTAAAACGCCCCCTTTTTTAACCCCTCCGCAACGACCTCTTTGCCTAAAAGATAGAGGGCGCTTTCATATTCTATATCGGTAAAGTTGATCCCCATCCTATCGTACGTCTGTTTGATGCCCGAAATAGCCCAGCCGTTCATCTTTTTCCACAGCTCTATTGTCGAAGGATCGCCCTCTTCCCATAAACGAAGCATATCCGACGCCTCCTTTTCCATATCGGGGGCGTTTTTTACCTCGTTTGCGTATTTAACGTAATAGTCGCCGACGAAATGATCGGATTTTTTACCGACGGAATCGGGAGTCGCTCCGGCTCCAAATAACTTGTAAGCAAGCATAGATTTACAGATATGAATCCCTCTATCATTAATAAGGTTCAATTTGATAACGTCGTATCCGTAAAAATCCAAAATTCGCGATAAGGAGTCGCCTATTGCGTTGTTTCTGCAATGACCCAGATGGAGCGGTTTGTTAGTATTGGGACTGCTGAATTCGACTAAAACCTTTTGGTTCAAACGGCGTCCCTTACCAAAATCGGCGCCTTTTGCGATAATAAGCGGTAGAATTTTCTTTGAAACCGCCGTTTTATTAAAATAAACGTTGAGGTAGCCCCCTTTGACTTCGGTTTTTTCAATAAACGAACGCGCCGCGTCCAGATCGTTTTTAACGGAAAGCGCGATGTCGTAAGGTTTCATCTTTAAAGCGGAGCTATACTTAAACATCGGATAAGCCGCATCGCCTAAAGAGAGATCCGGGGGAATTTCAGTTACTATATTGTCGACTATGCAGTTTAATTTTGAGAGAGAATCGATAACAACTCCGTTTATCTCTTCGATTACTACTTCTTTTACAGTTTTCCCGGCGTTATTCATAATATTTTGTTCCGTATCGATCAAAACGAACCGTAAACTATGAACGTTTGAGCAAGATAGTAGGTTAGCAGTATAAAAATGTATGTAAATTTAAATTTTTTGATAAATTTATCAAGCGACAAGAGACCGTCGGATATAAAAAAAAGTCCCAGTCCTATTGAAAAAAAGCGCAAATTAGAATACTTAGTCAAATCGTAACTAATCGCCGCTACCAAGGCAAAAGCCAATACCAAAGTGTAAACAATTATGGGAGGTATCAATTTGTTATTAAACTCTTTATTTTTAGTAAAATACATACCTACGAGAGTAACGCTCGTAGCGACGAATATGATAATCGCCGCATATATATTTAATTTAATATCGCCGAGTAAAAAATAGGTTATATATAAAACATGACCGATAAGAAAAGAGGCAAGCCCGAATAAAAATTTATCGTCGAAAATAATAAATAAATCTCCGGACATTCCGAAAATTAAAGCGAAGATAATTAGAAGATCGATATAATTCGGGTTTTGAACGAAAGATATGGTTCTGAAAATAATAAGCGTTAAGATCGGCAAAGGCTTTGCGTAAAAATATAACTTCTTACTGCGGTAATAACAATAGAGAGAAAGTAAAATTGTTACGGCTAAAAAACCGTTCATAATCGCAAACATACCGAATTATAGCGCAAATAATTTAAAAAATCAAAGGAATTATGATAAATATTTTTATATAATTAAAAAATAATTAAAAAAAATTTGACTTTTTACAAAAAAATAGTAAAATTCTAACAAGCGTAAGCTTGTAAATCAAGGAGGGTTTATGGACATTAACACAGGGAAGTTAGCCGGCAGTTCTACTTTTTTCCAGAAGAAGATAAGAGAGGTAGAGAGCGGCGTAAAGGTTGCTAAAGAGAGCAAGATAAAAGATTCGCTTCATTCCAAGATACTAAGCGATTTTAACGACGTCAAGTATAGCGATAGAGATTTTAAGACGAGGATTATAGAGAACAACAACCGTCTTACAAATTACGAAAACGAGTTGAGTAAGATTCAGTATATGGAGCAACGTCTTGAAGAGATAGAGTCGTTGGACGTCGTCAAGGATAAAGCCGAGATAGTTCGGATCGTCGACGAAAGTATCTATGATAACAAAAACGTTTTCGACGGATATATCAATTCCGGTAATTCCCTTGAAGAGGATATTAAAAAAGTAAAAGAGTACATATCCTCAAATTACGGCGTTCTTGAAAATGAATTCAAAGCGATAGAGATAGCCAGTCAAAATATACTGAGCCTAAGTCCGTCTTACTCCCAGGATTCGATTGAAGAGATCAATTTTGCGGATATTAATTCCGCAGTCAACGTTATGAACGTTAACAAAAAAAGATTGATGGATTTGATCTCTTGATAGACGCTATTTTGATACCGGAATTATTTTATCAAGATTGATGTCTTTTAAGAGACTCATTACTCTTTCGCCGATGCGAACGATTTTAAATTCTCCTCCGGCTTCGTCTATACATTTGTAGAATTTTAGTATTTTTCCGATTCCTGAAGAGGTTATTGAGACGACGTTCCCGAGATCCAGATAAACCGAAGTTATAGTATTTTTATCAAGGACCTCCTGAAAAAAATTGTACAAATCCGCGCTGTTTGAAGCGTCAATATTGCCTTCTATAAATAGAGTGGCGGAGTTGTCGCGATATTCTGTTCTAACCGTCATTTTCATTTTTTCTCCTTTTTAGTTATTTTATTTTCAAGAAAATTTTGTTCTTTTATACTGTTATACGAGTTATACTCGCCGTCGGAAATGTTCTTTGCAAATTCTATCTTCTCTAATAAATTCTCATTTATATACTTGTAGTTTAGCGAAATTTTTTTAATTTCGGCTTTGGCGTTAAGACTTATATCTTTCAATTTAAAAAACCTTTCATTAATATAATCGAAATTTACTCTGAAAGAATCTCCCGATTGAGATAAATTAATAACAATTTTTTGAGTTTTTACGACAGTCCTTTCGTCTGTATAGACGCTTCCGAGATTAATTTTACAAACGACGGTCAACTGTTTTTTTAAATCCAATCCTCTTACGTCCATATAGGCGATTTTTCCGCTTCTTTT
The DNA here is from genome assembly GCA_002070605.1 of Spirochaetes bacterium ADurb.Bin133. Taxonomy (GTDB): domain Bacteria; phylum Spirochaetota; class GWE2-31-10; order GWE2-31-10; family MWDO01; genus MWDO01. The sequence continues at coordinate 25,255 of MWDO01000041.1, forward strand.
ATTTAACCTTATATATAGCGAAAGCGATTCGTTCATACCGTATCTTACGCTTGCCTTCACGGTTCCAAGCAAAACGGGTATATTTGGCGTTATATACAACTTCCTTCGCGGCGCGTCCTGTCTCGCGCCGACGTAGTCCTGAACGACTGCTCTTGTAAATTCGGAACACGACCACGCCTGACTGTAAGTTCCTCCGGGACGAATTTCCCCTCTATAATACGGATCGTTAAGCTCGCTAAGCGCGCCGAGAGCCCCCGTAGACAGCAACTGCTCTTTTAAATTGGAGGTATGGGCGAAAGCAAAATTTTGGTAGCCGTAGCCCGCCGCAACGTTGACGAAAGGTCCCGACAACCACAACCAATTGGAGCCGTTGTGATACGCGGCGTCTTTATGATATTTTTCATTGATATGCGTCGGATGAAAATCTTCATCGTACTTGCTTAGCGACGATACGCCGTATTTATATATCAACTTTGGAGAAATAAATTTCAGGTATTTTACGCAGGTTTCGTCGGTAAAAAGTTTGGGAATATTCGGCAATCTTGAGTAATATATCGCCAACAAGCCGTTTGGTCTGACTTGTCCGTCCGGAGTATAATCTTTATTGAGATGATCGATAATATACGGTTCGTTATCCGTCGTAAAATAGTTGTTAATCGACTCTTTAAGTTTGCCGCCTTGTTCCTTATATATCAAAAGTTTTTCGCTTAATACCGATACGTCCAAATCGTAACTTGGGACTATTTCATTTTGAATAAGCCCGATAACATTTTCAATAACGACGGATAGAGCCATGAGAGAGGCATACCACAAGGCTTGTATCTCGACCGCCTTATCGCCCCTTGGAGAATACGACTCTTTACCTTCGCGTTTTGCGTCCATCCAGTCGTCCGAGTCGTTATGGACGATAAGGTTGTTTTTATCTTTCTGTGAAATATATACGTTGTCGACCGCAAGTATAAGCGAGTTGAGAACGCTCATTATTGCATTGTAATCGCCGGTATAAAGATAGTATTCGTAAGTTTCTCTGATCAAAAGCGGCGCGGCGTCCGCCGTATTGTATAATACGTTCGTTTCGTTAAATATTACGTTTGGTATCTTACCGTAGTTTTTGGATTTTGGATTAACGTCTTGTCTTTTGATAAAGCTCTCGATAATCTGCCACGCCTCTTCGTATCGACCGCTAACTAAACTTATACCGGGCAGCGAGATAAAAGTATCGCGTCCCCAGTTGTTGTCAAACCATGGAAAACCGGCCCATATACCGATCGAACCGGCTTTTTGCATCACAAAACTTCCGCCTGAAATCATGGACCATACGAAAGCCCTGTTAAAAGTCGCGTCTTCTGTTTGGAGAGTTAGATATTTTATAGGCAGATAGGAGTTTTTAACATGCTGTTTTTTTAGTCTATCCAATTTAGTTATATTTCTATCTCTTATTTTGCGCATATTTTCGTAATTCGGAGCGTAGCAAAAATACAGAGCGGGATTGGATTCGTCTTTATCTTTATATTTTAAAGAGATCAGTATGCCGTCGTCTTTTTTTTCGACGTTTTCAAACGAGCAATTGCCTGCCGGCGATATTGAAAGAAAAAGTTCGTCGACTTCGTAGCCCTCTCTATCGCTTTTTATAAACTTTAAAGTTAATTGCTTAATGTTTTTCTCGATAATTTCAAAATCTCGCCCTATGTTCAGAAAATATGGTATCCTTTTGTTAAAATTCAACAAAAATCGTTTTTTTAGAATTTCTATAATAAAGCCGTCGCCGTTTTTTAAAAGATAACACGCAACCGAAGCGCGTTTGTTAAAATTTATCCGTATTCCAATAGGAAAATTTAATTTGTTGTCAATTTTTTGTCGACCGGTTTGCTCTTCGGTAAAAAAACCTTTAAAAACATGGAAACCGTACGACCACAAGCCGTCGAATTCATTTTTAAAATCCGAAACTGTAAAATAAGAGGACAAATTATCGCTGTGGATAAATCGATGTTCCTTATTTGACGTTTTTAATCTTAAAAATGAGTTCGTAAACATATAATCTCTCCGTTTTAGCGATAAAGCGTTTTGAATGCGCGATATTTCAAGGGGACGCTCTAAACACCCCCCCTCAAAGCATTATAGAACATATATCTAAAAAAATCAATTTGATAATTATAAAAATTTGCGTCCCGCCGATTTTTTGAAATTGACACATATGCGCCGCGCCGCTCCCTGCTATAATTTGACACATATGCGTCAAACTGCCCCGCGCCAAAAAAACCGCAACATACTCCCTTCCAAGTGGAGATAAATTTAGATTTCGCCTGCGCATATTTTAAATATCCTTTGAAGAATATTAG
>MWDO01000042.1 GCA_002070605.1 Spirochaetes bacterium ADurb.Bin133
TAACTCCCCAACATATTTTGCTTCAAATCTTCTTCTGTATTTCCTTGATTTAATATTTTTGGGATATTGTTTATTGAGTTTTAAATAATTCCTAATTGTTTGAATATGAATATCAGGGAAATCAATGATTTTTTCTAAAGCTATAGTTTTTAATATTTCCATAGAGGGCGTATGATAAAGCCCGTTAGATTCATATGATAACTGTTTGTATAGTTCAGATAATTGAATCTGAAAATCGTTAGATAAGATTTTTCGTCTATGAGATTTTTGTTTTTCCAAACTTTCATTATTTATATATCTATTATAAAGTTCATGCGTCCATTGCCTTGAGCAATTTAGTTTTCTAGCCGCTTCAGATTTAGATATTTCATTATTCTTTATTTTTTCCATATAACTATTTATATTCCTTTTTAATATCATATTATTATCCCCAAAAGATTTTTTGTTTTTTTGAATAATATTATGTTTAAAAAAAACGTCAAGTCTCATTTTTTGAAATAAGTGTAAACTTTCATTTTTTGAATGACAAAAGCCTCTATCCAGAAACGATTTTAGTTGACAAAAATTTTAATTAATGATACTTTTTTGTCCGTCATGGCGGAGTAGCTCAGCTGGTTAGAGCATTCGGCTCATATCCGAAGGGTCATTGGTTCGAACCCGATCTCCGCTAATAACCGCCTCTCCCTATGATAAATCCAGGGGGAGGTTTGTTTTTGTTATGTTAAGATGGCGCATTTTAGATACCGACAATAACGAAGAACTCAATAAATACGTAAATTTTGTAGACGGAATTTCTCATAGCGGCGTTTGGTTTTATCCCAATTGGCTCTCCTTTCAGAAAGCGTCCGGCAGGGCTCGCGACGGTTTTATTTTCGCCGTCGAAGATGAAAAAAACGATATTCTTGCGACGGGCATGTATCTGATCCAGCGGAGCTCTTTTAAGATAAACTACGCCTATATTCCCGCCGGACTTTTATTTAAAGAATTTAATAGAGAGATTTACGAACTTATTTTAACTAATGTTGCAACAATAGCGAAAGAAGAAAAAGTCCTCTATACTCAGTTAGATTCGATTACGCCGTTTAATAAATCGGACAGGGATCTATTAGGCGGATTTAAACGTCATATATTTAAACAAAAACTCCCCATTCCTACATGGACTAACGTTTTAAATTTAAAGTTATCGGAAGAGGAGCTCCTTAGTCAAATGAAGCCAAAGGGGAGATACAATATCAGGTTGGCGCAAAAAAAAGGGATAGAAATATACAAAGGAACTGAAAACGATATAGATCTGTTTTATCAGATGGCGCTCGACACCGCTTCCAGAGACAAATTCAGGTTAAATCCCAAAGAGTATTACCTATCTATGCTGAAAAATCTTTCAAACTCCGTTCTTTTATTTGCAAAACATGAGTCCGACGTCTTATGCGGAGGAATATTTACCTATACCAAAAATCAAGGGCTCTATTATTACGGAGCTTCGGCTAATATTAAAAGAAATCTTATGGCGCCGTATCTCCTTCAATGGGAGGCGATAAAAATAGCCAAAGAGAAAAACTGTCTATTTTACGACTTTTTGGGAATCGCCGATCCAGACGACAAAAAAGATCAACTTATTTCCGTTACCGATTTCAAACTTAAATTTGGAGGGGAAGTAGTTAGATTTCAGGAGCCGTATCATATAATCCATAACGTCAAAAAATATTATATCTATAGATTTTTAAAAAACCTCAAAAGATTTTTCTAAAATTTTAGTAAAATTTGAGCAAATTTTAACGATTAATACTAAAATTAATAACAACTGAAAATAGAAGTTTATGAATTTATTTTTTTTCCGATAATTCTTGTAGGGTAATATTAATGTCAAATATTCTGAAAATAGTAATCAGTTTTGTCGTATTAATTATTATAATTTCGCTATTATCTTTTTTGATTTTCTACTCGAACGTTGATATAGGGATAATAAATTTCATAAGCTCAAAGCTAGAAGCAAAATATTCCAATAATATAAATAAAATCGGAAGGTTGATAGAAAAATACTACGTTAATAAAGAATTTGAGATAAACAATCTTATCGACTTATTAGATTTCTCAAAATTTGTCGATAAAAGCAGGTCTAAACAGTTAAATATTAGCTCCGAGATGAAAAATATCGAAAAATACAGGATAAAAGAGCCGTTTTTTAATTTTATTAAAATAATAAACAGCGAAAGGAGTTTGGTCTTTTCTTCAAACGCTTCCGAGCAAATATTAAACAAAACGTTAACGTCGTTTGTCTCCGCCGACGATATAGAAAAAAATCCAATTTTATTTACTCAAAATAATCCGTTGAATTTTATAAACGATAAAAAAAATAATTATTTAATAATCTATAAGAATTTTAAATTTCAGGACGTTAATTTTTCAATTTTGTTTTATTATAACGAATCGGCTCTGTTTAATTATCTGTTAAGTTCGGAAGCGGCGTTTAGATCGGTCTCTTTTATTAATAACGAAAAAATTATTATCGATAAGCCTAACGAAATTTCATCAGACTACCTTAGCGATAAACTAAGCGTTTTATCCGGCGGCGATAAATCTTTTATTGTAGAGTTTACGGACGATTTTGGAACCAAAACGGAAATATCGTACAAACCTTATTCTTACGAAGTAAAAAAATTCAATTTAACGATATTCTCGCTAATTGAGAGCTCGACCCTAAACGTCGATAAACAAAAGTCCGTCGTATTGTTTCTTATTTTTTTTATTACTTTATACCTATTGATATTGATACTTCTTTCGTTGCGAAAAACAGAATTTGAAAAAGCTAAAGAAAAAATATCGCTATTTTCAGCGGTATTACTTGAAGAGATGATAAACGCAAAATCCAAGTCCGATATTGAAAAAATCAAATCTAATCTAAATCATAAACGAGATATCTTATTGCAAACAATTTATAAAGACTTCAAAAAACTAAATAAAACCAATAAAAAAGATATTGAAGAGCAATTAGACGTAATTCTTAATAAAATCGATCAAACTATCGAGAAAAACATGGAAAGTATCCAACAAGCGGAGACGATCCAAAAAATTGAAAAGATTTTTGAAAAATTTATCCAGACTCTTACGGAAAAAGGAATTCCTCTAAATTACAACAATTTAATTCAGATTCCGCAAGATCCGGGTAAAATTCGCAATAAAATCTCCAGCTTTGATAAATCTCAACCAATCGAAGTAGAAGAGGTCGAAGACGTTGAAGAGATCGAAGAGTTGAGCGACGCAGAAGAAATCGAGGAAATAGAGGAGATCGAAGAGATCGAAGAAATTGAAGAGATTGAAGAGATTGAAGAAGTAGAGGAACTAGAGGACGCGGACGACGTTGAAGAGTTGAGCGACGCCGAAGAAATCGAGGAGATCGAAGAAGTTGAAGAGATTGAGGAAGTCGAGGAACTAGAGGACGCGGACGACGTTGAAGAGTTGAGCGACGCAGAAGAAATCGAGGAAATAGAGGAGATCGAAGAGGTTGAAGAGATTGAGGAAGTCGAGGAACTAGAGGACGCGGACGGCGTCGAAGAGTTGAGCGACGCCGAAGAAATCGAGGAAATAGAAGAGATCGAAGAAGTTGAAGAGAACGAAGAGGTCGATGAACCGGACGACGCGACGCTTCCAAATAATGAGTATGTTTTCCGGGACGACGATATCATAACTAAAAACAGATTTTTAATAGAAAACGGTCTGACCGAAGGCGAAAATAGTTATAATGAAGAGTATAACGAAAGTCTAAACGATTATCCTGAAAGCGCTCAAATAGACGTCGACGACGATGCGCCGGATATTGAAGAAACGGACGGCGTCGGAGACGCCGAGGAATTGAGCGGCGTCGACGAAATAAAAGAAATTGAAGAAATAGAAGAGATCGGAGAGGTTGAAGAGATTGAGGAAGTCGAAGAGGCAGACGGCGTCGAAGACGTTGAAGAGTTGAGCGACGCCGACGAAATTGAAGAAATAAAAGAGATTGAAGAAATAGAAGAGATCGGAGAAGTTGAAGAGATTGAGGAAGTCGAAGAGGCAGATGGCGTCGAAGACGTTGAAGAGTTGAGCGGCGTCGACAAAATTGAAGAAATAAAAGAGATTGAAGAAATAGAGGAGATCGAAGAAGTTGAAGAGATTGAGGAAGTCGAAGAACTAGACGGCGCGGAAGAGATCGAAGAGATTGAGGCTAAAAACGTAAGAGAAATCGAGACGATTGACGATCTTTTTAAAATTGACGACGACGAAATTCGAACTAACGAAGATTCCGATAAAATTGAAGAGATTGAAAGCGTCGATAGCGACGATGAAATGAGCGAAGTGCCAAAAATTCCCGACGAATTCTACGAAAACGCCGCCATAAACGACGAACTTCAATTGGATGTTGCCGATCAGACGGAAACAAAAACTCCTTTTCAAACTTTACTTGACGAAGTCGCCGATCAAACCGAAGCGAAAAAATTGTCGTTATTGATTAGTTTAAACAATAAGAGTTTTATACAAACATATCAAGTTGGATTTGACCAAAAAATGGTCGAAAAATACAATCTTGACGAAAACAATATTCTGGTTCAGCATATTTTTACTAAAGAACGGCTAGTATTTATTTCAGATATGAAAAAACTGGAGTTTTTCTTTGAAGACAATCAGTTAACTAACGAATATGAAAATATGGGGTCTCTGTTGATTTATCCTATTAAAATCTTTGGGAAAATTCGCGCTCTTTTATTTCTATCGTTTGCATCGAATAAAAAAGAGAATCTGGAAGATATTATAGAAATTCTTGAAAATAAAAAAGAAGAGCTTAATAGAAACATTTTGAAATTAATTTAAGGAGATTTAATGATTTATTCCGGTTCAATTAAAGATTTTTTACAAAAAGAATTTTTTGGAAATAGTATCGAGTCTTATATAATTTTTATCATAATTCTTTTATCAATTATGTTAATACTGTTTGTGATAGAAAAGATTGTTATTGCCAAATTCCAAACTTTTTCTAAAAAAACTAATACAAATCTGGACGATTTGATAGTCAATATCGTAAAAAAAAATATGTTTCCTCTAACGTCCTACGGTTCGTTTTATCTTGCTTTAAAATATCTTAAAATTAACGCTTTATTAAGCAAAGTAGTTTCAATTTTGGGCTTGATTATATTTTTAGTCAACGTCGTTAACATTATATCAAAATTATTAAAATACTATATAGAAAACGGTTCGGATAAAAACCCTGAAAGATCCGAACGGATAAATATTTTAAAGGGAATATTTCCCGCAATCGAAATAATATTGTGGGGAATAGGCGTCGTTTTCTTAATGGACAATCTGGGATTTAATATCTCGGCGGTCGTAGCCGGATTGGGCATAGGCGGTATAGCCGTGGCGATGGGAGCTCAAAAGATACTCGGCGATATATTTAGCTATCTCTTTATTTTGATAGATAAACCCTTTGAAATAGGCGATTATATAGTATTGGGCGAATATAACGGCAATATTGAGCGTATAGGCTTAAAAACTACGCGCGTCAGAAGCCTTGGGGGCGAGCAACTCGTCTTTTCAAATTCCGACATCGCTTCTTCGAGAATTAGAAATTATAAATCAATGAGGGAAAGGAGAGTAGTTTTCTCAATCGGAGTTACTTACGATACCCCGGTTGAAACGCTTAAATCAATGCCGGGAATAATTAAAAACCTGATAGAAAAAAACGGCGGCGTAAGATTTGACAGAGCGGTTTTTAGCTCGTTCGGGGATTATAGCCTTAAATTTGAAGCGGTATATTTTGTTCTTACGGGCGACTATAAAGTTTTCGCCGAAATTCAACAAGCTATAAATTTTGATATATTGGAAATATTTAAAAGTAAAGAAATTAAGTTTGCTTTTCCAACAAATACTGTGTATATTAATAAAAAATAATCGTTTTCAAGGATATAAAATGGATAACGAATACGATCCTTTTATGAAAAAAATCATCGATCTTATTACCGAAGACGAGATGAATAAAGAATATTTTACGACTCAAATAAAACAACTGCTCAAAATAAAGAGAAAAAAAATTTATTCCAAACTACTGGAAATATTTATACATATACAGTTTGAGGAGACCGAAGCCCGAATTCACTGGCAAAATATTATCGAACACGACTATTATTTATCTCAACAACTGAATAGAAACGTCGGTTTGCGAGTGGCGATTGTAGATTATTTTATTAATCAGAACAGGATACTCAGCAATCCGATGTTGATAGAAATTCATGTTTTTAAACAAACCGAAAAAATGGCGATGATAGACGGATTAACCGGAGCGTTCAACAGAAGATATATGGAATTGTCTTTAAAAAAAGAGCTAAAACGAGCTCAAAGGTACAAAAAAATATTCTCGCTGATACTGCTTGATATCGACAACTTCAAAAGTATTAACGATAATATGGGACATCTGTTCGGCGACGTCGCTTTAAAAAAATTTGCAGAATTCCTTCTGACTTCGAGTAGAGGCGAAGATATAGTATGCAGATACGGCGGAGCCGAGTTTATGATAATATCGCCGGAAGTCTCCGAGACCGGAGCGATAAATTTTATCGAAAGATTGCGCGATGAAATGAAAGGGGTGTCGTTTTCAAAATTAAACAATCAATATTCGAAAATAACGTTTTGCGCCGGAATAGCGACCTACCCGACTCACGCCGATAATATAAAGGATTTGATACAATTTTGCAGTAAAGCGCTATACAAAGCTAAATTAAAAGGACCCGATAACATAGCGGTCTATTCTCCGGAGTATACCGGCGATTAAAAAAAATTGACGCGTCGAATTTTATTTTGACACATATGGGTTGATTTTTATAGTGGCGCATATGCGTCAATTTTTATGCGACAATTGTCGCGCGGCGCATGTAGCTTCATATGTGTCATTTTATATCAGAAAGCGCCGCAAGTTCCGATAAGGTCCCGGCATGAAGGGCGCTTTAGTATTTTAGTATATTCAAAACGGGAATTCCCGCTTTTATCAGGGAGTATAGCTCCATATGTGTCAATTTCCAAAAAAACCGGCGGGCGCATTTTCTTTAATAAAACGCTTTATTATTTTAGTTTTTTATTGTAAAATAAGTCTTCGTTACAAACTTATTATATTTTCAAGGATTCAACAAAATGTATTGGGAAAAGGATATAGAAACCTTGAGTTTTGAGAAGCTCAAAGAGTATCAACTTATCAAACTAAAAGAGACGATATTTCAAAGTAAAAAGTCCGAATATTATGGAAAAAAATTGAAAGACATCGATTCGTCGTCGATTAATTCTATTTCGGATATATCAAATTTGCCTTTTACGACAAAACAGGACATGAGAGATAATTTTCCATACGGATTTTTGACAGTTCCTCTCGACGACGTAGTTCGACTTCACTCGTCTTCCGGGACTACCGGCAATCCCACCGTCGTATATCACTCCAAGCAGGATCTCGACGAATGGACTAATCTCGTCGCGCGATGTATGTATATGGTAGGGGTTAGAAAATCCGACGTGTTTCAAAATATAATGGGGTACGGGCTTTTTACCGGGGGCATCGGTTTTCATTATGGAGCCGAAAAACTCGGCGTTCTTACTATCCCTATCGGACCGGGCAACAGTAAAAGACAGATATGGTTTTTAAAAGAATTTCAAGTTACTACGATACATATACTTCCGAGCTACGCTCTTCGTCTATATACTTTTTTTGAAGAACTTGGAGTCGATCCCAAAAAAGATCTCAAATTAAAAACCGCTTTTATTGGGTCAGAACCGCACAGCGAGGAGATAAGAAAAAAAATCGAGCTCCTTTACGGCTTAAAAGCTTACAACTCATACGGGCTTTCTGAAATGAACGGTCCGGGAGTCGCGTTTGAATGCCAATATCAAGACGGGCTTCACGTCTGGGAGGACAACTTTTATATAGAAATAATCGATCCGGATACCGGAAAAGTTTTACCGGACGGCGAGGAGGGCGAGCTGGTTATAACTACTCTAAAAAGAGACGCTATGCCGTTAATCAGATACAGAACTAAAGATCTTACAAAAATTATTCCGGAAAAATGCAAATGCGGCAGAACTCACAGAAGAATAGATAGGATTAAAGGCAGATCGGACGATATGTTAATAATCAACGGCGTAAACATTTTTCCGGTACAAATAGAAAAAACAATTATGAAAGTCCCGGAAGTCGGCGATAACTATATTATTGAGTTAAAGAAAGAAAACTTTATGGATAAAGTTTTTGTTAAAATCGAGATCAATGAGAATACTTTTCATGGAACTTTAAACGAGATCGAAAAGCTTCAAAAGAAGATAACCGAGGAGCTTAAGTCGGAACTCGGCATTAATCCCGTAGTTAAATTTGTCGAATCCGGCAGTCTCCCTCAATCCGAAGGAAAAGCTGTCAGAGTTTACGATCTTAGGAATAAATAAATTTTTTAAGGAGCAAAAAATGGCGCATCAATTATCCATATTCGTAGAGAATAGTCCGGGAAAACTTGAAAGAATAACTAAAATATTGGCCGATGAAAAATTGAACGTGCGGGGTATATGCCTTGCCAACGCGGGAGAGTTCGGAATTGTTAAAATTATTGTCGACGATCCGGATAAAGCGTATGATAAACTTAAAGAACATCATTTTACGGTATCAAAAAGAAATATTATAGCGGTCAGAATAGACGACAAATCGGGAAGTCTCTGCAATCTTCTAACGATACTTTCTTCTAACAAGATTAATATTGAGGATTGCTACGGAGTATCCGTGGCGTACAACAACAGCGCCGCGATAATTATCGAAGTCGAGAAATATCCCGACGTTGAAAGCGTTTTGAAAAAGAATAATATTGAGACGCTTACAGACAAAGAAGTTTATTCGATTTAAAAGATGAGTATTGTTTTGCCGACTAAAACTTACGCGGGGTTGCCCAAACAGAAACAGATTAAAATTTTTAAAGCCGCTCTTAACGAATTTGCCAACAAAGGGTATAGTATGGCGTCTACCAACAGCATCTGTAAAGCGGCGAACATTTCAAAAGGGTCTATTTTTCAATATTTTTCTACTAAAGAGGATTTGTTTTTTTTTATTGTGCGTAAAGCTCTATCCGAAGTTATAAAGGTCTATAAGGCGGATTACCAGTTAGATACGGACAATTTATCGCTAAAAGAGATATTTATGGAGTCGTGTCTTCAATTAATTGATATATATGAAAATTATCCCAATCATTATAAAATTTATTTACGAATAAATTACGAGATCGACGCCCCAAACTATATCAAACTAAGGAGGTATTTGGCAAAATACGTATCGATAGTTACTTATCAATTTATAGATATAGGTAAAAAGAGGGCTATGTTAAAAGAAGATATCCCCTCCGGTTTGCTCAGGTTTATTATCAACAGTTTTATCGGAAGATTTGTCGAAGCCTGTTTTATACCGGGATACGATCCAACCTTGAATTTTGACACCTCTTCGTTATCAAAAAAAAAGGAAATTATTAACGAAATTTATAAACTTTTAATTGAAGGTATTGGAAAGATTTGATATTATACAGTTTTATCTGATTACTTTATAGGAGGAATAATGAAAGAGTCGGAATTAACAAATATTTTTGAATCTATGAAAATTAACGATATTAGCGAAGTTATAATAAAAGACGGCGGCAAAACTTATGAGATCAGACGCGGATTTCAAACAATTCAGAATATAACCGGGAACGTTCAGGAGAAAGCGTTTCAAGTCGTCGCGCCGATCGACGTTTCAGCGCAGAGACAAGCGACCGCCAACGTAGATCTTACGCAAGCGACCGCCGTTTCGCAAAAACCGGTTCAAAACGAAATAAAAACGGATTATTATGAAGTAAAAAGCCCGCTTGTCGGCACTTTTTATGCGGCTCCAAAGTCGGACGCTCCCCCGTACGTCGAAGTCGGATCTAAAGTTACAAAAGGCAAGACCATCTGTATGGTTGAAGCTATGAAAAACTTTAATGAAATCGAATGCGACGTAGACGGAATAGTCAGAGAAATTTGCGTTAAAAACGGCGAGCTTATTGAATTTGGAAAGGTTCTGTTTAGAATAGAAAAAATTTAAGGCGGTTTAAAATGATCAAGAAAGTTTTAATAGCCAATAGAGGCGAAATAGCTGTCAGAATTATTAGAGCCGCCAAAGAACTTGGTATTAGAACGGTCGCGGTTTACTCCGAAGCCGATAAAGAGGCGCTTCACGTTAAATTAGCCGATCAAGCGGTATGCATAGGACCGGCTCCAAGCGCAAAAAGTTATCTGGTTTATCAAAATATTTTGGGAGCCGCCGAAGCTACCAAGTCGGACGCTATTCATCCCGGTTACGGATTTTTAGCTGAAAACGCCGATTTTAGCGACGCATGCGCCGCGCTGGGTATAGAGTTTATCGGACCTTGCGGAGAATCTATCAGAGGAATGGGAGACAAAGCGACGGCGCGAAAGACTATGGCCGCCGCCGGAGTGCCTATCATTCCGGGAAGTAAAGACGTAATCAAGAGCGAGAAAGAGGCTCTCGAAGTCGCTCGAAAAGTCGGATATCCCGTTATTATTAAGGCGAGAGCCGGCGGCGGCGGAAAAGGGATGAGAGTCGTAAGGGAAGAGAAAGATCTGATCGCCAACTTTCATCTGGCTTCTAACGAAGCTTTAGCTTCTTTCAAAAATCCGGACGTTTATATGGAGCATTACGTTGAAAATCCAAGACATATCGAAGTTCAGGTGCTCGGCGACAAATTTGGAAACGTCGTACATCTGTTTGAAAGGGATTGTTCCGTTCAAAGAAGGCACCAGAAGTTAATTGAGGAGGCTCCTTCTCCGGCTCTCGACGAAAATACGAGAGTTCAGATGGGGGAAGCGGCGATAAAAGCGGCAAAAGCGGTTAATTATCACTCCGCCGGAACAATCGAGTTTCTGTTGGATTCGACGGGTAAATTCTATTTCATGGAGATGAACACCAGAGTTCAGGTTGAACATCCCGTTACCGAATTAATTTCAGGAGTCGATATTATAAAAGAACAAATCCTTATCGCTTCCGACGAAAAATTGTCGTATAAACAGGAAGAGCTCGCTTATCGCGGATGCGCTATGGAGTGTAGAATTAATGCCGAAGATCCGGATAACAATTTTGCTCCGAATCCCGGTAAAATTGTCAAATATCTCGCTCCGGGAGGCTACGGCGTCAGAATAGACTCGGCGGCGTATCAAGATTATACAATTTTACCGTTTTACGACAGTATGATAGCAAAATTGATAGTTTACGGAAAAGACCGAGCCGAAACTATCAGCCGAATGAAAAGAGCTCTAAATGAATTTATTATAGAGGGGGTGGCTACGACTATTCCGTTTCACTTGAAAGTTTTAGAAAACAAAGCTTTTGTTGAAGGAAAATTTGACACCTCGTTTGTTGAAAAGTATTTTTCGCCGGACGCAAAAAAGAAAACTCTTAGTTAGGAGATTAGTTTATGTTAAATCTATTTATTAAATGCCCGAATTGCGGAGTTACGCACTTTCAGGCAATACTATCCAAATCGCTTTTTGTATGTCCCGAATGCGAATTTCATCACAGGATAGATTATGCGTCGAGAATAAAATATACCGTCGATAAAGGCTCGTTTAAAGAGTTTGATAAAAAACTAAAAAGCTCCGATCCTCTATTGTTTCCGAATTACGAAGAAAAACTCAGAATCGCTCAAAAAGAGACGAATATCAACGACGCGGTAGTCTGCGGAACGGCGACGATAGAGGATAATCCGACGGTTTTTGCCGTTATGGATACAAGATTCATCATGGCGAGTATGGGGTCGGTCGTCGGCGAAAAAATTACCAGAGCGTTTGAATACGCCGCGGAAAACGAACTGCCGATTATTATTTTTTGCGCATCCGGAGGCGCTCGCATGCAAGAGGGGATACTCTCGTTGATGCAGATGGCAAAGACCTCCGCGGCGGCTAAGAAACATTCGGATAAAGGCTTGTTGTTTATTTCCGTTCTTACTCACCCCACGACCGGGGGGGTTACCGCTTCTTTCGCATATCTGGGGGATATTATCATCGCCGAACCTCAAGCCCTGATAGGTTTTGCCGGACCGAGAGTTATCGAACAGACCATAAACCAGAAATTACCGGTCGGTTTTCAGAGAGCCGAATTTCTATTGGAACACGGTATGCTTGATAAGATCGTTTCAAGGTCGATGATGCGCGAAACGCTCGGCAATTTCCTTAAAATTCACAGGACTTCGGGCGCCGTTAAAAACAAGAAGTATCGAATCGAGCAGTATGGACTGGAGTAATAAGTTTATTATCTTTTCATAAGAGGAGAATTTATGGAAAAAAGAGAGATAGAGATAGAGTTAAAAGAGCTTAGCTCAAAATTGGATAGTTTGAAAAGTAAAGTTCAAGTGGACGAGAAAAGCTCTTTATATCCGTTAATAAATTCGTTGGAACAGTCGGCAATGTCGTTAAAAACAGAGTTATACAGAAAAATAACGCCGATTGAACGCGTTCAGTTAGCGCGCCACCCTAACAGACCGACGACGTTGGATTATATCAAATATCTGATTAAAGACTTTGTGCAGCTTCACGGCGACAGAAGGTTTATGGAAGATTCGGCTATAGTAGCGGGGATCGGTTTCTTTGAAGGGATGCCCGTAACGGTAATCGGACACCAAAAGGGGAGAGATACTAAAGACAATATCAAAAGACATTTTGGCATGCCTCACCCGGAAGGTTATAGAAAATCTTTAAGACTTATGCGCCAGGCTGAAAAATTTAAACGCCCGATTATTAATTTTATCGACACTCCCGGCGCGTATCCGGGACTTGGAGCCGAGGAGAGGGGGCAAGGGGAAGCCATCGCGCTTAATTTATATGAAATGTCTACCTTAAAAACTCCTATTATATCTATCGTTACGGGAGAGGGGGGATCCGGAGGGGCGTTAGCTCTCGGGGTTGCCGACAAAGTATTTATGTGCGCGAATACTATTTATTCGGTTATTTCGCCCGAAGGGTGCGCTTCTATTTTATGGAAAGACTCTTCCAGAGCGGGAGAGGCGGCGGAGGCGTTGAAAATAGACGCCAACAATTTGCTGGCGATGGGGATAATCGACGGTATTATCGACGAACCTCAGGGGGGAGCCCACGAGGATTATGAAAAAACGGCGAATAATATGAAAGAAAAGATAAGAATTTCGCTTGAAGAACTTATACAATACTCTGTAGACGACCTTATTGAACAGAGATACGCCAAATTCAGAAAAATGGGTCAATTTAAGGAGGGGTAGAGATGAAAATAGCGCTTATTTTTGCAGGACAGGGGGCTCAATACGCGGGGATGGGTAAGGATTTGTACGACGCCTATCCCATAGCTCGAAAATTCTACGATCAAGCCGAAGATATTTTAAAAACTCCGATTAAGGATATTTGTTTTAACGGACCGGAAGATAAATTAAAAGCTACTGAAAACGCTCAGCCGGCTATTTTACTTATATCGTATACGATTTATAAAATATTAGAATCGGAAGGGTTGATCTCGGATACTTTCGCCGGATTCAGCCTCGGAGAGTATTCGGCTCTGGCCTCGGCGGGCGTTATAAAATTTGAAGACGCGATTAAGTTAGTCCGCGATAGAGGTCTTATAATGGACGAAGCGGTAAAAGGAATCGACGGCGGTATGGCCGCTATATTGGGGCTGGAAGACGAGCAAGTTGAAGAGATATGTTCAAAAGTCGATGGGCTGGTAGTTCCGGCTAATTATAACTGTCCGGGACAATTGGTAATAAGCGGCGAAAAAAGCGCCGTCGAAAAAGCCTGCGATCTTGCCGAAAGTATGGACGCTAAAAGAACCGTCATTCTAAACGTTTCCGGACCTTTTCACTCGCCTCTGCTGGAGAAAGCGAGCCTAAATTTAAAAAATGTTTTGGATAAAATAGAATTTTTGCCAATGGGAGCGAAAAAAATACTCTCGAACGTTACCGCAGAGTATCACGTTGAATCAAAAATTAAGGAGGCGCTCGTTCGTCAAATGTATTCGCCCGTGAGATGGAGAAAAACAATAGAAAATCTTATATCGGAGGGGTACGATACGTTTATCGAAATAGGACCGGGAAAAACTCTATCGGGATTTATGAAAAGCATCGATAGGTCTAAAACGGCTCTAAACTCCGGAAATGTTGAAACCATACAAAAAACTCTGGAAAATATAAAGAAATAGTCTTTTTTTTTCGAAAATAGATACGTGGTATGAAAAAAATATTTGTTTTGCTGTTATTTTTTCAAATACTCTATAATATGAATCCTCGCGATTCGCTTTTTTTCAAGACTCAACAGAAAATAAGCGAAGAGGTGTCGAGGGTGTATAAAGCGGGCGATTATAATAAATCTATCGAACTATGCCTGAAATTTCTAAATAACTATCCCGAGAACGAGTATTCGCTAATGCACCTTGCATATTCTTACCAACATCTCAAAAAATACAAAAAAGCCGAAAATATATATCTCGACGTTATAAAAATGTATCCGGGAAATCATTTGGCAAAATATAATTTGGCCAATGTTTATACCATTCAGATTAATGAGGCGGTTAGGGAGAATAATTTTAATATGGCTTATTCCATACTAAAAAAAGCGGAGTACTATCTGCCGGAAAATCCTTATTTTTATATGAAAGACGCCGAATTAAATTTTGAAGATGAAAATTACGAGGAGGCTTGCAAACTCATTAAAACTTCTTGGGAAAAAGATCCGAGAGGACTCGATGAAAAATTAAAGACAGACTTATGGAAACTGCATAAACTCGGAGCGTGTTATAAAAGGATGGATAAGTCTTTCCTGTCCGAATGGAAAAAATTTGTATCGGGATTGTTGAAAAAAAGTCCAAATAACAACGAACTTATGATATTGCTTGCTAACATATATTTTTATAACGACGAGGAACCGGTAAAAAGAAACAATCTTAGAAACAAAGCTATGAATAACTATCTATCCGGAGTAGGCGAGCGGCCGCCGGTAGAAGTAAGCTTCCCGCTAAAAGGGAGATGGATCATAATATCCGGTTTTTTTCAACATCTTTTAGATACTCATAACGGATACGACGGCTACTGTTTGGATTTCTCGAAAATAGACGACAAAAAAAATAGAATATGGAAAGGAAACGGCAAGGAAAACGACGATTATTTATCTTACGGCGAGAAAATTTATTCGGCTTACGATGGAGTTGTGGAGCGCGCCTCGGATAAAACTGAGGACAACGCGGTCGGAAAAATAAACTTCAATTCGACAAACTCCGTTACAATAAAACATAACATAGAAGGTAGAACCGTGTTTACGGTATACGTTCATTTAAAAAAAGGCTCTTTAAAGGTAAAAGCCGGAGATTCGGTTAAAAAAGGGGAGGAAATCGGTCTTGTCGGCAATAGCGGAATATCCTACGCTCCCCATCTTCATTTTGGGGTTTACGACGAAAACAGAGTGTCTTTACCGTTTAAATTTACGCTAAACAATCCTGATAATACTTTAACTCGTATAGAACCAAAAAAAGATATGATTATTAATAATTAGCTTACCGTATGATCTCTTTCTAAAAAAAATATTTTCGAAATTTTGATAAAATAATTGAAAAAAAATATAAAACTGTTATTATACGTCGCTAAAATATAATCTAGGAGACGGACAATGGCGCAAACGTTAACTGAAAAAGCCGATATATTAATGGAATCTCTTCCCTATATCAGAACCTTTAGGTCTAAAACGTTCGTAATAAAATACGGCGGATCGACTATGGACGAAATGTTGAGAAAGGATATTATACAGGACGTCATACTTTTAAAATATATAGGTATCAATCCGGTAATAATTCACGGCGGCGGCTCGGAAATAACTTCATATCTGAATAAGTTAAATTTAAAATCGGAGTTTATAAACGGATTGAGAGTAACTGATAAAGCCGCTATGGAGGTCGTTCAAATGGTGTTGGTTGGCAAAATAAATCAAGAGATCGTCAGCCAGATAAATAAATACGGCGGAAAAGGGGTCGGGCTTTCCGGCAACGACGCAAACATTATCCTTGTTCGAAAAAAACTGCCGACTGAGATATTTGACGTTAACGGTAATTGCGAAAGGACGGTAGATTACGGTTATGTGGCCGACGTTGAGAAAATAGATCCTACGATTTTAAAATATTTATCCGAATCCGGATATATTCCGGTAATATCGCCTATAGGGGTCAGTTTTGACGGAGAGAGTTATAATATAAACGCCGACGAAGCGGCGGGAGAGATAGCCCAGGCTCTGAAAGCGGACAAGCTGATTATGCTGACCGACGTCGACGGCATATACGAAGTCGCAGGTAATCCCGCGACAAAAATCGACGCTATTACAATCGATAAAGCCAGAGAGATGATTGCCAAAAATCAAATCAAAGGCGGTATGATACCAAAAGTTAAGTCCTGCATTGAAGCGATATTAAACGGAGTCAAAAGAACTCATATAATAGACGGGAGAAACAAACACTCTCTGTTGTTGGAAATATTTACAGATAAGGGTATAGGAACTATGGTAATTTCCTAACTCCTAAAGGCGGAAATTTATGAACATTATTGAAGATTACGACAAATATATTATGAAGACATACGCTCGATTCCCGTTAGTCTTTACTCGCGGAAAGGGAGCGTGGCTTTATACGGATTCTGATAAAAAGATTCTTGATATGTCGTCCGGAATAGCCGTCTCCTCGCTTGGACATAAGAATTCCGGACTGATCGGAGCGATCAAAAAGCAATGCGATAAACTTTTACATACGAGCAATCTCTATTATAGCGAGCCTTGTTTGGAATTAGCAAAGAAGCTGATTGATAATTCTATATTTGCTAAAGCTTTCTTTTGCAACTCCGGCGCGGAAGCAAACGAGGCGGCTATAAAACTATCTCGCAAGTATGGCAACTCCGCCGGATCCGGCAAGAAATATAAGATTCTTACGATGAAAAACTCTTTTCACGGCAGAACAATCGCGACTCTTACCGCTACCGGTCAAACAAAATATCAAAAGGGGTTTGAGCCGCTTTTGGAGGGTTTCGACTATGTCGAATTTAATAACGTCGACGATATGAAGAGTAAATTCAGCTCCGAAGTCGCGGCTGTTATAGTCGAATTAGTTCAAGGAGAGGGCGGCATTATTACCGTCGATTACGGATTTCTTAAGGAGACGAGGGCTCTTTGCGATAAATATAACGCGATAATGATATTTGACGAGATTCAGACCGGTTGCGGAAGAACGGGCAAGCTGTTTGGTTACGAACATTTTCCGGAAGCGCGTCCCGATATCGTAACGCTTGCTAAGGGATTAGCCGGCGGAGTTCCGATTGGCGCGATGTTGGTAAACGATAAATATTGCGACGTATTGCTTCCCGGAGAGCACGCCTCGACTTTTGGCGGCAATCTTTTGGCGAGCGCGGCGGCATGCGAAGTTATAGACGCGCTTTTATCTGACAATATGCTTGAGAATATAGCAAAAACGGGCGAATATTTCAGGGAAAAATTAAACGAACTAAAAAGCAAATATACTCAAATAACGGACGTTCGCGGTATAGGTTTAATGAATTGTATCGAAGTAAATATGGATTGCAGGGTTATTATTCAGCAATTAATCGAAAACGGCGTTTTGACCGTTCCGTCCGGAACGAGAGTTATCAGATTTTTACCGCCCTTGATTATCAAAAAAGAAGAGATCGATTTTGCTATTGGCAAACTGGAAGAGGTATTTAGTAAAGGGTCTAAAGTTGAAAGCTAAAAAAGACGCATATTTAGTATTAGAAGACGGATCGATATTTCGCGGCGCTTCGTTTGGCGGAGACGGCTATGCGGAGGGGGAGGTAGTCTTTTTTACGGGTATGACCGGCTATATGGGAGTCCTTACCGACCCGTCCTACGCGGGACAGATTGTCGTAGCGACGTATCCTCTCGTTGGGAACTACGGAGTAATCGAGGAAGATTTGGAGTCAAATAAAATTCAAGTAAGAGGTTTTGTCGTACGGGAGCAGTGCGACTATCCAAATAATTTTAGATGCAAAGAGACGATTGCCGAATATCTTGAAAAACAGAATATTACCGGTATCGAGGGGATAGATACCCGCGCTCTTACAAAAAAATTGAGAAATTACGGAACGATGAAGGGGTTTATTACTACTAACAGACTGCCGGACAATAAAATGAAAGAGTTGGCTATGAATTCTGAAGATATTTCGACAATGGATCTGGTTGCCGACGTTACGACTAAGACCCCTTACGTATTGGAAGGCAAGGGGTATCATGTCGGAATATTGGATCTCGGATTAAAGTTTAGCGTAGCCAATTTGATCAACGAGCTCGGTTGTAAAGTTACGGTTATTCCGGCGTTTAGTTCTGTTGAGGAAATTAAAGAATATAAATTTGATATGCTTTTTTTATCTAACGGTCCCGGCAATCCCGAGACGGCTACAAACGCTATAACTATCGTAAAGGAATTTATCGGAAAGACGCCGATAACCGGAATCGGTCTGGGGCATCAAATAATTTCGATAGCCCTTGGGGGCAAGGCGTATAAGCTCAAATGCGGTCATCGAGGGAACAACCAACCGGTTAAACATTTGGCGACAAACAAAGTCTTTATTTCTACTCAGAATCACAGTTACGCTATAGATCGTAAATCGCTTCCTAAGGACGTCGAAGTAACTCATATTAATCTTCACGATCAAACGGTGGAAGGCGTAAGGGCGTTGAAAGATAAAATTTACTGCGTTCAGTACTATCCCGAAGCGTC
This sequence comes from Spirochaetes bacterium ADurb.Bin133, assembly GCA_002070605.1. Taxonomy (GTDB): domain Bacteria; phylum Spirochaetota; class GWE2-31-10; order GWE2-31-10; family MWDO01; genus MWDO01. The sequence goes on from MWDO01000042.1 coordinate 18,815, forward strand.
GCCCGGCTCGAAAGAGAGCCGTAGTATTTTGAATGATTTTATATCTTTGATCGGACGATAAAAAATCGACTCCGACGGTTGTAAAGGAGGCTTGATTTGAATGTTTTTTTTGATCGCTTAAAGAGGTTGTTTATATACGTTTCGACCCTCTTGATACTGTTTTTTTTTATTGCGCTATCGTGTATTCCGCCGCATTTCAGCGAAAGCGACTTTACGACGACTTATATATCCGATTGTAAAGGGCGGGAGACGACGGTTTAGTTTTTAGCGTTTGTATCCCGTCAGTTTTTTGGGGAATAAAAAATATTTGTTTCATATGCGTCGAATTTTATTCTTAACGCCATATGTGTCAATTTCTCCCCTCCACAAAAAACTGACGGATTACTTAGCGTTTACTTTCTTCTTATCGCCAATAGAGTTAGGTCGTCGTATTGTTCAAAGTCGCCTCTATATTCGTTTTGAGCGCCTATAAGAAGCTCGACAATCTCTTTGGAAGTTTTTCCGTCCGATTTATCTAATACCTCTTTTATTCGCTCGTTGCCGAATTCGTCTTCTTTTTCTTCGCCTTCGCTCGTTATAATTGTTTGACCGTTACGAGCCTCCTCTATGCCGTCTGTAAAAAGAAATATTATATCGCCTCTATTAATTTGAAGAGTTTCTAATTTGAAAGGAGACGGCAACATAAAGGAGGGGAATATTCCGGCGGCTCCGGAATCTGCCAGACTAATCCATTCGGTCTCTTTTTTATGATCTCTGTAAACTAAAAGTTTTGTGTATCCGGCGTTGGTCAAGATCATTTTACCGGTCTTGATATTATAAATCGATACTAAGATTGCGGCGAATCTTCCCTGAAACCCTCGCTCCTCTACGGTGTCATTAATTTGATTAACAATTTTAACAGTATCTAACTTGTCTTTTCCAACGTTAAAATTGGAAAAAAACGATCGAAATATAGTCGAAATTTGGACCATTATAAGCGCCGCCGGCACGGCTTTTCCCGATACGTCGCATATAATAAACGCGTAATGCTCTTCGTCAAGTTTTTTATAATCAAAATAATCCCCCGATACCCCTTTAGCCCCTTCGTAAAAGCCGTAAATATCGACAAAATCGTTCTCAAAAGGCTCCAAAGGTATGAATTTTTTTTGAATTTCCTTACCTAAAAGCAGTTGTTTATCGGACTTGGATTTTTCTATGAGCTTATACGTCATATCGTTTATAGAGTAGGCTAATACGCCAATCTCGTCTCCGGAATTTATTTCAATTTTTTCATTTTTCGTGCCTATCAATTTTTCGTAATCCTCAGTCTCGGCTATAATATTAACATGCTCTGATATTTTCTTAATCGGTCTAATTGTATTTGTGGCAAGGAACAGAGAGCCGATAATGCTCATTAGTAACGCGCCTATTGTAACTAATACGGTTATTTTAATAAGGTTTTTCGTTTCAACTTCTATCATATTCAAAATGTTAATAAATGAAAAACCTATGCAAATTTCGCCGATATACTCTTTTGATAACGTATATATGGGATTGATAAAAATATAGCTATTATTTAACTTTCTAGCGTCGAAATCAGGATAAATAATCGAAACGGCGTTTTTATCTTCTTTAAATATCTTGATTTTATCGTTTAATATCTGTTTGAAATAGTTATCGTTGATTAGCTTATCTAAGGTTTTGTTATCTACCATATCTACGTCGATATCCGGTAGAAATATTTTTAAATTTTCCGTTTTTCCGTACCTAACCGTTAGGTCTTCTCCGTTTTTACGAAACGTTACAAATCCTACGTCGGTCAATTTTGTAAAGGTGTCAAGCGAATCGTAAGCGTCGTAGTCGTTCCGAGTAGTATTATAAATATAGCTTATAGAGGTATTAAAATTTTTCATTACCAATTCGGCTTTATCTTTCATCATTTGAGCGAGATTCTCCCTCTGACTGCGCAACGTTATAGCGCTGATGGTTATAGAAGTACCGGTAACGACTAAAAATACCAGAAAAAGTATTAATAGCCCGTATTTAACGGTCAATCCCAATTTTTTCTTCATTAATAACTCCTTTTTCTCGGATATTTTCCACTTACCGCTGTAATAATCCTCTTTTATTTGGTCATATTTTGCAATAAGTCTGTTTAATTGAACGGTTTCCCTTTTTATTTGAACGGCGCCCATAACTACAAATAGTACTAGTATCGACCAGATTATCAATATTGAAGATATGATGATTGTAGTCGCGTTAAATTCGTTGGCAATATAACGAATTTTTATCTCTTTAAATATATCTTTCTTTTCATAAACGAAAGCCCATTTTTGTTCAAACTTAAATTTTTTATCAAAAAAGACTACGCCTCTTACGGGATGGACGAGCCCTATATTATATATGCCGTCGTATATCTCAACTCCGATTTTTTGGGAGATAGTTCGATCGTCTATAATATCAAAGTAGTTTCTATTTAATTCGTAGTCAAACGGCGGTTTCATATCTTTATCCGCCACAATCGACGAAATTTCTTCTTCTATATTAAAACCTCTTCCGAAAATATCGAACGTAACGAAGTCTCCCCTCTTTTTTTCTTTAACGCTTGAAATTACCGTTTTTACCACATATTTGTTAAGCTTAAATTCGTTCCAACTAATTTCGGAAATATTGCCCGCTTCGTCAAAGCATTGCAGTCCTACCGTCAAAAACCCGTTATCCAATTCGTAAAACTTGATAAAATTATCGTTTGTATACGTAAAATCATCTGTAGTTATTTTATTGGATAATTTCCAACTGTTTTTCTCATTTTCGTTGAGAAAAAACTTATAGTAGTACTTATATCTTGTCGCGCCGTCTTCCGAAGGTTTCCATTTTATAATAGGAGAATTTGTCGTTAAGGCTCCGTCCGCGTCGTACTTCATATCGGATAAAACCGGAGGCGGGGGCGGAGTAACGTCTATCGATACGGAATAAACCGACTCCGCGCTAACGTTGCCGGCTTTGTCGTAAGCCATGATCTTAAAAAACCACTCCCCCTCTTCGGGGATAGAATACTCTCTATAATTGACCGTTTCATCGATATATGAGTCGCTCAATCCTCCGGATATCTTTTCGTCTTTATCGCGCGTCAAAATAGCTCTATATCCGTACAATCCCGAAGCGTCCTTTATGGTATTCCACTCAAACTTGACCTCCGTCCGATTTAGATATTTTTTACCGCTATGATTTTTTATAAAAACTCTGGGCGCTTCGACAAAATTATCGGTTGTCGCTGTATAAATCGAAACGCTATTATTAAAATTTTGTCCCCACATTATTACCGGAGCCTCTTTAAAAACGCCGACAGAGTTTAAAAATGTTCTACCTTTCATTTTTTTTACAGGTTTTACTTCAGACAATCCGACTTCTAACGCCTCCCGGTAGTAATTTTGAAAAGTTCCGTCCGTGTTGTCGTACCAAAAGACAAATATCGACTTGTTATATTCTATTAACGACGGTAAATAAGCGTCGGAATTACGCTCGGAAATAATTATCTCTTCTAAAATATTCCAATTTTTGACATTTAAATTTGCGTAATAAATATGACTTATCAAGTTATCGTCGTCTTTCTCCCAGACAAGGCTCATTCTATCGCCGTTGATAATAAAATCGGGTCTTTGATTGTTTTCTCCATAAGTAGTAACGACTCTAAAGTAGCTCCAGTTTACTCCGCCGTCGTCGGATTTGGCGACATAAATACTATACGAGATATTTGCGGGGTTATTATATTTTAGGTTTAGCAATATCTCCTTAATACGGGTTTTATCTGCGCTAGAGATATCGTCGATTAGTTTATATGCAGATTTCATAGGATCTTTCTTGTAAGAATTTTGCATTAAAGTTTTATCTTGAATGTCTGTTATTTTGTTTATAATTTCTCTGAAAAAACTTCGTTCGTTTATTACGGTCGGTATATCGTCGTTGTCTTTTGATTGAAAAACTAAATATAAGGAATCCCCATACTCTTTTAAAACGGGATTCAGAGAAGATTTTAGATTAGAACCCAATATTTGCGCGTCGATTATGTCCCCTTTTTGGGATATTTTGGTCAATCCTATTTTTAAGTCGTTATTGATATTCGTGGAATACGCCGCAAATACCGTTCCGTCTGCGCTTACCGCGATTTCGGGTAAAAAAAGTATATTTGGCGAAGTAATAACCGTTTTGTTGAGTCTATTTTTTTGCTCGAACGGAAAACCAAACGTATTGACTTCCAATTTATTCTTGTCTGTCCTAAACGCAAGATATAATTTTGAATTTGCGTCGATTGCTACCGAGAAATCGACGCCGTCGTTATTTTTTGCATAAAAATTATTCGTAAGAACATAAGGCTTGGAGAAGTTTTTACCGTCCGAACTAAATATGCAATAAAGTTTGTTTTTATTATTTGCGTCCGAATATACCAACCCTATAAAATCGTTTGAAAAAAAAGTATCAAATTTTCCGACGTTAGCGCGAATAATCTCCTTTTCGTTGTCCCAAAAAATAGTCGTATCTATCGAGTCTATTTTTATTGATGAAAAAAATATTAATGTTAATAAAAATAGTTTTCTCATAATTTTTGTTTTCTTTTTATATCCGCCAATACGTTTAATTTTTTTACTTTCTCAAGATCCTGAGATTTTAAAATCTCGGAGGTTATAGAAAAAGCCGTTTCAAAATCGCCGTCTCTATAAGCGTTCTCCGCTTTCTTAAATTGAACTTCGTTGTTTTGATTAAGCTTTGGTAGAGGCTTTTTCAATTTAATTAATATTCTATATTTAATCTCGCTTCCTTTTGGAACGTCGCTCCACAAACGAAGAGCGTTGTCGATCTGAACGTTAGATTCTTCAAAAAGCTCTCTCCCGTAAAGGTCTTCCGCTATTGCGACGTATCTTATCGCCTCGCGTTTATCGTTTTCGCTCAAAACAGTCGGCGTGAAATTCAACTTTTCTCGACAAATTTTAATATATCCGTTAATCTCGGCTATATCTACTCCAAATTCTTTTAACAATTGAAATTCGTTTATCGCCTCGCCGTATTTCTCGTTTTTATACTTCTCCATAGCGCGCCCTTTGTATATTTTATAAGCTTCGTTAAAACTATCGATGTCCGTCTCTTTTAAAATTTTTGTCTCAATTCGACGCGCCTCTTCATAATAAGGTTTTTCTATCAAAACCAGGTTAATAAAGTCTCTTGCCAATTTGTATTGTTTATTTTCATAATAATTAACGGCGCTTTTAAATAATTCAACCACATAATCGTAAACCGGATCGTCTATTTTTAATTTTGTTCCAGAATTAATCTTAATCGCGGCTACGATTCTTTCGCGGTAATAATCGATAAATTCGTTAGTTTGATTTAATTTTCTGTATAAACTATCCGCAATATCGATATTCTTCTTTGCTTCATCATAGTTTCCTCTATAAAACTCGGACTTTGCCGCGTCTAATCTTAGATTTGCCTCTTTTATATCCTTTTCATAAATAATAGTATCTAATTCATCTAAAAACTCGTTAATATTTGCGATATTATCTGCAATTCTTTTTGATTTGTTTTTAATCTGGACTTCGAGGTAATTATCCTTTGATTCGTTAAATTTTTTTAAAGATAAATCGTACTCTTTTTGATAATAAAGTTTTTTGGCTTCCTCAAACGATTCCTCCGCCGTTTTTGCAAATTTCATTATAGCAAATTTTTCATTATTAAGCGACTCTTCCGCCGCTCCTATTTTTTTTCCCAATTCCGATATCTTAGCGTCTATTTCGCTTTTTTCCGAGTATATATCTTTGAAATCTGCGTTATTCTCAAGAAACGTATAATTTAGAAAATCTTTATCCGATTCTTTCTTAAATAAAAAAAGGTTGTTTGTCTCTCCTCTAGCCGAAATCAAACTTTTTTCCGCCGTATCGAGATCGCCCAAATTCCAATATTTTTCGAACTCAGTAAAAGATTTACCGGCGCGTTCATACGCCGCGTCAAATCCTATAAAATTAACGCTCATAAATACTCTTTTCTTACGCGTTAAATATGCAAAATAATCTATAACATTTTTAGCGCTTCTAGTATAAAATAGATCGTCGTTTAAATTTATCAGACGTTTATAAAAAGCTAATTTCTCAAACGCTTCAACTATATTCGTTTTTATCTCTCTAATTGTTTTTTTTCTGTCGTCTAAATTTTCGCCGGCGTTAAGTCTTTTTTTTGTTAGTTCTTCTATATAATTTAAAGCGTCTTCTATAAATATTCTTGAATATTTTTGTATTGCAGTCCTAATATAAAAAATGTATTTTTCGCATATAGAGAAATATGCTTTGTATTCTATATACTCTTTTACGTTTTGATCGAATAAAAGCAGATCTTCCTTTAGCTGAATAAATTCAAGCTCTATTTGAAACCATCCTTTATAAGTGGAGTTAATAAGCTCGGATTGTTTGTAAAAAAAATTTTTGTCGTAACTGAGCGGCTTCCTCAAAAAGTTATAGTCGAGTCTCAATTTAAATAAATTTTCTTCGGCGGCGTGAAACTTATTTATAAAATTTAAGAAATCGGCGTTGTTAACAATATCTTTCTCGGTTAACCTAAACAAATCCAGCGCCGCTTTGATATTATCATACGCTTCCTTAAGGTTAAATTCCGTTAAATTTTTTTCCGCCTCGTATATATAATCCATGTAATAAATATTTTGTATAAACGTATTGTTTATCAATTTAGAGAGTTTTACAATTTCGTCAAGTTTTTTATCGTAATCGCTGTTTTTATCTATTTTTTCAAAAAATATCATAGCGTTTTCGATATTTTCTTCTTTTAGTAGAGAGCTAAATCCGTAATTGAGATTTCTCGAATTCTCTTTTTCAATATCCTCAATTTGACGAATGAGCTTTGTAATTTTTTCTTTATTCTTTGGATCTTTCAAAAGTTCATTAAGTAAAATTTGTTTCGCTTCGTTATATTTCTTCTCTTTTATCAGCTCTACGGCTTTATCAATATTGGGATTTTTATTCCAAAAAGGATATATACATATTTTGCTTGAAATCAGAAAAAATATCGTAAGAAAAAGTATTTTTTTAAATAAACTCATTTTATTATTAGTTATCTTAATTTATTATATTATCGTCAATATCAAAGCGCTTTCTTATAATTAACGCTTAATTTATACGTTTTGCGACCTTTATTTATCGATCTATCCTCGATAAATAAAGGTTTTTACAAAATATTCCTTGAATAATCTTAATTATAATAATTAAAACTATTATAAACAAACATTTTATTCATTTTTTTGCAAAATATTTTTTTTAGCCTGAAAAAAGCGCCTTAATAATAAGAGCCGCATAACGATAAATTAGATTTTTAGCGCCCAGCCGGTTTTTGGGAATTGACACATATGATGCATATATGACGCGCTGAGCTTTAATAAAACAAAAATGACACATATGATCTTAGGAGTAAATTGACACATATGAGATAAATATTTGTCATTTATTAAAAATTATCCAAATTTTTGTATAACGTTTTCTACTTTTAGTTGTTATATATATAAAAGAAAAAGGAGAAAATTTTATGAAAAACAAAAAATATCTATTCCATTTTATAATATCGGAGTCTATGAATAATAACGTCATAGATTTTCTACTAAAAGAGTTCAAAATTAATACGTTCAGCGAGTTATTTGAAACTATGTTTCGTCTCGTTAACAAAAAAATGCCAAAAATGAAGAGAATAATCGGCAATCATCGCTCCGAATACGCCGTTATAGACAGTTCCGACAATAAAAGGGTGGATAAATACCTTAGAATCAGCGAAGCTGACTATTTTCAAATAAAAAGATGGCATTCCTTGTATAACGAATTCGGTATGGCTTCGACGGTTCGCGATATTATACTATTTTTCTATAACGGCGTTATGAAATATGGGTTGGAAGGATTTCTTGAGCTTATTGGTAAGAAATTGAGGATTGATAAATT
>MWDO01000043.1 GCA_002070605.1 Spirochaetes bacterium ADurb.Bin133
TATGATAAAAGAATTGTTTCAAAGCGTAAAGTCTCATTTTTTGAAATATGCGTCAAGTCTCAAAGTTGAACGACAGTCATATTATTTCAAAATTCTCAAATATTAAAAAAAGGCGCCCCGCCGGTTTCTTGGAAAATGACGCATATGCGGCGGGGTTAATCGTAGAAAAAAATTGGACGCATATGATGCCAAAAAATATTGACGCATATGCGTCAATATTTTTAACCGGTAAATTATTTTGGAAATTATAAAAATAAATATTTTACAATCTAATACTTGACAAAACATAATAATAAATTGTAAAATTTAGCGTTTCTACAATAGAGTGATTAGTCGACGTTAAAATTATAGTAAGCGATGCTTGGGAGGGCTGTCGTGACTTTAAAAGAAGCCGATAAAATTTTGAGGGAGGCGATAATCCAGTTTAACCGAAGAAACTTTGACGAAGCTAAAGCGGCGTTGTCTCAGGTTCTGGACGTCGATCCTACCAATCCCGAAGCTAATTATTATTTGGGATTGATATACGCTAAAAACGATAATCACAAGAAAGCCGTTATATATCTCAAATCGATAGTCGATATGGACGTTAATTTTCTTTTTACTCAACAGTGCAGGATGATATTGGGTTATATCTATTATAAAAATATGGAGTTTAAGAGAGCCGAGCGCGAATTTCTTGAAGTTATGAAGTCAAACTTGAACATATTGCAGGTAAACGCCGCTTTATCGGCGATTTATTATAAACTTGGCGATAAAGAAAAAGCGATTCAATTCGCCGAAAAAGCGTTTGAGCGCGATCCTTACAATTTAAACGCTAAAAACAGCTACGGGTATCTGTTGTGCGAGTACGACTTGGACGTTCCGAAAGGACTGGAGATGTTGCGGGAAGTCGTGAGGGTAAATCCTACAAACGCCGCGTATATCGACTCGCTTGGATGGGCTTATTATAAAAAAGGGGATATAAAAGCAGCTATAGCGAGTTTGAAAAGAGCCTTGTCCATGTCTAACGGGAACGAAGAAATTAAAGAGCATTACGATATTGTATTAGGTAAAAAGTAGGAATAAGGTGAAAAAATTGAAAAATAGAGTATTTTTGATTTTGATTTTATCGTTAAGTTTTTATTTATTCGCCGAAAATGAGATAAACCTTCCCTACGAGTATTCTTTAGATGAATTTCAAAAAGGGATAAGGGCGTATCATAACTGCTTATACGAAATGGCGATCGTTAATTTTACAAAATCGCTTTCGTTTTACAATGACGCCGATCTTTCCAGATACTATCTGGGAGACAGTTACAGAAAAGCGGGGTATGAAAGAAACGCTTTGTTTGAATGGAATTCTTTATTATCAAAAGGGTATAAAGAGAGAGAGTTGAAAAGTAAAATCTCGCATCTTTACAATAAAAGAGGGATGATCGACGAGATTTTTGTCAACAAAGGCTACCTTCTGCGGGAGGATATAAAAGGATATATCGACGAAAAATCCGCTCCGCTTTTTATAAAACCGGCTCAGATAGCGGTAGATAAGAATAATCATTATTATATAACCTCTTTCTTGGATGGAAGAACAATCGAACTTGACTCAAATCTAAACCTTGTCAAAAACAATATATCCTTTACGCATAAAATCGAAAAACCTTACGGAGTCGCGGTAGATAACGAGGGATACGTATACGTTTCCGACTTCAAAAACGACGTTGTAGTCAAGTTCAACCAATTGGGGCTGGTCGAAAAGATTATCGGATTTAAAGGTTCGGGAGAAGGGGGGCTATTGGGACCCAAATATCTGCTTTTTGACGACGAAAATTCGTTATACGTTGCGGATAGCGGCAACAAGAGAGTAAACAAGTACAAATCTAACGGCGATATACTCTTTTCATTTGGTAATAAAAAGGAATCCGACGGCGTTTTGGCCTCTCCAAACGGACTTATGTTTTATAAAAATTCGATTTACGTTTGCGATAGGGATAACGATAGAGTGGTTTGCTACGATAAGAGCGGCAATTATCAATTTTCTTTAGGCGAAGATAAGCTAAAAAAGCCTTACGATATCGCCGTCGATAATTTGGGAAGAATGTTGATACTTTGCGAGAAAAACATTTGGGTTTACGAAGAGGATAACGGGCTTTGGTATGTCGTCGACGCTCTGGGCGACAGACTTGAAAGAGGCGCGTCGATAAAAACGGACGTCAACAATAATATTTTAATTACGGATTACAATAGTTCTCGATTATTTATACTTTCTCAGGATAGGGACAGATATACAAATTTTAGCGTAAATATTGAGAGAGTATTTGCCAACAATTTTCCCGAAGTTCATCTAGCCGTTTCCGTCGAAAAAGACGACTTTACCAACCCCGTTGGGATAAATTGGACAAATTTTACGTTGTACGAAAACGGAAGAATGATACCCGTCGTCGGTTCGTCGTACACGCAAACCAGAGACGAGATTAACGACGTCGTTATAGTTCACGATAAAAATGAAAACATGAAAAAATACACCTCGGATTTTAAGAATATTCTCGATAAGTGGTTTAGAAATAAAAAATCCGGAACTTCGGTCTCTTATATTTCTATTAGAGAGGACGACGCGACGATTGAGAATGAATTAAACTCTACAAGATTATCGGTTTTGGAGTCGCTTGAGAATAGAGATTATTCAAAGAGAACCGATAAAGGATATGGGATAAAAACGGCGATTTATTCGGCGATCGGCAGGTTTTCAAAAAAATCTATTATTTTGGTTACGAACTCAAAAGAGACGGGAAGAGATTTTGAGAAATTCAAATTCGAAGACGCGCTATCTCTTGCTAAAAATAGCGATATAGCGATATATATAGTTTCATTTGAGGAAAATTCTTTATCAAATTTGTATAGATATATGGCGAAAGAGACGGGAGGCGAATATTTGAGAGCCTATCATACAAGCGATATAGAAAAGCTGATTACTAAAATCGAAGAAAGAAAAGGTAAGGAGATAATACTATCTTATAGATCGAGAGCGGTATCAAGATTCGGCGAAGAACCGATCAAGATTTATATGGACGTAGATTTTAACGGAGTAAACGGCTCGGCGGAGTCCGTATATTATCCGCCGAAAATTAGATAAAACGGTAAATTAATTATAAAATATTTTCATTTTTTTTGAATTTTTATTATTTTATAAAAATTGTTTGAAAAAAATCCAAATAAGATTTATCCTTTTATTATACGCTATAAAGCGTAGGAGTTAAATAATGAGTAAAAAATTATCATTTATAGAAGAGGCGGAATTTAAAGGATTCCAGTATAGACCTAACGGTATACTCGGAAACGGTTTTTACGGCAACGGAGTCTATATATCTTTATCGGATATGGAGAAATTTTCAAAATCTTCGAGCCGTCAAGACCAATCTGATAAAGAGGACGAAGTTACAATAAATACCGATTACTTTATAAGGTGCGAAAAAAAGGAAGATTATCTAACCAAAGATATTATGGAGTTGTTTCCCGATATAAAAGAGCATCAGTTACACAATTTTCTAAACAAATATAAAGACGTTTTTTTGTCTCAAAAGTTGTTTACAATGGTTAATAAGAAAAGGATCTTTTCTAAAGAAGCCATCAAATTTATTTATACAAAACTGATAAAAAAAGAGGAGCCTCCGGTAAAAAAAAGAGGCAGGAGGGCGCGCAAACAGTGAAAATTATCGATATTGATAGGTTGAAGATACTTGACTCGCATATTTATTATATCAAAGAGTACGAGGGATCGGCGGTGCTAATTGACAACTTTATGAAAATATGCAGATCGGATATTAAATTTTCAATTGAATACAAGCCGGTCGGCGAAAACGAAATTAAGGTGTCTTTTTTTCAGGATCAATCCAAACTTGATAAACTCCTTCCGAAATTGAAGGAGAAGATTGCAAAATTAGATCAGGACGGAGTTTTGTCTAATCTTCATAAAAATAAATAGTTATGGTGTATTATTCAAATTCTGAGAGCGAAACTTGGGCTATAGGCAAACTTATTTCCGAAAAGATAAAACCGGGCGATAAGATATTGCTGGACGGCGAAATCGGAGCCGGTAAGTCGGTATTAGCTCGCGGTATAGCCGGCGGGCTTGGAGTCGCCGAGCCGATGCCTTCGCCGACCTTTACTTTGGTAAACGAATACGACGCGAAATATAAGATATATCACTTTGATTTTTATAGACTAAAAGATCCCTACGAGTTGTACGAGATAGGATTTGAGGATTACGTCTATTCGCAAGGGGTGTCGCTGATCGAATGGTATAGCAAAGGCGGCGATCTTATTCCTAACGAATCTATATTGATATCAATAAAAATTGAATCGGATAATAAAAGGAAAATAGAAATAAATTGGACAAGGTAAATCTTTTAGCGTTTGATACGTCCGACGCATATTTGAAACTAGCGGTATATATCGACGGCAAAACCTCAGCTCTATCCGTCGATAACAATTCGAGGCACATCGAGAGTCTTGTCCCAAGCGTTAAAAAAGCGCTTGAGGAGACAGGAGGAAGCGCCGATAAAATTCAAAAAATTTTGGTATGCGTCGGTCCTGGGTCGTTTACGGGTATAAGAATAGGCATATCGACCGCCGAAGCTTTTGGCTATTCGTTAAAAAAGGAAGTTTACGGTTTCTCGGTATTCGACGTTTACAACTATTTATATAAGAACGTTAGCGAAGATACAATCGCGATCCCAATAATCGACGCAAAGAAAAATAGATTTTATTGCGCCTTTTTAAACGGCCGCTCGAATTATAAAATATTTGATATACCTAAAGAAGAGATAATTAATATTATACTAAAGGATTTTGGAGATAAACGAATAATCTTTGCAGGAAAAGATTTCAAAACTATCGAGGCTTACGTTTCAAGCGCCGGTATAAGATATAATTATAGCCATAAAGAGAGTTATTCTGAGTTTGATATGCTGGACTTTGCTTTTTATTTTTTGAAAGAAGGGGAACTCAAAAAACCGGATCCAATTTATCTGAGAAAAAGCGAAGCGGAGATCGCTCTATTAAACCGTAATCTTGCGATGAAAAATTAAAAGAGTAAAGTCTAAAATATTAGCTTGAGGCGCCCCGTCGGTTTTTTGGGAAATAAGAAAATACTTGTCCCATATGTGTCAATTTGTTTTTAGCGTCATATGCGTCAATTTCTCCTTAATACCATATGCGTCGAATTTTATTCTTGACGCCATATGTGTCATTTTTTTCTCTCCAAAAAAACCGACGAGGGACGTTATTTAACAAAATTAAAATTGACACATATGCGTCAAAAGATTTTGACGCATATGAATTCAAGAATCGCCGCTATATCGGAAGTATCAAACCGAGTTTAGCTGATAATACGCCTCATTTTCAATATATTTGTTTCTCTTATCCGTAAACGCGGATAAGAGAAACGTTGTTTTATTTCTTATAATCAATCCCCCATTTATACTTCATGGCGATATAGATATTAGAGTCCTTGTGGTAGGTCCCGATTTTATCGGTCAGCGAAAGCTCGACCGCTTGATCTTTTTTTTGAATCCATGAGAAATAGAGATCGGTTCCAATAATAATATGGAAAGAATCGATCGGCATGATATCAAGTTCCGTATTGAAATACAGACTCCCGTATCGCTTCTCTTCGTCGTAGTCGTAAACTAACGGAAGAATATATGACGCGGCGAGCGAGGGGGTCAACAGATTGTCCAAAACGGGCCACTTCATTTTCAGGCTGATTCCCTGCAAGAGTCCTTCGTTGACTTCGCCTAATTTCTCGACCATCGCCCGGTAATAAAATCTCTTCATATAACTTCGGTCGCCTACTTTTGAAGAATCCGGCATACCGTCCTCATAATCGTCGTAAAAAGCGAGGTCGTAATTGAGGTAAACTTCGCCGAAGTATTGAAAATTGAAATAGAAATCGTCGTTCGGTCCATAACTGAAATCCATACCGGCGACGTAACTTATTTTATGATTGCGCTTGGTATATCGATTGGAAAAATAATCTTCGGCGAGATTGAAACAAAACTCCCCCCATAGTCCGAATCTATCTATAGACGCCTTTACGTCCGTTCCGATACGATGAATCCTGTTTCGAACAAGTTTAATTTCGCTAACGCGCCAGAAATAACTTTCTGGAATCGCTACAGGTATAACAGGCGCGGGATACGGCGGCGAAGGAACGTTCTGATAATAAGTAGTTCCGGTGTTTTGAATTTTCTCCTTTGTTAGCGTTAATTCCGGCGTATAATAAGGATCAAAATCGTATAGATAACTAAATGAAAAATCGACTTTCGGGAATCTAAAATTTGCTTTACCGCCGATTGTGAAATTTTTCGGCTCAAATTCAAATTTAGCAATATCAACGTTCTTTGCGTTAGGCGAACTTCCCATATATTTTGTAAATTCTTTAGCTATATCGGCGTTTGTAATAGTTCCGGTCTGAATTGCAACGGCGTTAGTTAAAAGATAATTAACCGCGTCCGAAGTGTTGTCTAGGCTCCTTCCGTAAAAAAGTTCGTCCGGTATCTCGGCTTTAATATCCCTCGGAAAAATATCGTTCTGTTCAAAAGGGACGTAAACTACGTCGAACGAGAAGAAATCGACGGGATACATCGAAAAAGCCGCCGACAATATCGGTATTTTATCCGAATTCGCCCCGACGGCATAGTCGCGCGGATTGATATTATCGGTAGGATTTACCCCGTCGGCGGTTCCCCATGAAAAAAACTGAAGCCCCGCGGCGAGTTTTATTTTCCACGGACTCCACGAGACGTAGTTTTCTAACGGCTTAATATTGAGAACTCTATCCCAACTGCCAAAATCGTTCAAAACTACGTCGAACTTACCGACAGATTTGAGTTTTATCTCTTTATAATTAATTTCCAAACCGAACTCGTTTAAGAATTTAGGGGCTTTGATCGCGCCTTCAAAATTCATGTGGTCCGGAATTACCGGAATATGAAAATCAAATTTATGATCGCCGTACAGGCTCAATTTAAAATCCGGTATCGGCGAAAAATCGGACAATCCGTTTGTTATACCGGAATCGTCTAAAGTCGAGTCGCCGCTCTCTACGTTATCAAAAAGCGCTCCGTAATCCGTCTCCGAATAAGCTAAAAAAATCCCCGCAATAAGGAGCAATGTAATCAAAAAATATTTACGCATAACCCGCCTCCAATCTGTTTATTTTTCAAGATTCTGAACGCTGAAAATAGAGTCTTTAATCCCGGAATTAATTTTCATATTACTCATAGAGAGTAAAGTTTTTGTCCCGTCCTTATGATTGTCGACGACCGTTTTTGACGGAATAATAACCCCGTCTATAATTTTTACTTCAACCATAACGATTGTCTTAAACAGTTTGTCGTCTTTCCTATCGTAAGCTTCCAATTTATATGTAAAATAATCGCTTTTTGACACCCACATAATAGTTCTGGAATATGGCGAAGTTTTATCTTTTGGAGTCGCTTCGATCACATAACACTCTTTTTCTCCATATTTCTCGTCTTTTAGATATTTATAATCAAAATCTTCAAAATCCCTATCTTCCATATCGTAATATGAGATATCCGACCCCATAAATTTGCCGTCTTTACTTGTCGACGATATTAGTCGAGTTTTTTTCAACGCCGGTAAATAGAGCCGTTGTTCGTCCGCCCCTTTTCGGGCTATCGTCAAAAATTTTGTCCCCTTGACGTCGGCCGGTTCTAAAAATTCTGTAAAAGAATTAGTCCCCTCTTTAGACTCTTTAGAAAACATAACGACTTTTCTCTTTTTTTGCCCCCCTTTTTTATCTACCAAAACCATTTCGGCTTCGGAATAGACGTCGTTCGGTTTTTTTAGTCCCTTATTTTTTCTCATAATCTCTTCCCCTCTTTCGTCGGCAAAAAGCGACATAGACAAAAGAAGCGCTAACGCTGTAAAAAGTAATCTTTTCATAAAACTCTCCTTTTTTTAAAAATTATCTACTTATAAATTTTGGTTTAAATATATTTAACGCTACCGGAAGAAGCGTCATAGCCGAAAACGAGGCGGTCAGCATCGTAAGACCGACCAAAGCGCCGAAATAAACAAGCGGCATAAAACTGGAAAAAACTAAAACAAGAAATCCCAATGCGACCGCCGTTGCGTTGTAAACTATCGCTTTGCCGGAAGTCTGCAAAGCCCTCGTAGTTACCGCCTCCAGGTCGGTCGATAGTTTTCGCTCGTAACAGTAGGCGTTCATAAAGTGAATAGTATAGTCTATCCCCGTCCCTATCGCTACCGATGCGACCATCGCGGTTCCGGCGTCGAGTTTGATCCCCAAAAAGCCCATAACTCCAAAGTTGAGAAATATCGGCGCGGCAAGGGTCAACATTCCGAATATCCCGGCAATCGGGGTTCTATAATAGACGGATAAAATCAAAAAAACCGCTATGAGAGAAAATATAATATTACTAATTTGACTATCGACGATGAGGTCCGATACGACGACCTGCAGATACGCGTTGCCCGAAGCGGTAGTTTTATACCCTTCCGGAAAATTTTTTTTCGCAAAATCCAGAAGGTCTTCCCTTACCTCTTTAATTTTGTTGAAATCCCCGTTTTTCAAAATTATCTCAAATTTTGTCTGGGACGGCTCGATAGAGTCGTCGACAAACTCGCCGATATTTCCTGAAAAAAGCATAAGATACTGGGCGATTAGTTGCTTCAACTCCTCTTTCGACTCGCATCGATATTTGGCCGGATCAAAAGGTATCTCGTAATAATCTCCGCTCTCGTCGACGTTCATTACCTGATTCATTTTTTTGACAAAGTCTATAAAAGATATAATGTTGCCGATATCGTCGGGATATTTCTTCATCAGATAATCCTGCATTTTTTCCATGCCGACAAGTATATCCGGATTTGTGAGAGCGCCCGCTTCTTCTCCCTTTACAATAACGCTTAACATCGTAACGCCGTTAAAATTTTTATTGACAAAATCGTCGGATTTTCTTATCTCGGTCGATTTTCTAAAATAGTTTATCATAGGATTGCCGACTTTAATCCGCATAGTCCCTACGGCGGAAATAACAAGTACTAATACGAATAAAATTATAACTCTGATTTTACCTTTTACAAGAAATTTATAAATCGATAAGAAAACTTTTGTTACTAAGCCCGGTTTTTCGTTACCGTCGTCCTTTTTGGGGACTTTTACGTCCTTATGTTTTACAAATTTGTGTCTCAACATTAATAACGCCGGTATCAAAGTCAGCGCTATTATAAAAGCGATAAATACCCCGATAGCGGTAAATATTCCAAAATCCCGCAACAAAGTTATACTGCTGGTTGCAAGCGACCCAAATCCCGCAATGGTAGTCAAAGCCGCAAGTAAAACCGCGCCGCCTATTCTTTTTAAAGTGTGAAATATTATTTCTTTATTGCGAGCGTCCGAAACTACGCCATTTTTAAGGCGTTCGGCGGCAACCACGTCAAAATAGTGGCTGATAATGTGGATTCCGTACGCGCTTCCGACGGCCACCATCAATACCGGTATGGCGTTAGCGACAATTGTAAGATTTACGCGAAATACCGCCATTAATCCCAACGTACATACGGTCGTTATTAATACCGTGATTGTCGGTAAAACAACGCCTACGACGCTTCTAAAAGAGAAAAATAGCGTTCCTATAAGAATAATTACGACAAAGGGTACCAATTTGATCAAGTCGCCCCTCATATTTTCGGCGATGATTACTAAAACCGCCGGCATACCGGCGACGTAAGTTTCATGCCCCTCGCTTTCATAACGTTTTAAGATTTTTTTGACCTCTTTATACGCATTTTCAGCGTTCGAACTCCCAACGCCGAGTTCGAGTTTTAACGCAACCATCGTAGATCTAAAATCCTTTGAATAAAAATTTCCTCTATAAATGCTCCACGATGTTAACCGCTTTTTTACCTCTTCCTCCTCCTCGAGGGTTTGAGGAAGCGACTCTACGAGTTTGATAGTTTCGATACCGTCGTCCGTCCCAAAAATATAGTCCGCATTAACAACCGAGGTAACGGCGTCAATCCCTTCGATCTGTTCAAACTCGGCGGTAATATTTTCAATAAACTCAAGGTTTTTTCTATTGTAAACATATCCCTCTTTGAACTTAACGCTTATTGCCATCATCATGCTGTCGCCGTACGTATCTTCTATCTCGATAAACTCTTGTCTTGCCGGATGGCTTTTGGGCATAAATTTGGTCGTATCGTTATCGATAACCAAATTTTTCAGTTGAATGCCGAGTATGACGGTAACGACGCATACTGCGACGACTATCGCCAAAGGGTATTTAAAAAACTTATTCATTCTGATTCTCCTATCTAGTTATTCTTAATTAAAGACAACATTAGATTAATGTTGTATTCAAATATTGTATTAAATTCAATATTGTCTGTCATAAAATACTGATACACATCGTCGTTTATAAAATACATACCGACAATAACCGTCTGTATAGATAAAACAGTTTTTGGTATATCTATATCTTTTTTTATGCTTCCGTCGTCGATTCCTTGATTAATAAACGCGTCGATAAATTCTCGTATCCCTTTAACAACGTCTTGACATTTTTGGATTCCCTCGCTTTTTTTGTTCTCTTCAAAAACTTGATTCAGAAAATACGCTATCACTTTCGCGTAATTAGGGTTTACCTTTTTCAATTCTATCAGAGAACGCGCAACGGAGAAGAGTTTATCAAAACCCGTCTTCTGGTTTTCCGAACCTTTCATAATAATTTTTTGTAAAAGCTCGACGCCTCTCAGAGCGATAGCGGAATAAACCTCCTCCTTGCTTCCAAAATATTTATAAATCGTTCGTTTGCTATACTCCGCCTTCTTTGCAATAGCGTCCATCGAAGTCTCCTTAAACCCCTCCTTAAAAAACAACTTCTCGGCGACGTCTATAATCTCCCGCCGTTTTCTCTCCTTTTCCCTCTCAATTCGATTTGGCATATAACTCATATAAAACTCCCGGTATCCTAAGTAAACTCCGAGTTTACTTACTGCAATTATAGTTTATCATAATCATATTGTCAATAAAAAAAATATTTTTTTTAAATAATTTTACGTATAGTAGACATATCTGGGATAATTTTCGATTACGAGGGCGTATAATAGCTGTTTTCGAGCGGCGATATTTAACAGTTGTGTCATTTTACCCAAAAAGTCGTTTTTCAATTTATCGATCTTCAATTTCTTACCAACAATCTCAAGAAATCCTTCCAACCCATATTTTACAACGCCGTTATAGAAAAAGAGGATAATATCTCGAACCGTCGATGCCATACCGAATTCGTTATACAAAGAATGCCATCTTTTAATTTGAAGGTAGTCCGATTCGCTAATCCTGAGGTATTTATCCAGCCTTTTATCGTCGGTATTATCTATAACGGCGTATTCGGAGCGATGATTTCCAATTATTCTCTTCATTTTTGAAATTTTTTTGTCAATGAGGCGAAACATAGTTTCAAATAACTCGCTGAAAGTATTAATTTTGAACTCTTTTAGCAAAAAATCTATGACGTTACTATTCATAGATTCGGATACTATAAAATGAAATAGATGCTTTTTGTTTTTCATAAAATTTTCTCCTTTTTTCTTTTTATATATATAACAACTAAAAGTAGAAAACTCTTTACAAAAATTTGCATAAATTTTTAATAAATAACAAATAATTTGCTAATTAAAAAAAATTGACACATATGCATCGATTTTCATCGAGGAACATTGCGTTTCATATGTGTCATTTCTCCGCAAGAACTCATATGTGTCAATTTCCACCCCCAAAAACCGCCGAGATACATAATTAGCGTTTTTTTATTGACAAAAACAGAACTGTAAGTATATAGTCGTATTATGAAGATAATAATATTTTTTTTAATTGCGCTCCTTACGGTCGAATCAACGCAGGCGTTGGAATTAAAAGTTTTGTGGTGGAACGTTAAAAACTTTTTTGATACTGTCGACGACCGCGGTAAGGACGACGACGTTTTGACTGAAAATGAATACATATCAAAACTTCAATCGGTATCCGGAGTAATCAAAAAAATCAACGCAGACTTCGTCGGATTGGGCGAGATCGAAAATATTTTTGTACTATCTAACATAGCCAAATCGTCGGGGTATCCTTATTACTATCTAGAGGAAGGAAACGATCCGAGGGGTATCGACGTAGCTTTATTATCAAAATACCCGGCAGTTTATACTTCAAACCGCGACTTACCTACTCCTTACGACGGCAATCCTAATTACAAATTCAGTAGAGATTGCCCAAAAGTTGAGATAATATTAGAAAACGGCGTGAAATTTTATTTGCTTCTGACTCATCTCAAATCAAAGTTTGGAGGGGACGCTAATTCTGAAAGAAAAAGAATTTCTCAAATATATGGAATTCTTGATATATTAGACGGCATTTACGCCGAAAATAACGAGCCTTACGTTCTGATAATGGGGGATTTCAACAGCGAGAGATACTCCGAACCGATGAATATTCTGGAAAAATCGGGCTTAAAGAATATCAACTATCTCTACAATGAAAAAAATATTTGGACGACAAATTTTGGAAAAAAAAAAGATATCGACTATTTTCTTGTAAACGAAGCTTTTTTTAAAAAAATAACAAAATACAAGTTAAAAACTTTTGGCGGTAAATATATCGATAAAATTAGCGATCACAGACCGTTATTGCTAGAATTTAGCGTCAAATAGAAAAGGATAGAGTTATACCGCCGTAACCTCTCGGTATATAATAATCGTTTAAAGTCAATCCTCCGCCAAATTCTATTCTGAATATTTCGCGTATTGTCAACGGTAAGAATAACCCAAATTTTAGAAGAAAAACGTCGATTTGCCAATTATTTTTATAAAATATATCGACTCCGATAACGCCTTTTAAGGATAATATTTTATAGATTACGACTGAAAAATTCAAATTTGACATTACCGCCAAATTTACTCCGAATAAAAAGTTTAGTTCGATATAATTTCTCATTCTGCTTCCGAGCCCTATAGAAAAGAAAAAAGCGTATCCTTTATTAGACCATCCCATGTCGGTAGATATTAATAAGCCGTCTCGGTTATTAAATACTTTATAGAGAAATTCAAAGCCTACGGCGAACAAAAAATTAAAGCCGTAATTTCTTCCGGAATACGCGCCGACGGCAAAACCGACGTGATTTGTCCTGATTCCGAATTGAAATTTTCCGAGAGAACGAAATTTATATATAAATAACGTTTTTTCTGAAAGATAGTCCTTAGTTCCCGAAAGACCGGTCTCAAAAGACGAAGAAATATAAAAATTTTGTCTTGAATAAAATTTATCGCCTATAGAATAATCTTCCGACAAATCGTCCGCAGAGATATAACTAACGGACGCCGATAAAATTATAATTACAAATATTTTTTTTATAACGGCGCCGTCCATGAGGTTTAAAACATTTATTTTATCAGACGATCTAAACAACTTCGTCCATACTAGAAATTATTTTATCTATCAGCCCGTATTCTTTTGCCTGCTCCGCCGTCATCCAATAATCCATCTCCACGTCTTTGGCTATATCTTCGCGCGATTTACCGGTCTCTTCTACATAGAGATTAATAATCCTATCTTTAGTCTCTTGTATCTCTTTAGCTTGAATCTCAATTTCAGTCGCTCTTCCTTCAAAAAAACCGCCGATTAAGGGCTGATGAATTAGAATTTTTGAATTTCTTGTAGCGTATCTCTTACCTTTTTTTGAACCGAGCATAATAATCGACCCCATACTTGCGGCAAAACCAGCTACAAGCGTAATAACGGGAGATTTTATAGCCCTCATTATATCAAAAATGGCAAATCCTGAAAACACGTCTCCTCCGGGAGAATTAATAATCATAGTTATCGGTTTTGTATTATCGAGCCCCTCCATAAGAAAAAGCGATTTTATAGTTTTCTCCGCAATTTTCTGATTGATCGCCGAAGATATTATGATCTTTCTCTGCTCAAGAAATTGTTTTTCTATAATATTCTCAACGTTGTTTTGTTTTTCCGAACGCTCCTCCTCGTCCGAACCGACGATATATCCCAACCCCTTCAAACCGCTCGATAAGCTAGCCGCGCTATTCCAAATGCTATTCATAAACTCTCCTTGTTTTGCAATTATTTTATTTGCTTATATTAATATACCAAAAGATAAAAACAGATCGCTTTCTTTTTCGAAAGATAAATCGGGCGTTATTCCGAATTTTATTCTCAAATTTTTATTATAATTATCCACCGCTTCGCGGACAATATTGCCGTTAAATTTATATCTGTGAAGTAAGGAAAACGTTACTATCAAGTCTACAATAAGCCCGATTCCTGAAACAACGGCAAGAGCCGCCGCAACTACTCCCGAAGCCAGATAAACTTTATCGATCATGTTGTATGAAACCGCGGAGTTTAGCAATATGCCCGCAGGAATTGCGCACGCGCATAACGAAGCTCCAAAAACTCCTCCGGTAAACGCCCCTATAACTTTTACTTTTTTTATAGTATCGCTATTTTTAACAAATAAAGGATCGCCGGATAACGCAATAAAATCCTGAAAAGTTATCTCCTTTCCCCCTTTATAAAAATAAAAATCCGTTACGTCGAGCGGATAAAATACGTCAAACCTCTTTTTTTCAATATAAGAAATATATTCGGATTCATAGTTCTCCGCTATAGACTCAAAACCGTCGGAAGCGCCCTCTTGAGTATAACAGAATGCCGCGACAACAAATAACAGCGATAATAAAATGGAAAGCTTTTTCATACGACCAAAATATACTTTAATTTTAGAAATTTGTCCATAAAATATTTGGTTTAAACCAAAAGATTTGCTCTATAAAAGTAATCCGTCGGTTTTTTGGGGTAAAGAACCGGATAACGCGAGCCTGTCTCAAAAAAATTGACACATATGATCTTAAGAATAAAAATGGACGCATATAGAACAAATATTTTTAACTAACAAATTATTTTTATTCCCCAAAAAACTGACGGGATACCTATAAAAATATAAACGGCGGAATTAAAACATCCGCCGCCTTTAAAGTAAACGCTTTTGCAAAATAAATCTTATAATCCGTCGACATTAATTTCGATAATATCGTAAATATTCTCTTGACCTTTTTTCAGCATATTATAAAACTTTCTATTTGAAACCGACGGAGCCCCAAGCGGATTCTTAAAATCCTTATCTACAATTCTCTTCATTCCGTCTACCGTCATTTGAAAAAAAGTTTCGTTTATTTTTATTGTCTTATATTTCAGCATCTGTAAAATACTAAGCACTCTTTTTTTAGTCGTATCGGACAACCCCTCTTTTAAAAGATATCTTTTTAGGCTTGTCTCTTTATTATAAACGCTTAGTATAAATTTTTTATTCTCTTCGTCGACAATTTTGTCGTAAATATTCTGTTCAAAATATTTCAAATCAAAATCCATAGGAATACCGTTTATGGTAGTCGTCTCCATAACCTGAACCGATTCTTTAAAAGATTTCTTGTAAAGCGTAAAATATTTATCTCTCCTCTCTTCAAACCACTTTTCGTCGGGATTAACCTCGGCTATCTTTCTGTTATCCAAAGCCGCCCACAAATAGTTAAACTTAAATTTTTTAGTGGTATCGTAAGAGTGTATCTCGCCGTTTATGACCAAAAACAGAGCGGGAATATCCACTTTATAACTCAGCATAGAACTCGAACCGATAGCCACGGGATACTTTATATTATTTTTTTTGATATACTTCTCCACGGCTTCGGGCTGCTCGGTGCTAATCCCCAACACCATCGCGCCTTCATTCTTAAAAGCGTCGCAAATCATATTCATATAGCTGGCTGTGTTTTCGGTAGACTCCATCCAGGTTTTGAAAAGTTCGACCAAAATAATCTTATTCTTTAACTGCTCTTTTGGAATTGGATCGGTATTAAACCACTTCGCTCCATCCGCTATAATGTCCGTTTTATCCGCAGAGTTCAAAACGCTAAGCGATAAGGACAAAGAAAAAACGCAGACTAAAACCTTGATAAATTTTTTGTTTAAAAAAAGCGCCATATAATCTCCTTTGTAGGCATAAAGTTACGCAATAGTCGCCCGGATCCAAAACGCTACGCTTTTGCAATCCGATTATAATTAACAATATAAAGCGCCGAAAAAAATAAATTCGGATATTTACAAAAAAAATATAAATTTTAGCTAACTTTGTTCATAGTTTTTAAACATCTCGAACATATCTTCATTCTTTTTCTTACGCCGGTCGCCAGCAAAATGATTTTAGAGTGAAGATTAATTTTAAAAGTTCTTTTTGTCTTTACCCCTATCTTCGAACCCGTTCCGCCCTTTTTCTTATAAAGACCTTTTCTTGGAACGTTATTGCCAACCGCCGTGCCTCTTCCGCATATATCGCAATTTCTACCCATAATATCCTCCAATTTTTTATGTTAAGTAAAGATTATTAAAATTTTGAACCCTATTTATATATTTTTTTTCTTTTAAAGTCAATAAAAACTAACTTTTTATTTGTAATCCGTCAGTTTTTTGGGGAATAAAAAATATTTGCTTCATATGTGTCAATTTATTTGTCCCATATACGTCGAATTTTTCATCAAAGAGCGCTGCGGCGCATATGTGTCAATTTTCCCGCCCCAAAAAACTGACAGAATACTTTTCATTTAATATTTTGCCGCTAATCCCGCTCCGAAATCGATATTTTTTGGCGTTGTTATATTAGTATATTCAAAACGGGAGTTCCCGTTTTGAATATACTAATATAACTTTTACGTTTCAGAGTTCAAACTCAGCCCCCTCAGGCAAGAATTTCATTCCGCTCACCGATATAAAACCGGTTCTAATCGCGCCGGCGTCCGTCCCTTCGTCGTTTTCAAAAATAGGATAGGCGCCTTTTATCCAGAAATATTTACCTTGATTGGGCGAATCGAAAGACTCAAGTTCGTTCTGATAATAATGCGAACGACAAGGGACGGTTTTTTTAACGCCTTTCAGAGATTCTTTCGGAATATTTGGTATATTAACGTTATATATAAAATCGCCGGGATTATTCTTCATAAGTTTTTCAAAGTAGTTATCCATAAAATATTCGACGTTATCGAAGCAAATACTTTTGCCCCATGAGTTTACCGATATCGCCATTGAAAGAAGATTATGCAGCCCCCCTTGACGAGCGGCGCCTACCGTTCCGGAATAGATAATATCTTTGCCGATATTTGGTCCGTTGTTGACGCCGGATACCACCCAATCGATCTTTTCGGGGACAAGCCCCAAAAGCGCCAGCGCTACGCAATCGACCGGCGTTCCTTTCAAAACCCATAAGTTATCGATATGTTTTACCAGCCGAATCGTATCTTTAAGCGTTATCGAATGCGAGAATCCGCTTTTTTCGCTATCGGGCGCTACTATAAATATTTTATGCTTTTTTGTTTTTGAAAAATATTCTTTTAAAAAATTTAATCCCTCCGCGTAAAATCCGTCGTCGTTTGTCAATAAAATATTCATTCCTTATCCTTTTTAATTTCCAGTATCTCGCACCCTCTATTTTTTGTTAATTCTTTAAGTTTACTCTCTTCGGTCTCGTCTAAAGAAAGATCGTAATACGGCTCCAAATCAAAATTCCTGTCAAGCGTTATAAAATCATTTTTCTTTACGATATAATTTATAAAATTTGAATCGCTTATTGGGAATTTTATCCGCCAAACTTTTCTTATGGCAAACGGAATTTTCCCGGAAAGTTTAAGAACTTCGACTACCCCTTTTTTATACGCCGAAGCGAGACCGCCGGTTCCAAGTTTAATTCCGCCGAAATATCTGGTCGTTACGGCCAGCGCGTTAACGATATCCTCGCCCGTTAAAACAGACAACATCGGAGCGCCGGCGGTACCTCCCGGTTCTCCGTCGTCGTTTTTCCTCTCTATCAAAGCGCCGTCGACCAAAATCCTGTAAGCGTAACAATTGTGTCGAGCGCCTTTTTCGTTTTTACGGATCTTTTGTAAAATATTTTCAATAATCTCTTCGCTTGATACTATAAAAATTCTTGTAATAAATTTCGACTTTTTTTCTATTAGAACGTATTCTTCTTCAGATTGAATACAATACATTCGTCAATACTTTATCGCGCTTTGAACGCTTTTACTAGCCGACACGAGTTCGTAATCCGCTCTAACCATCATCTTTACAAGTTCTTCAAATTTTGTCGTAGGCGCCCAGCCGAGTTCCTTTCTCGCTTTGGACGAATCGCCAAGCAGCATATCGACTTCGGTCGGTCTAAAATATTTCGGATCGACCGCGACTATACATTTGTTCGTTTTAGCGTCGTACCCCCTCTCTTCAACCCCCGCGCCTTTCCATACGACGTCTATATCCAACTCTTTGAACGCCAACTCTACAAATTCTCTAACGCTATGAGTCTCTCCAGTCGCCAAAACAAAGTCGTCGGCGGTTTTATACTGCAAAATTCGCCACATCCCTTCGACATAATCTTTCGCATACCCCCAGTCTCTTTTTGAGTCGAGATTACCGAGGTAGAGAATATCTTGTTTCCCCAGTTTTATAGCCGCCGCCGCTAAGGTTATTTTTCTCGTAACAAAAGTCTCCCCTCTACGCGGCGACTCGTGATTAAAAAGTATCCCGTTGCTTGCAAAAATATTGTAAGCTTCGCGATAGTTTTTAGTTATCCAATAAGCGTACATTTTTGCTACCCCGTATGGAGATCGCGGATAAAACGGCGTGGTCTCTTTCTGAGGAGTCTCGACGACTTTTCCGAAAAGTTCGGAGGTAGACGCCTGATAAATTTTAGTCGTCTTCTCCATTCCTAAAAGGCGTATCGCTTCAAGAAGACGTAAAGTGCCGATACCGTCTGCGTTTGCCGTATATTCGGGAGTATCGAAAGATACCTTTACGTGACTCATCGCCGCCAAATTATATATCTCGTCCGGATGTATCCTCTGTATAAGACGAATTAGGTTTGTCGAATCGGTCATATCGCCGTATTCCATAAAAAATCTAACGTTTTCGCTATGAGGATCTTTATATAAATGATCTACTCTGTGAGTATTAATTAAACTCGCTCTTCTAATAATACCGTGAACTTCGTACCCTTTTTCAAGTAAAAGTTCCGCTAAATACGAACCGTCTTGACCGGTTACTCCCGTTATTAATGCCTTTTTCATACTACACCTCTTTTTCATTATTTTTTTTTAGAAAATTTTTGCTTTATAACCGTTTTGGCAAAGCTCAATCCGCCTATAAAATATCTTCTCCAAAGCCGTTTGGGATCCTGAAAAAACCTGTATAACCACTCCAGTTTTATATTTTGCATAAAAAGCGACGCTCTCTTTACTACTCCGGAATGAAAATCAAACGCGGCGCCGACGCCTATTGAAACAGGAATTCTCAGTTTATCAATATTGCTTACAATCCACAACTCCTGCTTAGGACAGCCAAACGATACCCACAGGATAGCGCACTTTGAATTATTAATCAAATTGATTATCTTATTATTTTCCTCATCCGTAAATTCTTTACAAAACGGCGGCGAGTAATAACCGGCTATTTTAATACCGGAAAATCCGGATTTAAAATTGGCGATCATTTTCTCCAAAACTTTTTCAGTCGACCCAAGAAAAAAGTGCGATATGTCGCTATCTTGAGTCTCTTCAATAAATTTCAACATAAAATCCGGTCCGGCAACTCGCTCTTTTAGAGGCGTTTTAAGTATTTTTGAAGCGACGACGATCGAGTATCCGTCTGCAAAGGTCAAAAACGAGCGGTTTAGCCGTTCGTCGGTAAAAAAGGGAATTCCTTTTTTTTTGTTTATTATATCCTGATTAGCTACGAGAGCAAACTCCGGCTTTTCAAAGTTTTTAATCTTATTAAGCGTCCTACTAATCGCCTCGCCCATCGAGACGTTGTCGAATAACAGACCGTCTATATTTACCCTATCCATAATCCGCCCTTTATATATAAAAAACTAATTTTATGCAACCAATTTTACCAATAAAACGCTCTCCGTCGGCTTTTTTGGTAAAAATGACACATATGACGTTAAGAATGAAATTGACACATATGGGTTTCATAACCGCCGCGTCGCTCCTCGACATAAATTGACACATATGGGCTACATACCGCCGCGTCGCTCCTCGATAAAAACTTTGACGCATATGTGTCATTTTTAAAGAGCCGTTCCAACCCGACGCATATGCGTTAAATATTTTTTATCCCCCAAAATACCAACAGGGTATAAATAAAACTTGACTAATAATAATTTTTTATTTAAAATATCCTTATACTGAAGAGAGCGGGTAGCGGTCTCCAAGGTATCAAAACTTAGTCTGATCCGGAGGAGTAGTCTTATGGAAAAGAGAATCGGCGTCGTGGCGGTTATCATAACCGATAAAAATTCAGTTTCTCGCATAAACTCGATATTATCAGAATACGACTCTATAATTATGGGTAGAATGGGACTGCCGTTTAGAACAAAAAACATTCGCGTCGTCTCTTTAATTGTCGAAGGCTCGACCGATCAGATAGGGGCGCTCGCGGGAAAAATCGGTAAAATCGCGGGAGTTCAAGTTAGGTCTGTTTTATCAAAGTATAAGGAGAACAATAATGAATCAAAAGAGGGCGAACGACTATAATTTTATCGACAGAGACAAACTTTACGATTTAATCAATAAGAAACCGGCTTCAAAAAACGAGATTTCTGATATTTTAGAAAAATCTCTAAAATTAAAAGGGCTCTCTATTGAAGACGCATCAAAATTATTACAGATAGAAGACGAAGAGCTTTATCAAAAATTATTAAAAACAGCCGGCTACGTAAAAAATGAGATTTACGGAAGGAGATTAGTTCTTTTTGCTCCATTGTATATCGGCAATTACTGCTCAAACAACTGTCTCTATTGCGCGTTTAGAAAAGACAATAAATCTATAGATAGAGCGCTTCTTAGTATAGATCAAATAAAAATGGAAACCGAGTCCTTGCTCAAGGAGGGGCACAAACGAATATTGATGTTGCAGGGGGAGACCAAAGGGAATTCGTTTAACTATTTTTTAGAAGCGCTAAGAGCGGCTTATAGCGTCAAGGTCGGAAACAGCTCTGTACGCAGAATAAACGTAGAAGTTGCGCCCGTCGAAGTAGAGGATTTTGCGAGACTGAAGAAGGAAAAAATTGGCACATATGTGTGCTTTCAGGAAACGTACGATTCTGAACTTTACAAAATATATCACCCGGAAGGTCCAAAAGCGGATTTTGAATACCGATTAAACGTTATGGATAGAGCTATGGCCGGCGGTATAGACGACGTCGGAATAGGGGCGCTATTTGGACTGGCAGACTACAGATTTGAAGTTCTCGCTATGATGGAACACGCGTCCCATCTTGAGAAAAAATTTGGTTGCGGACCTCACACCGTTAGCGTTCCGCGAATCGAGCCGGCGGAAGGGGTTCCGTTGACAAACAATATACCTTATCCGGTTTCGGATTACGATTTTAAAAAATTAGTAGCCATATTCAGAATCGCTCTTCCATATACCGGGATTATTCTTTCAACGCGAGAAAGCGAGTCGTTGAGAGAAGAGCTATTTAACTACGGCGTAAGTCAAATTTCCGCCGGATCAAGGACAAATCCGGGAGCGTACTCGGACAAGGGCGCTCATAGCGGCAGTCAGTTTTCTCTGGGCGACCATAGAAATCTTGACGAAATCATTTCGTCTCTTATTGATAAAGAATTTATTCCCTCCTTTTGTA
This sequence comes from Spirochaetes bacterium ADurb.Bin133, assembly GCA_002070605.1. Taxonomy (GTDB): domain Bacteria; phylum Spirochaetota; class GWE2-31-10; order GWE2-31-10; family MWDO01; genus MWDO01. The sequence continues at coordinate 21,780 of MWDO01000043.1, forward strand.
CGGGGTGTTATCGAAAAGGGAGAGTGGGGGCGGATTTTATGGATCTGGCAAAACCCGGATTAATCAAAGAATTCTGCATGCCAAACGCAATTTTTACATTTAAAGAGTATCTTGAAGACTTTGCAAAAGAAGAAACAAAAGCTAAAGGAGCGAAACTTATTGAAAAACTAACGTCAAACGTCGCTAACGAAAAACTAAAGAGCAATATGAAAAACGTTATTACAAAAATCGAATCGGGAGAGAGAGATCTATATTTCTAAAAAAGTTGCGAGGAAATTTAAGTGAATATAAAAGAAGCGATCGATCTTTATAAATGCGCTTCGACGAAAGAGCTGTCAAAAATTGCGAACGATATCGTTAAAAAAAATTATTCCGACGACGTCTTCATTCGAGGACTTATTGAATTCTCCAACTATTGCGATATGGATTGCCTATACTGCGGTATAAGAAAATCCAACGGCAAAGCTGTCAGATACAGACTTACGGACGAGGAGGTAATCGATACCGTCAAATTCGGTCTCGACGCAAATATTAAAACATTTGTACTACAGAGTGGAGAGGACTATAAATATAACGTTGAAAAATTATCTAAGCTTGTTTATAAGATAAAAAAGATTACGGGCGCCGAAACCGCTATAACGCTTAGTTGCGGACTTATGAATAGGGACGATTATAAAGAATTAAAAGATAGCGGATGCGACAGGTATCTGATGAGATTTGAAACTTCGGACGAAAACCTCTACTCCTATCTGAAAAAAGGTCAATCGCTAAAAACTCGTCTTAAAGGTTTAGAAAATCTTAAAAATTTGGGGTTTGAAGTCGGTTCCGGCTTTATGGTAGGGCTTCCCGGAGAAACTATAGAAACCGGAATAAATAACGCTCTTTTGTGCAAAGAATTGGAGTTAGATATGATCGGAATAGGTCCGTTTATTCCGCACGACGAAACGCCGTTGAAAAAAGAAGCCCCCGGCTCTCTCGATACCATTTTACGAACGACGGCTCTATTAAGAATTCTACTCCCCTATTCCAATATTCCGGCGACTACCGCTACGGGAAGTATCGACGCCCTGGGACGCGAGAAAGCTCTATCCTGCGGGGCAAACGTATTAATGCCGAATATTACTCCGGCTAAATATAAAAAGAATTACCTGATTTATCCGGGCAAAATATGCCTCGACGAGTCCGGCTCCGAATGTATCAGCCGCCTATCGGAGAGAGTCGTAAGCGTCGGAAAAAAAATTTCCTATGAAAGAGGCGATTCGATAAGTTATACTATAATGAAGCAATGAAGCGCGGCAAATCTACTTTTTATTCTTAAAAAGAGTTCCGATGTTTTTGACCGCGTTAAGATCGGTCTTAACGGCTTCGATATTTGCCGCTTGTATCTCTTCAAAGACCTCTTTGCGATAAACTTTAACGTCGGACGGCGCGTCGATACCGATTTTTACGTGATCCCCCTTGATATTTAGTATGGATATTTCGATATCTTCGCCTATCATTATAGATTGGTTTTCTTTACGGGCTAAAATTAACATACGACCCCCTAGCCTTTTTTGATAAGAGGATGTCGCACCGTATATTTATCGTCCAGACTTATCATTTGACGGGCTTTTTTATTTCGCTTGTTTATTACTATAGGACCAAGCATATTAACGGTGCTGTTTTCCGGATTGTCGTATATGGTAACTATCGAAAAAACCAGTATCTCATTATCGTTTGTAATGTCGATCGCTTCGTACTCTTTTGCGTCGGCAACCAATTTATAGTCGGGGACAACAACGTCGGGAGATATGAGAATAAACGCTATTTCCGGGTAATCTTCAGACTGCAACCAAAAGAAAGGCGCGTCCCCTTCCGGGAAATCCAACAAATAAAAGAAATGAATATCCTCAAATCCCAAAATTCCTTGTTCAAAATAAATTTTCTGCTTTTCAGAAACCTCTATCTTGCCAAAAGCTTTTGTCTCAATAACCATAAATAACTCCTAATTCAAGACAAATATTTATAACAAAAATAGATAAAAAAATCAAATAAGAAGTTAAAATTATTGTAACCCGTCGGTTTTTTGGGGAATAGAAAATATCTGTTTCATATGTGTCAATTTCATTTTTAACGCCATATGCGTCAATTTCTCCCCCTCCCCAAAAAACCGATAGAAGCGCAAATTATTTGCAATTTGAGATTTTTATATCGCCGAGAGACGATACGGTATATTCCGAATAATTTGATAATTTTTCCTTCGAAATTTGACCGCTTGCAACTAAAATAACTTTATCAATGCCGGCGTTCTTCCCCATCTGATAATCCGCCGGAGAATCGCCGATTACTACCGTTTCGGATATATCTACGTTGAATTTACGAAGAGCGTTTGTCGGTAATTCCCCGGAGCTTTTCGGCTTATCGCTACTCTCTTTTGTCAGAACCAGGTCGAAATATTTTTTGACCCCTACTAACTCAAGTCCTCTCTCCGTATTTGCTAAGGCGTCGGACGTTATAAGAATTTTCGCTACATCGGAAGGTATTTTATCAAGAAACTCTCTAACGCCGGGGATAATTTTTATATATTTATCCATCTCTTTTTTGAATATATCGTGGGTTTTTGTAAAAACGTCCGATATTTCCAACTTTGTCGATTTAATTTTATTTGTATTTAATAATTCCCAAGTAATATCTATAACCTCTTCCCTGCTTACCAAAGCTATCGGACCTTCCTCTTTCAGTCTGTTTTCCCTTACCGAAAAACCCAGAGCGTCGCAAATATCGGCAAAACAGAGTTCGCGTATCCGAAAATATTCCATCAAGGCTTTAGCCCGAAGCTCTATTATTCTACCCCAATAAGGACCGCCGTCTATGAGAGTGCCGTCTTTATCAAATATTATCGCTTTGATATTGTCGAAAACGACGCCGTCGAACGTTAAAGTTATCATAATTTAGCCAAATAAAACATAATTCTATTTACAAGAATTTTGGCTTTCATCACGGACAACTCTATTAGTTCTTTCTTTTCAAAGAAATTTTTATCTTTTATATACTCGCCGACTATGCTTCGAGCGTAACTCCCTATGGCGACCCCGTGAGCGTTGACCGAACAAATTTTAAGCAACTCTCCGCTTCTTGAATTTGTTCCGCCCGAAACTACCACAAAAACCGGCAAACGGGCGTTATTAATAATCTCGGCCGTCGCGACAGCTTGCAACGTCGAATGATAGTCGTCTACCCCGCCCGTCATCGGAGAGCCGTCGGCCTGTATGATAACGCTTTCGTCCTCTCTCCCCTTAATGGCGTATTTTACTCTTTTAATTAATTCATTATTGCCAATTTCCGATCTGTCGAGACATAAACTCATAATACCGCAATTGTATTCTTTCAACAAATTCCACGATTCTTTAAAATTTTTTTCGTCCGAACTAATCGCATGAAGTTCCAGACATGAAATATTATACTTGATCAACGGGTCGATCGATTCGTTTATCGGCTTTGGAATCGAACTGTAAACGACGGCTTTGAATTGGCACGCTTTATAGCATTTTCCGCAACCAATACACCTTTTAGAGTTTACAGAAATTTTATTATTCTCCGTAAAAATTGCCGAATTTGAACACACTTTTAGGCAGGCTAAACAAAAAGCGCACTTCGATTGATCGATCGACGCTTTCGAAATATGAGGGTCGCCCCTGATGCCGACGCTAATCGAAATCAGATAGTCGGATATGTCAGAACCGGTTCTATTGAAACCGCTTATAGCCGCTTGGACTACCTCCTCGTTAGCCGAAAGATCAAACAACCTCGCGCCGGCTTTGGCGTAAACGTAAGCGAGTTTCTCAACCTCTTCGGCGTCTTCATTGCCGGCGCCGCATACTAATTTGAAACATTTTCTGTTCTGAAGTAAATCTTTTAGCATACAATATTATCGGCGCGCGGTATTTAAAAATTAATTTAACTCGTCAGTTTTTTTGGGGAATGACGCATATGCGTTGATTTGCTTTTAACATCATATGTGTCAATTATACGGCGAGGTTAATCGCAGAAAAAAAAATTGGACGCATATGCGTCGGATTGAGACAGCCCCTATAAATTGACGCATCTATGGTAAAAGTCAACGATAATCTTTGTTTTTTTTTAACATTTTAATCTATCGTCTATAAATACAGCCTCA
>MWDO01000044.1 GCA_002070605.1 Spirochaetes bacterium ADurb.Bin133
GATAAATCGCGATACATTCTATATGCAAAGTTTGTAACTAGCGATAATCTTGAAAATCACATAACGGCTTTAAAAGAGATGTTTTTAACTTTTGGATTACCCATGTCTATTTATTACGATAACGATTCAAAATACAGTTATATACGACATGGCGGCGTTCATTTTGATCAACGAACTGAAAATCCGGAACTAGTAATACCTAAGGCTTTAGAAGAAGTCGGAGTGAATTTAATAAATTCAAAACCCTTTCAACCGCAAGGTAAAGGTAAAGTGGAAAGAAAGTTTTTAACATTTCAAGGTCAAATACCGCATTATATGATTTTCGAAAATGCAAAAAATATAGACGATGCAAATGCCGTTCTAGAAAAATATGTCGAGAAGCATAATAATACATATTCCAGAGCTATAAATTCGACGCCTGAAAAAGTTTTTAAAGAAAATAATGATGTTTTTGAAGATCTTAACAAAAAAGATATCGAAAGCATCGAAAATGCATTTACAAAAAGAGCCATTCGTAAAGTAAGTAAAGTAAATGAAATTAGTTATAAGAATAAATGTTTTCTAATTCCAAAATATAAAAATTGTTCTCTTTCAAATTACGAAGTTGAAGTTAGAGAAAATCCAAATAAATGGATCAAGATTTTCTATAAAGATAATATATTGACTAAATATGATATTGGAGATATAGTATGATAAAAGAATTGTTTCAAAGTGTAAAGTCTCATTTTTTGAAATATGCGTCAAGTCTCAAAGTTGAACGACACCTTTTTCTTCGCTTGGAAGGGAGTATGATGTAAAGAATAAAATGACACATATGGAACAGATATTTTCGGATAAGGTAACTTCATTATCTTCAGTTCTTTAGGAAGCAGAGAAAAATCGACGCATATGTGTCATTTTTTTTAAGTAGTAAAATATTTGTTATTTTCTAAAAATTTATCCAAATTTTTGTAAAGAGTTTTCTACTTTTAGTTGTTATATATATACAAAGAAAAAAGGAGAAAATTTTATGAAAAACAAAAAGCATTTATTCCATTTTATAGTTTCAGAATCTATGAATAATAACGTCATAGATTTTCTACTAAAAGAGTTCAAAATTAATACGTTCAGCGAATTATTTGAAACTATGTTTCGCCTTATTGACAAAAAAATCCCAAAAATGAAGAGGATAATCGGGAATCATCGCTCCGAATACGCCGTTATAGATAACTCCGGCGATAAAAGGCTGGATAAATACCTTAGAATCGGCGAAGCGGACTATTTGCGAATAAAAAGATGGCATTCCTTGTATAACGAATTCGGTATGGCTTCGACGGTTCGAGATATTATCCTGTTTTTCTATAACGGCGTCGCGCAATACGGATTAGAAGGATTCCTTGAGATTGTTGGTAAGAAATTAAGGATTGATAAATTGAAAAACGACTTTTTGGATAAAATGACACAACTGTTAAATATCGCCGCCCAAAAACGGCTATTATATACGCTCCTAATCGAAAATTATCCCAAATACGTCTACCGTACGTAGAATTATTTGTCATTTCCCAAAAAACTGGCGAAATACTACCTTAACTATATTTTATATTTCTCTATCAAATATTTACAAATCTCGGTAGTTTTATCGGAAGGTTCGCATATTGGAAGCCGAAATGAAGATTTGATTTTCCCCTTCAACGCCAATATTTTTTTAACCGGAATTGGATTAGTTTCAACAAAGAGTTTTGTAAACAACTCGTTTAACTCCAGTTGCATTTTTCTCATTGAGATGAAATCGTTATTCAATCCGTAATTAACAAATTCAGCCATTCTTTTAGGAATAACGTTAGAAGCGACAGATATAACCCCGGAGCCGCCGCACGCCATTAGAGGCAAAGTTAATTTATCGTCGCCGGATAAAACAGAAAAACCTTTCGGCTTTAGTTCAAGAACGTCTATCATTTGAGAAATAGAGCCGGAAGCCTCCTTGACGGCTATAATATTTTTTATTTTTGAAAGTTCTATAAGCGTGGAAGTCTCCATATTAACGCCGGTTCTTCCTTGTATGTTATATATGATAATCGGTAAATCCGACGATTCGGCTATCGCTTTAAAATGTTCGTATTGACCTTTTTGAGTCGGTTTATTATAGTACGGCACTACCTGTAACGAAGAAGTCGCGCCAAGCGCCTTTGCATGTTTAGTCATTTCTATCGCTTCTCTTGTCGAATTTGAACCGGTCCCGGCCATAACTTCGCATCTTTTCTTGACCTGATCGACGGCGATACGAATTACCTCGTCGTGCTCTTTATAATCTAGCGAAGGGGACTCGCCGGTCGTTCCGCAAGGAACGATACCGGTAACTCCGGCGCTTACCTGTTCTTCAATAAGTTCCCTAAAAGAATGTTCGTCAATAGTTCCGTCTTCGTTAAACGGAGTTACTATCGCGGTATATAATCCTTGCAACATATTTTCTCCTATAAAAAGTCAAGCCCTTTGTTTAAATAGAGCCCGCTATATTTCCATTATAATAAAATTGCGGTCATTTTAATAAATATTTAGAAAAAAAACAATATTATTTTTTAAATTTTGCCGTAATATAGTTTAGAACCATCTTAGATTCGGCCGAATTTGTCAGATAAGTTGAGATAAAGTATATAACGGAGATTATAAATCCAATTAATAAAATTTTTAAGATCGAATCAATTTTTCCGACGTTTGAAATGTTAATCGACCGCTGAAGAAATAATCCAAATATCAATATTATAGAGGATATGATAATTAATGCCAATATTTCAAAAACGGGCTTAGTTTTATTCTTATTAAGCTCTATTTTATTTCGAAAAACAGGTATTAAAAAAATTATTAGTAAAACGAACTGCGTCAAATACCCCGTAGATCTCCCTATCGCCAAACTTGCCACTTCCAATTTATTTACTAAAAAGTATGAAACTGCTATAGACAAAACCGACGAAAACAAGGCGATGAACATAGGAATTAATGAAAATCTCAAGGCGTAATAAAATTTTACTATTAATAACGATGCGGAAAAAAAGGGGATACTCAGAGCCAAATAAAAAAGGGCGTTTTTGGTAATTTCTACGTCTTTTGGCAAATATTTATTATAACCGATCAAAATATCGACGATCTCTCTCCTTAAAACTATTAAAACTACCGTTACGGGCAATATGAAATAGAAAAGCATCCTTAATTTCTCAAACAACGAATCGTAAAGAGAAGAGTAGTCCGATTCGTTAAAATATTTTATAAATATGGGGAAAGCCGTCGTTGAAAAACTGATTGCGACCAATCCGTAGGGGACCATAGCAATATTTTCCGCATTATCAAAAATAAAAATTGCTCCGGTAAATATAAAACTTCCTATCGTTACGTAAAAAAATCTTACAATCTGCGAACTTGCCAAAGTTATAACCCTTGGAATACCGTTTAGCGTAAGAAATATTAATTCCTTGTCGATTTTTGGTAAAACTAAAGAATATCTAAAACCGTTTTTTATCGAGCCGGCCAGCTGTATAGCTAAATGCATAAAACTTCCCGCGACGACTCCCCATACTACCCCTTCGATTCCAATAAATGGAGCCAAAAATAAAATGCCCATTATAATGCCGATATTATATGATAATAAGGCCAGAGAATATGCTAGGAATTTCTCTAAAGCGTTAAGATAAGAGCCAAAAATGCTGGATAAACTCATAAAAAGGACTTGTAAGAATAATATTCGAGTCATTTTGACAGTAATAGCAATTTTAACATCGTCCGTCCATCCCGATAATAGTAAATTCTTTACTATATAAGGCGCAAAAACTATTCCGATAATTATAAAAAAACTTAAAATAAGAAAAAATATATTTATAAAGCCCGAACAAATTTTGTTAATTGCGTCGATTTTTCCATCTTTCATCTTAGTAAGAAAATATGGAATGAGGACGATAGAAACCATCCCGGACGCGACTAAAGTAAAAATTATATCGGGAAGTTTAAACGCGGCGGAGTAACAATCGGCAAGCCCTTCGCTTTCGGTCGCTCCGTAAAAGGAAGACAGCAAAGTTGTTCTTAATAATCCCAATATTTGCGATAAAAAAGAACACAAGCTAATTATCAACGTTGATTTTAAATATCTTTTATTATCGCTCACTATTTTATCCAAACTCGGCTAATTAAAATATCTTTTAAAATATAGATTGTTTTATATAGCAACTACCTGTTTTTTTAAGAAATAATTAAAATTAATTCGCTTTGATAAAGGCTTCGTCTCTAATTCTTTTAAATATCCCGCTAATCTCTTCTAAATTCGGAATAAATTCGTACTCTAATAAATCTCCCATCATTATAGAATCATTATTTTCGATAGAGCTCATCAATTCTTTCAAGTGATTTGTTAGAGCTTCAAAAAAAACTTCAAAAGTTACCTCTTTTATCGTATATTTATCGAGATAAAGGTTAGGATCTTCCTTGAAAACGACAAATAAATTAATACTTCGTTCCAAAATATTGGCTAAATTCTGAATTGTTCCCATAGCAAGATTATCGTCTCCCGTTTGAAATAAAATCGGAGCGTTCGACAACTCGGGTATCAATTTTTCAATATCCCCAATTACAGAATTTAAATTTTCCAGTATTTTATCTTTATCCTCCATATCTTCGGAAGTTTTAAGAAACGCTCTTATATTATTCAAACACCCTTTCATCGTTTTTACAGATTTATTAAAACTCTCTATTATATTATCCGGTAAAACGCTGTCTTGAGCGTCTATGTCTTTGATTATTAAATTTATTTTGTCAAATTCGGTTGAAAAAATTTTCTCGTCATTAATTAATCTGTTTTTCTTAGAAGAAAACAGACCTACGACCTGCTTTACGCCGTCTTTCATCCATAGCATAGAATCTTTTATTCTGGTAAGGGATTCGTCGTACTGATTCTGATTAACCATTGTTATCAATAGATTTAAGAATTTGTCTACTTGATCGATCGATAAAATTGATATACCCAACAAGCCGCTGGTTTCAATATCTATTTTTTCAATATCCTCGATCGTTATGTTTTTTAATCCTTTTTCATCGGCGTAAGAGTACTCTTTCCCGTTAATGGATATAGACGTTATAAATTGTTGGGGATCGTTTTTTGACGCGTACGTCCCTACTGCGCTTACTATCTCAAAAGCGTTTTTTTCCCCTTCCAGTTCGAATGGGACAGCTTCGTTATTAATTAATAAATCCACTTAAATCTCCGGCGTTTATTTCTTATCTAGATTATCGAACCTTTTTCTATTTTCCTCAAGCTCTTGGGCGGCTTTTTCCATTTTAAAAAATTTTTCTTTCAAGTCCTTTTCTTCTTTATCAAGAACCTCTTTGTAACTGTCGATCGATTTGTTTTGATTTTCGATACGATTATCAATAGAATTTGTCTTCGAATCAAAATAACCGACGTCTCTAGTCGTATAAGCCTTAAGCAACCGCTCCGTTTCATACGCAATACCGCTATCTATCAAAATGTCGCCGTCCGTATCGTTGCCAAAAAGTTGTTTTATACCCGCGGGATACTTCTCCATTTGCTCGATAAATTTATCGGGATTAACCTCAAGAATGCCTTTCATTTTTGTAGCGTCAAATCCTTTGTTAGATTCGTTTGTAGAAATGCCTATCTGGCTTAAATTCGACAACTCTACCCCAAAATCGGTCGGATATGGATTCATCATTATTACTCTTAATTTTGTAACTAAAGAACGCAGAGTATAATCTTTGGATAGTTTTCCGGTTTTTTCTCTGTCCTCTTCACGATACTCCATAGCGTCGACGTTTGTTTCATTATTTATAAAATCCAGTATCTGGTTGTACTCTCCTATAAAGTCGCTAACCGATTCGGCTATTTTATTATAGTCTCTATCGATCTTTAAAGTTTCTTCTCTATCTGTTTTATCAAAAATATTTAGAGTAACCCCTTTAATTAAATCGTTTATTACGTTTGATTCCCGATCAATTTTCAGACCGTCTAAGGTTAGGGAGGCGTTAGACGGCGACGAAAGTTCGTTTCGAAATTTCATCCCCGTAAGAGCGTCTTTATCGTAAAATCGAAGATTCTTTGCAAATAATACTTTTTCCGTGTTATTATTATTTATTATTACCGAAGAGACGGTTTCGTCCGGCGCAATTATCTCTTTCATATCAAAAGTAAGAGTTTTATCTTCCGAATTTACGTCTAGTTCCCCAAGACTTATAGTCCTTCGGTTGGTAATTAAAGAGATATATTTGTCGTCGACAATTTTCTCTATCGCCGGTTTCTCTATTTTCTCATAAGGCGGTATATCGACGAGCGAAGACTCCCCCTCTATTTCAATATCATAAATATTTACCGAGCCCTCCCGGGTAAAATCTGGTCCGGTCGGATCGACTTTGCCGGACGATTCGGCTTCGTCTATACCTAACGTTTTCAAGTCGATTGTCATTATCAATCCTTCTTTATAAGGTATGTTTTCCGGCAGGTTAATACGATATCTGTCGTTGGTTTTTAGAACAAGGCTATTATCCTCGCTTATAACCGAACCTCTTTTATTTTCAGATAAATTAACTACGTTTTTATCTTCTAGCGCGATACGTTTGTCAAAAGTATTCGTCTCTTCATAAAACCCCATATCTTTAAAAACTTTTTTTGTAAGATCGTTTTCAAAAGTTATAAATTTACCATCGCCGAAAATAGAAGATTCAAGAATAAAAACTTGAGTTTTTGAAGTGTCGTTGGCTACGATCGTTTTGATCTTTTCGCCCGAATCTTTTTTTATTTTTTGGGCAAAATCATCCAAAGAACCGCCGCCAAAATTTACCTTAAAATTTTCGTCGCCAATTTTGAAAAGATATTCGCCGGATTGAATTTTATAATTCTTTTCTAATTGAGCTCCGGCAATTTTATGAGGCGCCGCCTTCTTCTTTATGTTAATCCTATACTCTCCAATCTCGGCGTTTCTAGAAACATTCGCCGAAAAGGAGGCTTCATCCGACGATAAGGATAATTTATCGTCAAACGGCGCTTCAAACCCATACATTTTCTTTGCGCTATTTTGAAAAGATTGAGCTTTAGATTTCAACTCGCTCCATATTTTCTTCTCGTCTTTCAGAATTTCTTTTTCTTTTTCAAGTTTGTCAAGTTTTTTCCTTTTAGAGTCCATGATCTTTTTAATGGACTCGCTTGAACCGTACTTATTACTTAAACCAGGTATATAAACGCCGTCAGACATATAAAACTACCCCCCCAACTTGAAAGAAAAATCGCTAGCGCAAAACCGCGTTATTAAGCCTCTTCGTCATACAAAACGCCGATAGCTTTTTTTAAATGCGCGGCAAGATTTTGCAACTCTTCGCAAGGGATTTCTTTTACTACTTGATTTGATTCCTTGTCTACTATCGTTATAATAACTCTATTAATATCTTTGTTCACCCTTAGATGGACCTTGCGATTTAACAACTCTAGAGACTGAGAACTTCCTAAAAGTTCAATAGCGCTTTCTGAGTCTAAACCCGGTATCTCTTTTTTGATTAATTTTTTTATTTCATCCTGAGTTAAAGTCTTTGCCGCATTTTTTCTTTCAACCGACTTAGCCCCTTTCCTACTCGCCGCTTGCTGTAGCAAAACCTGAGCGTAATTGTCAGATTTTATAATATTTACATTGTTTACCATATTCCTCCTCCTAAAAAAATTTAGGCGATCTCATCCCTCCCTGTCAACTTTAAAAGATCCCTCTCGCTTCCGTTAAGGAAGAGAGAGGGTAGTATTATTGTGGTTTTTAAAACTGGCGCGAAAGCGCTCCCAGAAAAGGGCGATTTAAAAAACTAAAGATAGAACAGTTTCTACTTTAAAAAACGTTAAATTTTCAAAGTTAGCCCAGCAGTTGTAATACCGTTTGCGGTCGCGTATTAGCCTGCGCAAGCATTGCGGTGCCGGATTGAACCAGTATGCTGTCCTTTACAAAGTTGACAGACTCGGACGCCATATTTGCATCTCTGATAATCGATTCTGCCGCTTGTAAATTCTCAGAAGCTATCGCAATACCTTTCTGAGCCGTTTCAAACCTGTTCTGATATGCTCCAAGATCTGCTCTCTGCTCGTTAATCATCTTTAAAGCTTCGTCCATTCTTCCTATTGAGATGTTTGAAGCCGCCGGAGTACTAAGAAGCACTTGTCCCTCCGCATCTGTTTTAAACAGAGATTTAGCAGTCATATCGCCAATATAAATTTGCTCTCTTTGATCCATGTTAGCTCCCACGTGGAAGAACATAGACGCCGTCGGATTCCCGCCTTTTTGAGAATTTGCAAATCTACCGGTTAATAAATTCATACCGTTAAACTGAGCGTGAGACGCAATTCTGTTCACCTCGTCTACAAGTTGATCAATCTCAACTTGGATATACTGCCTATCTTCGTCTGTGTAGATACCATTTGAAGATTGAACGGCTAGCTCTCTGATTCTGTGAACGACGTCTTCAGTCTCTTGCAAATACCCTTCCGTAGCTTGTATTAAAGACACCCCGTTTTGAACGTTTTTCTCAGCTTGATTTAAGCCTCTAATTTGGGCTCTCATTTTTTCCGATACGGCTAAGTTGGACGCGTCGTCTCCAGCTCTGTTGATCCTCATCCCCGAAGAGAGCTTTTCCATCGACTTGTCAACGTCTCTTGTTTTGAACTTCAACACGTTATTGGCGTTCAATGAAGACATATTATGGTTAATAATCATTAAAATACCCTCCTTGATATGGCTTTCTAAGTCTTTTAGAAAGGTTTTTTATTAAGGTTTTCTCCTTAAAAGTAGTTCTGCATGAATCTCTATTAAAACCACAAAATCGCCCTTTATATTTGTTACTTAAAGATTCATAAACAGGCATAGCCCCCCAAATATTGGAGGGCGCCGTCTGTCAAACTACCGTTGTCAAGGTAGAGATTTGAAACTAAACTTTTTTTTCAAAGAACAACTTCAAACTATGCGTTTAATAATTGTAAAACCGACTGAGTCTTTGCATTAGCTTGCGCAAGCATTGCAGTTCCAGACTGAACTAATATGCTATTCTTTGTGAAATTTACCATTTCGTTAGCCATATCAGAATCTCTAATAATTGATTCGGCCGCTTGTAAGTTCTCCGCGCCTATCAACAAGCCTTTTGTCGCATGTTCGAGTCTGTTCTGATAAGCTCCAAGATCCGCTCTTTGTTTGTTAATCTTTCTCAAAGCCAAATCCATCAAGCCGATCGACATATTAGCTCCTCCGGGAGTAGAGAGAGTAAAAGCCGCGTTTGCCGCATGCGGTAAACCGTTAGCTTCTTTCAATCCCAGTCCTTGAGAAGTCATAGTACCGATGAATACTTGCTCTCTTTGATCCATATTAGCCCCGATATGAAGCCACATAGAAGCGGTAGGAGTTCCTCCGTTAGATATGTTGGCAAATCTTCCGGTTAACATATTCATACCGTTAAACTGAGCGTGGGACGCAATTCTGTCAATCTCGTCGACTAACTGGCTAATTTCGACTTGGATATACATTCTATCCTCGTCGGTGTAGATACCGTTAGAAGATTGAACGGCTAACTCTCTGATTCTTTGAACTACGTCTTGAGTCTCTTGAAGATACCCTTCCGCAGTTTGAATAAAAGAAATTCCGTTTTCAGCGTTTTTCTCGGCTTGAATCAAACCTCTGATTTGCGATCGCATCTTTTCGGATACAGCCAGACCTGAAGCGTCGTCGCTAGCTCTGTTGATCCTCATCCCCGAAGAGAGCTTTTCCATGTCTTTGTTAACATTTACATTGTTAAACTTTAAGACTCGGTTAGCGTTGATTGAAGACATGTTGTGGTTGATAATCATTTTGTTTCCTCCATGAAACTATTTTACAGGTAATCCTTACCTGCTTATAATTAAAAGCGCCTCATACGAGCCGCTATTGATCCCTATTTTAAAAGAACTATAAACGCCCCCATCGTTAATTTAGCCCCTAATCTTCTCCGTCCCCCAACGTTAAAGATCTAATAAGAACTTACCATACATATCGGATAATCCAAAAAAAACTTTAATTAATTATTCAAATTATATATCATATTTTTTTTTATTTCAACTTTTTTTCAATATATTTTATTTTTTTTACTTTTTCATTAATAAAATTGTTCATTGAATCAATATAATTTGACTTGTAAAGACGATCGGCAAGATAAACGGCGTTCTCTATATCTTCTCCGGAGCTCATCCCGTGTCCAATCAAAACGCCTCCTTTTACTCCTAAAAGAGGAGCCGCCCCAAAATACTTAGTTTTAAGTTTATTCAGTAATAATTTCTTTTTTTCTCTCGAAGTGTCAAAAATATTTTTGGGAAATTTTAATAAATTTTTATCTGAATTAAAAGTTTCTTTTAAAGCGTATAAGAGCAACTCCTTAAAAGCTTCGGCGAATTTAAGCAAAGTATTGCCGGTAAAACCGTCGCAAACAGTTACGTCTACCGATCCGTTTAAAATATTATACCCTTCGACGTTTCCTACAAAAGAGTCGATATTAGACAATAAATTAAACGCTTTCTTTGTATTTTTTGAGCCTTTTCCAAATTCGCTGCCAACGTTTAGAAGCCCTATCGAGGGATTTCTTTTTCCCCATAGTATAGAATAATACGATAGCCCCAACAGGGCGTTGTGGTAAATATTTTCTTCATTTGACTCCGGATTTGCCCCAATATCCAACATGAGAGTTTCGCCTCCGTTCATTCTGGGGAAAAAAGTAGCCATTGCCGGCTTTTTAATATGATTCATCATACCTAGATAAAGCGCGCTTGATACTACCGTCGCTCCTGTGTTTCCCGGAGATAAGAAAAAATCTATTAAATTTTCTTTTAGCGCTCTAGTTCCGACAACTACCGTCGAATCGCGTTTTTTTTTAACGCTTAACAACGGATTCTCGTCCATATAAATAACTTCTCTAGCGTCGATTAAAAAGACGTTCGAAAGCGATTCGATATCTGCAAACTGTTTACGAATCCTATCAGACCTACCGATTAAATAAATAGAAACGTCGCGCAGATTTTGAAGAGACTTTAGAGCGCCGCTAACCAATTCGCCAAACGAACGCTCCCCCGAGTCAACGTCTATCCCTATTCTCAATCTTTTCCAACCTGAACGACTAAAGAACCTTTGTAATTACCGCAATGAATACAAGCTCTATGCGGAGGCGTTAACATTCCGCATTCGGGACATTTTGTCATTCCCGGTAAAGTCATTTTCATATTTATTCTTCTATGCATTCTTTTTTTTGATTTAGATCTACGATGCTTAGGTACCGCCATATCATACTCCTAAAATGTATTATTAATTAATATTTTTAAAATTTAAGATACGAATGTTAAATTAATATTGAAAAAAAGTCAATCTTTAAGTATCTTTATTTTGTAGCGGAATTTATGCGAGGCGCTCCCGAGCTTGTCGAGGGGAAGCAAAACCTTGTATGTCGCGTTAGACGAAGTTGCCCGCCTTAATATCAAATTTTCAACTAATTTTTCTTTCTTTTAAATTTTTGTTTTAACTCTTCGTATACATTAAATACTATTGGGCATATTTCATAATTATCAATTACCCCTAACAATCTACCCCTGAAACCTTTCTTTAATAAATATGGATAGTCTCTACACATTATTGGTTTTACTTCTTCAATTGTACATGAATCATTTTTAAAAAATGGACAAGGAATTTTTACTGATAATTCATTCGCTTCTTGATCTTCCATATATAAATATTCTTCAATAAATTCTGTTTCTGTTATTTTTAAATAATTTGATATTATAACAATTTCATCTTTTTCTAAGCTTGGCGCTGAAACCTTACAACAATTCCTACATTCGTTGCAATTAATTTCTTTCATTACTCCTGATGTTATTTTTTTTACTATTGAATCTAACTTCTTATCTGAAATTTGCAACATTTTTAAAAAACTTCTAAATTCAAAATTCTGATCTTCATTAGCTATTGCCAATGATTTTATTACATCAAGATTTTTTTCCATTATTTTTACCCTCAAAAAATATTTTCGACAATGGCGCTAAACTGCCATATGTGTCAATTTGTTTGACGCATATGCTTCGGCTCCTAGCCCCAAGGAGCCGAAGCGCGCGTTTTTTTATTAAAGACGCCGGTTGTAATACGGTTATTTTTTTAAATAAAATTTTCCGTCTTTATATTCTAACAAGTTTCCGTCCAAAATTTCCAAAGCTTTTTGCAATTGCAAATCGTATTCTAAATCGTAGATCTCTTTATTTTCCGAAGTTATCTCCAGCTCGTTTTTTATTAGTTTTTTTAAATATCTTATCGGAAGATCGTATCCGCTTGAAGCCAGTTGTTTAGCCATCGATTCAATTTGAGCGCCGGTAGGATTTTTAACCGACTTAACGATATTTTCTACCGCTTTGTCCTTAAACATCTTTTGCAATAAAAGTTTTTGCTCTTCCGACAACTCCGGCTCTTTTACCTCGATATGAGGCTCGATTCCGATTCCGTCTATAGAAATATTAGCCGGCGTATAATACTTTGCTATCGTTATTTTAAATCCGTCGGAACCTAACTGATGTATAGTTTGGACGGATCCTTTTCCGTAAGTTTTTTCTCCGATTAGAATTCCTCTATTTAGGTCTTTTATAGCTCCGGAAAATATCTCGGACGCGCTCGCGGAACCGTTGTCGACCAATACTACAACCGGAACTTCGTTTTTAACTATTGTATTAATCCTCGACGCTTTGTTTACGGTATTTTGATAATTTCTGCCTCTTGTCGAAACGATATCCCCTTCGTCTTGAAAATAATCTACAATATTTATTACTTGCGATAATAAGCCCCCCGGATTTGCTCTAAGATCGACAATTATAGCCGTTACATTTTTATCCGCAAATTCTTTCAAAGCTTTTTTTACGTATCCGTCCGTAGTTCCGGTAAAATGAGTAATTCTTAGATAGCCGTATTTGCCTTTAATAGTCGTATGTTTTACGGAAGGAACGTCTATAATCGCTCTAACTATCTCCACTTCGTATTTAATCTCTTCGCGAATAAATTCCACTTTTACCGAAGTGCCGGGGACGCCCCTAAGTCTGTTAGCCGCCTCGTTGGCGTCTACCCCTTTTAGCGATTGTCCGTCCACAGAAATTAATAAATCGCCGGACTTCATACCCTTACGATAAGCCGGAGTTCCTTCTATAGGCGACACTACCACAATATAATCGTCCTTCGACTGAATAATCATCCCAACGCCGCCAAAATTACCGCTCGAAGTATCGTTCATATCGTTCATATCTTTTTCGCTAAGATAATTTGTATGAGGGTCCCCTATCGCTTCGAGCATACCTTTTATAGCCCCGTTTATCAATTTTTTATCGTCGATTTTATCCTCGTCGACATATTCTTTCTTAATTGAATTGAATACCGATAAAAACTTCTGTATGTATGGAAATTCGGACGATATGCTACCCGCAAAAGCGTCGTTTATAAAAATGCCAAATAACGAAATAAAAAGCAACGCTAAAACCGCGATAGCCCAAACAATTCTCTCTTTTTTAGCCATAAAACCCCCGCAAAATAAATTAATAAAATTGTTGCAATAAGTCTGTTATTGTATTATACAATTTGCGTTATGAAAAATAAATTTCTACTAGTTATATCGATATTTGAGATAACCAGATGGTGTATTATATACCTAATTATTAATTTTGTAAAAGTAAATTTTGAAATATCTACTATTATTAAAGGCGAAACATGGTTTTGGTTTGGTTCTACCGTTTTTACCAACATTATTTTTGCAATATCCGGTATTTTTTATTTTATTGATAAAAAATACCGGCCGGTAATAAATTTTTGGTCTATTTACAAATTATTAATTATTATTTATTATATTTTTCTTCTGTTTATGAACAAAGTAACTATTTCGGCTTATTTTTATTTATTGATGCCGATAGATTTTTTTATATTTCTCTACTTTTTGTTTTATAGAGAAGATGTTACTAAAGAATAGTTTAAACAACTTTATATTAATTTCATTGACTTGATCCGTCATTTTTTTTATATTATGTTTTAGGATTTTAAATATGTCTGATTATTTTGGAAACGTTTTTAAAACAAAAGAAAAAATAATTACCAAAAAGCCCTCTATGTATAAAGTGATTATGTTAAACGATCACTATACGACTATGGATTTTGTGGTAGATACGCTGATGGAAGTGTTTGGAAAAAAGGAAGAAGACGCGATAATTATTATGCTCGACATACATAAAAAAGGAGCCGGATTGTGCGGCGTTTATACTTATGAAATTGCCGAAACTAAAATTCAGCAGGTAAGAGAAAAAGCGAAAAGCTCGGGATTCCCATTAATGTGCAGTATGGAAAAAGAATGATAATAAGTAAAAATTTAGAAACAGCTCTCAATATTGCCCTAAAAGACGTTAAAGAAAATAGACATCTCTATTTAACGCTTGAACATCTTCTTTTATCAATTATTAAAACCGAAGAAGGCAGAGAGATAATATTTAACGCGGGAGGCAATCTTGAAGCTATCAACCGGAACCTACAGGAACATCTAAACGATATTGAAAAAAGCCTGTTAACGGACTACGCCCCGATAGAGACGGTTAGTTTACAAAGAACTCTGCAAAGATCTTTTTTTCATCTTCAAAGCGCCGAGAAGAAAGAGTTAGAGATAGGCGACGTTATTATATCTATCTACTCGGAAGAAGAGAGTTACGCAAAATATATACTTGAAAATAACGGCGTAAGTCAGATGGACGTACTGGACTTTATATCTCACGGAATATCTAAAATTAACGAATCCGACAAGGACGACGAGTATTACTCCGAAGATACGGAAGAGTTCCCCTCCGATATTAAACCTAGCGAGAAAAGATCCGGCTCTATAATAGAAAGATTCGCTATCGACATGACAAGTTTAGCGCAGGAAGGCAAATACGACAAACTTATCGGTAGGGAGGAGGAGTTAAAGAGAACGGTCGAGATTTTATGCCGAAGACAAAAGAATAATCCCATTCACGTCGGAGAACCGGGCGTTGGCAAAACGGCGCTTACCGAAGGATTAGCTCAATTAATCGTCGAAGGCAAGGTTCCGGACAAATTAAAAAATTATAAAATATTCTCTTTAGATATAGGCGGAATACTTGCGGGAACAAAATATAGGGGAGAATTTGAGGAGCGCCTGAAAAATTTATTGAGAGCCATAAAAAAAATAGATCGCTCGATAATATTTATCGACGAAATTCATACAATCGTAGGAGCGGGAGCGGTATCCGGCGGGAGTATGGACGCGTCGAATATTCTTAAGCCTTTTCTATCAAAAGGGGATCTTAGATGCATCGGGTCTACTACTTTTCAGGAGTATAAACAGTACTTCGAGAAGGATAGAGCTCTTTCCAGAAGATTTCAAAAAGTTGAAGTAATCGAGCCTTCCGTCGAAGATACGCTCAAAATTATAAACGGAATTAAAGACAGATATGAAGAGTATCATAATATAAAATATTCAGACGCGTCTATCAGAGCCATAGCGGAGCTCTCGGCTCGTTATATAAACGACAGACATCTTCCGGACAAAGCCATAGACGTTTTAGACGAAGTCGGCGCTTACGTAACGCTATATCGTCCAAATAGACATACGGTTAGCGTCAAGGACGTAGAGGCTCTTATATCCAGAATGGCTCGAGTCCCCGTAAAAAATATTAATGTCGCCGATACCGAAAATCTTGAAAATTTATTTGATAATATATCAAAATTTGTCTTCGGACAAGACGGCGCCATAAAGAGCATTACAAACGCCGTTAAACGACATAGAGCCGGACTGGGACATCCGGAAAAACCAATCGGTTCGTTTTTATTTATCGGACCGACCGGCGTTGGAAAGACCGAACTTTGCAAAACGTTGGCAAAAGAGCTCGGCGTTTCGCTCATAAGATTTGATATGTCCGAATATATGGAGAAACACACCATTTCCCGGCTTCTCGGCTCTCCGCCGGGATACGTAGGATACGAACAGGGGGCTATGCTAACCGATTCGATACAAAAAAATCCTCACTCGGTATTGTTGCTCGATGAAATTGAGAAGGCTCATCCGGATATTTTCAACGCTCTTTTGCAGATTATGGATCACGCTACGATAACCGACAATACCGGAAGAAAGGCGGACTTTAGAAACGTTATATTGATAATGACGTCGAACGCCGGATCAAGCGAAATGAGTTCTTATAAAATCGGATTTAACGGTTCGTTAGACGGTAAAATGCAAACGGGCGATCCTATTAACGCCTTGAAAAACATTTTTTCTCCGGAATTCAGAAATAGACTGGACGAAATTGTAGTTTTTAACCGTCTTTCAGACGACGCGATTAAAAAAATAGTAAAAAAATTCCTTTCAGAGCTTGAATCTCAATTAAAAGAGAAGAAGATTGCGCTATCGACGACGGAAGCCGTTGTCGATTATCTCGCAAAAAAAGGATACGATCCGATATTCGGGGCTCGTCCAATGGCGCGGATTATTCAGGAGGAAATAAAAGATAAAATAGTCGATATTTTAATCTCTGAAAAAACTCAAAAACGTTCTAAACTTATTGTAGATTTACTCGAGGACAAACCGACCGTCAAATTGATTGGTAAGGAATAATTACTAACTATAACCAAATTTTTCTTTTTAGGATAGAATTAGGGTTGTCGTCAAAATAATCGTCAATTTCTTCGGCTATAGCCTCGACAAGCTCGCTTGAAAATCCCATCTCTTTTATTTTTTTATCTATAATAAAGCGCTCGGCGGATAACTTTAGTTTGTTGTTTTTACTTTTATCCCGAATATCCGAAAGAATTTTATAGGAAAGAGAATAATCGGCTTCGTAATTTTCCTTAACTAACGCGAACGCTTTACTGAACAAATTAATAGACGCGTATAAATCCGCCATTTTTATAATATTCTTTTTAGAAAGGTTAAATTTATTATCATTTAATAATTTCTTTATTTCTTTAGGCGATAGTTTCTCTTTTTTCTCATATATCTCGTAAAAACTAGCGTCCGCGTTTTTTTCATTCGTTTGAGGGGCGTTTTTAATTTTTTCCGCCAAAAAAAATAATATATAATTATCGTCGTTAAAACAGTTCAAATTTGACGTTAATAATTCGCCGTCGTATCCGTTAATATCCAATTCGTCCCATGATAAACTAAATTTACTTTTAACTTCGTAAATAAACTTTGTTTTCGGACTTATAGAGTCGACGCTTTTAAAAATCTTGCATATTTTATTTCGATATTCGTCGTATCGGGACATCTTTAACGAATTTATCAACGCAAAATCTACTGTTTTATCAAGCGTCTCGCCTTTGTATATCAGATCGGATTTTTCTAAAATTATCGAGCGTTTGGCGATTTTCATATTGGTCTTTATATTTTTTACTTCGATTCCGTTTTGATTGGCAAAATCTTTTTTTATTCTAAAAAATATTTCTTCAAAAGGACTCTGCTCGATCCCTTTTTTCAATCCGTCAAATTGTCTATCGGAACAGTAAATTTTAAATTTGTATTCGAGACCTTTCTCCCCGTCGGCTTCGACCAAAAGATTTATGATATAAGAAAAGAGCAACGGTTCGATTCCTATTCCGGCAAACGGAAACCATATCGATAACGAATTATTGCTTTTTAGATATTCATAGAGATACAAAGCTATTCGATTTCTGGTTTGCGCGTCGAATAATAAAACGTAGCTGCTTGAATTAGCAATAATCTCCTCAAAAACAGCTTTCCACTCCCGGATTATATCCGCTAACGGCAAATCTCTCTCCAGAGGAAACGCCAGATCGACGTTTTTAAAGATATTCGCAAATAAGCCGGCATTAAATTTCAATACGTAACTATAAATTTCCGGAAAATTAAAATTCAACTTGAACTTTAGGATTTTCGAAAAAATTACGCCCCAAGAGTTATAAAAATCCGTCTTAATAAGATCTATATAAATATTCAAATATTTTATTAAAAATGTAGAGCAATATATCTTATCTTTAGTTACTCGTTCAGACAACAACTCTTCTATTAAAATGTCGAACTTAGTAAAAAATTCAAGTTCTTTCCAATTATTTTGAATATAATTGAATATTCCGTCTATTTCGTCTTCTATATCTTTATAATTATCAAAAGAGGATATTTTACGTCTTAGATTTAATATTTGTTTATCAAATAAATCGTTTTTATCCATAATCGCCTTTTATCGCGTCTATTTTAAATCGACAAATTCTATACCCAACGCGTCTCTTTTATCGTAATACTCTTTCAAAACTACTGCGAGATTATCCGATTGAGCGTGTCCGATCCCTATCGCAAATTTATTTCGTTTCGCCTCGTAAACCAAGCGATCCATAGACTTCCTAATTGAGATTACGTCCTTTTCATTGTCCAAAAAAACGTCTCTGTCGTAATACGGCATTTTATAAATCGCCGTCATTTCTTTAGATAAACTGTTATGGTTAGTCATCGAGTCTATCCATATCTTATTATTTTCAGCCAAAACGGATATCAGAGCGTTCATTAATTTACCGTCGGTTACGGCTTTCGAGCCCATGTGGTTGTTGGCGCCGATCGCTTTGGGGTATTTTGCAAATATTTTTTCAACCCTGCTTTTTATCTCGCTATCCGTCATATCCGTAAAAAGTCCGTTCTTTTCTACATATTGCCTCCCTTTTTGAGGCTCCATAGGAATATGCGCTATAACGTCGTAATTATGCGCCGTTATCATTTCATAATATTTATCCGAAAGGGGCATATCCGGAATGATCGCAAAGGTTAACGGAAACCCCAAAGCCAAGAATTTTTCCGTCGATCCGTAGGCGTAACCGACGTCGTCGATAATAATACAAATTTTAGCCGAACTTTCGACTTTAGGTTTTTCTTTCTTTTTAACTGCGATGTTTTTTACTTCATTTTTTACAGGACTATTTTCTGTAATCGATTTTTCCTTCTTTTCCAATTTCATCTCTTTGCTTTTTTTTATTTCTATATACTCTTTAAGTTTTTCGTTTTTTTGAACGGCGTTTTTGTCGTTAGATATTTTGGATTTTTCAGCGTTATTTTTTAAATCATTTGTAACAATTTTTTTTCCGTCGATTACGCTCTTTTCGTCCCAATATATATAAACGTCGTTAATATTCTCGTTTTTCCTTCCGTTTTTATAAAAAGTTATTTTATTTATCCCTTTGTCGTCAATCGCCGCGATTTTTTCAAATTTTGCTTCAAATCCGTATTCGTTATTAATTCTCTCGTAAAATTCATAATTTTCATTATTATCCGGCTTCTTTTTTAATTTAATCAGTATAGTAGCGTCCGTATCTTCAAAAATTATAGGATTGTAAACGCTAACCAACGTCTTTTTTATTTCTCCCGCAATCTTTTTGGGAAACATATGAAAGATATATATTACAATTATAGAAGATATGGAAACTAACGCAATAAGAATAAAATACGATAATGCGTAACTCTCTTTTTTCTTATTAACAGATCTGTTTTTTTTAGAGGAATTGGGAGAAGTTTTTGTATTATTTGCTTTTGTTTTTAAATTCGGCGATTTGGAGACTCTCTTTTTCACAGCCGACGTTTTTACTAAAATAGAACTCTTTTTGATTGTATTTTTTGAAACATCTTGATTTGAAGTATTCTTAATCTTTTTTTTATTTCCGTCGATTACGGAAGATTTTTTCCCGGAACTTACGGGCTTTTTTGAAGTTTTTGTCGTCTCTTTTTTATTTGCCGGCATGCTAACGATCCATTAAGCGAATATAGTAAATAAAACCTACATATGAAATTTCATTCTTTTATGCGAAGAATACAATACGGCGATACCTTTGAAAGTAATCTTCAACCCGAAATTATAACACATCGCAGAAGTTATTACAATGTTTTTGAAAAAAACCGAACAGTTACGCAAAAAAAAGCAAGCATTGTAATCCGTCAGTTTTTTTGGGGCGGGGAAAATTGACACATATGGGGCGCGTCGATAACGCGCGACAATTGTCGTATAAAAATTGACACATATGTAACAAATATTTTTTATCCCCCAAAAAACTGACGGGATACGAAAAATTTATCAAATTATTTCCCGATATATTCTACTATTTTATTTCTAATAGTTTCAAAGATTTCTACTCTTTTATTATCGTCTTCTTCCAGTAAAGTCAATCTCATTCCTTTAATTTTTGAATAAAATCCCGTCAACGGAACAGAAATAATACCCGTAGCTCCAAGAAGGTAATATACAAATCTTTTATCGTTCTCAATGTTTTTTTGCGAACATAACTCTTCTATTCTTTTTCTAACCAACTCGTTATCTATATTAAGAGTTTGAGCGTTATTTAAAGTTTTATCGTCAAATATTACGGTCATATAAAACGCGCCTTTTGGTTCGATTAGCCGAACGCCTTCTATGCCGCTAAATATTTTAGAAGCCTCTTTTGCCCGTTTTTCATATTTTTTGGCGCGATTTATCAAATGCTCTTTATATCGTGGGTCTCCGAGTATAAGAGGAATAGACATCTGCGGCATCGTCGTCGAGCAAACTTCCAATCTTTTTGCTTTCAGTATCGTATCGATATATTTTTGGAATTCTTTGTCTTTTTTATTATTATAAACTTCTATCCAACCGCATCTGGAGCCGGGCCAGGGAACTTGTTTGCTGATACCGTTTAGACTAATGCCGCAAGCGTTCCCTATAACGTTAGACAGCTTGATTCTTTCAACGCTGGGGTAGACTATATCAGAATAGATCTCGTCGCAAATTACAAATAAATCCAATTCTTCCGCGATTTCGCAGATTCTCCTTAATTTTTCCGCCTTTACAACGGCGCCGGTAGGATTCCCCGGATTTATCACTAGAATTCCGGCGATAGAATCGTTATATTTTGCTTTATTGTAAATTTCGTCGACGTCCGGCTCCCAGTCTTTATCAGGATTAAGATTATAAGTAAGATGCTCGTAACCGGAGTGAGCCGCTTCTGCCGAAGAATGCGTCGAATAAGCCGGAGAAGGTCCGATAACTCTCGCCTCTCTTTTCAAAAACCCGAATATTTTTGCAATAGCGTCGCCGATACCGTTAAAGAAATAAACGTCGTTTGGAGTAATCTGTATCCCGCCCTCTTGATTAGTTCTATTTGCCACAAATTCTCGAGTTTGCAACACTCCTTGCGTATCGCAATATCCCCAAGACTTATCATCTTCAATAAGATTTTTTAACATATCTTTAATCCATCCGGTTACGATTTCCCCTTTTGCAACGGGATCGCCTATATTTTCGCGAATCAATTTCAACCCCATCTTTTCAAGTTGGTTTGCGATAATAACTATCTCTCTTATTTCATACGATAACGACTCCGCTCCCGCCGGAACTATTTCTCTTCTCATAACCGAACCCTTTTTGAATATCGTTTAAATTTAACGCAGTATAATAGAAAATATTATTTTAGTAAACGAAATAATTAAGAAATCAGCGCTCCGTCGGTTTTTTGGGCGGGAGAAAATGACACATATGAGACAAATATTTTCAGATAAGGCGCCTTCGTTACCCTCAGCGCTTTGGAAAGTGGAGGAAAATCGACGCATATGTGTCAATTTTTTTTAATTAATAAATTATTTATCATTTATTAAAAATTATCCAAATTTTTGTAAAGAATTTTCTACTTTTAGTTGTTATATATATAAAAGAAATATTAAAGAAAAAGGAGAAAATTTTATGAAAAACAAAAAGCATTTATTCCATTTTATAATTTCAGAATCTATGAATAATACTGTCATAGATTTTTTACTAAAAGAGTTCAAAATTAATACGTTCAGCGAGTTATTTGAAACTATGTTTCGCCTCGTTAATAAAAAAATCCCAAAAATGAAAAGAATAATCGGAAATCATCGATCCGAATACGCCGTTATAGATAATACCGACGATAAAAGGCTGGATAAATATCTTAGGATTAGCGAAGCGGACTATCTTCAAATAAAAAGATGGCATTCTTTGTATAACGAATTTGGTATGGCCTCGACGGTTCGAGATATTATACTGTTTTTCTATAACGGCGTTATGAAATACGGATTGGAAGGATTTCTTGAGATTGTTGGCAAGAAATTAAGGATTGATAAATTGAAAAACGACTTTTTGGGTAAAATGACACAACTGTTAAATATAACCGCTCGAAAACGACTATTATACGCGCTCTTAATCGAAAATTATCCCAAATACGTCTACTCTACGTGAAAACCGGCGGGACGCAGAAATCAGCGCCAAGCCTAATTTAATCATCGAATTAAAAAAAACATTTTATTTGATTTAATAATATATTTTGGTTATATTATCGAGAAAGTTCGCAGGAGAAAACTATGTCTTATAAAAAATATAAACAATATCCGCCGATAGATTTGCCGGAACGAAAATGGCCTTCCAAAATCATAGAAAAAGCCCCCATTTGGTGTAGCGTAGATTTGAGAGACGGCAATCAAGCGCTGCCGACGCCTATGAACGTAGAAGAAAAAATTGATATGTTCAATCTCCTTGTTGATATAGGCTTTAAAGAGATCGAATTAGGCTTCCCTTCAGCCTCAAATACCGAATTCGCCTTTGCCAGAAATTTGATAGAAAACAAGCTTATTCCCGACGACGTTACAATTCAACTGCTAACTCAAGCGCGCCGGCATCTTATTGAAAGATCTTTTGAAGCTATTCAAGGCGCAAAAAAAGTAATAGTTCATTTTTACAATTCGACATCCGAACTTCAAAGAAGGGTCGTCTTCAATAAATCAAAAAAAGAGATTATCGATATCGCTCGCGAAGGCGCCGTTTTAATCAAAACTCTTTCTAAAGAATATACGGATACAAATATTGTTTATGAATATTCTCCGGAAAGTTTTACGGGAACCGAGCTGGACTTTGCGGTAGAGATTTGCGAAGAGGTTATGAACGTCATCGAACCGACGACTGACAATAAATTAATACTTAATCTACCGGCGACTATTGAGATGTCGACTCCAAATATTTACGCGGATCAGATTGAGTGGTTTTTGAATAAAATAAAAAATAGAGATAAAATAATCTTAAGCGTGCACGCTCATAACGACAGGGGAACAAGCGTAGCGGCGACGGAACTTGCATTACTTGCGGGAGCAGATAGAGTCGAAGGAACGTTGTTTGGAAATGGCGAGAGAACCGGAAACGTCGATATATTAAATCTTGGTATGAATATGTATTCTCAAGGAATAGACCCAAAACTGGATTTCAGCAATATCAATAAGATTGTGTCTACTTACGAAAAAAACACAAGACTTCACGTTCATCCGAGACATCCGTACGCCGGTAAATTAGTCTATACCGCATTCTCAGGCTCGCATCAGGACGCTATCAGTAAAGGGATGAACATATACGCAAAAGAACAACCGGAATACTGGGAAGTGCCATATTTACCGATCGACCCTTCCGATTTAGGCAGAGAATATGAATCTATTATCAGAATTAATAGTCAATCAGGCAAGGGCGGAGTCGCTTATATTATGGAAAACGAATTTGGATATAAATTGCCTAAAGAGATGCGCGTCGAATTTGGAGCGATTATTAAAGAGGAGTCCGATAAGAGAGGAGACGAGTTTTCTCCTCAACAAATATTTTCAATATTCCAAAAAGAATATCTTGAAATAGACTCGCCCTATAAAATAACAAAATACGAGCTAAAGGAAAACGAAGTAATCGATAACAATAAAAACAAAAGCGCGTTAGTTAAAATTAAAGCGTCCTTAATAATTGATAATGAAGAAAAAACTTATATCTCGGAGGGGAAAGGACCTGTCGACGCTTTTTTTAACCTTCTCAAGCTTGCGAACATATTTGGTTATAATTTCCTTAATTATAGCGAACACGCGCTTTCCGAAGGCTCCGATTCAAAAGCGGTATCCTATATACAACTTGAAAATGAAATGGGCGAAAAAAAATTTGGAGTTGGAATAGCGCAAAATATCACGTCCGCTTCCATAAAAGCCATATTAAACGCGATAAATAGATTTTGCAGATAAAAATTTATTTTCTTTTTATTTTGACACATATGATACTGAAAACAAAATGACACATATGGGACGCATACATTTCTAGATGAAAAGAAACGCATATGATGCTAAGGTAAAAGTATTGATTAAATCTGCTAAAGCGGTTATAATTGAACCAAGTTTGGTTAAGTACGATGAAAGATTGTTTAGACACATGAGCTTCGAGCTCGTACATACTCCCTTCCAAGCGAAAAAAAAGGTTGCCATAATGATAAAAATATTGTATCATTGGCGGGAAATTAACAACAAGGGGGGGGTAATGGCAAAAGCATATTATTACAGAAGAAAGTTTGACGAATTAGAACCAAACCTTAAATTATTAGAAAA
>MWDO01000045.1 GCA_002070605.1 Spirochaetes bacterium ADurb.Bin133
TGAGGCTGTATTTATAGACGATAGATTAAAATGTTAAAAAAAAACAAAGATTATCGTTGACTTTTACCATAGATGCGACAAATATTTTAATCAGTAAATTATCTATCCAAAAATCCGACGGAGGACTTTTGAAATTAGTTATTGATTTTTAATAAACAAAAATTTATAATTACGATCGGGGTATGGTAAATATGGAAAATATCAGTCTGCTATTTATTGATTAAGGAAATAGTTTATGAAGAAAAAATTAGAAATTATAAAACAATTAATCAATGAAAAAAGGAAGTTACTAGAAGAAGAATATGGTATTAAATCCATCGGAATATTTGGTTCTTATGCGCGCGGGGAAGAAACCGATAAAAGCGACATTGATATAATAGTTGAATTTTCCAAACCTGTTGGTATGGAGTTTATACATTTAAAGTATTATCTATCTGATTTACTTGATAATGATGTCGACTTAACGACGCCCGATGCGATTAAATCAAACCGTATCCCATACATAAAGAAGGACATTATATATGTCTGAAAGGGATTGGACTTTATTTATCGAGGATATACTTGAGTCTATAGATTTAATTGATAAATATATATCAAATATTACGTTGGAAGATTTTAAAGATGATAGAAAAACTCAAGATGCCGTTATCAGAAATCTTGAAGTGATAGGCGAAGCGCTAAAAAACATCCCCGTAGAAATTAGAGACGCTCATTCTGATGTCGATTGGAAAGGATTTATAGGATTAAGAAATATTATCATTCATCAATATTTTGGTATCAGTTTGCCAATTTTATGGACTATCATTACTAAAGACATTAAGAATCTGAAAACAAACATTGAATCTATAAAATTTTATAAATAGTATTTTTTCTCCGCTCCTTGTCCGTCGGTATTTTTGGGCGGGGAACGACGCATGCGCGGATCCATTGAACCCTCGATTTCGCGTCCCGCGCGTATGCGAGGGGAAATCGAGGGTTACTGCCCCTATAAAATGACCCATATGTGTCAATTTTATGCGACAATTGTGCGCTCCGATAAAATCGGGAATTCCCGTTTTGAATATACTAAAATACTTAAGTATCCTTCATACCGGGACCTTATCGGGACTTGCGCCGCCAAAAATATTTGACGCATATGCGACGCGTCGATAACGCGCGACAATTGTCGCATAAAAATTGACTTTTTTTTTATATGATAGTATAGTTAATAACGAGACTTTCACAAATATGATAACTCTGCCGGAAGATTTTAAAGAGTTTTTTCATATTCTCAAGTAAAGCTGGAAGAGGAGCGCGAGATAGTGTCAAACTTGGCTGTAAAATTTGATCGGAAATATACCTACGCCGACTATAAAAAATGGGAAGACGGCGAACGTTGGGAGTTGATATACGGCGAGGCGTATAATATGAGTCCCGCTCCGACGAGGACGCATCAGATAATCTCGGGGAATTTGTTTTTCTTGATAAAAGGATATTTGGAAGATAAAAAATGTCAAGTTTACGCCGCCCCTTTCGACGTTAGATTTGTAGATCGCGCAAATCAATCCGACGAAGATATAGAGACCGTCGTTCAGCCGGATATAGTCGTAATATGCGACGAGAATAAGCTGGACGACGCCGGATGCAAGGGAAGCCCGGACATAGTTATCGAGATACTCTCTTTGTCTACTTATAAAAGGGATAAATTCGAAAAATTTTATCTTTATGAAAAATATGGGGTAAAAGAGTACTGGATTGTTTATCCCGGAGAAAAAATAGTCGAGATTTACAAATTGACGGACGGGAGATACGGCGAGCCGGACGTTTACGGTATAGGCGATAATATTACGGTCGGACTATTTCCCGATTTGAATATCGATTGCAACGACGTTTTTAAGTGATTTTATAAAATATTATATTAAAACGAGGGATTATATGAAAAAAATGCCATTTTTGATCGTTATGTTCTCTTTTTTGGTCTTATCATGCGAGAAAAAAGAGATTAAGCCGATTGATTTAAAACTATTTAACTACAAAGTTGAATACGCAAAACAAGTTCGCGAAGTCGTCGAGTCGTTTACCGCAAAGTATAAGGGAAAATATTCGATAGAGATCGAGACCATTCCTTACGAGGCGCAGTTGGTATTGGAGGCGCGTCTTCGAGAGAAGACCGGGTGGGATATTATAATGATCCCGCCGTATAGTTCCATAGAAAAAAATGCGTCCGGCGGGTATTTACTGGATCTGTCAAGTCAGCCGTTTATGCAGAAAATTTACGACTCGGTTAAACCGCCCGTAACGTACGACGGCAAAGTTTACGCAATGCCGTACGGTTTGAGCGCGTACGGAGTTTTTTACAATAAGGATATATTTGCCGCCAATCAACTCTCCGTCCCGAAAAATATAGGGGAGATGAAAGATATTATCAACCGTTTACAATCTAATAAAATTGTTCCGTTCTCCATTTGCGGTAAGGACGAATGGACTTCGGGGTATCTGTTTTTTTCGCTTATATCTTCTTCTATGGGAAAAGAGGTCGATCGATGGATAGAGTCGATGAACGAAGGCGTATCGAGTTTTAACAATCCCAAAAACGACCGCGTTTTTGAAATACTTGATTTTTACAGAGCGAACGGAGGCTCGAATATAAAGAGTATCGATTACTACGTCCAGATGAAGAACTTTGCGTCCGGCTCGACGGCTATGTTAGTACAGGGATTTAACGAATATAACGTTATGGTAGATCAAAATTCTAAAATCAACGCCGGAATTTTTGCTTTTCCGATCGGCGAAGCAAACAGCTCAGACCTATGCGTCGACGTGGATTTTGCTTTTGCGATATCAAGCAATATCGATAAAGAAAAGACGGAGGGCGCTATTAGATTTTTGGATTTTTTGACTAATTATGAGACGATGGAATTAATGAGTAAAGGCGCAAGAATTATTTTTGGCGTTAAGGACTTTGCCTCAAGCGGAGTAACCGGAGATATAAAAAAGTATCTCGACGAGGGTAAAATTGTAAATTGGGCGCATAGGAAGATCCCGGCGGGGGTCTTTGAGGAGTCGAAGAGCCGGATAAAAAAATATTTGACCGGAGAAACGACGAAAGAAGAGGTTAGTAAAAATCTGGACAGAGTCTGGAGAATAAACATAGAAAACAGATAGCAATAAAGTTGAAATTTAGGCTAATGGATCGCCAAATTCTGCCGATTCAATAAAAGGGAGGATGTTATACTCTACTTTTATTACTTTTAGGATACTATATGAGCGCTAGAGGCGCGTTAAGCGTTATATTTACCGTTGTGTTTCTTGTAACGTCCGCATTTTTTATCGTCTTTCAAACGTTGGAAGTTAAGAGCGACCAAAACTCCACGGCGGAGCAGGCGTTGAATATCTTAGTCGCCGATATAAAAAAAGGGACGGTCAAAGAGTCCGCCGTCAGGCGGCTGCCTAAAAACTTCTTTTACGTATTGTGGGTTGAAGACGAAAGAAACGTCTGGATACCTTTATTATACGATAAGAAGATCGATGTTAGCAATCTTGAAAATCCGCTAACCCCGCCTATCGGTAAAGAGAGCTCCGCCAGAAAATACCTAAAATCGATTGACAACGTAAATTTTATTATGTGGATTAATAAATTTAATCCGGAATTTTATATCAAAAATATATTGTTGACCTCTCTGTTTTTAGCGTTTTTATACCTGCTTATTTTGTTGATAATACATATTTTATTCCGCCCGCCGGTCGAAACCGCGTATAGCAACGCCGAAACCGAGTTTGAAGATATAGAGTTTGAAGAAAAAGCGGCCTACGACGTAAAGTCGACGGCGGCGCAGACGAATAAAGAGACCGAAGCAATAAAAGAGTCCGATCGGGAGGAGGTTAAGACCGCCGAAACGGTAGAAGACGCCAATAGCGAGATACTCGACGAGTATAAAAATTTATGGTATAAAAATTTCAAAATTTCGGACGATTTTAAAAATAAATTTCCGTTTAAAAAAATTTTGGCGAGTTCGAGAATCGACTCGTCGCCGGAGGAGCTGCTAAAAAAAGCCCTCTCTATAGCTTCGGAGTATTTCAGATGGGAAAATCCGAATTTTTATATCAAAAACGGCGACAAATACATAGACGTCCGCTCGAATTCTCCTTGCGAACTTACAAAAATTGAAATCGCAAATAAGGGGGATAAAAAAGGCAACGTCTATATCCCGCTCTATCCGTTCAAAAACGACAATCTCTACGGGTATCTTTTTTTTGAATGGAATCGGGTAGAAAGATTTTATATTGCGGACGTTTTGTTCTTTTTGAAATATCTCTTTTCCGAGGATAATAAAATCGTCTTTATAAAAAACGGAGAGATGGATAACGCGGCTAAGGCGATTCAGGCGGCTCTCGATAAAAAAAACAACAACTGTTTTTGCGCGCTAATTGCCGTAGATAACAGAGAAAAAATCCGAATCGAACATAACCCTTTAGATATAGAAACTCTGGATAAGATGATTTTTAATAAATTGAAGTCGAACTTCAAAAAGGATACCGTAATAAACATATCTCCTATGAAATATTTTGTTTTTGGAGAAAAAATAACAAGCGAAAAGTCGATCAATCTTTTCAAAGAATGGGCTCAAAATAAAGACGCGCATAATTATAAAGTCAGCGCGACGCAAAATATCGCGGTTACTTTCTCGATTGGGATAGCTACAAGAGGAGAGAGAGAGTTGCGCTACAAAACCCTTATAACGGAAGCGGAAAATAATTTGAGAAGAGCGGCGTCTCAAGGGGGAGACCAGATCGTCTAAATTTGACGCATATGCGTCGCTTTTTTAATTTTGCCTTTTTATTCGCAGTATTATTGAGAAAGTCGGCGTTTTAAATTCAAAAAACCTGCTTTCTTAAAAATAGAGCCAAATATTTACAAAAAATTTAAATTTTTATTTGTTTTTATTCTAATCAGCGGTATAATATAAGCTGGAGTATTGGCGCTTTTGGCGATTTTTTAAGAGGCGCATGCGAGGCATATATGTTAAAGAAGAATATTAGTTTCGGCGTACTGGCGACGCTTTTTTCGTTATTGATTATTTTGTTTAATTGCGAGGAGCTGACTTTATACACTCTCGACGAACTCGAGGCGTTAAGACCATATAAACCTACTTCGACATACGCGTCAACTACCGTCGCTCCAACTACGTCGACGTCGACTTCGTCAACATATGTGTCAACTTCAACGACGACTACATCCACGTCGACGATAACATATCCGACTACGACTGTCGTTCCAACAACAACTTCGTCAACATATGTGTCAATTACTACAACGTCGACGACTACAACAATTGAACCTACGACGACTACGGTAGAACCGTCTACGACAACATCGACTTCAACTACCTCAACGACGACCGCTATTCCGATCCCAACTACGACGACAGTAGCTCCGACGTCGACTACTACAACCACGACGGTCGCTCCGACGACAACTTCGTCAACATATGTGTCAATTACTACAACGTCGACTACCACAACCACGACGGTCGCTCCGACGTCGACGGTCGCTCCAACTACGACGTCGACTATCGCTCCAACTACGACGTCGACTATCGCTCCAACTACGACGTCGACTGTAGCTCCAACTACGACGTCGACTGTAGCTCCAACAACGTCGTCGACTGTAGCTCCAACAACGTCGTCGACTGTAGCTCCAACTACGTCGTCGACTGTCGCTCCAACAACGTCGTCGACTGTAGCTCCGACTACTACGGTAGAACCGTCTACGACAACGTCGTCGACAACGACTACAACAATTGAACCTACGACGACTACGGTAGAACCGTCTACGACAACGTCGACTACTACGACCACGACGGTCGCTCCGACCACAACGTCGACGTCGACTTCGACCACAACGTCGACGTCGACTTCGACAACTACGTCGACGTCGACTACCACGACCACGACGACGATACCGAACGGAGACGTAACAATAACGATAAGTTTATCAACGCCCGAAATAGCGGCGATAATTTTCAATCCGTCTTCAAATGTAACGGTAACTCAAGGAAACGATTTGATTATAACGGCGACTTTTGCCGGCGGAACGGACTGGAAGTGGTACATAGATAACGTTCTATTATCCGAAACTACTTCGACGTTAAACTGGAACTCCGGCGGAGCGGGGATCGGTATGCATTTCTTGAGCGTAACAACCGTAAAGGACGGAGTCGGATACTCCGGCAGTATCCCGTTTATAGTAACGCAGTAAGGAGGATAAGGATAAAATGAAAACAAATAAGATAAATACAATATTGGTTAGTTTGGCGACTGCGATTATCTTCATCGTCGGGGCGGGCTGCCATAACTCGTTTTTTTTCGGAAACCCGAGCGACCCGACGCCGACTACTACGATAAACTCGACTAAACGGGGATCGCTTAGGATTTATATAGAGAAAGATATCAAGACCAGAACTATAATAGCCGACGCAAACGCTATAACTTTCGATCAATACAGCATAGAGATGACCAGCGACGACGGTTTTGCAGATAGAAGCGGCGATTTTACGGCGAGCGTCGCCGATTTTAACAATATTGAGGCGGGAACGTGGAATATCGCCGTAAAAGCCAAGTGGTCCGGGCAGGTTTTGGCGACAGGAGCGCGCTCCGGCATAATAATAGCCCCCAATACTACGACGGATCTTACGGTCGATATAAAGTTAAGTCAATCGGCGACGGGAAACGTTAAGATCAACATTGTTTTTCCTACTAGTTCCGGAATAACTTCGCTTACGGCTCAATTGGACGGCGGCGCTTCGGAGAATCTTACGCTCAGCGTGGAGGGCATACAAACGACAGCGCTTTTCGAAGCGACGGGGGTACCGTCGGGGATAAAAGACCTTGTTTTGACATTTAAAAACGCGGCGGGGACTATCCTCGGAATGTATCGCGAGACGGTAAATATTTTTGACAATCTGACCAGCGACAGATGGATAAACGGTAGCGGAGGTTTGCAATCCTCGCTGATCTACCCGGCGACCTACTTCGCTTCGACCAACTCGAATCTTTCAAATCTAAAGACCTCTTACGGCTTGCTGGGATTCGCCAGCGCGACCTACTCGTACAGCATGCCGGTTCCAAACTCTGTATCTACTTTTAACGTGAAGCCGACCCAGGGGATTGTCGGGCAATCGATATTCGTTAAGTTTAACGGCGGAACCGCTTCTATGGTAAGAACCGACGTTTCGTCCGATAATTTTACTCTAAACGACGGCGACAACACTATCGACGTCGAGGTTACCGCTCAAGACCGCGCAACTAAAAGTCATTATACAATTTTGGTAAAAAGAGCGCCGAAACCGGGCGTTCCGGTAATTAGCGGAGTCGAAAACGGTTACTCTTATAATATCGACAAGACGCTTTATTTGAGCTCCGCGGACTCTACTTCGATCCGTTATACTATGACCAACGACGGCTCGGATCCGTCCGATCCGACTGCGGCAAGCTCTCCATATTCCGCCCCGATAGACCTGACTTCAGACGCCGGGACGAAGACTATTTATAAGATCAAAGCGGTCGGATTTAACTCTTTTGGGGACGCGAGCGACGTCGGCGGAGTATGGACCGTAACTATCGATAAGAAACCTCCGGCAATATATACTTTAGACCCAACCGACGACGCTACCGGAGTAAACAGCGCCGCCGTTCTCGCAATAACATTTGACGAAGACGTTATGATCGATCAACCGGATAAATACGTAACTATTTATAGAAGCATAGGCGATTCTGAATTTGAAAAAATACAAATAAACGACAATTCAAAAATTAACTGGGCGGCGCCAAACAAAATAACCATAGATCCAAGCGGAACATTTTGGAGCGCGTTTAGATATTACGTAAAAATCGACGGCGGCGCGGTAAAAGATCTAGCGGGCAATAGTTTTGCCGGTATAAACGATAGTACTACCTGGAATTTTAAAATCGCCAATACCGGGGGAGCGCCGTATATTACAGATATAAGTTCGGATCCTGTAAACGGAAGCTTCAAACAGGGCGATTCAATAATAATTAAAGTAAAATTTAGCGAAGCCGTAACCGTTACCGGTTCTCCGACGTTGTCTCTTAACAGCGGGGCAACGAAAGCGACCTTCGCCGGCGGAGGCTTGACTAATACGCTCCGTTTTACCTATACCGTCGGAGCGGGCGACAATACCGCCGACCTCGACGTAACTTCGATAAATTTGCCAATACTGCCGCTTCCTGCGATGATAACCGACGGTTCAAATCACGCGGATTTGGATCTCCCCAATTCGCCGAATAGATTGAGGGATAACTCGAATATAGTCATAGACACAACCAAGCCTACGATTGAGGGCGGCGCGATGAGCGCCGATAACAGTTATGTTACGATAACTTTCAGCGAAGGGGTATATACAAACGCGGGAGCGTCGGGCGGTTTGGTCGCGGGCGATTTTAGCATTCAACTAAACGGAGGAACGGCGACCGGCGCTACGATAACCGGCGTTTCAAGCGATTCGGGGGGAGCGCTATCGGGCGGAGAGAGCGTCGTAAGGGTATATTTTACTATAACCGGCTCGCCAAGCGGAGAGGAGACGATTGAGATAAAGCCGGTCGTGACAAATCTCATTTACGACGCGGCGGGAAACTCCGTCGATACTTCGCAAACGACGGGGCAGTTGGAGTTGAACATTAGCGTTGCCTATATTTGCGGCGACAAGGATTCGGGAATCGTTCCCGTCGATACTACCGTTTATACAAGCGGAGAGACGGTAACCGTCGCGGACAATACCGGCGACAACCGTCTTATAAAGACGCGGGACGGCATATCGCTGAAACTGAGCTGGAATACGAAAGCCGACGGAACGGGAACGACTTATCAGTCGGGCGGGACTTTTACAATAGGATCGACTAGCGTTACTCTATACGCGATGTGGTCGGCGTTGAGATGTACAGGACCCGCCGGAGGGTTGATATTCTACGATAAAGGGAACTATATCGACGGATGGAGATACCTCGAAGCGGCGACGACAGATTTGTCGAACTCGGCATGGGCTAATAATGGCGACATAACAACAGGCGCGACGGAGACCGGTTTTGGAACGGGAAAATTAAACGCCTCAAAAATTACGTCGGCATTTTCAGGAAATTACGCCGCTCAACGTTGCGCCAATTATACATCGGGAGCGTATAACGATTGGTTTCTGCCTTCAAAAGAGGAACTAAACGCAATGTATACGGAACTGAAACAGAAGGGCGTCGGAGGTTTTAGCGACGCTATCTACTGGTCTTCGTCGGAGCGCGACGCCGCAACCTCGTGGGGTCAAGATTTTTCTAATGGAACAGTTAACGGCGCGGGCCATTCAAAACTCTCCGCATATCGCGTCCGAGCGGTCCGCTCGTTCGGTCCCGACGCTACGGCTCCGACCCTCCCGTCTGGTAGTATTACCGCTATCGTGGCCGGTCCAGACTCTATTACTCTGAGCTGGAATTATGCAGAAGACAACTCGACAGATCAGTCGAGTCTGCAATACAGGGTATACTATTCGAATTCATCCTATAAAGTTTCAACCGTAACGGCTTGCGAAACAAACGGGACGCCGGCGGGGTATTATACGACTAATATCAATGCTAAAACTATTCCCGTATCGTTAGGCGCTCCTACTCTCTGCTACAACGTGGTCGTCAGGGACAACTCGGGCAATAAAAAGTGTTATACGCCGAAATGGGCGGGATTATATAGCGTTACCTACGACAGAAACAACTCGGATCCCGGAGGAACAGTTCCCGATACCGGTTATTATGCAAACAACCAGATGGTAACCGTCGCGGAGAATACCGGCAGTCTTGTAAAGATGCAAGACGGCATATCGCTAAGACTGCTCTGGAATACGAACGCCAGCGGTCTGGGAACGTCTTATAAGCCGGGTAGCGGGACTTTCGCAATGAACGAGACTAACGTTACTCTATACGCGAAATGGGAGGTAGTGGGATGTACAGGACCCGCCGAAGGATTGATATTCTACGATAAAGGGAACTACGACGACGGATGGAGATACCTCGAAGCGGCGCCTATATCGACAGAGTGGACGTCTAAGCGATGGGCGCCACCGGACAAAACAAATACATATGTAGGCGTATCGCCTAAGTCAGTAGGAGTAGGCAAGCAAAATACAATAAAGATTATCGATAAGTATGGCAACACGACGAACGATTACGCGGCAAAGCTCTGCGCCGATCTGAGTCATGACGGCTATAACGATTGGTTCCTGCCTTCAGACGCAGAACTAGCTGAAGTTGCCAATGTGAGAGTTGAGGGGGGTTTTAGCTCCGGGACCGGCAACCTCTATTGGTCTTCGAGTGAATGGAATAATGCTAGTGCGTATGCGAAGGATTTGATTTATCCTTCAAGCTCATCCTCTACTTCTAAAGCCACTACATATTTCGTCCGAGCGGTCCGCTCGTTCGGCAACGACGCTACGCCTCCGACCTTCCCGTCCGGTAGCGATATTACTATTACCGGAGTCAACTCAACTTCGGTTGAGCTGGAGTGGGCGCTCGCGACGGACGGCAACGGCGCCGGCGGCTCAACCCTCGACGCGAATCTGCAATACAGGATATACTATTCGACGTCCGCCGCCGACGTTTCCACCGTAACGGCTTGCGAAACAAACGGGACGCCGTTCGGGTATTATAACTACTACTCCGCCCCCGCCGGCAAAACCGTTACCGGACTTACCGGAATATCGACCGGGACTACTTACTGGTTCAACATAGTAGTCAGAGACAACTCGGGAAATAAAGCGTGTTATAGCGCGACGTCGGCGGGATTATTTAAGGTTACCTACCACGAAAACGGCGATACAACCGGAGACGTTCCCGTCGATAACAACTATTATGCAACCGGACAGACGGTAACCGTCGCGGGAAGAGGGACTCTTGAAAAGATAGAAGACAACATATCGCTAAGACTGATCTGGAATACGAAAGCCACCGGAGGGGGAACAGATCACACTGTAGACGTCGGGACTTTCGATATGCCGCCGAATAACGTTACTCTATATGCGAAGTGGACGGCGTTGGGATGTACAGGACCCGCCGGAGGATTGATATTCTACGATAAAGGCGCAGGGAACTACAGCGACGGCTGGAGATACCTCGAAGCGGCGCCGAGCGATCAATCAAGCGGGATTAGATGGGGCGCAAAAACTGCCGTAGCAGGCGCAACCGGAGACGGATATGGAGCGGGCAAACAAAATACGATAAACATTATCGCTCATTACGGCGACGCAACGGAGGATTACGCGGCAAAGCTCTGCGCCGATCTGAGTCATGACGGTTATAACGATTGGTTCCTGCCTTCGTCATACGAACTAGGCGCGATGTATACAAAACTGTATAAATCAGGCGTTGGAGGTTTTACCGCCGAACCGTATTGGTCTTCGTCGGAATTTGGCGATAACGCGGTAATGCGAGATTTTGGCGGCTTTGGTAATCCCCCAGCGCCCACCTCTCATTCTAAAACCAACAATTGTCGCGTCCGCGCCGCCCGCTCGTTCGGCAACGACACTACCCCTCCGACCGTCCCAACAGCATCCGATATTACCGCCGACGTAAATTCAGGTTCCGTTACTCTGAGCTGGTATATTGCAAGCGACAACTCGACATATCAGGCAAGTCTGCAATACAGGATATACTATTCGGCGTACGATAACATTTCTACCGTCGAAGCTTGCGAAACAAACGGGACGCCGTTCGGATATTATAACTACTATTCTTCTAACCCCGCCAGCAAAACTGTTACCGGACTACCCGGCGGGACTTACTACTTCAACGTAGTAGTCAGGGATAACTCGGGAAATAAAGCGTGTTATACCGCGGCGGGACCGTTGAATTTATTTAAAGTTACCTACGACGGAAACGGCGCGGCGTCCGGAAGCGCTCCCGTCGATGCCAATATTTATACAAGCGGACAGACGGTAACCGT
The DNA here is from genome assembly GCA_002070605.1 of Spirochaetes bacterium ADurb.Bin133. Classification (GTDB taxonomy): domain Bacteria; phylum Spirochaetota; class GWE2-31-10; order GWE2-31-10; family MWDO01; genus MWDO01. Next base: position 11,972 of record MWDO01000045.1, read on the forward strand.
CCTGGGAGAAGGGACCCTTGCAAAAACACATGACGGCATAAATTTGAGAGTGGCCTGCTGGAATACGCAATCCGACGGAATGGGAACAGATTATCAGCCGGGCGCGACTTTCACAATAGGAACGGCTAACGTTACTCTATACGCAAAGTGGACGGCGTTAAAATGCTATGGACCCGCCGGAGGATTGATATTCTACGATAAAGGAAACTACGACAACGGCTGGAGATATATGGAGGCGGCGCCTTCGTCGGCGGAGACGGAATGGGATTCAAAGGTATGGGGCGGTTATGGAACTGCCGTACCAGGCGCAGATGGAACGACGACAGGATCAGGTAAGCAGAATACGATAGACATTGTCGCTCAATATGGCGCCGCAGAGCCGCATCAAAATAAAACGGATTATGCGGCAAAGCTCTGCGCCGATCTGAGTTACGGCGGTTATAACGATTGGTTCCTGCCTTCAACAAGCGAGCTTGAAACAATGCTAACTCTGCGAGGCGACGGAGGATTTCCCGACAACGTCTTGTATTGGTCTTCTACGGAAGTTTATGGCGATAACTCTAATAAGTCTATCGCGATGGAATACAACACCACCTATAACAACATTACGTCCTATTATAAAGAGAAACACCAAAGTTATCGCGTCCGCGCCGCCCGCTCGTTTTAGCGCTCCGCCGACGTAAAGCTCCGGCCGTCCCCATATGTGTCAAAATTTATTTTTGACACATATGGGCGCTTTGTAGAGGCAGCAACCCTCGATTCTACTGAACTCCCTCCCATATGTGTCAATTTTGTTTTTAACGCATATGTGTCATTTTTGTTCTTAGCGGCGCGCCCCGATAAGGTCGCGGCATGAAAGTCGATTTAGTATTTTAGTGTATTCAAAACGGGAATTCCCACTTTTATCGGGGCGCGACAATTGTCGCAGAAAAAATGACACATATGGGCGCTTTCTAAAAAGCCGTCGGGCGTAGGTATTAATAAAATTATTAATATTCCTTTTGTTTTATTATTGGCAAGGATCTATGCCTTATTGAAATATCGTCAACGCTTATTATAATTCCTTTATTCAGGTCGTCTTCGTATTCTTTAATAACATCAATGAGAACTTTATTTAAGTCGTCGGGTAATGCGCTATCAATCCTTAAACTAATTACGCTAGGTTTTTCAAATCCCTTTATCGCTAGTATATTAGTAAAATCAAGGTCAAACGTTATTATTATATAGTTGCGATGTTTTGCATGTTCTATAATTGCAATATCATCTGCGGTTGGCGTCAACGCTTCGTTTACTCTAACGGCGTTATATCCTGCCTTTTTTAAAAAGTCGACTGTTATCGGCGAAACGTTCATATCTACAAGAAATTCATATGTTTCAGCCATTTACTATTTTATCGGAATAAATTATTTTTGTTTTCTCGGAAGATATCCAAGAAGCGTATCTTAAAGATTGAAGGATATCTTCTTCTTCTAATTCGGGATAAGCCGTCAAAATTTCGTTAAAGGACATTTTATTTGCGACGAGATTTAAGACTAAAGATACAGTTATTCTCATTCCCCTTATAGTAGGTTGACCGAGACAGATATTGGGATTAATTGTTATCCTATCAAGAATCATAAAAACCCCCTTTATTTAATGTAATACTTTTGTCCCTGACGACTCCTTTAATAATAACAAAATATATTATAAATTCAAATGTTTTTTGCTATATCTTTCGCGACTTCGCAATATAAGAATGAAAGATGTTACAGCATTTTAGTATATTCGAAACGGGAATTCCCGGTTTTATCGGGGCGCGACAATTGTCGCAGAAAAAATGACACATATGGGACATTTCCAAAAAGCCGGCGGGCGCAGGTATTAATAAAATATTTGACTATTTTATTAATATGCTATATATTTTAAAAAGAGGAGTTAAAATGGGAGCGATTACAATTGATAAAAACGAATTAAAAGAACTAATAGTAGAAACTTTAGAAGAAATCCTTGACAATAGAAAAGATCTTATAGAGGATTTGATTTTTGGAAAAATGATTGAAAAAGGACTCAAAACAAAATCTGTTAACAAAGAAGATGTATTTAAAATATTAGACAATTAGAAAATGAATATAGATTACAAAACCTCGTTCTTAAAAGATTTGAAGAAAATCGATAGTAAGAGTATTAAATTAAAAGTAAAAAACTCTATTGAAAATATTGAAAATTCCAAAAATCTTCAGGATATAAATAATATAAAAAAGATGCAAGGTAAAAACAATAAAGATTTTTATCGAATAAAAATAGATAATTATCGAATTGGAATAAAAATAGAGAATGATCTAGTAATTTTCGTAAGAATCAAGCATAGACGAGATATTTATAAGTATTTTCCTTGAAAAACGCTAAATTTAAATGTAATACAAGTATACCGTTAGTTTTTTAGCGGAAATAGACATGGCATTTTTATTTTGACACATATGGGACGTTTTGTTTCAGGGAGCGGCGCGACAATTGTCGCAGAAAATATTGGCACATATGGAACATTTCCAAAAAGCCGGCGGCGGGTAATACAAAAACATTCCATTTGACAATTACGTATATTTTGAGTAAATATAGTTGATATTCAGAGTTTAAAGTATTAAATTATAAGTTAGAATTGTAACGTAGGAAACTTTTATGAAAACTAAGATTAAAATTGATAACGGAGCATATAAATTGACTATTCCGATATCAGACGCGTATGAAAATATAAATATAAGAAATTTTATCGATTATATAAAGGCGGAGCAAATCTTAAATAAATCGCAAGCGTCCGATGATTTCATTCAGAAATTATCCGACGAAGTTAAAGAAACATGGCGGTTGACAAATAAAGATAAATTCATTTAATGAAAGTTCTTGTCGATTCTAATATTCTTTTTTTCAGCATTTTTAAAGAAAGATACTATTTATTTCAAACTTATCATGTCTGGAAATTTTGATGTTTATATATGCGAATTCAATATTGTCGAATTATTTAAACATAAAGAAAAAATTATCAAAAATACAAAGTTATCATTAAAAGAGATTTTAGAAATTTTTTATTTAATTCTTAAGAGAGTCAAAATATTTCACGAAGACGATATTCCGCGAGATATTTTAAGAAAATCTTACGAATACTGTAAAGAAAAAGATCCTAACGATGCGGTATTTGTAGCCGCGGCTATGTGTTTAAAGGCAAAATTTTGGACGGGAGATTCTTTAAAAGATCATTTGCTAAAAAATGGATTTACCGACGTTGTCTCTACAAACGATCTTATGAAACAATATAAATATAATGTCTCAGATTAGTAACATAATCGTCTAAAGAAGCCCCCCCGACTTCGCAATATAAGAATGAAAGATGCTTCAGTATTTTAGTATATTCAAAACGGGAATTCCCGGTTTTATCGAGGCGCGACAGTTGTCGTAGAAATATTGACACATATGGAGCAAAGATAAAATTTGACACATATGTGTTTCTGATTTAACGCATATGCCGCCGCTTCCATCAATATCGATTTATATCTCATTGACTTTTAAGAACATATCAATTATAATTTATATAATTTTATATTACATAGAGGATATATGGAAATTGGAATCGATTTGTGCTGGTGCGGAACCTCTGTTGCCGATAGCGAAATTATATATAAAAACATTAATAACGTCGATATAAAACAGTGTTCGCATTGCAAAACCGTTTTTACTAGTCCTTTTCCTACAATTAAGAAAACAATCAGCGAGATATATGATAACGACACTCTAATCAAAAAAAAACCGGATACATGGGAAGTTTACTGCGATTACGCCAGATTTAATATAAGCGATTTTAGCGATTATAAGGATAAAAAAGTTCTAGATATAGGTCCGGGCGGAGGAGAAACTCTATTTTTATTAAAAGAAAAAGGCGCCCAAACATTCGCTTTGGAAATTAATCCGCAGTTAATAAACTATCTGCGGAACGAAGGATACATAGTTTACAATAATATTAACGACGTACAAGATAATTTTTTTGATTATATTTTTATGACTATGGTATTGGAGCATATACAAAATCCTCTAGAATACTTAACTGTCATCAGAAACAAGCTAAGGCCAAACGGCATAATTAGAATAAATGTTCCATATTTCTTTGGAACGCAAAGAAAAATTTTTAAAAGACATTGGAACGCTTATTGTCCCGACGAGCACTTTTGGTTTTTCTCTCTAGATTCTCTAAGGCTGCTGTTAGATAAATCGAATTTAAAAATTCAAAGCTATCGTCAGGATTCTCTCGGAAAAAATATAGATAAGAAAGGAAAAATTCGATATAGCGGATTTTCTTCTTTTTTCAACTCTCTGGATAATAAATCAATGATACGCTTGTCAAAATTTATAGGTTTCATCGATAATAAAACTAACGGACGTCTTGGAGATTTTATCAGAGGAGTCTGGAATAAAACCGGAGATCAACTAACCGTACTATGTCAAAAAAAATAAGTATTTTTTGCGCCCCGTCGGTTTTTTGGGGAAATAACAAATAATATTATTGATTAAAAATATTTGTTTCATATGTGTCATTTTATTTGTCCCATATGCGTCGAATTTCCTCACCCCCAAAAAAACTGAAGGGGGTACATTTTTTCGTTATAATATCCTTACATCATCTTAATATATTCGTATTCATCGTCTTCGCTGATATAATAGTCTGAAATAATCTTTTTATTTATGATTAAGCGCCAAAAGACGTATTTAATATCTTTCTGCTCTTGGAAATCTTTTTCATTAACGATTTTCTCTTTAAAAACTGTTTGCAAAGCTGGAAAAAAACGCTTTAATAATTTATTTGAGATTTTTCTTACAAAATCTTCTCTTTTGTTGTGAATTATCTCTACTTCTTTTGGAATCTTTATTAATAAACATTCGCGGTCGGATAATTTTTTTAGTTCCTCGACAAATTTTGAAATAAAATCAGCTTTATAAACAAAATCGCAAATAAATTCTTTCGTTTTCGAGGATAATACTTTTCTTTCTTCTTTATTCGTTTTTTTACCCCAATTCTCGCCGTTCCGTTTTATTTTATCCGAGTTTATCTCAAAATATATATTCATATCGTCCCACCACCTATCAGGTAAAAAATTCTTTTTTCCGACCGAAACTACCTCGTGCCACTGGTGATATAGGTAAGATTCTCCGACTTCCAGCCATTCCTGCTTATTTCCGCTCTTATCAAGCCGGTTTCTCAAGTCTCTATCTTCTACCCCCCAAAAACAGTAATATTCGTCGTATCCTCCGACTTCCTCAATAATTGATTTCTTTATAAAAGTGGACGCTCCCGTTACCTTTGCTATAGATTCGTAATCGTTTTGATTGATTTGGTAAGTTCCTTCTATAATTCCGTCTATTCGAGTAAAATCTTTTCTTAGATAATGGACATAGTTTAGTATCGATTTATCTACCGCTCTCTTGTTCCACAACATTTCTAAGTAATTACTTGAATATACTATATCTATATCTGCAAAAAGCAAATATTCGCAATCTGACTCCCTAATCCCGATATTCATCGCTCTCGAACGATTCCAAACGCGTCCCTCGTCGTAAGAGTAGACATATTTCACAAAACTATAACTATTCGCCAATTCTTCGATCTTCTTTCTGTATTCATCCGAACTACCGTAATCGACTAAAACGACCTGAAAATCTTTAAATACTTGTTTTTTAAAAGATTCAAAGCAATTTTTAGCGAGTTTGACATCTCTGTTTCGATAACTAACAATAACGTTGATTTTTTTCAATTTAATTCTCTTTTTTTAAATTAACAATTTTTTTAATTTTATTTATTAATCTGGTTTTTATATCGGGGCTATTTTTCGACTCCTCTAAAGTAATATTCTTTTTGATAAACATTTTTTTATATCTTTTTTCCGATAAATTGTAATCGCTTATCAACTTGCATATCCAAGGAAAAAATTGATATTTTTCTAAGATTAAATTCCGGGCTATCTCTATCTCAGATATATTTTTCTCCCAAAAGCTTTCCTCTCTCGCCCTATTTATTGTATCCAACGCTTTTTTCGGCTCGTTCGGATCAATCAAAATCAACGAATTATTTGGAAAATATTCCAGTATATTAGTAGCTCCAAAATATATCGGCGCCGACCAAGACAAATAACAATCGGCTATTTTCTCCGTCCAATAATCGGCGCAAGAGTAATTTTCTATCGCAATAGAGTACTTGAAAGGAAAAATCGCGTCGTATTTATCTGCAATAGGATTAAATCCTTTTCCATAGAGAGAGAACTTAAATCCTACGTTTCGAAGATAATCAAGAAATTTCAATCTTAATCTATGACCTTCTTTGTCGCTAGCCGAACTTGTAACCCACGATATTTCGTCTGCTTTATTTTTACAACTTTCAATAGAAATATTTTTGAGCTCGTCGTAATTTTTCCCGATATGCCACGGCAGCGCGGTCTGAGTATTTATTATATTAGCGGATATTGAACTATCCCAGAAAGTAAATACTCTATCAAAGTCAGAAAATGCTTTTGTGTGCCATTTGTATAAATCGATCGGCGACTCCTGAGAAAAAAGCCACGCTTCCCGCGTCCTAATTTTTAAATCGCATTTCGTCCGATTTAACGCGACTAACAAATCGCAACTATCGACGTTATCCGTAGTAAAAGTAATTCCCTTCCAATTTTTAGAAAAACCCGGCGTCTGCCTCATAATATCCGGTTTATCCCAGTCTTTTACGATCCTAACAAGCATCTATTTTTTCCTGATAAACAGTACGTTGCCCATATCTTCCCAAAGGAACTCCTCTTTAACGACTTTAAAGCCCTTATCTTTGAGCCATTTTTTGAAAGTATCGTATAAAGGGGCGCCTTCAAACATCTCTTTCAAACTAACTTCAGTATAGAGTAACTTTACAGTTTTAAATATCTCGGGAGAGGAGTTCAAAACTCTATACTCCATCCCCTGCATATCTAACCACATAAAATCAACTTTCTCTATCTTATTCTCTTTTGCCCATTCGTCGAGAGTAATTGTTTTTATCGTTTCTGTAGTATCAAATACTATGTTTTTATGAAAACTAAGATGCCCTTTTGGATTCAATAAAGTGCTCGAAGTCGCGGCTTCGTCTCTATTGTCAATTTTGGAACTAATATTTATTTGGGCTTCGCCTACGGTATCGGAAAGGGCCATATTATATATCGTAACGTTCGGGCGCGTTTTAACGTTTTCGGCTAATATTTTGAATGTTTTACTTACTGGTTCGAATGCGTATATCCGAGCGTCGGGAAGTAATTCAGAGAATTCCACGGTATCTCCTCCCTCTGCGGCCCCCGCTTCCAGAATAATCGGATTATTAGGTAAATATTTAATTATATCCTTTTTTGTTATTCCTTTTTCCTTAAAAGCTATATTTTTTATCGTTTTTTTTAATCTTTTCAAAATATTTTTCAAAATATTCCTTCCTTAACGCAAACCGCGTTCTTTTGGTTTTTATATCGCCTTCCATTCCGAACTAATAAAAACTTTCATACGACCGGGTAGAGGTCGCGTCCTATGAACTATATCGCTCTGTTCGATAACAAATCGCAACGCCTTATTTATCAGTTGAATACTCTCCTTATGTCCCATTCCTATCCAAATAGTTAAATAATATATACTCGGGCTAAGATTAATCGGTTCAGTTTTAATAAAAACTTTCTTCTTATCGGATTTAGCTAACGGGGAAAAATACAATTCGCCGTCTTCGTTAGTTAAATGAGATATCAGATCGTCGTATTGATCTCTTATATCGATGGAAATGCTCAGATCGTTTACCTTATCAAATATATCGATATCTATCTCTATTTCCAGAGAATCCCCCATTAATACCGCTCCGTCGTTATTTAATTCATGTCCTCCTGAAAAATATTTTAACGCTGAAATAATCGCCTTATTATTATAAATAACGCTTTCTGATAATTTATTTTGCTCGGCTTGGTTCAAAACCATATATTCATTAATTACGTCTTGTATATCGCCCGATTTTACATTTACTCCGTTTCGTAAAAGCATACCGACGTTGCATAAATTCTTTACCGCCCCCATATTGTGGCTCACAAAAAGCACCGTTCTCCCCTGATTTTTCGCCACATCGTCCATCTTACCGAGGCATTTCTTCTGAAACTCGGCGTCGCCTACGGCTAATACTTCGTCTAAGATCAGTATATCCGAATCGAGATGCGCCGCGACGGAGAAAGCCAACCGAACGTACATACCGGAGGAGTATCTTTTTACCGGCGTATCGATAAACTCTTCTATTCCGGCAAACGCGACAATCTCGTCTAGTTTTCGGTCTATTTCGCGTTTTTTCATACCCAGAATAGTTCCGTTCAGGTAAATATTCTCTCTACCGGTCAATTCGGCATGGAAACCTGTGCCTACTTCCAAAAGCGACGCGATTCGCCCTTTGATCTTTATCTGTCCTTTAGTCGGCGTGGTGATCCGCGATAAAATCTTGAGCAGCGTCGATTTGCCGGCGCCGTTTCTACCGATGATGCCGACCAGATCTCCTCTGTTTATATCAAACGATACATCGCTTAGAGCGTAAAACTTTCCGCTTTTATAATCTTTTTTCCCGGACAGAGAAACGGCGGCGTTTGGATCGTCTTTGCCCCGTATGCGAGCCCACCACGACTGCAAATCCTGATACAAAGCGCCGTATCCGATCGTTCCGAGATTGTACTCTTTATAAACGTTTTCCGCTCTAATTACTACTTCAGACATAATCTTTAATCCGCCTTGATTTTTCTCAATAACTCTTCCCGATATAATCCTTAATTACAGCTTTGTTTGAATAGTATTCCGATGAAAATTGCGCTTTATATTGACCAACGTTGTACAAAAATATTTGTTCCATATGCGTCGTTTCCTCTCCCCAAAAAACTCGGGACAAATTTTAGATCGTTGTAAACTTATATCACTTTTTATAAATTTTGTGAAGAAAAATATTTATGCTTAGAATTTTATACAACTTTTTTATTTTCCTCTTCATTCAATATATTTTTTACTATTTCCCCTATTCTTATTTTCGATTTCTCAATAAAAATATCGCTCTTAGCGTTTATCTTATCAAATAAAACAATCGGGAAGGACTGAATTCTGTCCGCAAGAAAATCTATTTCAAAATAACATTTCTTCTTCGCAATTTCGATAATTTCCTTCCATCTGAAATCATAATTCATAGAAATCGAACATATATCAAACACATCCTTTGGCTCGTCTCTACTAATAACGGCTGTGATTTTATTTGCAAGAATATTAAAAATATTGTCTATTCTATAACCCTCTTTAGATTTCTCGATCTTACCGTAATGAAAAACTCTGTCGTTTACAAAATCAATTTTTAATTTCCTATTAAAAAGTATCCTTATAAAATCTCTTGTATCTACTAAATACTCAAAATCAAATCTCTTGTTTTTTATAAATTCTAGGAAATCTCTCGCATAATCTCTAAATAAATCGTTATCGGCGCAAAAAAAGTCCAAATCGTCGGAATAACGATAATCCAAATAAAATCTATGAATACATGTCCCGCCGGTCAAATAAAATCCCGTATCTATTTCCATCAAATTTCTTAGTATAACATTCTGTTCCAAATACAAAATATCATAATCGGCTATACCTTCCATGGTCTAACCCCTTCTTTCGGCTCTCTAAATAACACAGATAAAACTAATTTTATCCGTTCCGATATTCTTTTATCAATAACGTTAGTCGGCAAATATTCCTTAATCTGCTCCTTTGAATAGAGAGATTTCAATCTCGCGCTTGGAAAAGAACTGTTTGATAATATTTTATAAACTAAAAATTTATTAAACGAAACGTCGTTATCCTTGATATTTTTTTCTATAGTCTTCTCGTCAATTTTATAATCGTTCCAAAAACATTCCTTAATAATTTCGCTAATTGAATTTTGCATGACAAATTCTCCAAAAAAAACATTTCAACCTAAATAAAAAGCAACTCGTCAGTTTTTTGGGGAATAACAAATAATTTACTAATTAAAAATATTTGTTTCATATGTGTCATTTTATTTATCCCATATGCGCCAATTTTCCCACCTCAAAAAACCGACAGAGTACAAATAGAAGTATTATTAATCTAACAAAAAAATTACTTCTCAAATCCTATTGAAAAACTACCAATAATTTTCAACAACAATTCTTTATAAACGTTCAATCTTCCATAAATTTCGTTAAATATTTCGTCGTTATATATTCTTCCATACAACCACGTTTTTATAAGCGATCTTTCTAAAATCCTCTTTTGCTTCGTCAAAATTTATCAAATCGACTTTATGAGGTATTATACTCTCTTCTACTTCGCTCTCCACTTCCCTTTTTTTCATCATAAAATCTTTTTTACTTATATTCTCGATTCCTATATCGTAATCTGAGCTCCTGCTATACGAATTTCCGGCTCTCGAACCAAACAAAAATATCTTACACTCTATATCCGAAAAAGTTTTTAACACGATATCTTTTAATAACTCCAGATATTTCTTTTCATATTCATAGTTTACCGAACAATCCATCTCACACCCTATCCATAAAAGTTTTTTCTACTTTCTCAAACATTAACACGCCGATAATAAATACCGCAAGCGTTACCGCCGCGCCGACGCCAAGATAAAACCAATTCATTTCGCCGGAGCCGATCGCGCCGTATCTAAAGGTTTCTACTATGGAAGTCATCGGATTGAAAGCGAATACTATCCGCCATCTTTCAGGAATTTGCGAAAGAGGATAGACGATAGGAGTGGCGTACATCCAAAGTTGAATCCCGAAACTAACTAAAAACGTCAAGTCGCGGTATTTGGTGGTAAGCGAAGATATAACAATTCCGACTCCGAGACTTAGTATAGCCGTCTCCAGTATCAATAACGGAAACAGAAACAACGTCCAATTCGGCGCTACTTTTGAACCGACAATTACATAATATACGTAGAATCCGATAAAAAGAGCCAGTTGTATAACAAATTTTATCAAATTCGACAAAACTACCGAAATAGGGACGGTTAATCGCGGAAAATAGACCTTACCAAATATATTGGCATTAGCGATAAAGGTCGTCGAGTTTTTATTAAGACACTCTGAAAAATAGTTCCAAAAAAGTATGCCGCTCATATAAAACAACGGCTGGGGGACTCCGTCGGTTGGAATATTGGCGATATTGCCGAATATAATAGTAAAAACTACGGTCGATAATAACGGCTGTATAATATACCAAAGCGGTCCGAGCAAAGTCTGCTTGTAGTACGCGACAAAGTCCCTTCGCACTAAAAGCATAGCGAGATCCCAATAATGAGCAAGCTCTTTCAAATACCCGACTTCGAATATTCTATTTTTTGACTTTATTATCGTCGTCCACTCTTCTCTGGTTTCCACCGCGATTCGCCCTTTCTTATAATACGCCCGGTTGAATATTTTACGCCCAGCGCCTAATTTTAACTAATATATATTATGTTTCATGTTAAAAGTCAATTTTTAATTCTTAATATTTGCGACCGTCGTTTTTTTTATAAATTGACACATATGGAACATAGAATTCTTGGGAATAAAATCGACGCATACGCGCCCCGCCGCGCTTTGATGAAAAATAAATTGACACATATGCGCTAAAGATAAAATCGACGCATATGCGCCGGGTACGCGGCGAATCATCGCTTGTACATTATACACCGTTGCATATCGCCGCTTATGTAAAAAACGGGAATTCCCGTTTTGAATATACTAATACACCTATTGTCTGTAATGATTTGTTATAGCGATTATTTCTACTTCTTCCTTATCCGTATATATGAAAAGCGCTCTATATTTTTTATCT